>JAYRUQ010000010.1:0-100830 GCA_041919015.1 Inhella sp.
AGCCTTTTTCTCTATGGTCGGGGCGGCGGGATTCGAACTCGCGACCCCTTGCACCCCATGCAAGTGCGCTACCAGGCTGCGCTACGCCCCGACGAAGCCTTGCACTATAGCGCAGCTTCAGCAGTCTCCCAGGCTGTCGCGCAAACGCAGCAGCTCGATTCGCAATTCCTCCATGCTCATCGGCTGACCCGAAGGCAACTCGATGGGATGCAGCGCGGGAGGCACCGATAGCAGTTCCGACAGCTGATTGCGCGCCCCGCTGATGGTGAAGCCCTGGTCGTACAACAGGTCGCGGATACGTCGAATGAGCAGCACTTCGTGATGCTGGTAGTAGCGACGGTTGCCGCGGCGCTTCTGCGGGCGCAACTGCGTGAACTCCTGCTCCCAGTAACGCAGAACATAGGGCTTCACACCGCACAAGCTGCTGACCTCACCGATGGTGAAGTAGCGTTTGGCTGGAATGGCGGGCAGGCTGCTCATGGTGGGGCGGCGATGCTAGTGCGCTTTCAGCCCTCTTCATCCCCTTGAACGGTGGCCTTGAGCTTCTGACTGGCGTGAAAGGTCACAACTTGCCGCGCCTCGATGGGAATTGATTCGCCGGTGCGCGGGTTGCGGCCAGGGCGCGCGGCCTTCTGGCGAAGACCGAAATTTCCGAATCCGCTCAGCTTGACTTCACGCCCTCGAACCAGGCTGTCACTGGTCAGCTCGAAAAAGGCCTCCACCATGTCCTTGGCTTCGCGCTTGTTGAGCCCAAGCCGCTCGTAAAGCAACTCCGACAACTCCGCCTTGGTGAGCGTGGGCGTCTCGATGGAGGCAATCAGGGTTGAGGGCTTGATGGGGTCGTCCAGCATGGTCGAGACACTCCGGTTCATCAACTGCGCAGGCGCGCATCGAGTTGGGTCTGCAGGCTGGCCAGCACTGCCTGGATGGCTTGCTCGATGCGCTCGTCGGTCAGGGTCGCGGCATCGTCCTGCAGGGTCAAACGCACGGCCAGACTGCGCTCGCCGCCATCCTTCGGGCGGTAAACGTCGAACAGTTGGGCGTCACGGACAACAGGTTCGGCCGCTGCGCTGATGGATTGCAACAGCGCCTCGTGCGTGACGGCGTCGCCGACCACAAGGGCCAGATCCCGCTGTGCGGCCGGCTGCTTGGGCACCGATCGCGGCTCGGGCAAGGTGCGCTCGAGCACGGCGTCCAGATCCAGTTCGAACAGCAGCGGCGCCTGCGGCAGTTCGTAGGCCTGACGCCAACGCGGATGCAATTCGCCCAGCACACCGATCTCGCGTCCATCGAGCTCGATGCGTGCGGCACGGCCAGGGTGAAGTGCCGGGTGCTCGCACGGCACGAAGCGCGCCCGCCTGGGCGCCAGAAGCGCCTCCACGTCGCCCTTGATGTCGAAGAAATCGCTGGCGCGCTCCTTCGTGCCCCACTGCAGGGCATCAGCCGCTCCGTAGGCCAGCCCGGCCACACGACGCGGCTGGCGAACACCCGCCACATCGAGGTCGCCATCGCGCTGTGTTGTGTCGCGCATGAACACACGCCCCGTCTCGAACAGGCGAACCCGGCCAACTCGGCGCGCCAGGTTGTGCTTGAGGATGTCGATCAGGCTGCCCATCAACGAGCTACGCATCACCGCCAGGGGCGCAGCAATCGGGTTGAGCACTCGGATCGGATCGGCATTGCCTGCCAACTCCTGCTCCCAACGTACTTCGACAAAGCTGAAATTGATGGTTTCCTGGTAGCCCAGCCCAGCCAACTGGCGGCGCAGGCGTCCCATCGGCTGCTGGCGTTCCGTGAGCAGGCGCGGCGTGAGCCGGCCCACAGGGGCCCCGTCGTCCAGGCGCTGCAGGCCGAGCACTCGGATGACTTCCTCGATCAGGTCTTCCTCGATCTGGATGTCGTGCCGCCAGCTCGGCGGTGTGACGGTGATCGCCCCCTCCTGACTCTGGAAGTCAAAACCCAAGCGCTGGAACACCTGTTCGCACTCGGCCTGCGTCACCGGCACACCCAGCACCTTGGTCGCACGGGCCACGCGCAAGCTCACGGGCCGGCACGCCGGCAGGCGCAGCACCTGATCGTCCAGTGGACCCGCTGCGCCGCCGCAGATCTCGATCACGAGTTGGGTGATGCGCTCGATGTGCTGGGCAATCGACGCCGGATCGACGCCACGCTCGAATCGGTAGCCGGCATCGGTGCTGAAGTTGAAGCGACGCGCCCGCCCCTGAACCGCCTCGGGCCACCAGAAAGCGGCCTCGATGTAGAGGTTGCGCGTGTCGTCGTTCACGGCGGTGGCATCACCGCCCATGATGCCGGCCAGGCTCTCCACGGCTTGCTCGTCAGCGATCACGCCCACACTCGGATCCAGCGCGATGGTGTTGCCGTTGAGCAGTTTCAGCTGCTCGCCCTCACGCGCCCAGCGCACCGAGAGTCCGCCGTGGATCTTGTCGAGGTCGAACATGTGCGAGGGGCGGCCCAGTTCGAACATCACGTAATTCGAGATGTCGACCAAGGCCGAGACCGGGCGCTGGCCGCAGGCGGCCAGCCGCTCAAGCATCCAGGCAGGCGTCGGCGCCTTGGGGTTGACGCCGCGCACGATGCGACCGGCAAACCGGCCGCAAAGATCTGCCGCCTCGACGCGGACGGCCAGCCGGTCGTCGATGGACGGCGCGACCGCTTGGCAGGTCGGCAGCGTCAGGGGGGCGCCCGTCAACGCCGCCACCTCGCGCGCCACCCCCAGGACCGAGGCGGCATGCCCCAGATTGGGCGTCAGCTTGAGTGTGAAGACCTGGTCGTCCAGCTTCAGTTGATCGCGGATGCTGCGCCCGACCACGGCATCGGCAGACAGTTCCAGCAGTCCGCCGTGGTCGTTCGACAGGCCCAACTCGCGCGCCGAGCAGAGCATGCCGAAGCTCTCCACGCCGCGCAGCTTGCCGACCTTGATGAGCAAGGCCTTGCCATCCTCACCAGCGGGCAGCGTCGCGCCCACCGTGGCCAGCGGCACCTTGATGCCGACGCGCGCGTTGGGCGCGCCGCAAACGATCTGCAGCGGTTCTGCCGCCCCGGCGTCGACCTTGCAGATGCGCAGACGATCGGCATCCGGGTGCTGTGCCGCTTCGACGATTTCGGCCACCACCACGCCGGAAAACGGCGGCGCCACCGGGCGCAGGTCCTCGACCTCGAAGCCGGACAGGGTCAGCAGATCGGCCAGTTCTTGGGTGCTCAGGGTCGGATTGCAGAAGCTGCGCAGCCAGCTTTCAGGGAATTGCATAGACAGCTTTACTGAAACTGAGAGAGAAAGCGCAGGTCGCCTTCGAAGAACTGGCGCAAGTCGTTGACGCCGTAACGCAGCATGGTCAGTCGGTCGGGGCCCATGCCAAAGGCAAAGCCGATGTGCTTCTCGGGGTCCAGCCCGTAGTTGCGCACCACCGTCGGGTGCACCTGACCCGCGCCGGCCACCTCCAGCCAACGCCCTTTGAGCGGGCCGCTGGCGAAAGCGATGTCGATTTCGGCGGAAGGTTCGGTGAACGGGAAGTAGCTGGGGCGGAACCGCAGCTGCAGTGCATCGGTCTCGAAGAAGGCCTTGCAGAACGCGGTGAAAACCGCCTTCAGGTCGCGGAAGGAGACGTCTTCCCCCATCCACAGACCCTCGCACTGGTGAAACATCGGCGAATGCGTGGCGTCGCTGTCGACGCGGTAGGTGCGGCCTGGCGCGATGACTCGGATCTCGGGCATCTGCGCGTCGCCTGCGTGGCGCGCGGCATGCGCCCTGGCATAGCGCACCTGCATCGGGCTGGTGTGCGTGCGCAGACAGTAGGGCAGGCCTTGGGCGTCGTTGACGTCGACGTAAAAGGTGTCCTGCATCGAGCGCGCCGGGTGGTTCGCCGGGTTGTTGAGCGCCGTGAAATTCATCCAGTCGCTCTCGATCTCCGGGCCGTCGGCCACGTCGAAACCCATGGAACCAAAGAGGGCCTCGATGCGTTCGATGGTGCGCGTCACCGGGTGCAGTCCACCCTGCCCTCGCGCCCGACCCGGCAGGCTGACGTCGAGCGCTTCGGCTTTCAGCTGAGCCGCCAGCTCAGCTTCGGCGAGTTGCTGACGGCGCTCGTTCAGCGCCGCCTCGATGGCTTGCTTGGCCTGATTGATCTCGGCACCCCGTGCCTTCTTCTCCTCGACGGGGAGGGCCGCCAAGCCCTTCATCAGCTCCGTCACGCGACCACTCTTGCCGACGAAACGCGCCTTGGCGTCCTCCAGGTGGGCGGGCGTGGCGGCCTGCGCGAACGCGCTGCGAGCCTCGTCAATCAGTTCAAGCAAACCAGACATGGAAATCAGCAAAAAAAAGGAAGGCCGAGCACCGGCAGGTGTTCGGCCTTCGCAAGGCGTCCCGCTGCCGAAGCAGCGGGGCTAGGGGCAATTACGCCAGCGCGGCCTTCACCTTCGCAAAGATGGCGGCAAAGCCGGCCGGATCGTTGACCGCCAGATCGGCCAGAACCTTGCGGTCGATGTCGATCTGCGCCTTCTTCAGGCCGGCCACGAACTTGCTGTAGGTCAGGCCCAGGCCACGCGAGGCGGCATTGATACGGGCGATCCAGAGCTGACGGAAGACGCGCTTCTTGGCGCGGCGGTCACGGTAGGCGTACTGACCCGCCTTCATCACCGCCTGCTTGGCAATGCGGAAGACGTTCTTACGACGACCGCGGAAGCCCTTGGCCAGGGCCAGGACCTTCTTGTGACGGGCGCGAGCGGTTACACCACGTTTGACGCGAGGCATGTTGGTTCTCCTTCTTGCTGGGGATTACAGACCGGCCATCGGCAACATCTGTGCGATGTGGCCCATGTTGGTCTCATGCACGCTCACGGCGCCACGCAGGTGGCGCTTGTTCTTCGTGGTCTTCTTCGTCAGGATGTGGCGCTTGAAGGCTTGGCCGCGCTTCACGGTGCCACCCGGACGCACGCGAAAGCGCTTCTTCGCGCTGCTCTTGGTCTTCATCTTGGGCATTTTTGTGCTCCTTCTATGTTTGCCGGGCTGGGCGGCGGGAGGACTCCCGCACTTGATGGCCTGCTCGGCTTGTGCAACCGGAGCGCCGACCAAAGCGCCCCGATCGATTCCTCGATTACTTCTTCTTCGGCGCCAGGATCATGATCATCTGGCGTCCTTCCAATTTGGGCATGTGCTCCACCACCGCCACATCGGCCAACTCGTCGCGGATCTTCTCGAGCAGGCGCAGGCCGATGTCCTGGTGCGTGATCTCGCGGCCGCGGTAGCGCAGCGTGACCTTGCCCTTGTCGCCGTCCTCACCGATGAAGCGACGCAGGTTGCGCATCTTCACGTTGTAGTCGGCGTCATCGGTGCCAGGGCGGAACTTGACTTCCTTGACGTCGATGACCTTTTGCTTGGACTTGGCCTCGGCGGCCTTCTTCTGCTCGATGTACTTGAACTTGCCGTAGTCCATCAGGCGGCACACCGGCGGACTGGCGGTGGCGGCGATCTCGACCAGGTCCACGTCCGCCTCACCGGCCAGACGCAAGGCCTCCTGAATGGAAACGATGCCCAGGGGCTCGTTTTCCACGCCGTTGAGGCGCACTTCGGGGGCCATGATCTCGCGGTTCAGCCGATGTTTACGCTCCACATTGGGCGTACGGCGGTCCATGAAGGTAGCGATGGTGTTTCCTTGTTCGTCCTAGAAAAACGCAATGCGCGCCTGGGCTGGCGTCAGACCTTGGCGGCGATGTCGGCGGCGAGCTTCGAGGCGAAGTCGGCCACCGTCATCACACCCAGGTCGCGATTGCCGCGGGCGCGCACTGCAACGCTGTGCTGCTCCTTCTCCTTGTCGCCAACGACGCAGATGTAGGGCAGCTTTTGCAGGGAATGGGCGCGGATTTTATAGGTGATCTTGTCGCTGCGGACGTCAAGCTCAGCCCTAAACCCTTGCTGGCGCAGCATTTTTGCCACTTCCTGGGCGTATTCGGCCTGGTGCTCGCTGATCGACAGCACCACCACCTGGACCGGCGCCAGCCAGGCTGGCAAGGCGCCGGCGTGCTGTTCGATCAGGATGCCGATGAAACGCTCGAGGCTGCCGACGATGGCCCGGTGCAGCATCACCGGGGCACGGTGTGAACTGTCCTCGGCCACGTATTCGGCGCCCAGCCGGGTCGTCATGTTGAAGTCGACCTGCATGGTGCCGCACTGCCATTCGCGGCCCAGCGCGTCCTTCAGCGTGTACTCGATCTTCGGTCCATAGAAGGCCCCGTCACCGGGTGCGATGACGAAATCGACGCCCGAGCGGCGCAGGCTCTCCATGAGCGCGAACTCGGCCTTGTCCCACAGCTCGTCGGCGCCGATGCGGGCAGCCGGTCGCGTGGCCACCTTGTAGAGGATGTCGTTGAAGCCGAAATCCTTGTAGACCTTCTGCAGCAGCGCCGTGTACTCGACGCACTCCGGCAGGATCTGGTCCTCGGTGCAGAAGACATGGCCGTCATCCTGCGTGAAGGCGCGCACGCGCATGATGCCGTGCAGGCCGCCGGTGGGTTCGTTGCGGTGGCACTGGCCGAACTCACCGTAGCGCAGCGGCAGGTCGCGGTAGCTCTTCACGCCCTGCTTGAAGATCAGGATGTGGCCCGGGCAATTCATCGGCTTCAGCGCGTACTCGCGCTTTTCCGACTCGGTCGTGAACATGTTCTCGCGGTACTTGTCCCAGTGCCCGCTCTTCTCCCACAGTCCGCGATCGACGATCTGCGGCCCCTTGACCTCCTGGTAGCCGTTGTCGCGGTACACCTTGCGCATGTACTGCTCGACCTCTTGCCAGACCGTCCAGCCCCTGGGGTGCCAGAACACCGTGCCGGGGCTGTGTTCGTCGAGGTGGAACAAATCCAGTTCCCGCCCCAGCCTGCGGTGGTCGCGCTTCTCAGCCTCCTCGAGACGCGTCAGGTAGGCCTGCAGATCGTCCTTGCTGGCCCAGGCGGTGCCATAGACACGCTGCAGCATCTCGTTGCGGTGGTCGCCGCGCCAGTAGGCGCCGGCCACCTTCATCAGCTTGAAGTGCTTCAAGCGACCCGTTGAGGGCACGTGCGGACCGCGGCACAGGTCCTCGAAGGCCCCTTCGCGGTACAGGCTGACGTCCTCGCCGGCCGGGATGCTGCCGATGATCTCCGCCTTGTAGGCCTCGCCCATGGCCTTGAAGTGCGCGATCGCCTCGTCGCGTGGCAGCACGCGGCGCACCACCGGCTCGTCCTTCTTCGCCAGTTCCTGCATCTTGGCCTCGATGGCCAACAGGTCCTCGGGCGTGAAGGGGCGCTTGTAGGAGAAGTCGTAATAGAAGCCGTTGTCGATGACCGGGCCGATGGTGACCTGGGCCTCGGGGAACAACTCCTTCACGGCGTAGGCCAGCAGGTGGGCCGTGCTGTGGCGAATCAACTCCAGACCATCGGCGTCCTTGTCGGTGACGATGGCGAGTCGGGCATCGCCCGCAATGACATGCGAGAGGTCGACGAGTGCGCCGTCCACCCGCCCACCCAGGGCCGCCTTGGCCAGGCCGGCGCCGATGGAGGCGGCCACCTGGCCCACCGTGACAGGCCCGTCGAAGGGGCGCTTGGACCCGTCGGGCAGTTGAATCGAGATCATCTTCAGGCTCCGGAAACAACAACGCGGCCCGTGGCCGCGTTGGAAAGCAATGACAAAAGGCTCTTACGCGCAGCGCCACGCGGCGAGGCTGCGCCGGGTTGTCGAGGTGCTAGTCCGCGGTGTCATAACCGTCAGTGCCTTTCTCGCTCTTGTGGGGTGAAGCAGCGATTCTAGAGGGGCTGGGCCTCGATGCTTGCCGAACGCGTCAGGGTGACAAAGGCATCGGCCAGGCGCTCGCTCTCGGCCACGGCGATGCGCCAGCGGCGTTGGCGCTCGGCCGTTTCGAGTTGCAGGAAATCGTTGCGGTCGGGCAATTTGGCGCCCGGCAAGCGGGCGATCCACGCCGGCGTGGGCGTGAGCAGCACCAGGTTGTCGAGGAAGGCGGTGGGGCGATGCCGATGCCTCAATGCCTTGTCGAACCAGCCAGGCAGCACGCTGGACTGAAAGTGCGGGTAGAGCACCAGAGCTGCGGTCGTCTGCTGCAGCGGGCGGTAGTCCAGGTGCAGGTGGTAGTCGGTGATGCCACCGTCCCAGTACGCGCCGCGCGGAGCGCCGGGCAGATGGTGCTGGGCCGCCAGCCAGAACGGAATCGAGCAGCTGGCCAGCAGTGCCGGTCGCACGTTCTCAACGTCCAACTTCACGCTGCGGCTCGGAAAGTCGTGCAGTGCCAGCGGCAACGCAGTGCGAGAGTCGCTGAAGACCACGCGTTCCAGGAAGCGTCCCAGCCAAGGCCGACGCAGCGCGTTGGCGGCATAGGCCCCCAGGTAGCCCAGCGGGGTGCGCCAGCGTCCTTCCTGCTGCAGCAGCCGCGTGCGGCCGTGCGAGGTGACGATGTGCAGGCGGTGGCGCGGATGATTGAGCAGTTGGGCCTCGCGGCCGGCGAATTGCTGGGCCAAGGTGCGCTCGAAGCGGGCGCTCACCTCGCGCGCCGGCATGCGACGTTGCCCCTGCACGCGCTCGTCGTAGCGCTGGCCCACATAGGCCTCGGCCATGGCGCGAAAGTTGGCGTCGGCGTCGCCCGGCAGACAGGCCGTGGCCATGCGCCAGGCACCGATGCTGGCCCCGACCAGGTGCAGCGCCTGGGTGCCTTGCAGCCAGTGGCCGAACAAGTGGCGATCCAGGCCGTTGAGCACCAAGCCCTTGGGCCCGCCAGCGGCCGCCGGGATCAAGCCCACCTGGTTGGCCTGCAGGCCCTGCTCGCGCAGATGCCGGCGCGCCATGGCGCCGGCATGGACGCTCAGAACTTGTGTTCCCAATTGATGCCGTACCAGGTCTTGGGGCGGCGCTCCGTGCGGTTGAAGTCGCCGTTCTCGAACTGCGTGTTGCTGCGGGCAACCAGCGGCTGGAAGTTGTTGGCCGTCACCCGCAGGGTATCGGTGCGGCTGAGGTTCCACATGGCATAGAGGTCGATGCTGCGTGCGCGCCCGCTTTCCAGCCGCGAGATGGCGGTTTGCTGCACCTCGTAGTCGGGCGTGAACGCGAGGCTGCCGCCGAAGCTCATGGGCAGGCCCTTCATGCGGTAGTCGGCGCCCAGGTTGGCGCTCCAGGGCTGCTGTCCGTCGAGGCGGTTGTCGGGCGCCGGGATGCCCTCGACCTTGGAACGGTAGATGGACAGCGCAGCGCGCAGGTTCAGCGCCAGCATGGGCTCGAAGAGACTCGGGAACAGCTCGGCGGCACGTCCCTTGACCTCCAACTCCAGGCCCGAGGTACTGGCGCGGTCCAGGTTCACCGGCTTGCTGACCCAGCGTGGCACGCTGGCCCAGGGCACCGGCTCCAAGGTCAGCGCATTGCGCACCAGACCCGAGATGCGGCGGTGGAAGACCCCCACCGAGACCAGCCCACCGGCCTTCAGATAAGTTTCCCAGGCCAGGTCCAGGCCGGTGGCGAGTTCGGGCTTCAGGCCGGGATTGCCGACCCGGTCCGGCGCCGTCTGCGTGTTGGGACCGGTGGTCGGGTAATTGGTGTTGATGGTCGGCCGGCCGATGTACTGCTCGGTGTTGGGCAGCTTGTAAGAGCGCGTCAGGCTGCCGCGGATCAGGTCGCGGCCCTTGGGGTCGAGCTTGTAGTTGAGGTGCAGCAGCGGTGTGGTGACGCTGGAGCGCGCCGTGAAGTCGCCCGACACCCCGGTGCTGACCGAGCGCACGCGTTCGCTGCGCACGCCCAGGTAGGCCGACCACTGCGGATCGATCTCCCACTCGTCCTGCGCATAAACCGCCGCGCGGGTGCTGCGGACGTCGAAGGGCAGGCCCTCGATGCCAGGCAGCAGCTCCACGCCGTTTTCCAGCGTGCGGCGTTGCTCCAGGCGGTCGAGACGGTCGACTTCGGCCCCTGCCGTCAGCGTGTGCACCTCGCCGATCAGGTGCGAATACTTGGCCGCCAGACGCGCCTGCTGCTGCTCGTTCTTGCCACTGGTCAGCCGCTCGATGGGCCGCGCCCCGCCCAGGCCCGTGAAGCGCGTGTTGAAGTCGGAGCCGCCGCGGCCGAATCCGGCGCGCAGCTCGATGCGGTTGTCCTCGTCAAAGCGGTTGTTGTACTGGAGGTTGGCGCGCCAGGCGCTGAACTGCCCGCGATTGACATAGGCGTCGTCAACGCTGCCGGGCAAGCTGCCCTGCACAACGGTGGTATCGGTCTCGCCCCGGTTGCGGAAGTTGTTCTGCACGTAGAAGCCCTGCAGGGTCAGGGTTTCGTCGTCGCTGAGCTTCAGATTCAGGCGCGGTGAGACGTTGCCGCCGTATCCCCAGGGGATGTCGTAGCCCTCGGTGCTCAGCCGCTGAGGCTGCAACTGCGCGTCGCGTCCGAGCCGCTCGCCGCGGTTCTCGTTGCGCAGGCGCCATTGCCATACCTGCACCGGCAGCACGAAACCCAGCCCGCCCTTGCGATCGCCGTAGGTGAAGCCGCCGTTGATGACCGGCCGGTCGTCGTTGTAGCTCAGGCCCAGACGCAGATCCTTCTGCACCACGCGTGGCGCGTCCTTCAGGATGATGTTCACCGTGCCGGCGATGGCCTGGGCGCTCTGGTCGGCGGTGGGCGCCTTGCTCACCTCGATGCGCTCGACCTGCGAGGGGTTGATCTGCTCGATGGAAAAGCCCGGTGGCGCCGGCTCGCCGTTGACCAGCAACTGGGTGAAGGCGCCGCCCAGGCCGCGCATGCGCAAGGCGCCGCCCTGCACGTTGATGCCGGGCAAGCGCTTGAGCACGTCCGAGAGCTGCGTGTCGCCGTACTTGTCGAGTTCCTCGCGGCCGTAGACCTGCTTGGCCACCGGTGCACGGCGACGCAATTCGTTGTCGTCACTGCGACGGCCCCGCACCTCCACGCGCTCCAAGGCCTGGCCGGGTTGAGCCGGCTGGGCCTGCTGCGATTCGACTTCCTGCTGCGCTTGGGCCAAGCCGGCCAGGGCCAATGCGGCCAGCGCGATGGGGGTGTGCTTCAAAAGGAGACTCCAGGGAATGGCGGGCGACACCCCAGGGGGGGCTGGCGTCGGCGAGTGGCGTCGCGACCGCCACCCTGGCGCGCCTCCAGGCCGCGCAAGGCGCAGCGAAGGAGATGCCGAAGGGGAGTCGCTGACGCACAGCGGCCCGCATGTTCGCCGCTCTGCGTCCACCATGACGAAGGTCAGCCCCTGCCCTGCAGCTTGGCAAAGGCGGCGGCCATGGCACCGCCGGCGGGTGCGGCGTCGCGTTCGTGGCGCCGCGGCGCGCTGCGTCCCGCGGGTTGCGGGCCTGCGGCCGGCGCCACCGGCTGGGCGTCCATCTTCATGCTCAGCGAGATGCGCTGGCGCTGCAAGTCCACCTCGAGCACCTTGACGCGCACGATTTCGCCGGTCTTTACCACCTCACGCGCATCGGCGACGAATTTGTGGCTGAGCTGGCTGACGTGGATCAGTCCGTCCTGGTGCACGCCGAGGTCCACGAAAGCGCCGAAGGCCGCCACGTTGCTCACCGTGCCTTCGAGCACCATGCCGGGCTGCAGGTCCTTGAGGTCCTCCACCCCCTCGGTGAAGCGGGCCACCTTGAAGTCGGGTCTCGGGTCGCGGCCCGGCTTTTCCAGTTCGGTCAACACGTCCTTGACCGTGATGAGGCCGAAGCGCTCGTCGGCCAGCGCCTCGGGCCGAACGCGGCGCAGCACGTCGGCACGCCCCATCACGTCATGGAGGGGCGCCTTCAACGCGCCGAGCACGCGCTCCACCACCGGGTAGGTCTCGGGGTGCACGCCGGTGGCGTCGAGCGGGTTGTCGCCGCCCGGCACGCGCAGGAAGCCGGCCGAAAGCTCGAAGGTCTTGGGCCCCAGCCCGGTCACGTCGAGCAATTGCCGACGGCTGGCGAAGGGTCCCTGGCCATCGCGGTGTCGCACGATGGCAGCGGCCAGGCTCTGCGTCAGGCCCGAGACCCGTGCCAACAGTGCCGGCGAGGCGGTGTTGAGGTCCACGCCGACGCCGTTCACGCAGTCCTCCACCACGGCGTCCAGGCTGCGCGCCAGCTCGCTCTGGTTGAGATCGTGCTGGTACTGGCCGACCCCGATGCTCTTGGGGTCGATCTTCACCAGCTCCGCCAGCGGGTCCTGCAAGCGTCGCGCAATCGACACCGCACCGCGCAGGCTGACGTCGAGTTCGGGCAGCTCCTTGCTGGCCAGCTCGGAGGCGGAATAGACCGAGGCACCCGCCTCGCTCACCACCACCTTCTGCAACACCAGCCCGGGCGCCAGCGCGGTCAGCTTCTTGATGAGCTCGCCGGCCAGCCGGTCGGTCTCGCGGCTGGCGGTGCCGTTGCCGATGGCGATCAGGTTCACGCCGTGGCTGGCGCAGGCCTGGGCCAGCCGGTGCAACGCGCCGTCCCAGTCACGCCGCGGCTCGTGCGGGTAGACCGTGTCGGTGGCCAGCACCTTGCCGGTGGCCCCCACCACCGCCACTTTGACGCCGGTACGGATGCCGGGGTCCAGACCCATCACCACCTTGCGGCCGGCCGGTGCGGCCAGCAAGAGGTCGCGCAGGTTCTCGGCGAAAACCTTGATGGCGGTGGCCTCGGCCGCTTCGCGCAGTCGCGCGAACAGGTCGCGCTCCAGACTCATCGACAGCTTGACCTTCCAGGTCCAGGCCACGGTCTTGCGGATCAGCGCGTCGCCCGGGCGCTGCTGGTTGGACCAGCGCAGGTGGGAGCCGATGCGCATCTCGGCAAGGCTGGGTTGACCGGGCAGCAGCACCTCGTCGACGCGCAGCTTGGCGTCCAGCAGCCCGGCCGCGCGACCGCGGAACACCGCCAGCGCTCGGTGGCTGGGTACGCTGCGGATCGGTTCGTCGTAGTCGAAGTAGTCGCGGAACTTCGCCACCTCGGGGTCGGTCTCGGGTTTGTCGGCGACCCTCTTGCTGTCGAACAGGCCCTCGGCCCACAGCCAGTCGCGCAGGCGTCCCACCAACACGGCGTCCTCGGCCCATTGCTCGGAGAGCAGATCGCGCACGCCATCCAGCACTGCGGCGGCGTCGGCAAATCCGGCCTCGGGGTTGACGAACGCGGCGGCCTCGGCGGCCGGTTCCAGCAGCGGGTCGGCGAACAGCTTCTCGGCCAGCGGCGCGAGCCCGGCTTCGCGGGCGATCTGCCCCTTGGTGCGACGCTTGAGCTTGTAGGGCGCATACAGGTCCTCGAGCAGCTGCTTGGTGGCCGCCGCCTCGAAGGCTGCGCGCAGTTCGGGCGTCAGCTTGCCCTGCTCGTCCACCGCCTTGATGACGGCGGCGCGGCGCTCCTCGAGTTCGCGCAGGTAGAGCAAGCGCGTCTCCAGCTCGCGCAGCTGGGCGTCGTCCAGCCCCTCGGTGGCCTCTTTGCGGTAGCGGGCGATGAAGGGCACGGTGGCGCCTTCGTCGAGCAGGGTCACGGCGGCCTGCACCTGGGCGGGCCGCGCGCCCAACTCGGCGGCAATCTGGAGAACGATTCGGTCCACGAAAGGCAAGGGCCTGGCGGCCCTGGGGGAACTACGGGGGGCGCGGATTTTGCCAAAGCGCCCGAGCAAGATCCGACCCCCCCTTCGGATGGGGAGGGTGGGTGGTGGGGGGCGCGGACCTGTCCCCTGGCTCCATGGACCTTTCGGAGCGGCAAGCGCAACATGCTCGCTCCACTTTCCTGGAGTCGCCATGAAGTCATCCGTCTTGACGCGCGCAGCAAGCCTGGGCCTGGCCCTCGCCGCGCTGGGCGCCCCGCTCGCCCCCGTTCATGCACAAGCGGCCTGGAGCTCGCTGAAGCTGGAGTTCACGCAACCCAGCGCGGTGGTCGGCCCCAACGATGCCATCGATGTCTGGCTGCGCTTGACCAACAACGACGCCAGCGAGGACTTTGTCGTCGACAACAGCCTGGCCTTCGGCGGCCTGAACCCGGGCGACCTGCCGGCGACCGGCTATTACTACGACGATGTCCTGCAGGACTACGTCTACCTGCCCTTCTTCGAATACACCCACTTCGATCTGACCGTCGGCTTCGGTTGCAGTGGCAGCTTCACCACCTCCTGCACGCAAGGGCCGCCTTACACCTTTACTTTTACAGGTGACCCCTTCGCCGAGCCCTTCACGCTGGCCGCCGGTGATTCGACCACCTACCTGTTCGGCACCTTCACGCCGTCCAACGGGCCGGTCGCTCCCGGCAGCTACGAGTTCTACCGCTCTGTGCTGTGGTTGAGCATCGACGGCATGAGTGTCGATGGGCACAGCTTGAGCGCCGTCAGCTTCCCGACCAGCACCTGCGTCTTCAACAGCGCGGCCGCCTGTTCCGATGCAGGACAGAGCTACTTCACGCGCACCGTCGAGGTGCCCGAACCCGCCAGCTACGGGCTGATGGCGCTGGGCCTGGTCACGCTGGGCACGGTGTCGCGCCGCCGGCGCCGCGACGGCGAGGCCCGCTGAGGCCGTAAGCCCCCCGACCGCCCGAGCCGAAGGGCTCGGGCGGTCGGATTGCATCAGCCCCGCAAGGCCGCCCGGATCTGCTCGCTCAGGTCGGGGCGGTCCGCAAAGGGGTCGGCCGGATTGCGCCCCGCCACCAGGGCCTCGGCGTTGCTCACCACCGCGCCCAGCGCATGCGGGTGGCTGAAGATCCAGAAATGCCGTTGGCGCACGGCGTCCAGCACCATGGCAGCCACCTCCTCGGCACTGCGCCGGCCGCTCGCCACGGCCTTGCTGCTCAGGGCGTAGCTGACGCGCTGGCTGGCGGTGGCGCGCGTCATCGTCTCGGGGGCGCGGTTGCGGTGGCTGTCGGCGATGCCGGTCGGCACGTAGTAGGGACAGAGCACCGAACAGCGCACTTGTTCGGTGACCAGCGCGAGGTCGTGGTGCAGGGTCTCGCTGAGGCTCACCACCGCGTGCTTGCTGACGTTGTAGGGGCCCGAGAGTGGCGGATTGAAGACCCCGGCCATGCTGGCGGTGTTGACGATATGGCCCTGCCAGCCTGGGTCGGCCTGGGCGGCCGCCAGCATCATGGGCGTGAAGAGTCGCACGCCGTGCACCACGCCGCGCAGGTTGACGCCCAGCACCCAGTCCCAGTCGGCCTCGCTGGCCTCCCAGATGAGCCCCCCGAAGGCCACCCCGGCGTTGTTGAAGACCAGGTGCGGTGCGCCGAAGCGCGCCTGGGTGGCCGCCGCCAGGGTCGCCATCTCGGCGCCGCTGCTCACATCCACCCGCTGCGCCAGGTGCGGCGTGGCGTGCAGCTCCTCGCTGACGCGCGCCAGCGCGTCGGCCTGCACGTCGGCCAGCACCAGGTTCATGCCCTCGAGCGCGCACAGTCGCGCCAGCGCCAGTCCGAAGCCGCTGCCCGCGCCGGTGATCAGCGCCGTCTTGCCCTTGAAGTCCATGTTCAGGCTTTCTTGTCCATCCGCAGGTGCGGAATGCCGTCCTCGTCGAACACATCGCCGACGGCCGCGAAGCCGTGACGCTCGTAGAAATTGCGCAGATGCGCCTGGGCATAGAGCGTGATGCCCTGCCCCGGCCAATGCGTCGCGCAGGCTGCCAGGCTGCGGCTCACCAGCTCGTGTCCGAGGCCGCAAGCGCGCGCTGCCGGCGCAGTGAGCACCCGACCGATGCAAGGTGCCACGGCCTTCAAGCCCGGCGGCACCAGGCGCGCGTAGGTCAGCGGCACCCCAGCCTGCCAACCTGACAGGTGCAGGCATTGCGGGTCCAGCCCGTCGGCGTCGACGTAGAAACAGCGCTGCTCGACCACGAAGACCTCGGCGCGCAGGCGCAGCAGCGCATAGAGCCGCTGCACGCCCAGGGCGTCGAAGTCCTCGCAGTGCCAGTTCATGCCAATGCCTCGCCCAGCAGGTCCTCGCCGGCCAACACCGGCGCCAGCCAGGCCTGCACCAGCGGCAGCTCGTAGGCGAAGAAGTAGGCGCAAGGGGCACGCAGCTCGGCGCGGCCCAGGCGCTGCAGGTCGAGCCAGATCCAGGCCAGCACCAGGTGCCCGAAGCCCTGCAGATAGGGCGTGGCATGGCGCGCGGCCACGGCCGGGTCGGCGCTTGCCCAGGCCGCCTGGGTGGCCCGACCCACCATCGCCAGCGCGGCCGCCAGCTGATGGGCCCAGGCGGCCTGCTGCGGGTCGGCCAGCGCAGCTGCCAGCGTGGCGTTGACGCGTGCCGCGAAGGTCTGCAGCAGATCCGGCTGGCTGGCCTTGCGCAGCAGCAGGTCGAGTCCCTGGATGCCGTGTGTGCCCTCGTGGATCATGTTGAGGCGCTGATCACGCCAGTACTGCTCGACCGGCCAATCGCGCGTGTAGCCGGCGCCACCCAGCACCTGGATGGCCAGGCTGTTGGCCTCCAGGCCCCATTGGCTGGGCCAGCTCTTGGCGACCGGAATCAGCAAGGCCAGCAGGCGGGCGGCCTGCTGCGGGTCGGCGCCGCTGCGCTGCTCGTCGACCAGGCGCGCGCAAAAGAGGTTCAGCGCCAGTGCGCCTTGCGCGATGGCCTGCTGCGCCAGCAGCATGCGGCGCACATCGGCGTGATCGGTGAGCGCCACCTGCGCGCCACCGCGCTGTCCCGGCGGGCGCCCCTGAAAGCGCTCCCTGGCGTAGCCCAGCGCCACCTCGTAGCCGGCCATGGCCAACATGGCGGCCGACAGGCCGACGCCGATGCGCGCCTCGTTCATCATGTGGAACATGCAGACCAGACCCTGCCCCTCGGCGCCCACCCGGTAGCCGTAGGCCGGTGCGCCCTCGCCGAAGTTCAGCAGGCAGTTGCTGGTGCCGCGCCAGCCCAGCTTGTGGTTGAGGCCGACCAGTCCGACGCCGTTGCGTCCCCCACTGAGCCGGCCGTCGGCGTCGACCCGCCACTTGGGCACGATGAAGAGCGAGATGCCGCCGCTCCCCAAGGGCAGGCTGCCGTCGGGCAGCGGCACCTTGGCCAGCACCAGATGCACGATGTTCTCCGACAGCTCGTGCTCGCCGGCGCTGATCCACATCTTGCTGCCCTTGAGCCGGTAGCGTGGGCCCAGAGGGTCGTCGGCAGCCTCGGCCTCGGCGCGCGTGGTCAGGTCCCCCAACGAGGAGCCGATGGCCGGCTCGCTCAGGCACATGGTGCCGAACCAGCGCCCCTCCAGCAGCGGGCGGGCGAACACCTCGCGCTGCCGGGGGCTGCCATGCGCCAGGATCAGGCTGGCGTTGCCGGCCGTCAGCAGGGTGTAGCCGACGCAGGCGACGCTGGCCTTGCTGAAGAAGGCGTTGGCGGCCATCTCCACCGTGCAGGGCAGTTGCAGACCGCCCCACTCGGCGTCCTGGCTGGCGGCCAGCAAACCGGTGTCGATGTAGGCCTTGAGCGCGCGCGCCGTTCCAGCAGGCAGTTGCACGCGGCCCTGGGGGTCGACCTGCGGTTCCTCCACGTCGCAGGCGCGGTTGATCGGCGCCAGCTGTTCGGCGGCGACGCGCTCGCAGGCGTCGAGCATCAGGCGCCAGTCGTCGGCACTCTGACCGGCGTGGCGCTCCCGCTCGCTGAGTTGCCCGACCTGCAGCCAGTCGAACAGCAGGGTGTCGATGAGCGCGCGCATCAGGCCGGCGCCCAGAACCCGGCGTCGCCGTGCTGCGCGAAGGCGCGGCGCCGTTCGGCCAGTGCAGGGGGGTCGCGGCGCGCCATGTCGAACATCGGCCCGCCCTTCCAGCGCGGAAAGCCGTAGCCGTACAGGTAGACGAGGTCGATGTCGGAGGCCCGCAGCGCGATGCCCTCGGCCAGCAGGCGCTCGCCTTCGATGGCCAGGGCCAGCACCAGGCGGTCGCAGATCTCGGCGTCGTCCACCCCGCGCTGCGTGCGCCGGTGCGCGGCCAGCAGCGCGTCCACCTGTGCCGAGGGCAGGCCCTGCCGCGTGCCGCCCGGATAGTCGTACCAGCCCGCGCCCGTCTTCTGCCCGAGACGGCCGGCCTCGCACAGCGCATCGGCCAGCGGCTGGGCGCGGCGCAGGGTGCCGGCCTTGGCGCGCTCCTGGCGGATGCGCCAGCTGACGTCGTTGCCGGCCAGGTCGATCATGCGGAACGGCCCCATGGCGAAGCCCCAGCGTTCGATGGCGGCGTCGACCTGCTGCGGCGTGCAGCCCTCGCCCAACAGATCGAGCGCCTGCTCGAAGTTGCGCTCGATCATGCGGTTGCCGATGAAGCCGTCGCACACGCCGGCCACCACGCCGACCTTGCCGATGCGCTTGCCGAACTCCAGGCTCGTGGCCAGCACCTCGGCGCTGGTGGCGGCACCGCGCACCACCTCGAGCAGTTTCATGACGGCGGCCGGGCTGAAGAAGTGCAGGCCGATCACGTCCTGCGGCCGCTGCGTGACCGCGGCGATGGCGTTCAGGTCCAGGGTGCTGGTGTTGCTGGCCAGGATGGCACCGGGCTTGCACAGCGCATCGAGACGGCGGAACACCTGCTGCTTCAGGTCCAGCGCCTCGAACACCGCTTCGATGACGAGGTCGGCCTCGGCCAGCACCGCGTCGTCGTGCCCGGCACGCAGCTGGGCGCGCAGTTGTTCGGCCCGCACGGCGCTGATGCGGCCCTTGTCGACTTGCCCGGCAAGGTGCTTGTCGATGGCCTTGAGGCCACGTTCCAGGCCGGCGGCTTGCGCGTCGATGAGGTCGACGCGCAGACCCGCCATCAGGCAGGCGGTGGCAATGCCGGCGCCCATGGTGCCGGCACCCAGCACGGCCACCTGACGGATGGCGCGCCGCGGCGTATCGGCTTCCACGCCCGGCACCTTGGTGGCGGCGCGCTCGGCGAAGAAGGCATGGCGCAGCGCTGCACTCTCCGGGCTGCGCATGAGGGTCTGGAACCCGGCGCGTTCGGCCGCCAGGCCATCGGCAAACGGGCGGTCGATGCTGGCCGCCACCGCCTCCACGCATTCGCGCGGCGCCGGGTAGGGCAAGGCGGCGGCCCGCGCCCGCGCGGCCTCCAGCAAGGCCGGCTGCGGCGCCACCGGGCGCTCGCTGAGCCTGGGGGTGCTGCGGACCTGCGCGGCAAAGGCCAGGGCACGCTCGACGAGTTCGGCGGCCGGCACGCAGGCATCGATCAAGGCCTGCCCCGGCCACTCGGCCAGGCGCGAAGCCCTTTCGGGGTTGCCGCTGCTGATCATCTGCAGCGCCTGCTCCAGACCGATGGCGCGCGGCAGGCGTTGCGTGCCGCCGGCGCCGGGCAGCAGGCCGATCTGCACCTCGGGCAGGCCGAGGCGCGCGTCCTCGGCCACCACGCGATGGTGGCAGGCCAGTGCCAGCTCCAGACCGCCACCCAGCGCCAGTTGGCCCACCGCCGCCACGACCGGCTTGGCGCAGGCCTCGATGCGCTGGGTGAGCGCCGGCAGATTGGGCTCGGCCAGCGCCTCGGCCCGACCGAACTCGCGGATGTCGGCGCCGCCCGAAAAGGCCTTGGCCGAGCCGGTGACGACGATGGCATGCACCGACGCGTCGGCCTCCAGCCGTTCGATGGCGGCCCAGAGCGCCTGGCGCAAGCCCAGCGAGAGGCCGTTGACCGGCGGGTTGTCCATCGTGAGCAGGGCCACGCCCCGTTCGATGCGTTCGTTCAGCATGGGTTCGTTCAGTCCAAAAGGGTTTCAACCAGCGCGCGCAGTTCGCGCTTGTCCACTTCGCCGCTGGCCAGCTTGGGCAGTTCCGGAAACACCAGCGCGCCGACCGGGCGCTGCCAATCCGCCACGCGACCCTCGAACAAGGCCAGCAGCTCCTCGCTCTCGGGCTGCTCCTGGCCGGCCTGGGTCACGACCACCAGCAGCGGTCGCTCACCCTGCAAGGGGTCGGCGTGCGGGATGACGGCGGCCTCCGCCACGCCCGGGTGTCCCAGCGCAATGCCTTCGAGCTGCTGGGCGCTGATCCACTCACCGCCGCAGCGGATCAGGTCCTTGCGCCGGTCGGTCAGCGTCACCGTGCCGTCGGGGGCGATGCGCGCGATGTCGCCGGTGGGAAGCCAGGCGTCTTCGCCATCCAGGCTCACCAGCGGCGATTCCGCCTCACCCAGGTAGGCGTCAAGGGTCCAGGGTCCGCGCACCAACAGCAGGCCTTCCTGCAGGCCGTCGCGCGGCAGCGAGCGCCCCTGGTCGTCGGCCAGCGCCAGCTCCACGCCGAAGACCGGCCGCCCCTGCGGCAGGCGACCGCCGGCATCGGCACTCAGCAGGTCGCCGCGCGCCACCAAGGCCGGTGGCGCCACCTCGCTCATGCCCCAGGTGTGCATCACATCCAGCCCGAACCAGGCGCGCAGGCGCTGCAACAGGGGCGGCGGAAAGGCTGCAGCCCCCACTGCGGCACGCCGCAGGGACACCGGGTAGTGGCCGCTGCGCTCGGCCTCGTCCAGCAGCTGCTGCCAGATGTTCGGTGGACCGGCCGCCAGCGTCACGCCCTGATCGCTCATCAGGCCCAGCAGCGCGTCGGCCTGCATGCCGGGCGGCACCAGGACCAAGCGCGCGCCGGCCAACATGGCGCAAAGGCACAGGGCCCAGCCGCCGCTGTGCGAGATCGGCAGCAGCGGCATGACCACATCGTGACGCGACAGGCCGTAGGCGTCGGGCAAGGCGGCCGCAAAGGCCTGCAGCAGGGCTCCGCGGTGGCTGATGGGCACGCCGCGCGGCCAGCCGCTGGCGGCCGCCGTGAAGCTGATCAGCGCGGCCTGGTGTTCCTCGACCAAGGGCCAGCGCCAGTCGGGGTCGTCGAATCCGAGCAGGCTGTCGGCGTCCATCAGCGCCACGCCAAAACCACCGCCGGGCAGGGACTCGGGGCCGCCGAACTGGACGTAGTGCCCGACGCTGGCCATCTGCAGTTGCATGGCCTCGACCAACGGCGCCATGCTGGCGTCGAACACCAGCGCCTGCGCCTGGCTGCGGTTGACGCCGTGGATGAGTTGCTCGGGAAAGTGGCGCGGGTTCAAGGTGAGGGCCTGAAAGCCCGCTGCGGCGGTCCCGAGCACGGCTTCAAGGAGACCTTGCGGGCTCCAGCCCAGAAACGCCACCACGGCGCCGGGTCGCAGCCCAAGGCGCTGCCACACCTGACCCCAAAGGCGCGCGCGGCGCTCGACACCGCGCCATGTGTTGCCCTGCAACTGGCCGTCGGCTGCCGCCGCCACCAGACCGCTGGCGCCATGTTCGCGCGCGGCGTATCGCAGCAGGCTGGCAAGGTCCAGGGGCAATCGCATCATGGCCGCTTCATCTTAGGGGGCACCCCCGGCAGAAGCCGTCCGCAACAGCCTGGGAAAGACCCGGGCGTGAAAGGTCGGGGCGGGATCGCCGACGATTCAGCCCCGCAGTCTGATTTCTGCTGCCATGCCCGACTATCCCGTCACAAAGAGCGACGCCGAATGGCGCGCCCAACTCGACGCGCTGCAATACGAAGTGACCCGCCACGCGGCGACCGAACGCGCCTTCACCGGCCGCTACTGGGACCACTGGCAGGCCGGTGACTACCACTGCGTGGCTTGCGGTGCGCTGCTGTTCCGCTCCGACACCAAGTTCGACGCCGGTTGCGGCTGGCCCAGCTACAGCGAGGCGGCCGATGCCGAGGTGGTCGAACGGCTGACCGACCGCAGCCATGGCATGGTGCGCGTGGAGGTGCGCTGCCGCCGGTGCGGCAGCCACCTGGGGCATGTCTTCCCCGACGGACCGGCCCCCACAGGTGAGCGCTTCTGCATCAATTCGGCGGCCCTAGACTTCGCGCCCGGTTCAGGGAAGTAACGAATTGAAGATCCTGCTCGACTTTTTGCCGCTGGCGCTGTTTTTCGCCAGCTACCAGTACGGCACCTCGCACCGCGAATGGGCGGCGGCGTTCGCCAGTGCCCAGTTCGGATTTCTCGTTTCGGGCGGGCCGATCGGAACCGACGAAGCGCCGATGTTGCTGGCCACCGTGGTGGTGATGCTGGCCACGCTGGCGCAGGTGCTGATCCTGAAGCTGATGCGCCAGAAGGTCGACGCCATCCTCTGGGTCAGCCTCGGCCTGGTCATGGTGCTGGGCTTTGCGACGCTCTATTTCCACAGCAAGACCTTCATCATGTGGAAGCCCACCGCGCTGTACTGGGTGATGGCGCTGGGCTTCTGGGCCGCCGAGCGCTTCTGGGGCAAGAACCCGCTGAAGGCCATGCTGAAGGACGTGCCGCTGCCCGAGCCGGTGTGGCGAACGATGAACCTGATGTGGGTCGGCTTCTTTGCCTTCATGGGCGTGCTGAACCTGGCGGTGGCCTACGGCTTCAGCGAAGCCACCTGGGCCAGCTTCAAGGCCTTCGGTTCCACCGCCTTGATGTTCCTGTTCGTCATCGCCCAGGGCTTCTACATGAACAAGCACCTGCCGCCGCTCGACGAACAGGCCTCGGCCAAGACGGATACGCAACCATGAGCCCACGCGCCGATCTGGAGCAGCTGTCGCAGCGCCTGCAAGCCCTGGAGCCGCTTGCACTCGAATGGCAGGACGACTGCCATCTGCACGTCGGCCACGCCGGCGCGCGCGAGGGCGGTCATTACGGACTGCGCCTGGTCAGCGCACGCTTCACCGGGCTGGCCAAGGTGGCGCGCCATCGCCTCATCTATGATGCCCTCGGGCCCTTGGCCGCTGCCGGGGTGCACGCCCTGCGCATCGAGGCCAAGGCACCCGGCGAGTCCTGAAGAAGGCTGTTTCACCCGCGGCGTCAGCCGCTTTTCCTCCCCTTGCGCTTCACCCCGATGAAATCCACCCTGATTGCCGCCGCCCTGATGGCGGCCGTTGCCGGCGCCCATGCGCAAAACGTCGCCACCGTCAACGGCAAGCCCGTGCCGCTGACGCGCGTGGAAACGATGATCCAGCAGATCACCAAGAACGGCCAGCCGCGCTCGCCCGAGATGGAGAAGCAGGTGCGCGACGAGGTGGTGCACCGCGAGATCCTCATGCAAGAGGCCCAGCGCCGCGGCATCGCCGCCAGCAAGGACTTCCAGAACCAGATGGAACTGGCCCGCCAAGCCATCCTGATCCGTGAGTTGCAGGCCAGCTTCCTGACGCAGAACCCGATCAGCGATGCCGACGCCCAGAAGGAGTACGAGGCGGTCAAGGCGCAGCAAGGCGGCTCCGAGTACCGTGCCCGCCACATCCTGGTGGAGACCGAGGAAGAGGCCAAGAAGATCATTGCCGACCTGGCCCTGGGCGCGAAGTTCGAGGAACTCGCCGCCAAGAGCAAGGACGCCGGCTCGGCCGCGCGCGGTGGCGACCTGGACTGGGCCAATCCCAACTCCTACGTGCCCGAGTTCAGCCGCGCCCTGGTGGCGCTGAAGAAGGGCGAGGTCACCGCCACGCCCGTCAAGTCGCAGTTCGGCTTCCACGTCATCCGCCTGGACGACACCCGCGAGGCCAGCTTCCCGGCTTTCGACCAGGTGAAAGACCAGGTCAAACAGCGCATCGCCCAGGTGCGTTGGGGCGAGTTCCAGAAGAAGCTGCGCGAGGGCGCCAAGACCGACCACAAGTTCGCCCAGCAGTGATGCTCGGCTGAACCCACCAAGGCCGCATCGCGCGGCCTTTTTTCATGCCCGCCTCCAAACTCGCGCGCCGCTGGCTGCCCCGTCCCGACCAACTGGCGTCGATGAAGGGGCTCGGCTGGCTCGGGCGCTATCTGCAACCGCGCCCCTGGCTGTGGGTGGCGCACCGGCGCAAGGTGGCGCTGGGCGCGGCGGTCGGCGTGGCCGTGGGCGTGATCCCGCTGCCCACGCAGATGGTGCTGGCGGCCGGCGTTGCGCTGGCACTGCGCTGCAATGTGGCGGCTGCGGTCGCCGCCACCTGGCTCACCAACCCCTTCACCCTGGTCCCGATCTGGGGCCTGGCGTTGTGGTTGGGTTCCTTCTTCGTGCCGGCCTCCAGCGCCGGAGGCGCGCCGGCCCTGCTGGCACTGGATTGGCTCGCACCTGCCACCTGGTGGCCGGCCGTCTGGGCCTGGGTGCAGGCGCTTGGACCGGCCTGGCTGGTCGGCATGCCGCTGGCCGGTCTGGCGCTGGGCAGCGCCACCTACGCCATCGTGTTCGTGCTGTGGACGCTGGTGGTCAGGCTGGAGCGACGGCGGCGGCTGCGACGCCAAGGTCCTCGCTGAGGCGCCCGGCATCGATGCGCAGCCGCCGGTGGCAACGCGCGGCCAGGCGTTCGTCGTGGGTGACGAGCACCAGCGTGGTCCCCGATTCGCGGTTCATCTCGTCCATCAGCGCCATCACCTGCTCGCCCGTGGCGTGGTCGAGGCTGCCGGTGGGTTCATCGGCCAACAGCAGGGCCGGTTCCACCACGAAGGCGCGCGCCAGGGCCACCCGTTGCTGCTCGCCGCCGCTGAGCACGCGCGGCCGGTGACCCAGGCGTTCGCCCAGGCCGACCCGCTGCAGCATGCGCGCGGCTTTTTCGCGGGCGCCAGCGTCGCCACGCAGTTCCAACGGCAGCATGACGTTTTCCAGCGCCGTCAGATTGGGCAGCAACTGAAAGCTCTGGAACACGAATCCCATTCGTGCACCGCGCAGCGCGGCGCGGCCGTCCTCGTCGCGCGCAAACAGGTCCTCGCCCTCGATGCACACGCGCCCGCTTGAGGGCGTGTCCAGGCCGGCCAGCAGACCGAGCAAGGTGCTCTTGCCCGAACCGGAGGCGCCCACGATGGCCACCGATTCCCTGCGCAGCAAGCGGAAAGACAGCGCGTGCAGAATCGTCAACGGGGCGCCGCTGGCGTCCTGCACGGTTTTTGTCAGATCCTCAACTTCAACAATGGTCTCGTTCTCAGGCATGGTGCGGCGGCGCGAAGGACTCCAAAGACTGCTGGGACTGCCAGCGCTGGCGCAATGTAGCGGCCTGCTGCTGGGCGCTGCAGCGGTGGGGCTGAACGCGGCCACGCGGCGCGGCCGACTGCTGGTGGTGGGCGACAGCCTGTCGGCCGAGTACGGCATTGCACGCGGCAGCGGCTGGGTGGCGCTGCTGCAGCAGCGGCTGCGCGACCAGGGCTTTGCCGTCGAGGTGTTCAACGCCAGCGTGAGCGGCGACACCACGGCGGGCGGTCGCGCCCGCTTGCCGGCCCTGTTGCAGCAGCACCGGCCGACCCACCTGATCATCGAGTTGGGTGGCAACGACGCCCTGCGCGGCATGCCGCTGGCGCATACCCGTGCCAACCTGCGCCAGATGGTGGCTGACGCCAAGGCCGCCGGCGCCAAGGTCCTGCTGGTGGGCATGCAGGTGCCGCCGAACTACGGTGCGAGCTATGCCCGCGAATTTGCCGGCCTGTTCGAGGAGTTGGGACGCACCGAGCGGGTCGGCGTGGTGCCCTTTCTGCTGTCGGGCTTCGCCACCCGACCCGATGCCGAACGCTGGTTCCAGAGCGATCGCATTCACCCGCTGGCCAAGGCGCATCCCTTGATGCTCGACGCGCTCTGGCCTGAGCTTCGAAAGCTTCTCTAGCGCTGCACCTCGTTGCCGCGGCGCGGTCCCTCGTCGTTGTCGCGAGCGCGGCGCGGCGGCTGGGCGCGAGGGGCCTCGGCGCGCGGTGCCTCAACCCGCGCCGGCTCGGCGCGCGGAACTTCGATCCGACGCATCGGCATGTCGGGCGTGCGGATCGGCTGGGGCGGCGCCTCCATGCGGCGCGGCGGCGCGGCTTCCGGGATCGGCGCCGAACTGCGCCAGGGCAGGCTGCGCTCGGTGTCCGGTTCGCGCTCGCGTTCGCGGCGCAGACGCTCGGAGCGCTCGGCCCTCTCCGCCCTCTCCGCCCTCTCCGCCCGTTCGGCCCGCTCGGCCCGTTCGGTCCGATCAGCCGTATCGGACGGGCCCATCCGTTCGCCGTCACGGTCACGCACGCTTTCGCGCTCGCCCGACGGCCACAGCGGCTGCGGTGCGCGGCGCGGCTCGTCGGGTTGACGCGGCTCCACGCGGGGTTCACCGCGCCAGGGCGGCTCCCGGCGCGCCTCGACTTGGGCCGGTGCCGGCAGGTTCGACGGTGCCACGACCGCCTCGCCGGACGGTCGCAGCGGCAGGCCCTGCCCACCGCCGGCACGCACGCGGGGCGCTTCCTCGGTCGCGGGGTGGGTCCCTTGGACTTCCGCACGCCGCGGCGCGTCGCTCTTCCAGGTGCGGCCCGGCCCCTGCGGCAGCGGCGCCCATTGGCGCAGATCCTCGCGCAAGGGCACGGGCCGCTGCGGTCCGGCCCCGGCTTGGGCGAGTGGCTGGGCCAGGGTGCTGACGGCGCCCGGCGCGCTGCGGTTGTGGCCCGACCAGCCCTCGATGGGTCGGCGCACGGTCTGCGGATCGGGGTCGATACGGCGCACATAGCCGGGGCTGTGGCGGAACCAGGGGCGGTAGCTTTCATACGGCGCCAGCGGGTACCAGGCCACGGGCGGCGTCCAGCGACTGCCGATCTGGACACCCACCTGCACGCCACCATGGCCGATCCAGGTCACCAACGCCGGGGCGAAAACCGGGCGATGCGAGATGACGCTGCCCGGTGCCCAGCACCAACGACCACGCCAATGCACCCAGCGACCGTAGTGGCTGGTGGCATAGCCCCACGGCAGGTCGTCCACCCAGGTCCAGCCCCAATGCCGGGTCCACAGCCAACGGCCGTGGCGGAAGGGTGCCCAGTCGACGGCGACCCGCACAGGGATCCACAAGGGACCGAACTCCGCACTGCTGTCCCAGCGGCCATGCGCGTCCAGTTCATCAGCACCGGTCAGTTCGGGGGACACGTAGCGATAGGCCGCTCGCTCGCGCCAGACGCCCTGGCCCTCGCCGCGACCAAAGCCGAGGCTGGCCACGAGCCACTCGCCGAATGCATCGGCACGCAGCAGGCGAGCTCGCTCGGCGCGCGGGCCGTTGTCCCACCACAGTTCGGCCTGCTCGGGCGCATCCAGTTCGAACGGAGCAGCGTCGCTGCCGCGATGGTCGAAGCGCAGCCGCCCCTCGAAGGCCTGCAACTGCGTGGCGCGCGCCCTTTGGTCGACGCGGTAAGCGCCGGCACGTTCGAAGCGCACGCGCCCCTCGCGGGTTCGCACCTGCGCGTCTTGCGCGGCCTCGCGCGTCAACCAGCGCAGGGCCAGCGTGCCCGATTCCAGATCCAGGTCGATGCGGCCCTCGTCGAGACGGCGGATCTCCAGTTCGCTGCGCTCGGCCAGCCACAGGCCGTGCGCGCCGATGCGCAGGCCGACGCGCCCCCCCTCCTCGACGCGCAGCCGATCGCCCTCGGCCAGGGTCTGGTTGCGCATCAGGGGCTGCCAGTCGCGTTGCTCGGTGTCGTACCAAAGCACCCGGCCGTCCAACTCGGCAACACGCGCCACACGGGTGGGGGGGTCGCGGTCGTAGCGATCGCTGCGGTCGCCCAGGTCGCTGGCCTGCGAGGGCAGCGCCAGCAACAGCGCCGCCAGCAGCAGCACCAGGGATTGCAGCAGCAGCCAGCGCTGCAGCGGTCGTGGCATGGCGTGGATCAAGTTCGTCTCCGAGCCCCCGCGCCTTGGGGGACCGGGGCGCAACGCGCCAGGCGATCGTTCGGTGGACGACTGGCCCCACGAGCCGCATCGGCAGAGCTTGGCGCCGGGTTCAGAGTCTTGCCGACGACGCCAGGCTCAGGGGAGCGACGTTTCAGTACGAAGGTCCGCTGTACTCGGGCGCCAGGTTCTCGAACTTGGTGTGCATGCGCTGGAAACCGAGCTTCACGGTACCGACCGGACCGTTACGCTGCTTGGCCAGGATGATCTCGGCGACCCCCGGCTCCTTGCACTGGTCCTTGGTGTAGTACTCATCGCGGTAGATGAACATGATGATGTCGGCGTCCTGCTCGATGGCGCCGGACTCGCGCAGGTCGCTCATCATGGGGCGCTTGTCGGGGCGCTGCTCGACCGAGCGGTTGAGCTGCGACAGCGCGATGACCGGGCATTGCAGTTCCTTGGCCAGTCCCTTCATGCCGCGCGAGATCTCGCCCAGCACGGTGGCGCGGTTCTCATCGTTGCTGGCGCTGTCGCCGGACATCAGCTGCAGGTAGTCGATGATGATCAGGCCCAGGGTGCCGCCGAACTCGCGCGCGATGCGGCGTGCGCGCGCCCGCACTTCGGCGGCCGTGAGCCCGGGCGATTCGTCGATGAACAGGCTGGCGCTGCTCATCTTGTCCACCGCCTCGGTGAGCCGGCCCCATTCGTCGTCGGCCAGACGGCCGGTGCGCAAATGGCTCTGGTCGATACGCCCGATCGAGCCGACCATCCGCAAGGCGAGTTGCGCGGCGCCCATTTCCATCGAGAAAACCAGCACCGGCAGGCCCTCGTTGATGGCCACGTTCTCGCCGATGTTGATGGCAAACGCCGTCTTGCCCATCGAAGGGCGGGCCGCCAGAACGATGAGGTCGCCCTTTTGCAGCCCGGCCGTCATGCGGTCCAGGTCGTAGAAGCCGGTGCGCACGCCGGTCACGTCCTCGGCGCCGTTCTCGGCCAGCTCGTTGACCCGGTCCATCAACTGCACCAGCAGCTTGTCCATGCGGTGGAAGCTCTGCGCGCCGCGCATGCCCTCCTCGCCGATGCGCAGGATGCGCGCCTCGGCGTCGTCGAGGATCGCGCCGACCGTCTTGCCGGCCGGATTGAGTGCGTTGGAGGCGATCTCATCGCTGGCACTGACGAGCTTTCTGAGCACGGCGCGCTCGCGCACGATCTCGGCGTAGCGGCGCAGGTTGGCGGCGCTGGGGACGGCCTGGGCCAGCGCGTTCAGGTATTCGAGTCCGCCGCAATCCTCACTCTTGCCCAGCAGGCTGAGTTCCTCGTGCACGGTGATCACGTCGGCCGGTTTGCCGGCGGTGATCAGCTTGCCCACGGCCTGAAAGATCAGCCGATGCTCGAGGCGGTAGAAATCGTGATCCGACACCAGGTCGGCGGCGCGGTCCCAGGCGCTGTTGTCGATCAGCAGTCCGCCCAGCACCGATTGCTCGGCCTCGATGGAATGAGGCGGGACGCGCAGGCGGGCGATCTCTTCGTCGCGAGGGGCGCTGAGGGTGCTCATGGTGTGGATAAGGCTGTGGACGACCGGTGAAACCCTGGGGACAAGTGCCGGGCCGGAAACAAACAAGGCCGGCACCCTTGCGGGCGCCGGCCTTGCCGGAGGGCGAGCGGCGAGCTTACTCGGCCGCAGCCACCACGTGCACCGAGATTTCCACGGCGACGTCGGTGTGCAGACCCACCGAGACGGCGAAATCGCCGGTGTGCTTCAGCGGGCCGTTGGGCAGACGCACCATGGCCTTGACGACGTCGAAACCGTCCGCCTTCAACGCATCGGCGATGTCGGCATTGGTGACCGAACCGAACAGGCGGCCGTCAACGCCGGCCTTCTGCGCGATGGTGACGGTCTTGCCGCTCAGCTTCTCGGCAGCGGCCTGCGCACCGGACAGCTTCTCGGCGGCGAGCTTTTCCAGTTCGGCACGCTTGGCTTCGAACTCCTTGATCGCGGCCTCGGTGGCGCGGCGCGCCTGACGGGTCGGGATCAGGAAATTGCGTGCGTAGCCGTCCTTGACCTTGACGACGTCGCCCAGGTTGCCCAGGTTGGCAATCTTTTCCAGCAGGATGATTTGCATGTCGTTGACTCCTTAGGCCTTGTGCTGGTCGCTGTACGGCAGCAGAGCCAGGAAGCGAGCGCGCTTGATGCAGGTGGTCAGCTGACGCTGGAAGATCGCGCGGGTGCCGGTCAGGCGGGCCGGCGTGATCTTGCCGTTCTCGGCGATGAAGTCGCGCAGCGTGTCGACATCCTTGTAGTCGATCTGCGTGACACCGGTGACGGTGAAGCGGCAGAAACGCTTGCGACGGAACAACAGCGACTGTTGGTTGCGCTTGGGCTTCTTGTCCTTGGAGAAGCGACCCTTACCACGGGAAATGGCCATGATGAGACCTCTTTCGGTTTGTGCTTTGTGCTGCGTTGATCAGACCGTCTGCACCGCCTCGACCTGCGTGATGTGGAACACCACCCCTCGGCCGTTGCGCGCCGCCGCCATGAAACCCGTCCACAGGAACAGGTCGGTGGCCGCGAGCTGCGGAAGCCTTCGCGCCAAGTCCCCCAGGGCCACTGCTTGGAGCTTGAGTTGGACGCGGCGCGGGTGTCCCGCTTCCATCGTCAACCCTTCGTGCTCCAGCGTCAGGTCCAGCGCCGGCAGGCCGGCGGGGGTGTAGCGCAGGGCCGCCTGGTCCACCCATCGGGCGCTCAACCGCAATTGGTTGATCCCGGCAGGGGCTTCGGCAGCAGGCTCTTTCAGTGCTTCAGTCCTCTCAATGCGTGCTGGTTGATTGGAATTAGGCGGTCGCGACTTCTTGCTGCGACTTGCGCGATTCCTCGCGCTCCACGGCCTTCATCATGACGGACGGGGCGGTGACGGCCGCGTCCATCTTGACGGTGAGGTGGCGCAGCACGGCGTCGTTGTAGCGGAAGCCGGTTTCCAGCTCGGCCAGCACGTCTTTGCTGGTCTCGATGTTCAGGCACACATAGTGGGCCTTGGCGAGCTTCTGGATCATGTAGGCCAGCTGGCGGCGGCCCCAGTCCTCAACGCGGTGCACCGAGCCGCCGGCGGCGGTGACGATGCCCTTGTAGCGCTCCAGCATGGCCGGAACTTGCTCGCTCTGATCCGGGTGGATCAACAGCACGATTTCATAGTGACGCATGAATGCTCCTTGTGGGTTCCAAAGGTGGAAGCCACATGCAGCGTCTCCTGGCATGTGGCAAGGCGGAAAACCGGCGAGTATATCCGGGACAGTCCGAAGCGCTGTCGTTGCAAGCTCACGAGCTTCGCTGAAGCGCTCCGAAAGCGTCCTATTGGGCGAGCAGGATCCAGGTGTCCTGCACCGTGTCCGGGTTGAGCGAGATGGAGGTGATGCCCTCGCCGGCCAGCCACTGCGCGAAGTCCGGGTGGTCGCTGGGCCCCTGGCCGCAGATGCCGATGTATTTGCCGGTGGCCCGACACGCGTTGATGGCGCGGCTGATGAGGCTGCGCACGGCGGGGTCGCGCTCGTCGAAGTCGCCGGCCAGCTGTTCCAGTCCCGAGTCCCGGTCCAGCCCCAGGGTCAACTGCGTCAGGTCGTTGGAGCCGATGCTCATGCCATCGAAGTGTTCGAGGAACTGGTCGGCCAGGATGGCGTTGCTCGGCACCTCGCACATCATGATGACGCGCAGGCCGTTGTCCCCGCGCCGGAGGCCCTTGTCGGCCAACATGGCCACCACCTTCTCGGCCTGTTTCACGGTGCGCACGAAGGGCACCATGATCTCGACATTGGTCAGGCCCATGTCCTGGCGCACGCGCTTCAGGGCCTCGCATTCCATCGCGAAGGCATCGGCAAATTCGCCACTGATGTAGCGGCTGGCGCCTCGGAAGCCGAGCATCGGATTTTCTTCGTCGGGTTCGTAGCGCGACCCCCCGATGAGCTTGCGGTACTCGTTGCTCTTGAAGTCGCTGAGGCGGACGATGACCGGGCGCGGGTAGAAGGCCGCTGCGATGGTGGCGATGCCCTCGGCCAGCTTGTCCACGTAGAAAGCGCGCGGACTGGCATGGCCACGCGCCACCGATTCCACCGCCTTCTTCAGGTCGGCGTCGATGGCCGGGTAGTCGAGGATGGCCTTGGGGTGGACGCCGATGTTGTTGTTGATGATGAACTCGAGCCGCGCCAGGCCCACGCCACCGCCCGGCATCTGCGCGAAATTGAACGCCAGCTGCGGGTTGCCGACGTTCATCATGATCTTCACCGGGCAGTAGGGCAGATCACGCTGCTCGACCTCGCTGACCTCGGCCTCGATCAGCCCGTCGTAGATGTAGCCGGTATCCCCCTCCGAGCAGGCCACGGTGACGAGTTGACCGTCCTTCAGCTTGTCGGTCGCATCGTGACAGCCCACCACGGCGGGAATGCCGAGCTCGCGCGCAATGATGGCCGCGTGGCAGGTGCGCCCGCCGCGGTTCGTCACGATGGCGGCGGCGCGCTTCATCACCGGCTCCCAGTTCGGATCGGTCATGTCGGTGACCAGCACATCGCCGGGCTGCACGCGCTCCATCTCGGCGGTGCTGTGCACCACACGCACCGGCCCGGTGCCAACCTTCTGGCCGATGGCGCGCCCCTCGACCAGCACCAGGCTGTCCTTGCCGGCCTTGAGCTTGTAGCGGTGCTCGACGGTGGCCTGGCTCTTCACCGTCTCGGGGCGCGCCTGCAGTATGTAGAGCTTGCCGTCCTGGCCGTCCTTGCCCCACTCGATGTCCATCGGCCGGCCATAGTGCTGCTCGATGACCAGCGCGTAGCGGGCCAGTTCCTCCACGTCCGCATCGTCCAGCGAATAGCGGTTGCGCAGCTCGACGGGGGTGTCCTCGGTCTTCACCAGCTTGCCGCTGGCCAGTCGCTCTGAGTCGCTGGCGAATCCCATGCGGATCAGCTTGCTGCCCAGGTTGCGGCGGATCAGCGCCTTGTGCCCCTTCTTCAGCGCCGGCTTGAAAACGTAGAACTCGTCGGGGTTGACGGCCCCCTGCACCACGGTCTCGCCCAGCCCGTACGAGCTGGTGATGAAGACCACCTCGGGGAAGCCGGACTCGGTGTCGATGGTGAACATCACGCCGGCGCTGCCGAGGTCGGAGCGCACCATGCGCTGGATGCCTGCGCTCAGGGCCACATGGCTGTGCACAAAGCCCTTGTGCACGCGGTAGCTGATGGCGCGGTCGTTGTAGAGGCTGGCGAAGACCTCGCGCACCTTGTGCAGCACGTCCTCGATGCCGACGACGTTGAGGAAGGTCTCCTGCTGGCCGGCGAAGCTGGCGTCCGGCAGGTCCTCGGCGGTGGCCGAGGAGCGCACCGCGAACGAACCTTGACCGCTGGCGTCCAGCTTGGCGAAGGCGTCGCGGATGGCGGTCTCGAGCGGCGCCGGGAAGGCCTGCTCCATCACCCAGGCACGGATCTCGGCACCGGTCTCGGCCAGCGCACGCACGTCATCGGTGTCGAGCGCCTCAAGCCGGCTGGCGATGCGCTGATCCAGCGCGCCGACCTTGAGGAACTCACGGAACGCATGCGCCGTGGTGGCGAAGCCGCCGGGCACCCGCACCTGGCTCTCGGCCAGGTGGTGGATCATTTCGCCGAGGGAGGCATTCTTGCCGCCGACCAACTCGACGTCTTCCATCCTCAGATGTTCAAACGGCACGACCAGGGCGGTCGACTCAAAACGTGCAGACATGGAGAAGTTCCTGGAGAGTGAAAAAAACCGGCGGCACGCCGCGACCCCAGGCCCATATTGGTCTTGGTGTTCGGAGGCAGGGGGACGGCGCGCAAGATGGCGGCGATTCTATGGAACGGGCCGTAGCATGGAACCCGACGTAACCCACTCAACGAGACGGATTGCCCTGCATGCCCAACCGCACCGTGTACTTTCTGTCGGATGGCACCGGCATCACCGCCGAAAACTTCGGCAACTCCATCCTGGCCCAGTTCGAGGGCAAGCCGCGCCATGTGCGCCGGCCCTTCATCGACACGACCGAGAAGGCCTACGAGGTCTGCCGCGAGATCAACCTGAGCTGCGAGCGCGAGGGACGGCGCGCCGTGGTGTTCGCCACGCTGGTGAACCCCGAAGTGCTGCGCATCGTGCGCGCCGAGTGCCGCGGTTTGCTGCTGGACATGTTCGCCGCCTTCATCGCGCCGCTCGAGGAGGAGTTCGGTCTCAAGAGCAGCCACCGCGTCGGTCGCTTCTCCGATGCCGCCAAGAGCCAGGAGTACAACGACCGCATCGAGGCCATCAACTTCAGCCTGGCGCACGACGATGGGCAAAGTGCGCGCAACCTGGCGGCGGCCGACGTGATCCTGGTCGGCGTGAGCCGCTGCGGCAAGACGCCCACCTCGCTCTACCTGGCCATGCAGCACGGCATCAAGGCGGCCAACTATCCGCTGATTCCCGAGGACTTCGAACGCGGCAAGCTGCCCTCGGCCATCACCACCTACCGGGGCAAGTGCTTCGGCCTGACCATCGATCCCGAGCGTCTGAACCAGGTTCGCAACGAGCGACGCCCGGGCAGCAAATACGCCGACCTGCTGAACTGCCGCTACGAAGTCAACGAGGCCGAAAGGATGATGAAGCGCGAGGGCATTGCCTGGCTGTCCTCCACGCACAAGAGCATCGAGGAGATCGCCACCACCATCCTGCGCGACATCCGTCCGGACCGGCTCATCTACTGATGCCGGGCGGCGGGCGCGCTATTTGACGCGCCTTTTGTCGCGATCAAAGCCGCGCCAGCATCGGGCGCGTGATCAGCACCACGCCCTGCTCGGTGCGCTCGAAGCGCTGGGCGTCGAGTTGCGCGTCCTCGCCGACCACCAATCCCTCGGGAATTTCGCAGGCGCGATCGACCACCACCCGCTTGAGTCGCGCCCCGCGCCCCACCACGACACCGGGCAGCAACACCGCCTGCTGGATGTTGCAGAACGAGCGGATGCGCACATTGCTGAACAGCACCGCATTCGACACCTGCGAGCCCGAGACGATGCAGCCGGCGCTCACCAGGGTGTTGGCTGCCATGCCGTGCGCGCCGCCGACGTCCGGTATGAACTTGGCCGGCGGCAACTGACGCTGGTAGGTCCAGATCGGCCAGTTCTGGTCGTAGATGTCGAGCTCCGGGCTGATCGCCGCCAGGTCCAGGTTGGCGGCCCAGTAGGCGTCGAGGGTGCCCACGTCGCGCCAGTAGGGCGGTGCGCCATTGGGGTTGCGGATGCAACTCATGGCGAAGGGGTGGGCCTGCGCGCGTCCCTCGGCCACGGCCTTTGGAATCACATCCTTGCCGAAGTCGTGGCTGCTCTGGGGGTTGGCGAGATCCTCGTCGAGCAGCCGGTACAGGTACTCGGCATTGAACACGTAGATGCCCATGCTGGCCAGACTGGTGTCGGCGCGCCCGGGCAGCGCGGGCGGATCGGCCGGCTTCTCGACGAAGGCGTTGATGCGGCGCGCACCATCGACCGCCATCACGCCGAAGGCCGAGGCCTGCGCGCGCGGCACCTCGATGCAGCCCACCGTGCAGTCGGCCCCGCTCTCGACGTGGTCGGCCAGCATCAGGCTGTAGTCCATCTTGTAGACATGGTCGCCGGCCAGCACCACGATGTAGTCGGCCTGTGTGGCCTGCACGATGTCGAGGTTCTGGTAGACCGCGTCGGCGGTGCCGCGGTACCAATGCTCCTCGTCAACGCGCTGCTGCGCCGGCAGCAGGTCGACCGTCTCATTGAGTTCGGCGCGCAGGAAGCTCCAGCCGCGCTGGATGTGACGCAGCAGCGAATGGCTCTTGTACTGGGTCACCACGCCGATGCGGCGGATGCCCGAGTTGACGCAGTTGGACAGCGCGAAATCGATGATGCGGAACTTGCCGCCGAAATACACCGCCGGTTTGGCGCGCAGGTCGGTGAGCTGCTTCAGGCGCGCTCCACGCCCCCCAGCCAGCACGAGGGCGACGGAGCGGCGCACCAGTTGGTGCGGTGACTGGATCGGGGCCATATTCGCCTCCCTGCGCAGCACAAGCCTCTTGAGGTGAACGGGCTTTGCCCGGCACCTCACCCCTCGCCGGGGGCGGGCCGGGCTGGCCCGGACCTGGGGATGAACAGTATGTCAGCGCCTCCGTTGCGCGCTTTCATAGAGGCAGATTGCCGCCGCGGCTGCCACGTTGAGCGACTCCTCACCGCCGGGTTGCGCAATGCGCAGGCGGCGTTGGCACTGCGCCAGCAGGGGTTCGGAGACGCCCTGCCCCTCGTGCCCGAACACCCAGGCCGCCGGGTGGGGCAGCTCGCACGCGCCAAGCGTTTCGCCGCCGTGCGAGCTGGTGGCCAGCAGGGGCATCGCCAGGCGCTCCAGGTCCTGCAGCTGCACCTGCTCGACCAGACGCAGCGCGAAATGCGCGCCCATGCCGGCACGCATCACCTTGGCCGAGCCCAGCGCCGCCGTGCCCTTGAGCGCAACGATCTGGCGCACGCCCAAGGCGGCTGCCGAACGCAGGATGGAGCCGACATTGCCGGCGTCCTGCAGCCGATCCAGCACCACCGTGGGCCATCCCGGCTCGATGGACTGGCGACTCCAGGCCACGCAGCCGGCGATGCCGACCGGCGTCACCAACTCGCTGAGACTGCCGAACAACGCCGCCGGCAGCACCAGCACGCGCGTCGCACGCAGCGCCAGCGCCTGCAGCGCCGCGTCCTCGTAGAAGGCCTGCTCGGACACCAGCGCCAGTTGCAAGGCCAGGCCGCGCGTCAAGGCGGCCTGCAGCAGATGGTCACCCTCAAGCCAGAGGCGGCCCTGCTCGCGGTAGGCGTCGCTGCCCTGCGCCAGTCGGCGCAGGGACTTGAGCGTCGGGTTGGCGGCCGCGCTGATGCGCTCGACCTGCGGATTGCGGGGCGTCGGGTTCATCGCGCTGCGTTCAGCCAGTCGCGCAACGGCGCAAAGCTGCGTCGGTGCTGATCCATCGGTCCGAGGCGGCGCAAGGCTTCCAGATGCTGCTCGGTGCCGTAGCCCTTGTGGCGTTCGAAGCCGTAGCCGGGGTGTTGCTCGTGCAAGCGCAGGCACCAGGCGTCGCGGTGCACCTTGGCGAGGATGGAAGCCGCGGAAATGGCCGGCTCCAAGGCATCGCCCTTGACGATGCAGCGCACCGGCTGCTCGATTGGCGGAGCCTGCTTGCCGTCGACCCACACCTGGGTGGGCCTGAGGCGCAAACCCTGTACGGCGCGCTGCATGGCCAGCAGGGTGGCCTGCAGGATGTTGAGCCGATCGATTTCCTCGACGCTGGCTTCGGCAATGCAGAAGCACAGGGCCTCGGCACGGATGCGCTCGGCCAAACGCTCGCGGCGCGGCGCGCTGAGGGTCTTGGAATCGGCCAGGCCGGCAATGCGCTGAGCCGGGTTCAGCATCACCGCCGCCGCGACCACCGGGCCGGCCAGCGGTCCGCGACCGGCCTCGTCGACGCCGGCGATCAGATTGGCGTGCGCCGGCACGAACAGATCGGGGGTGTAGGGCTCAACGGCCTTCGAGGAAGGGCGCGAGCGCGTCGAGCGCGAGCTGCGAGCTGTCGGCATGCAGTTGGTGGTGGAGGTCAATGAAACGGTGCTGCAGCGCAACCACGGCCGCCGGGTCGTCGAGCCAGCGCTGCGCCTGCGCAGCCAGATTCTCGGCCGTGCAGTCGGCCTGCAGGCACTCGGGCACCAGGAATTCGCGCGCCAGCACATTGGGCAGGCCGACCCAGGGCTGCAACTGCAGCTTCCTCATGCGCCGGTGGTTGGCCTCGCTGACCTTGTAGGCAATGACCATCGGCCGCTTGAAGAGCGCCGCCTCGAGCGTGGCGGTGCCACTGGCAACCAGGCACAGGTCGCAGGCCGCCAGCAGCGCATGCGCCTGCCCGTCGAATAGCCGCAGCTCGTGGCCCTGCGCCAAGGCCTCGACCTGGGAGCGCAGTCCAGGCGCGATGGGCAGGACCACCTGCAAGCCAGGGTTCTGCCCCTGCAAGCGCCGTGCGGCGCCCAGCATCGACGGCAGGATCAACGCCACTTCGCTGATGCGGCTGCCGGGCAGCAGGGCCAGCACGGGCGCCTGTGCGGACAGGCCCAAGGCCTGGCGCGCTGCCGCACGATCGGGTTCGAAGGGAATCACGCCGGCCAGCGGATGGCCGACGAAGCTGGCCGCAACGCCCGCCTCGCGCAGCAGCCCCGGCTCGAAAGGAAACAGGCACAGCACATGGTCGGCAGCAGCACGGATCTGCGTCACCCGTTCGGGTCGCCAGGCCCAGATCGACGGGCAGACATAGTGCACGGTCTTCAACCCCGCGCCACGCAGGCGGGCTTCCAGACCGAGGTTGAAGTCGGGTGCGTCGATGCCGACGAACAGCCGCGCGCCGCCACCGATGAGGCGCGTCCCCAGCCGACGCCGGATCCATAGCAACTCGGGCAGGCGCTTGAGGGCATCCACATAGCCCATCACCGAAAGGCGTTCGGCCGGCCACCAGACCTCCTGCCCCGCGGCCACCATGCGTGGCCCGCCGATGCCGACGGGCTGCAGTGCCGGCCAGCGACCCTGCAGGCCGTGCAGCAGATGGGATCCCAGGACATCACCCGAGGCCTCGCCGGCCACCAGGCCGATCAAGGCCTGCATCGGCTCACCGCACCAGGCCGCGTCGAGAGCCGGCCAGGAAGTCCAGCATCTGCTGCACCTCGGCGTCGCCGCCCTGCCCCTTCAGCGCCGCAACGGCCGCCTGGGCATCGTCCAGGGTCAAGCCCTGACGGAACAGCAGCCTGTGCATTTGCCGCACCACAGCCATCGCTTCGGCGCTGAAGCCGCGGCGCTTCAGCCCGGTGAGGTTGACCGCACGGGTGGCCAGCGGGTTGCCGTCCACCGTCATGAAGGGCGCGACGTCCTGGCTCACATGGGCCTGGAAGCCCACCATGGCGTGGGCGCCGATGTGGACGAATTGGTGGACGCCGGACAGACCACCGATGACCGCCCAGTCGCCGACATGGACATGGCCGGCCAGCGTCGCGCTGTTGGCCAGCACGCAGTGGCTGCCCAGCACCACGTCGTGCGCCAGGTGCACGGTGGCCATGATCCAGTTGTCGGACCCGACGCGCGTGATGCCGTCTTCCTTCCTTGTGCCGGTGCTGAAGGTGCAGTACTGGAACACGGTGTTGCGGTCGCCGATCACCAACTCGGTGACCTCGCCGTCGTGGCTCATGTCCTGCGGCATGCAACCGATGCTGCTGGCGCCGTGGAACAGGTTGTCGCAACCGACGCGGGTACGACCTTCGACGACGCAATGCGGCCCGATGCGCGTGTTGGCACCGATGCGGACCTGGGGGCCGATCACGGTGTAGGCACCGATGTGCACACCCTCGCCCAACTCGGCGCCGGGTGCGACGAGGGCCGTGGGGTGAACCTGTGTCGCCATCACTCGATGCGGCGCATGGTGCACATCAGCTCGGCCTCGGCGGCCAGTTCGCCCGCCACGGTCGCCTTGGCGCCGAACTTGTAGATGCCGGCCTTGTTGCGGATCACGTGCACATCGAAGAGCAACTGGTCACCCGGCTCGACGGGCCGCTTGAAGCGCGCGTTGTCGACGCCGGCGAAATAGACCACCGACTTCTCGTCCAGCACCACACCCGCGGTGTAGGTGGCCAGCAGGGTGGCCGTCTGCGCCATGGCCTCGAGGATCATCACCCCGGGCATCACCGGACGGTGCGGGAAATGGCCGACGAACTGCGGCTCGTTGATCGAGACGTTCTTGATGGCCAGGATGCGGTTGTCCTCGACCGAAAGCACCCGGTCCACCAACAGGATGGGGTAGCGGTGCGGCAGGCGCCTGAGGATTTCGTGGATGCTGTAGAGATTGGGGTCCATCGTCATTCGGTCTTGCCGCCCGGGTTGCGTTCGAGCGCACGCAGGCGCTCACGCAGCCTGCTGAGCTGGCGCAGCGAGGCGGCGTTCTTCTCCCAGGATGCGTTGTCGTCGATCGGAAAAAAGCCAGTGTAGGTACCCGGCTTCAGGATCGAGCGGGTGACCACCGAGCAGGCCGAGATGTGCACATGGTCGGCCAGTTCCAGGTGGCCCAGGATCTTGGCGTCGCCGCCAATGGTGCAGTGCCGCCCGATGCGGGCACTGCCGGCCACCGCGGCACAGCCGGCCATCGCCGTGTGCGCACCGATGTGCACGTTGTGCGCAATGTGGATCAGGTTGTCGAGCTTGACGCCCTCGTCGATCACCGTGTCGTCGAGCGCACCGCGATCGATCGTGCAATTGGCACCGATCTCGACATCGCTGCCGATGCGCACCCGGCCGAGCTGTTCGATCTTCTCCCAGCGACCCTCCAGCGGCGCAAAACCGAAGCCGTCGGCTCCGATCACCACCCCGGCGTGCACGATGCAGCGCTCGCCCAGCTCGCAACGCGCGCCGATCACGACATGCGGTGCGATGCGGCTGTGCGCACCGATGCGTGCGCCGGCCTCGACGACCGCGAAGGCACCAATCTGCACCCCTTCACCCAAATGTGCGTCCGGGGCGATCCAGGCCGTGGGATGCACGCCCTGAATTTCGTTCGCTCGCAGGCGCCGGGCCCACCACTGGCTCAGCCTGGCGTAGTACAGATAGGGCTGCGGGGTGACGATCAGCGCGGCCTGTTGTGCGGCCTCCTCGGCCAGCGTGGGCGGAACGATCAGCGCCCCGGCCCGGCTGGCGCGCATCGCCTCACGGTGCCGGTCGCCCGTCACGAAGCCAATGTGCGCGAGCCCCGCTGATGCGAGGCTCGCAAGGCCCGCAAGGGGCAGATCGGGGGGACCGATCAACTCGCCGCCCAGCTGCTCGACGATCTCGGCGAGCCGGACGTCCATGCTGCGCTTATTTCTGCGCGTTCAGCGCGTCGATCACCTTCTTGGTGATGTCGATGCGGTTGCTGGCGTGAATGGCGTCCTGAACGATCAGGTCGTACTTCTCGGACTCGAAGATCTGCTTGATCACCCGGTTGGCCCGCTCGACGACGGCCTGCAACTCCTCGTTGCGGCGCGCCTGGGCGTCTTCCTGGAATTCGCGGCGCTTGCGCTGCAGATCGCGCTCGGTCTCCACCAGCTCGCGCTGGCGACGGGTGCGCTCGCTCTCGGCCAGCATCGGTGCGTCCTTCTCGAACTTTTCGGCCGCCGCCTGCAGCTTGCCGGTGGCGTCGCGAAGCTCGCGCTCACGGCGCCCGAACTCGGTTTCCAGCTTGCCTTGCGCAGCCTTGGCGAGGTTCGATTCGCGCATCACGCGCTCGCTGTTCACATAGCCGATCTTCAGTTCCTGAGCCAGCGTGCCGAGGCTGCTGACCGCCAGCAGGGCACCGAGGGCGGCGCTGCGAATCACGGAGCGAGAGGTCATCATCAGAAGGCGGTACCGATCTGGAACTGGAAGCGCTCAATTCTATCGCCGCGGAACTTGCGCAACGGCGAGCCCCAACTCAACTTGAGGGGGCCGACCGGCGAGATCCACGACAGGCCGATACCCGCGGAGGCACGCAGCGAATCGAGCCCGAAGGTCTCGTACTCGCTGTCGGTGTTCCAGACGTTGCCGGCGTCGGCGAAGGCGAAGATGCGGAAGGTCTTGTCGTTGCCGCTGCCGGGCACCGGGAAGTAGAACTCGGAGTTCAGGTTCAGGCGCAGATTGCCGCCGGAGCGGGTTCCGAAGTTGTCGGTCGGACCCAGCGAGCCGCCCTCGAAGGCGCGCACCGAACCGAGACCGCCGGCGTAGAAGTTCTTGAACACCGGATAGGGGCGCGACCCGAGCCCCTCACCCCAGCCCAGTTCGCCATTGACCATCAGGGTGAACTTGTTGCTCCACAGCGGGATGAAGCGCTGGTACTGCGTGGACAAGGTGACGTAGCGCGCATCGCCGGCCGGGCTCAGGCCCAGGCTGAGGCGCTTGAACTCGCCGGCGGTGGGCGACAGCGGGTTGTTGCGGCTGTCGTTGCTCCAACCCAGGGTCAGCGGGATGGCGACCGAGCTGCGGCCGAAGCGTTCGCCGAAGTTGTAGAAGGTCGGCGGCACACCCTTGGTGGTGGTGATGCGGGTGCGCTCATAGCCGGCACCGATGAACACCCGGTCAAATTCGGCGATCGGCACGCCGAAGGTGATGCTGGCCCCTTCACGCGCGAACTCGTACACCTCGGCGAAGCTCGACAGCGACTTGGAGGTCGTGTAGTAGAGGTTCAGCGTGCGCGACACGCCGTCCTCGGTGAAGTAGGGATCGGTGCTGCCCAGCACGATGGAGCGACCGATGGTGGAGGTGTTCAGTTCCACCTCGACCGAGTTGCCCGAGCCCAGGAAGTTGTCCTGGCGCACCGAGCCCACGAAGCTGATCTTGGTCTGGCTCGAGTAGCCCGCGCCGATGCTGATGTTGCCGGTGCTTTGCTCGGTGACCGTGTAGGTGACGTCGACCTGGTCGGGCGCCCCGGGCACTTCGGCGGTGTCGACCGTCACTTCCTTGAAATAGCCCAGGCGCTCGACGCGATCACGGCTGGCTTTGATCTTGGCGCCGTCGTACCAGGCGCCCTCGAACTGGCGCACCTCGCGGCGCACCACCTCGTCGCGCGTCTTGCTGTTTCCAGCCACCAGCACGCGGCGCACATAGGCGCGCCGCTCGGGGTTGGCCACCACGGTCAGCACCACCTGACCGGTGGCACGGTCGATGTCCTGGCGCACGTCCACGCGCGGGAACGGAAAACCGAAGGTGCCGTAGTAGTCGCTGAAATTGCGCGTCGTGTTGGCCACGGTCTCGCCTTGATAGGCCTCGCCGGGCTTGATCGCGACCAGCCGACGGAACTCCTCGATGCGACCCAGGTAGTTGCCCTCCAGCTTGACCGCCGCCACGGTATAGGGCTGCCCCTCCGAGACGGTGATGGCGATGCCGATGCGTTGCTTGTCGGGCGAGATCGTGACCTGGGTGGACTCGATGTTGAATTCGAGATAGCCGCGATTCTGGTAATGCGAGCGCAGGGTCTCGATGTCGGCGTTGAGTTTGGCGCGCGAATAGCGATCGGTCTTGGTGTACCAGGTCAGCCAACCGCTCGAGGTCTGCTCCAACAGGCCCAGCAGCGTGCTTTCGCTGAACGCCTTGCTGCCCAGGATACGGATCTCGCTGATGCGCGCCGGCTCCCCCTCGACCACATTGAACGCCACGTTGACGCGGTTGCGCTCCAGCGGCGTGATGGTGGTCGTCACCTCGGCGCCATACAGGCTCTTGGTCAGGTACTGGCGCTTCAACTCCTGTTCGGCGCGGTCGGCCAAAGCGCGGTCGAAGGGGCGCCCCTCGCCAATGCCGACATCCTTCAGCGACTTGGTCAAGGCTTCGGTGTCGAACTCCTTCAGGCCGACGAAGCTGACCGTGGCAATGATCGGGCGCTCCTCGATCAGCACCACCACCGTGCTGCCGTCGATCTGGATGCGAACGTCTTTGTAGAGCCCGGTGGCGAACAGCGCACGCAAGGCCGCCGCGCCTTTCTCGTCGGTGTACTGGTCACCGATGCGAAACGGCAAGCTGGCGAACACCGTACCGGGATCGGTGCGCTGCAAGCCCTCGACGCGGATGTCGCGAAGCTGAAAAGGCTCGACAGCCCAGGCCGAGGCCTGCAGGGCGCCACCGAGGAACAGGGCGAGCAGGGACGAATGAAGGCGCGAGCGCGAGCGTTCGGGAGCAGACATCAAGCGGGGGGACTCAGGCAAACGGGAGCGTGGGAGCGGAGGAGCGGGGATGCGGCAGGACAGCGTTCGCACCGGTCGGCGGATGGAAGGGGCGCCAGCGGCGGCGGCGCATCTTAGCGGGCCGCCACCCAGGCTTCGGCCGCGCGGCGCGCACGCGCGTCGAGGTGCATCAAGCCGTCGACGCTGGCCACCTCGTCCTTCGCAGGACAGACCGATTGCAAGGCCTGTGCCGCGCATCCGGCGACATCGGTGAAGCGCAGTTGCCCGCCCAGGAAGGCGGCCACCGCGACTTCGTTGGCGGCGTTCAGCACGGCGGTTGCGCCTTCGGGGCCGCGCAGGGCGTCCCAGGCCAGCGCAAGGGCCGGGAATCGCCGCAGGTCGGGCGCCTCGAACTGCAGTGCAGCCACCTCCAGCAGGTTGAGCGGCGCGGCCCCGGACTCGATGCGCTCCGGATAGGACAGGGCATAGGCGATGGGCACGCGCATGTCCGGTGTGCCCAGTTGTGCCAGCACCGACTGGTCGCGGCAGACCACCATGGAGTGCACGATGCTCTGCGGGTGGATGAGTACCTTGAGCCGCTCAGCAGGCAGGCCGAACAGCCAGTGCGCCTCGATCAGCTCCAGGCCCTTGTTCATCATGGTGGCCGAATCGACCGAGATCTTGCGCCCCATCACCCAGTTGGGGTGGGCGCAGGCCTCGTCGGGCGTCACGGCATGCAAGGAATCGGGATCGCGACGGCGAAACGGTCCGCCCGATGCCGTCAGCACCAGGTGATCGATGGTCTGCGGCCAGCTCGATCGGTCCAGCGGCAGGCACTGGAAGATTGCCGAATGCTCGGAGTCGACGGGCAGCAGCGTGGCGCCCCCTTGCTCCACGGCCTGCATGAAGAACGCCCCGCCCACCACCAAGGCTTCCTTGTTGGCGAGCATCAGCCGCTTGCCGGCACGCGCGGCCGCCAGGCAGGGCCTGAGGCCGGCCGCGCCGACGATGGCGGCCATCACCGCGTCCACATCGGCATGGCCTGCCACCTGTTCCAGGGCGGCCTCGCCATGCAGAACCTGCGTCGGCAGGCCGTGTTGGCGCAGGCGCAACTCCAGCGCCTGTGCGTCCTGCGGACCGGACAGGATGGCCCAGCGCGGACGGTGCAAGCGGCACAGATCGAACAAGGCATCGACCTGGCTGTTGGCGCTCAGCGCCGTGACCTCGAAACGCTCGGGGTGACGCGCCATCACGTCCAGCGTGTTGCCACCGATCGAGCCCGTGGCGCCCAACACCGCAACGCGCAGACGCCGACTCATGCCCACCTCGCGGCCAGGGCCGTCAGCGCCAGCGCAGCGGGCAAGGTGGGCAGCAAGGCGTCGATCCGATCCAGCACGCCGCCATGGCCCGGCAGCAACTGGCTGCTGTCCTTGGCGCCGACGGCACGCTTCACCAGCGACTCGAACAGATCGCCGACCACGCTCAGGGCCGCCAGCACCAGCAGGCACAGGACGGCCAGCGGCCAGCCCAGCCCCGCCGCGAGTTGCCCGAAGAGACTCAGTCCCTGCCCGGTCCAGAGCGGATCGATGGTGGTGGTCCAGAGCCCGGCCAGGAGCAAGACGCCCAAGCCACCGCTCCACACCCCCTCCCAGCTCTTGCCCGGGCTGATGGCCGGGGCCAGCTTGCGGCGCCCGAAGCGTCGACCACCGAAGTAGGCGGCGATGTCCGCCATCCAGACCAGACAGAGCACCGACAGCAGGGCGTTCAGGCCCTGCGCCTTCCACGCCATCAAGGCCAATCCGGCCGGCACCAGCACCACCAGGCCGACGAGATTGCGCAGTGGCGCGGACAGCCGAAGCCACCCCGGGGGACCCCCCCGAATGAGCGCTGCGCCGCCCAGCAGCCAGGTGGCGAACACCAGGCTCCACAGCCAGGCAGGCAAGCCCCCCCAGCTGAGATGAACGAGCGCCATCGCCCCCAGTACCTCAAGCCCCGTGAGCGTCGCCGCGACGCCCTTCTGTCCATTGAGTCGTCCCCACTCCCAACCAGCCAGGGTCAGGGCCAGGGCCACCAGGGCGCCGAACCAGCGCGGATCTTCCGCCCACAAGGCGGGCAACAGGATCGCCAACAGCAGCAGTGCCGTGATCACGCGCTGCTTCAGCATGGAACGGCTTCCTGGCACTTCACGCCGCCAAAACGGCGGTCCCGATCGCGGTAGGCATCGATGGCGGCGTCCAGTTCCTTTTCACCAAAATCGGGCCACAGGCAATCGCTGAAGACGAACTCGGTGTACGCCACCTGCCAGAGCAGGAAGTTGCTGATGCGCACCTCGCCTCCGGTGCGGATGAAGAGATCGGGGTCCGGCGCATGGCTCATGGCCATGTACGCACCCAACTTGGCCTCGGTGAGTTCGTGGGCCGGCACACCGGCGGCGATTGCCTTGCGGCAGGCCTGCACGACATCCCAGCGGCCGCCGTAATTGAACGCCACGTTGAGCACCAGCCTGTCGTTGTGTCGCGTCACACGCTCCGCCTCGTTCCATGCGTTGCGCAGCTTGTCCGACACCGCATCGCGGTCGCCGATGATGCGGATCTGCACCCCCATGGAGCCCATGCGTGCGAGGTACTTGCTGACCGCAGCAACCACCAGGCCCATCAATCCGGAAATCTCATCGCTGGGGCGCTTCCAGTTCTCCGACGAGAAGGCGAACACGGTGAGCTGCTCGACCTTGCGGTCGATGCAGGCCTGCACCACGCGCACCAACGCGTCGACACCGGCCTTGTGGCCGAAAAAGCGCGGCAGAAAGCGCTTCTTGGCCCAGCGCCCGTTGCCATCCATGACGATGGCGATGTGGCGCGGCTTCGCGCCCTTGTCCGGCATGCTTCGGGGGCTCAGACGGCCATGATCTCGGCTTCCTTCGCCGAGGCCAGCTTGTCGATCTCCACCACCGTGCGGTCGGTGAGCTTCTGCACATCGTCCTGGCCGCGACGCTCATCGTCTTCGGTGACCAGTTTGTCCTTGAGCAGTTTCTTGGCGTGTTCGTTGGCATCGCGACGCACATTGCGCACGGCCACCTTGGCCTCCTCAGCGGTGTGCTTGCAGACCTTGACCAGGTCCCTGCGGCGCTCCTCGCTGAGCGGCGGCATCGGCACACGGATGAGGTCGCCCTGGCTGCTCGGGTTCAGACCCAATTCGCTCTCGCGGATGGCTTTTTCAATCTTGGCGCCCATGCCCTTTTCCCAGGGCTGCACGCTGATGGTGCGCGCATCGAGCAGGCTGACGTTGGCCACCTGGCTGAGCGGAACATGCGAGCCGTAGTACTCGACATGCACCTGATCGAGGATTCCGGGGTGGGCACGGCCGGTGCGGATCTTCTGCAACTCGGACTTGAAGGCCTCGATGGACTTGACCATCCGGCTCTCGGCATTTTTCTTGATCTCGGCAATCGTCATGGCAGTTCTCTTCAGACGTGGACCAAGGTGCCTTCGTCTTCGCCCATCACCACGCGCTTGAGCGCTCCGGGCTTGTTGATGCTGAACACCTTGATGGGAAGCTTCTGGTCACGACACAGCGCAAAGGCGGTCGCGTCCAGCACCTGGAGGTTCTTCATGATGGCCTCGTCGAAGCTGACGCGGGCATAGCGAGTGGCGTCGGGATGCTTCTTCGGATCGGCGGTGTAAACGCCGTCGACCTTGGTGGCCTTCAACATGATCTCCGCACCGATCTCGGCGCCGCGCAGCGCGGCGGCGGTGTCGGTGGTGAAGAAGGGGTTGCCGGTGCCGGCACCGAAGATCACCACCTTGCCTTCCTCGAGGTACTGCAGGGCCTTCGGTCGCACATAGGGTTCGACGACCTGCTCGATGCCGATGGCCGACATCACGCGCGCCGTCATGCCTTCCTGGCGCATGGTGTCGGCCAATGCCAGTGCGTTCATCACCGTGGCCAGCATGCCCATGTAGTCGGCGGTCGCGCGGTCCATGCCCACCGATCCACCGGCCACGCCGCGGAAGATATTGCCGCCCCCGATGACCACCGCCACCTCGACGCCCAACTCGGTGATCTCGCGAATTTCGCGCACCATGCGCACGATGGTGGCGCGGTTGATGCCGTAAGCGTCATCGCCCATCAGGGCTTCGCCGGAGAGCTTGAGCAGGATGCGTTTGTGTGCAGGCATAGACGGTCGGTGAGCGGCGGTTTCCCAGGGGTTTCACCAGTGTAAAGGGGCGCCCGAGGCGCCCCTTTACGGTACGACCCAAGCGGCTTACTGGCCCTTGGCTGCAGCCACCTGAGCCGCCACTTCGGCAGCAAAGTCATCGACCTTCTTTTCGATGCCCTCGCCCACCACATACAGCGTGAAGGCCTGCAGCGTGGTGGCCTTTTCCTTGAGCATGGCGGCGACGGTCTGCTTGCCATCGGCGGCCTTGACGAAGACCTGATCAAGCAGACTGACTTCCTTCAGGAACTTCTGCACCGAACCCTCGACCATCTTGGCGACGATCTCGGCCGGCTTGCCCGACTCGGCCGCCTTTTCCTCGGCGATCTTGCGCTCCTTGGCCACCAGATCGGCGGGCACCTCGGCGGACGACAGTGCGGCCGGCTTCATGGCGGCGACGTGCATCGCAACGTCCTTGGCGGCCACGGCGTCGCCACCGAAGGCCACCATCACGCCGATGCGCGTTCCGTGCAGGTAGTGCGCCAGGCTGCCGGCACCGGCATAGCGCTGGAAGCGGCGGATCGTCATGTTCTCGCCGATCTTGCCGATCAAGCCCTTGCGCACGTCCTCGACGGTCGGGCCGAAGCTCTCCTGCGCCAACGGCAGCGCCGACAGCGCCGCCACATCGGCCGGGTTGTGCTCGGCAACCAGGGCTGCCAGCGCATTGGCAAAGGCCAGGAAGGCGTCGTTCTTGCTGACGAAGTCGGTCTCGCAATTGACTTCCACGAGCGCGCCGACCTCGCCGGCCACGGCGGCGGCGATCACGCCTTCTGCAGTGATCCGCGATGCGGCCTTGCCGGCCTTGTTGCCCAGTTTGACGCGCAGGATTTCCTCGGCACGGGTCATGTCGCCATCGGCCTCGGTCAGCGCCTTCTTGCACTCCATCATGGGGGCGTCGGTACGGGCGCGAAGCTCAGCGACCATGCTGGCGGTGATAGCAGCCATCTCAATCTCCAATTAGTCGTTCAGGTGGAAAAAGGGGGCCCATCGGAGCCCCCTTTCGATGCAGAGCAAAAGACTCAAGCGCCTTGCGGCACCTCGACGAACTCATCGCCGGAAGCCGCCTGCACCACGTCGGTGGTGGCGTTGGCCTTGCCTTCCAGGACCGCATCGGCCATGGCGCGTGCGTACAGTTCGATGGCCTTGGCCGAGTCGTCGTTGCCCGGAATCACGTAATCGATGCCCACGGGCGAGTGGTTGGTGTCCACCACGGCGATGACCGGGATGCCCAGCTTCTTGGCCTCAGCGACGGCGATCTTGTGGTAGCCGACGTCGATGACGAACAGGGCGTCCGGCAGCGAGGCCATGTCCTGAATGCCGCCGATGTTCTTCTCGAGCTTGGAAATCTCGCGATCGAACATCAAGGCTTCCTTCTTGATCTTCGATTCGCCGCCGACTTCCTTGGTGGCCTGCATTTCCTTGAGTTTCTTCAGCGAGCCCTTGACCGTCTTGAAGTTGGTCAGCATGCCGCCGAGCCAGCGCTGCTCGACGAAGGGCATGCCCGCGCGCTGCGCCTCCAGGGCCACGATCTCGCGCGCCTGACGCTTGGTGCCCACGAAGAGGATGTTGCCGCGCTTGCTCGAGAGCTGGCGCACGAACTTCAGCGCCTCCTGGAAGGCCGGCAGGCTCTTTTCCAGGTTGATGATGTGGATCTTGTTGCGATGGCCATAAATGAAGGGGGCCATCTTGGGGTTCCAGAAGCGGGTCTGGTGTCCGAAATGGACACCGGCTTCCAGCATTTCACGCATGGTGACGGACATCAAAGTCTCCGAAGGTTGGGTCTGAAGCCACGGCACAACCTCCCGGAAGGGAGGCACCATTCGGGCCGCGGCCAGCGGATGAAGATTGTTTCGCTCTGCGCGTTCTTGGACCGCGCAAAGCCCACAGAGTATACCGGGTTCATATGGAAATTTCGCAGCCCTACTTGCTGACGGCGTTGGGTCGGCGCGAGCCCCTGCTCGACTCGGCCGCCCTCCGCGCGCTGGAGCAGGCCGCATCGTCCGGACTGCCGCCCGGCACTCTGATGGAGCGCGCCGGCCTGGTGGCCGCCCGTCTGGCCATGGCACGCTGGCCCGGCCTGGGCAGCGTGCGCATCTACTGCGGCCCCGGCAACAACGGCGGCGACGGCCTGGTCATGGCTCGCCACCTGCACCAACTCGGCATCCGGGTGGACTTGCGTCAGACCGCTTCAGGAAGAGCAAGCGACCGTCAGCGCGCCGAAGCGCGGGCATTGCAGGCCGGACTGACGCCACGGTGCGATTGGGACGACCGGGCATCGGTGGACCTGGCGGTCGACGCCCTCCTCGGCATCGGATCGTGCACTGCTCCCCATGGAGCGGTCGCCACCGCGATGACATTTCTTGCGCAAGAAGCCGCGCCACGGCTGGCGCTGGATGTGCCCAGCGGATTGGATGCCGATCTGGGCCGCGACTGGGGCGCCCTGCGTTGCGACGCCACGCTGGCACTGCTGGCCGTCAAGCCAGGGCTGGTGACCGGCGCAGGGCGCGAACTTTGCGGAGCCATTTGGGTCGATCGCCTCGGCGTTTCAACCGATTCCGAGGCGGTCGCCCAAACCTGCTTGAACCGAGCCGCCTGGCGCAATTGGTCACCGCGGGCGATACGTCCCTGGGTCACGCACAAGGGCGATGCGGGATCGGTCTGGGTGATGGCAGGACCGCCCCGGATGCAGGGGGCTGCTGGATTGGCGGCCCGCGCCGCCCTTGCCGCGGGCGCCGGGCGCGTCTACTTGGCCGGCGCCGATTCAACGAATCCCTTGTGGCCGGAGCTCATGACACCGCCGCCCGGCGCGGCACGACAAGCCCTGACCAGCGCTACGGCGGTGGTCGGCTGCGGTGGAGGCGACATGGATGCGGCGCAATTGCTGGACTGGCTGGCCGCCGCCGAGCAGCTTGTGCTGGACGCCGACGGCCTCAACGCAGTCGCGCGGGACCCGCATTTGGCGCAAGCCCTGAGAGCCCGAGCCACGCGCAAACTGCGCACCGTCATCACACCGCACCCGCTCGAGGCGGCGCGGCTGCTCGGACTCGACGGTGCCATCGATGTGCAGTCGCGCCGCCTGGAGTGCGCACAGCAACTGGCCAGGCAGTTGGACTGCACGGTCGTACTCAAGGGCTCGGGAACCGTGGTGGCCACACCCGGCGATCGCCCGCTGATCAATCTCAGCGGCCATGCCGCTCTGGGAACGGCCGGAACCGGCGATGTGCTGGCCGGGTGGCTGGGAGGGCTGATGGCGCAGGCCCCGCAGGCACCGCTGCATGAGCTGGCAGGGCTTGCCTGCAGTTGGCATGGCGAGGCGGCCGACCGCGTTCCTCTGGGCAGCGGCCCGATGCTGGCCTCGCGCCTGGTAGAGGCCATGGCGGAACTGCACGCCAGCAACTATTAGTGTGGCGAGTTGGGAATCCGTGACATTGAGATTCGACCAGGCGGTGATGATCGAGCGGCCGGCGCACAAGGCGCGGCCTGGTCGAACCCCTTCGGGGCAGGTCGAAACGGAGCGATCGGGTCGTTGCTAAGCCCGGGAGATACCACCGGGATCTCCCCGGCTTAGCGCCTACCGCTCATCCCCGTTGCGACCCGTCGCAAAGCCACGGATTCCCAACTCACCACACTAGCGCCGCTTCTTGGCAGCGCCCTTGGGCAGCGCATCGGCTCGGGCCGCCTTGCGCGCACCATCCGTGCGGGCCGCCTTGACGGCCTTGGCGAGTTCTGCACGCTGCCGCTTGACCTGGCGCTCGTCCTCCTGGACATGGCGCAACTGATCGGACGCACTACTGGGCGGGTGGCTCGATGGCACTGACTTGCCAGCCTGCCGCGGGTTGGGCCGCGCAGGGTCCTGGCCACGAAAGATCCGGAACTCGATGCGCCGACCATCCAGGTCCACCCGGCTGACTTGCACCTGCAATCGTGCACCGAGGCCATAGCGCACGCCGGTTCGTTCCCCGCGCAGTTCCTGCCGCAACTCGTCGTAGCGGAAGTACTCGCCACCCAGTTCGGTGATGTGCACCAGACCCTCGACGTAAAGCGATTCCAGCTGCACGAAGAGGCCGAAGGGCGCAACGGACGTCACCCGCCCCACAAAGTCCTCACCCAGGCGGTCACGCATGAAGCGGCACTTCAGCCAGGCCTCGACGTCACGCGAAGCCTCGTCGGCACGCCGCTCGCAGGCACTGCAATGCAGGCCGGCCTGCTCCCACCAGGCCACGGCACCCTCTCCTTTCACCGGCCCGTACGACTTGCCGCCGAGCACCGCCTTGATGGCGCGATGCGTCAACAGATCCGGGTAACGGCGGATCGGGCTCGTGAAGTGGGCATAGGCGGGGTACGAAAGTCCGAAGTGCCCGTTGTTGTGCGGCGTGTAAAGCGCCTGCTGCATGGAACGCAGCAGCAGCATGTGAACCTGCTCGTGGTCGGGGCGCTCCTTGGTGGCCTTCGCCAGTTGCTGCAAATCGGCAGGCTTGAGCGGATCGGGCAGATTGACGTTCACGCCAAACGCCTTCAAGGCCGTCTGCAGCGTGCTGCGCTTTTGGGTCGTCGGGCCTTCGTGAACGCGGAAGAGGCCGGCCTGCTTGGCCTCCAGGAGAAACTCAGCCGCGCAGACGTTCGCGGCCAGCATGGCCTCCTCGATGAGCCGGTGCGCCTCGTTGCGCGTGCGTGGCTCGATGCGTTCGATGCGGCCGTTGTCGTCGCAGACGATCTTTGTTTCTGGCGTGTCGAAGTCCACCGCACCGCGTCGTTCACGGGCCGCGAGCAGCACCTGGTAGACCGCATGCAAGTGCAACAGATGGGGCACGAGCACAGCACGGCGCTGCGCCTCGGGACCGCGCGTGTTGGCCAGTACCTCGGCCACCTCCGTGTAGGTCAGGCGCGCATGCGAACAGATCACCGCCGGGTAGAACTGATAGGCCAAGGTGGCGCCGTCGTCTGCCACCACCATGTCGCACACCAGGCTCAAGCGATCCACATCCGGGTTCAGCGAACACAGGCCATTCGAGAGTTTTTCCGGCAGCATCGGGATGACGCGGCGCGGGAAGTAAACGGAAGTGGCGCGCTCGTGGGCGTCGAGGTCCAAGGCCTCGTTGGGCTTGACGTAGTGACTGACATCCGCAATCGCCACCAGCAGGCGCAAGGCGTCCTGCGCTTTCTTGCCACGCCCCACCCGGATCGGCTCGCAGTACACCGCGTCGTCAAAGTCTCGTGCGTCCTCACCGTCGATGGTGACGAAGGCCACATCGCGCAGATCGACCCGCCCTTTGAGGTCGACCGCGCGCAATTGCTCGGGCAGCTTGGCCGCCTGCGCCACAGCGGCCGGCGAGAACTCGTGCGGCACCTCGTACTTGCGCACGGCGATCTCGATTTCCAACCCGGGGTCGTCGATGTCGCCCAACACCTCGGTCACTCGCCCGACCGGCTGCGCATAGAGCGCCGGGGGCTCCGTGAGTTCCACCGCCACCACTTGTCCTGGCCGAGCTTGCGCAATGCCAGCCTTGGGGATGAGGATGTCCTGGCCGACGCGCTTGTCCTCCGGAGCCACTAACCACGCGCCCGCTTCGAACAACAGTCTGCCGATGATGGGACGTGGTCGCCGTTCTTCGATGTCGATGATGCGGCCCTCGGGCCGGCCCCTCTTGTCGAAGCGCGCCACGCGAACGCGCACGCGGTCGCCGTGCAAGGCGGCTCGCATCTCGCTGGGTGGCACGAACACATCGGCGCCGCCCGTGGCGTTCAGTACAAAGCCGTGTCCGTCGCGATGCCCCTGCAGCGTGCCGGAGAGTTCTTCCAACAGGCCCGGCACTTGGATGTCGTCGGGGCTTTTCAATTGAGTTTTTTTGATGATATAGTCCTTCTTCTTCGCTGATCACTGCTTCACAGCAGCGCCAGCAAGGCCCAGGTGGCGGAATTGGTAGACGCACTAGTTTCAGGTACTAGCGGGTAACTCCGTGGAGGTTCGAGTCCTCTCCTGGGCACCAGAGATAAAAAGAGCCAGCACAGTGTGCTGGCTCTTTTGCTTTGGGGCTTCCCACGCTGAGGAGCGATTGGGAAATGGCGCAGTGGGCGGGACAGATCCGGAAGCGAGACACGCCACCCTCGGCGACCGAGGGGCGCGGCATCCGGAAGGTCCCGGCTCAATACGACAGCTTTCTTTTCAGATCGTCGGGCCGCATCGCGTCGTAGTCCTCGAACGGCTGATGGATCCAGGGCGATGTTTCCAGGAACTCGACCTGATAGTCGGGTTGGAACACCGACACCGACTTGGTCCAGATCACCGCGGAGCGCAATTCGGTGATGTCGTCCTTGGCGCGCAGCATCTCGACCACCGCGCGCAGGGTCACCCCGGAGTCCGCCAGATCGTCGACCAGCAGCACCCGACCGGCCAACTCGCCTTTTGGCATCGTGACGGTCTTTGCAATGTCCAAACGGCCCTGGATGGTGCCGCCCTCGGCGCGGTAGCTGCTCGTGCTCATGATGGCCAGCGGTTTGTCGAAGACGCGCGAGAGCACGTCGCCCGGCCGCAGGCCGCCTCGGGCGAGGCAGAGGATCTGGTCAAACTCCCAGCCTGATGCATGGATCTTGAGCGCCAGGCGCTCGATCAGCAGGTGGTATTCGTCCCAGGAGACGTAAAGGTGCTTGCCATCGTCGGTGAGCATCGCGATCAGGCCTTGTACGGGTGTTGCATGACGATCGTATGGTCACGGTCGGGTCCGGTCGAAACCATCGCGATCGGGACTCCCACCACTTGCTCGATGCGTTGAATGTAGGCACGCGCGTTGGCCGGCAGTGCGTCCCATCCGGTCGCGCCGAACGTGGTCTGGCTCCAACCCGGAAAAGTCTCATAGACCGGTCGGCAGTTGGCGATGTCATCGGGGTCCAGCGGCAGGATGTCGATGCGTTGGCCGCGCAGTTCGTAACCCACGGCCATCTGCACTTCGCTGAGTCCGTCCAGCACATCCAGCTTGGTCAGGCAGATGCCACTGATGCCATTGATGATCATCGAACGCTTCAGGGCCGCCGCATCCAACCAACCGCAGCGCCGCGCACGACCGGTGACGGTCCCACGCTCCTGGCCGACGCTGCTGAGGTGATGGCCGACTGTCCCCTCCTTCTCCCATTCCAACTCGGTGGGGAACGGACCGCTGCCGACACGTGTGGCGTACGCCTTGGTGATGCCCAGCATGTAGTGCAGCATCTGCGGCCCCACCCCCGAACCGGCGGCCGCATTGCCGGCCACGCAGTTGGAACTGGTGACGTAGGGATAGGTACCGTGGTCGATATCCAGCAGCGTGCCCTGGGCGCCTTCGAAGAGGATGTTGTCGCCCCTTGCGTGCGCCTGGTGCAGCAGATAGCCAACATCGGCCAACAAGTGCGTGACCTCGACCGCCAGCTCCATGGCCGACTCGTAGATGGGATCGAAGGCCAAGGCCTCGGCCCCCAGCAGTCCGACCAGCGTGTGGTTGTGCAGATCGAGCAGTTCGCGCAACTTCTTGGCGAAGCGCTCCGGGTGCTTGAGGTCCTGCAGGCGCAGGGCGCGTCGCGCAACCTTGTCTTCGTAAGCGGGACCGATGCCCTTGCCCGTGGTGCCGATCTTGCCGCTACCACTGCTCTCGCGAAGCTGCTCGCGCGCCTTGTCCACCGCGACATGGAAGGGCAGGATCATCGGGCAGCTCTCGCTGATCTTCAGCCTCGAGCGGACCTCCACGCCGGCCGCCTCCAGACGCTGAATCTCCGACAGCAGATGCGCCGGGTCGACCACCACGCCGTTGCCGATGTAGCAGGCCACGCCGTCTCGCATGACCCCCGAGGGGATGAGTTGCAACGCCGTCTTCACGCCCTTGATCACCAAGGTGTGGCCGGCGTTGTGCCCGCCCTGGAAACGCACCACGCCTTGTGCGTGATCGGTCATCCAGTCCACGACCTTGCCCTTGCCCTCGTCGCCCCACTGGGTTCCGACGACGACCACATTGCGTCCACGCATGACTTCTTCCTTTGTCGTTTTCACAGGACGCGCAGCGTCCAATTGCCGTCGGCGCTGCGCAGCAGTTCGCGGTCGCAGGCGTATTCCTCGGCTTCATCGTCGTGCCCGGGCAATTGCCACACCACGGTCTCGCCGGCACCGCGCAGCGCCCGTACAAGTTCCCGCAGGCCGACGTCCTCCGACCAGGGCGCACGAATTGCCGCACGCAAGGCCTGCACCGGCAACACATCGACCAGCGACTTCAAGTCCATTGAGAAACCTGCAGCCGGACGACTGCGGCCGAACACGGCGCCGACCTGGTCGTAGCGACCGCCGCGCAACAGGCTGTCGTTGAGGCCGGCGGCATAGGCCGCAAAGCTGACCCCTGTGTAATAGCCGTTGCCGGCCATGCCCGCCAGGTCGATGCCGATGCGCAAGTCAGGGTGCGCCAGCCGCAGGTGCTCGACCAACCAGCGCAGATCGTGCAGCGCCGCCTCGATGCCGGGCAGTTTGGGCAGCCGCACGGCGGCCTGGTCCAGCACCTCGATGCCGCCGACCATGTCCAGCAGGTCTTCAACGGGCGCCGGCTCTCCCAAGGCCGCGCGCAGCGCAGCGGGGCTGCGCACGCGCAGGGCCTCCAGCACGGCCGGTGCGTGGCCCGAAACCAGCGCCTGGATGCACCGCGCATCGCCAAGCTCCAGCAGCGGCTGCTGCAGACCCAGGCGCTGCACCACTTCGAGCGCCAACTCCAAGACCTCGAGATCCGCCTCCAGCCCGGCGTGACCGTAGACCTCGACACCGAATTGCAGCGGCTCGCGCGACGCCAAGGGATGGCTTGGAAGCGCGTGCACCACCGGTCCGCAGTAGCAAAGGCGCGTCACCCCTTTGCGGTTCAGCAGATGGGCATCGATACGCGCCACCTGCGGTGTGGTGTCGGCGCGCACCCCCAGGCTGCGACCGGACAACTGGTCCACCAGCTTGAAGGTGCGCAGGTCCTGGGTCTCGCCGGTCCCGCTGAGCAGGGAGTCCAAGTGCTCGACCAGCGGAGGCATCACCAGCTCGAAACCGTGGCAACTCGCCAGGTCCAGCAATTGGCGGCGCAGTTCCTCGATGCGGCGGGCCTGGGCGGGAAGGACGTCAGCGAAGTGCTCGGGCAGCAGCCACGCAGAGTGCATGCGGAAAAGGCGCCGGGGTTAAAGACGGCATTCTAGAGGGGGGCCTAGCGCATCCAGAGCAGCGCAAGGCCGGCCAGCACGCTGGCCAAGCCGACAAATCGCAGCTGCCCGTCGCTCAACTGAAGCAGGCGGGTGAAAGTGGCGCGCCAGCTCGAAGGGCTGAGGAAGGGCAACAGACCTTCCAGCACCAACATCAGCCCGAGCGCGCCGAGCAGCCAGTCCATCACCTGGCGGCCGGGCCGCCGGTTCGCAGGGTCTTGAAGAATTCGCTGTCGGGGTCGACGACCATGACGTCGCTCTTTTGCCGGAACGACGCCCGGTAGGCCTCCAGCGAGCGGTAGAACTGGGCGAACTGCGGATCGCGGCCGAAGGCTTCGGCATACAACTGCGAAGCCCTGGCGTCGCCCTCACCCATCTGGCGCTGGGCGTCTCGATGTGCCTCGGCCACCAGCACCTGATGCTGGCGATCGGCGTCGGCCTTGATCTTCTCCGCCTCGGCCCCGCCGGTGCTGCGCAACTCGTTGGCCACGCGCTGACGTTCCGACACCATGCGGCGGTACACCGCGTCGGTGATGCCCGATGCGAAGTCGACCCGCTTGATCCGCACGTCGACGATCTCGATGCCGAACTGCTTGGCGTCCTCGGCGACGCGCTTGGCCACCCCGCGCATCACGGCTTCCCGCTCTTCCGACACCACACCCTGCACGGTGCGCTTGGTCACTTCCTCGTTCAGCGCCGCCTGCACGATGGGCGTGAGTCGCAGTTCGAGGTTGGCCATATTGGTGCCGCTGTTGCGGATGAAGGCGCGCGCATCACGGACACGCCACTTGATCAACCAGTCGAGCACCAGGCTTTTCTTCTCGGCGGTGAAGATGGGCTTCGAGTCCACGCTGTCCAGGGTCTGGATGCGCTTGTCCAGGAACACCACGTTCTGGAACGGGGGCGGCAGCTTGAACTTGAGGCCCGGCTCGGTGACGACCTCCTTGATCTCACCGAGCGAGTAGATGACGGCGAACTGCCGCTGGTCGACGACGAACAAGGTGGAACTCGCCACCAGCAGCGCCAAGAGCGCGCCAAAGACAAGGGGAAGGATGCGGTTCATGGTGGCGCCTCAGCGGCTGTCTCGCTCGCGGCTGCGCTGTGCGTCGCGGCCACGGCTTTCAATCTGGATCGGAGCGGTCGTTCCTGCGGCGGGCTCGGCGGCCGGCTGCACCGGCTGACCGGCGCCGGCCTGCGCGCCGGGCTGCAACAGCTTGTCGAGCGGCAGGTAGAGCAGGTTGGAACCGCTGCGACTGCTCACCATGACCTTGCTGACGTTGCGGTAGATCTCCTGCATGGTGTCGATGTACATGCGGTCGCGGGTCACACCCGGCGCCTTCTGATACTCGGCGTACACCGCGCGGAAACGCTGGGCGTCACCCTCGGCGCGTGCAATGACCGCCGCCTTGTAGGCCTCGGCCTCCTGCGCCAGGCGCGCCACGCGACCCTTGGCGGCCGGAATGACCTGATTGGCGTAGGCCTCGCCCTCGTTCTTGGCGCGTTCGCGGTCCTGGCCCGCCTTGACGGCGTCCTCGAACGCCGCCTGCACCTGCTCAGGGGGCTGAACGCTGCCGACGTTGACGCTGCTGATCAACACGCCCGCCTTCAGGCGGTCCAGCTGAGACTGCAGGTTGGTGGCCAGCTGGGTGGCGATGGCGTCGCGCTGCTCGTACAGCACCGAATTCATCGTCGAACGGCCGACGATCTCCCGCACCGCCGACTCGGCCGCCTGACGCACCGCCAGCTCGGGGTCCCGGTTCTCGAACAGGAAATCCTTGGCGTCCTTGAGTCGGAACTGCACGGTGAAGCGGATGTCGACGATGTTCTCGTCCTGCGTGAGCATCGAGGAATCGCGCAATCCGGTCGCCGGCTGGACCTCGAACCGTCCGACCTCCACCGAGCGCAGCTGCGACACGGCCAAGGTTTCATGATTCTGGAAGGGATAGGGCGCGCGCCACTGAAAGCCCGCTTCGACCGTCTTGCTGTAGCGCCCGAAGGTGGTGACGACGGCCTGCTCGCCTTCCTGGACGATGAAGAAGCCGCTGCCCAGCCAGCCCAGCAGCACCACGGTGGCGATCAAACCGACGCCCACGCCCGCTGCCTTCATGTCGGGAGGCGGGTTGCCGCCCCCACCGGTGGCGCGTTGCGGGCCGCTGCCACCCGGCATCAGGCCGCCGAGCTTGCGCTTGAAGTCGCGCCAGAGTTCGTCGAGGTCGGGCGGGCCATCCTGCTGCGCACGCAGACCGAAACGCTGCAGCAGGTTGGCCAGGGCGGCACGGGAGCGGACTGGCATGGTGATCAGGGTGAGGGAGTTGAAGCCGCGTACGCAGCGGCAATTGGTGACGAAAGCCCGGCTTCCAAGGCCAGGTCGGCAATTTGATCGCGCAAAGCGGTAAGCCCTTCACCGCTGTGGGCACTGACCCAGACGCGCGGCACGCGCAGACCGCCAGGGCGCTCGACATGATCCACCCGTTCGCGCGGGCGCAGACTCGGCGGCAGCGCGTCGATCTTGTTGAACACCACGATCTGCCGGGTGTCGCCGACACCGATCTCGTCGAGCACTTTTTCGACCTCGGCCCACTGCTCGTGCAGCTTGGGCGCCGTGGCATCGATGACGTGCAGCAGCAGATGCGCATCCGCGGCCTCCTGCAGCGTCGCCTTGAAGGCGTCGACCAGCTTGTGCGGCAGGGCGCGGATGAAGCCCACCGTGTCGGACAGCAGCGCCAGAGGCGCTCCCTCGCGCAGATAGAGCGATCGGGTGGTCGTGTCCAAGGTCGCGAACAGCTGGTCGGCGGCATAGCTGCCGGCACGCGTCAACGCGTTGAAGAGGCTGCTCTTGCCGGCGTTGGTATAGCCGACCAGGGACACGCGCATCTGGCCGCCCCGCGCGCGCGCCTTGCGCTGCGTGTCGCGTTGCTTTTCCACCTTGCCGAGCCGCGACTTGAGCTGCTTGATGCGCTCGTCGATCATGCGGCGGTCGAGTTCCATCTGCCGTTCGCCCGGGCCGCCGCGGGTGCCGATGCCGCCCTTCTGGCGCTCCAGATGGCTCCAACGCCGCACCAGCCGGGTGGCCAGGTACTGCAGTTGCGCCAGCTCCACCTGCAGCTTGCCCTCGTGGCTGCGCGCGCGCTGGGCAAAGATTTCCAGGATCAACCCCGTGCGGTCGGTCACCGGCACCCCCAGCAATTGCTCGAGGTTGCGCTGCTGGATGGGCGACAGCGCCTGGTCGAACAGCACGGCGTCGGCCGCATGCGCCAGCACCAGGGCCTTGATCTCGTCGGCCTTGCCGCTGCCGACGAACAGCGCCGCATCGGGCGCCTTGCGGCGCGCAAGGACGCGGGCAACGGCGAAGTCGCCCGCGGTCTGCGCCAGCAGCGCCAATTCGTCCAGGCTGTCGTCGAAGTCCGGGTCGCGGCCGAAGTCGACCCCCACCAGGACGGCTCGCGCCAGTTCAGCGGAAGGGGTGGGATTCAAGTGCGGCGTCGTTCGGGGCCGCAAGCCGACGGCCGGCGCGGCGAAAGGGAATCAGGTCGCGCTGCCGGCGTCGCCGGCACTGAAATTCACCGCGCGGCCCGGCACGACGGTGGAAATCGCGTGCTTGTAGACCATCTGGGTCACGGTATTGCGCAACAGCACCACGTACTGGTCGAAGGATTCGATCTGCCCCTGCAGCTTGATGCCGTTGACCAGGTAGATGGAGACCGGCACATGCTCCTTGCGCAGCAGGTTCAAAAAGGGGTCCTGCAAGAGTTGGCCTTTGTTGCTCACGATATGTTCCGTGTTCGTTGGGATGGAAAGAGGCGGCCGACCTTATCACAGCCGCCCGGTCCGGGTGGCGCCCCGACTCGGGCTCAGCGCTCGTCGAAGGGGTTGTCGCCGGAGCGCACCTCGATGCGCATCGGCGTTCCGGTCAGGTCGAAATGGGCGCGAATGCGCCCTTCGAGGTAGCGCTTGTAGACGTCGGTGAGGTGCTCCAGGCAATTGCCGTGGATGACCACGATGGGCGGATTCATGCCGCCCTGGTGGGCGTAGCGCATCTTCGGGCGGAAGGCGCCGACCCGTTTGGGCGTCTGGTGCTGCGCGGCGTCGATGATCAGGCGCGTCAGCTGCGGCGTGGGCAGCTTCTTGAACGCCGAGGCATGGGCCTGTGCCAAGGCCTTCCACAGCGGCCCGAAACCCTGTCGCTTGAGCGCCGAGATGTTGAGCAGCGGGGCGAACTTGAGGAAGGACAGGCGCGACTCGATGGAGCGCTGCAACATCTCGCGCTGGTAGCCATCGATCGCATCCCATTTGTTGACGGCCAGCACCACCGCGCGGCCGCTCTCCAGGATGTAACCCGCGATGTGCGCGTCCTGGTCGCTGACTCCCTGCGTGGCGTCGAGCAGCAGCAGCACCACATTGGCGTCGGCAATGGCCTGCAGGGTCTTGACGACCGAGAACTTCTCGATCGCCTCGAACACCTTGCCCTTGCGCCGCAGGCCGGCGGTGTCGATCAGCTCGAACTTCTGTCCGGCGCGCTCGAAAGGCACGCTGATGGCGTCGCGCGTCGTGCCCGGCATGTCGAAGGCCACCAGGCGCTCCTCACCCAGCCAGGCGTTGATGAGGGTGCTCTTGCCGACGTTGGGGCGTCCGGCCACGGCCAGACGGATCGGCCGGTCGGCGTCCGGCCCGCCTTCATCCATGTCCTCGTCGTCCGGGAAATCCGCGAGCGCCGCCTCGAGCAGGCTGCGCATGCCCTGCCCGTGCGCCGCCGACACCGGGTGTGGCTCGCCGATGCCCAGTTCATGGAATTCGGCCAATTGCGGCGCATCCACCATGCCCTCGGCCTTGTTGACCGCCAGCAGCACCTTCTTGCCCGCCGTGCGCAGGAATCGCGCAATGTCGTGATCCTGGGCCGACAGGCCGGCCCGCGCGTCGACGACGAAGACCACCACGTCGGCCTCGGCCACCGCCTGGCGCGTCTGCTTGGCCATCTCCTTGATGATGCCGGTCTCGGCCGTCGGCTCGAAACCACCGGTGTCGATGACGATGTACTCGCGCCGGCCCAGCCGTCCGTCGCCGTAATGGCGGTCACGCGTCAGGCCGGCGAAGTCCGCCACGATGGCGTCGCGGCTCTTCGTGAAGCGGTTGAAGAGCGTGGACTTGCCGACGTTGGGCCGGCCGACGAGAGCGATGACCGGCTTCATGCGCAGCGGTCCTTATTCCGGACGAAGGCCATGCACGCCGCCGTCCTTGGCCACCACCACGATGGTGTTGCCGGACAGCACCGGGGCCGTGACGAGCGCAGACGAGCCGGCGCGCAGCCGCAGCTTGGGCTTGCCGTCGTTGCGGTCGAGGAAATGCACATAGCCCTCCAGGTCACCCAGCACCACCAGGCCGTTGCTGACCAAGGGCGCCGTCAGCTTGCGGTGCTGCAGCGCCTCGCTGCTCCACAGCAGTTCGCCGTTGGCACTGCGCCAGGCGCTCAGGCGGTCCGAGGCGTCGAAGCCGACAATGGCCTGGGCATCACCGCCCACGCCCTGGGAACCTCCCTGCAGGCGACTCCAGGCCTGGCTGCCGCGCTGCGCGTTGATGCAGCCGACCGCCGACTGAAAGGAGCGCGCGCAGATGAAGTCATTGATGCGCACCATCGGCGCCACCACGTCGGCCAGCCGCTCCACCTCGTTGGTACCGCGCGGGTTGGCCACATTAGCCTCCCAGCGCAGGCTGCCCTTGGTCGGGTCGACTCCGGCCAGGCGCGGGCCCTGCCCCACCACCAGGGTGTCCTTCCAGGCCAGCAGGCCGCCGGGCTGCGACAGCAGCAGCGGGTCGCCCGGACGGCGCAGTTCCCAAAGATGGCGCCCATCCAGCGCGTCAAAGCCATGGGCGACACGGTCCACGCCCAGCACGAACACGCGCTCGCCGGCCACCAGGGGGCTGGTCAGCACAGGCGCCTTCAGGCGCTTGCGCCAGACTTCGCGGCCCTGCTCGAGCACCACCAGATCCTGGTCACGCGTCACCACCGCGGCAAAGCGGCCGTCGCTGCCCACGCCGGCGGCCAGCTTGGCGCCGGCCGTGCCGCGCCAGAGCTCGGCGCCATCCTCCGCGCGCAAGGCCCGCACCTGACCGCTGCTGTCGGCCAACACGATCTGCTCGCCCACCGCCGCGACGGTGAGCGCGAATTCGACGTCGCCACCGCGCTGCGACCAGACCACCCGGCCCTGGATCGCGGGTTGAACGTCCTGCAGCACGGCGGGCTTGGGCGCATCCCCACCAAACAGCGAACAGCCCGCCAGTGCGGCGGCGGCAAGGCACAGCGTGGCAGCACGGCGCATCATTGGGCCGCCTCGCCGGCGGGCTTCAGACTGCTGGGATCGACGCCGACGCTCATCAGCTTGGCCTCGACCAGGCGTCGGTAGGGCAGATCGGCGTCCAGGCCGAGGTAGGCCTTGCTGAACTGCTCCTTGGCCTTGGCGCTGTCCTTGGCCAGCAGCGCGAGGTCGCCCCGGCGATCGGCAACCAGCGCGGCGTAGGCCTCGGACTGGATGGCGGCAAGCGCCAGTTCGGCCTCGGCCGCGCGCTTGGCTTCCAGATGAAGACCGGCCAGACGCAGGTTGGCCAGGTCGCGCAGGTCCTGTGGCTGACCCTGCGTCGCGGCCCAGCTGAGCAGGGGCTGCGCCTTGGCGGCGTCCGCCATGGCATTGGCCACCAGCAGCGTCGCCTGCGTCGTGTAGACGGCCTTGGGGGCCTGCTTCTGCATCTCGCCGAGCAATTGCGCGGCCTTGTCGGTCTGTTGCGCCTCGAGGAGTTGCTCGACGTTCTCGTAGAGCACGCTGGCCTTCTGCCCCTGGTCGCGCTGGTACCAGATCCAGGCGTTCCAGCCGGCATAGGCCAGCAGCGCCAGCGTGAGCACCGTGGTGATCAGATTGCCCCATTGGGCCCAGAAGGCCTTCAGGTTGTCGAGCTGTTCTTGTTCTTGGAGGTCGAGTGCGGAGGCCATGCGGATGCCAGTGGGTGTTGCCGGGAAAAGCGGCGGATTATCAGGGCGCGACCGAGGCCGCCCAGGCGGCGAGACCGGAGAACGAAACGGCCTGCTGGCTGCCGTCGGCGAGGTTCTTGACGTTCACCTCGCCGCGTGCCATTTCGTCGGCGCCGAATACCAGCGCAAAGCGGGCGCCGCTGCCGTCGGCACGCTTGAACTGCGACTTCATGCTGCCGCCGCCGGCATGCATCTGCACCGCCAGACCCTTGGCACGCAGCCCGGCCAGCAGCGGCAGCACCGTGCCCAGCGGCGCGCCGTCGGGCACCACCGCGTAGGCGTCGAGCGCCACGGCGCCCTGCCCGAGTTGGAGCGTCTCGAGCAGCAGCAGCAGGCGCTCCATGCCCAGACCGAAACCGATGCCGGGCGCCGCCTTGCCGCCGAGTTGGGCGATCAAGCCGTCGTAGCGCCCACCGCCACACACCGTGGCCTGGCTGCCCAGGTGCGGCGTGACCCACTCGAACACCGTGCGGTTGTAGTAGTCCAGGCCACGCACCATGCGCGGGTTGAGGGTGTAGGACAGCCCCGCCGCGTCCAGCACGGCGCGCACGCCATCGAGGTGAGCGATGGACTCCGGGCCGAGGAAGTCGAGCAGCTTGGGCGCGGCGTCCACCAGGGCCTGCAGCGCCGGGTTCTTGGTGTCGAGCACCCGCAGCGGGTTGCTGTGCAGGCGACGCCGCGCGTCCTCGTCAAGCTGCCCCTCGTGCTGCTGCAGGTAGCTGATGAGGGCGGCGCGGTGCGCGGCACGCTCGGCGGGTTCGCCCAGGCTGTTGAGCTCGAGGCAGATGTCCTCGCCCTCCTTCAAGCCCAGGCGCTGCCAGAGCGCACGCGTCAGCAGGATCAGCTCGGCGTCGACGTCGGGACCCGGGTGACCCAGGCACTCCACGTCGAGCTGATGGAACTGGCGGTAGCGGCCCTTCTGCGGCCGCTCGTGGCGGAACACCGGGCCGATGGACCAGACCCGCAGCGGGCCGTTGTAGAGCGCGCTGTGCTCGATGACGGCGCGCACGATGCCGGCGGTGATCTCCGGGCGCAGCGCCAACTGATCGCCGTTGAGCTTGTCCTCGAAGGCGTACATCTCCTTCTCGACGATGTCGGTCACCTCGCCGATGCCGCGCACGAACAGCTGCAGAGGCTCGACGACGGGCACGCGGATGTTGCTGTAGCCCCAGGCGTGCAGCAGCCCACGCATCTGCCCCTCCAGCCACTCCCAGCGGCCTGATTCGGGAGCAAAGCAGTCGTTCATGCCCTTCACACCCGTGAGGGGCTGGATCTTCTTGGGGTCGCTCATCCGAATCGCTTCTCGATGTAGTTCTCGACGAGGGCGTGAAACTCCTCGGCGATGCGCTCGCCGCGCAGGGTCAGGCGCTTCTCGCCGTCGATGAACACCGGGGCTGCGGGGGCCTCGCCGGTTCCCGGCAGGCTGATGCCGATGTCGGCGTGCTTGCTCTCGCCGGGGCCGTTGACGATGCAGCCCATCACGGCCACCTTCAGGCCTTCCACGCCGGGGTACTTCTCGCGCCAGACCGGCATCTGCGCGCGCAGGAAGTCGTCGATGCGCTTGGCCAGTTCCTGGAAGGTGGTGCTGGTGGTGCGGCCGCAGCCGGGACAGGCCGTGACGCTGGGGTTGAAGGCGCGCAGTCCCAGGCTCTGCAGGATCTCCGCGGCCACCACCACCTCCTGGGTGCGCGCCTCGCCGGGCTGCGGCGTCAAGGACACGCGGATGGTGTCGCCGATGCCCTCCTGCAGCAGGATGGCCAGCGCCGTGCTGGACGCCACCGTGCCCTTGGTGGCCATGCCGGCTTCGGTCAGCCCGAGATGCAGCGGATGGGTGGTGCGACGGTTCAGCTCGCGGTAGACGGTGATCAGGTCCTGCACCCCGCTGACCTTGCAGCTGATGATGACCTGCCCGGGATCCATGCCCAGCTCCACGGCGTAGGCGGCGGAGCCCAGCGCGGAATCCACCAGCGCCTGGTACATCACGCTGCGCGCGTCCCAGGGCTGGCTGCGGCGGCCGTTCTCGTCGTACAAGGAGGCCAGCAGCTCCTGGTCCAGGCTGCCCCAGTTGACGCCGATGCGCACCGGCACATCGTGCTGGAGTGCCGCCTCGATCATCTGCGCGAACTGGCGATCCTTCTTGTCGCCCTTGCCCACATTGCCGGGGTTGATGCGGTACTTGGACAGCGCCTTCGCGCAGTCCGGGAACTCGCTGAGCAAGCGGTGCCCGTTGTAGTGGAAATCGCCGATCAGCGGCACCTGGACGCCCATGCGGTCGAGTTGCTCGCGGATGTGCGGCACGGCCGCCGCCGCCTCGGGCGTGTTGACGGTGATGCGCACCAGTTCCGAGCCGGCCAGCGCCAGCTCCTTGACCTGGATGGCGGTCTCGATGACGTCCACCGTGTCCGTGTTGGTCATCGACTGGATGCGCACCGGCGCGTCGCCGCCGATCGTCACCAGGTGCTCGCCCCAGCGCACCCTGGCCTGCAGGCTGCGACGCGGCGCGGTGACGGGCGGGAGGATGGCTTCAACAGCACTCATGTCGGGGATCACTTCAATTCCAGGCGCGCCACGCGCGCCGCCGTGTGGGCGTCCAGCGCCTGGGGCTGGCCGCGCCAGCTCAGGCGCAGCGCCGGCGCATTGCCCAGCACCAGGCGCAAGGGGGCCTCGGGTTGTTCGAGGGTGAAACGCTCGCCCTGCGTCAGCATGCGTGCGGCCTGGCTGATGCCCTTGGCATCGACCACGCTGATCCAGCTGGCGCCCGCATGGGCCTCGATGTCCAGGCGCGCCACACCGGTCGGCGTCAGCGTCGCGTGGCCCGGCAGGCTGAGCGCGGCGGGGGGTGGCGCCAGCGCGCTGGCCGGGCTCGACGCCTGTGCCGACCCGGCCGGCACGAAGGGGGCCGCCTCGGACCCCGCCGGGGGCACCGCAGACAGGCTCGCCAAGCCGGACGGGTCCGCGGCAGCGGGGGAATCGGTCGGGCGTGCGAGGTTGGGCAGGCTTGGCTGGGATGAGGCGGTCGGTACGACGGACCGTTCAGCGGCCTGCCCACCGCTCAGTCCCTCGGTCCATGCGCCGACCCACTCGCCCAGACCGCGGTCGCGCGGCCACAGCGCCAGGGCCGCCGCCAACACCAGCAGCAAGACCGCGCCGGCCCACAGCCAGGCACGCGGCGCCCGCCAGCCGGCGCCGTCGCGAACCGGCTGGTTCAGCCCGGCGGAGACCCGTTCGAGCGCCGCTCCGGTCGCGCGCGGCATGCCGGCCAGCACTGCCGCCGCATCCAGGTTCAGCACCCGGCAGACCGAGGTGGCGAGTGCGCGCGCGTGCGTGGCATCCGGCAGTTCGCTCCAGCGCTCGGCCTCGAGCGCCTCCAGGCGCGCCACCGGCACCTTGAGCTGTGCGGCCAATGCGGCGATGTGCAGGCCCTGCTGTCGGCGCGCCGCGCCGAGCCGTGCACCGGGGCCGCCGGCCTGAGCTTGCACCTCGCTCATTCGAAGCGCCCGGCCGAAAAAGCCTGCGCCTCCGCCGACTGCGGGAACTGGCGCAGCAGGCGTTGCCCCCACTCGCTCACACCGGCGGCGTTGCCCAGGCGCTTTTCGATGCGCGTGGCCAGCCACAGCGATTGCGCGCTCATCTGCTCCGCCACGGCGTTGACGCGCGCGGCATAGAAGCGCGCACGCTCGCCCTCGCCCTCGTGCAGCAGGGCCTCGGCCAGGTTGTAGGCGATGGCCGGGTTGCCGGGGTCCAGCTCGAAGGCGCGCGAAAGGCTTTGTTTCGCATCCGCCCAGCGCAGGCTGCGCATCTCGCAGGCGCCGCGCGCCAGCCAGCTGCGCGCCACCGCGCGGTAGCCGGGTTGCGCCACGGCGGCGTCAAAGTCGCGCAGCGCCGACTCCACCTTGCCCTGCTGGCAGTAGAACCAGGCGCGGTTGTGCAGGGTGTCGGCGTCGTTCGGATACAGCGTCAGCAGACGCTGGAAGCCCTCCTCGGCCGCGGCGTTCTCGCCCATGGCGGCCAGCACCAGGGCACGCAGGTTGAGCGCCTCGCGCGAGTTGGGCTGCTGCGTCAACGCCTGCTTCAGTTCGTCCAGCGCGACGTTGTACTGGCCGCGCGCAAAGTAGCCTGCCGCCAGTTCGACCCTGGTGGCGGCCCGGCGTTCGGCGCCACTGGCGTCGGAGTCGGTACGTGGCTCGTTGTCACGCACGGTCTGCGTGGCGCAAGCGCCGAGCAGCAGGGTGGTGGCGAGGACCAGCAGCAGGGCACGTGGCACGGCGTCTCTCAGTGCGGGGTGGGGGTGGACTTGCGGTGAACGGTGATCGGCGCGCGGGTCATGCGCCGCGCGGCCTGGGTGCGGTCCTGCACCTCGCCGGCGAGCTGACCGCAGGCGGCGTCGATGTCGTCGCCGCGCGTCTTTCGCACCGTGGTGACGATGCCGGCGTCCTGCAGCACCTGGGCAAAAGCCAGCACCGCAGCACGCGGGCTCTTGGTCAGACCGCTCTGGGGGAATGGATTGAAGGGAATCAGGTTCAGCTTGCAGGGCAGGCGCTCGCGGCGGATCAGCGCCACCAGTTCCTCGGCCTGCTGCAGGCCGTCATTCACGCCATCGAGCATGCAGTACTCGAAGGTGATGAAGTCACGCGGCGCCGCCTCCAGATAACTCCTGCACGCGGCCAGCAATTCCTTCAGCGGGTATTTGCGGTTCAGCGGCACCAGCGGGTCACGCAGCGCATCGGTCGGCGCGTGCAGGCTGACGGCCAGCGCGACGGGGCAATCGGCCTTCAGGCGCTCGATCATCGGCACCACACCGCTGGTGGACACCGTGACGCGGCGCCGCGACAGCCCATAGGCGTGGTCGTCGAGGAAGGTCCTCAGGGCCGGCAGCAGCTGCGCGTAGTTCTGCAGCGGTTCGCCCATGCCCATCATCACGATGTTGCTGATGACGCGCTCCGACGAGCCGCGCTCGCGGCGCAGCTGGTGCTCGGCGAACCAGAGCTGGGCGACGATCTCCGCCGTCGTCAGGTTGCGGCTGAAGCCCTGGTGCCCGGTCGAACAGAAGCGGCAGCCGACCGCACAACCGGCCTGGCTGGAAACGCACAGCGTGGCACGGTCATCTTCGGGAATGAAGACGGCTTCGACGGCATCGCCGTTGCCGACGTCGAACAGCCATTTGATGGTGCCGTCCGCCGAGCGCTGCTCGGTCAGCAGCTTCAACCCCTCGACCGTCGCGCAGGCAGCCAGCTTGTCGCGCAGGCTCTTGGCCAGGTCGCTCATCAGCGCGAAGTCGGCCACGCCGCGCTGGTGGATCCAACGGTAGAGCTGGACGGCGCGGAAGCGCTTCTCGCCCAGGCTCTCGCAACAGGCCACCAAGCCGTCGAGGTCCAGCCCCAGCAGATTGATGGCCTGGCCGCTCATTTAGCGCGAATAGACGTTCATGCCGGGGAAGAAGAACGCCACTTCGACGGCGGCGGTCTCGGCGGCGTCCGAGCCGTGCACGGCGTTGGCGTCGATGCTGTCGGCGAAGTCGGCGCGGATGGTGCCCTTGTCGGCCTTCTTCGGGTCGGTGGCGCCCATCAGCTCGCGGTTCTTCAGGATGGCGTTCTCGCCCTCCAGCGCCTGGATCATCACCGGGCCGGAGATCATGAAGTTCACCAGGTCGTTGAAGAACGGGCGTGCCTTGTGCACGGCGTAGAAGGCCTCGGCGTCGGCGCGCGACAGCTGCACGAGCTTGGCGGCGACGATCTTCAGGCCGGCGGCCTCGAAGCGGGCGTAGATCTGGCCGATGACGTTCTTCGCGACGGCGTCGGGCTTGATGATGGACAGGGTGCGTTCAATCGCCATTTGAGTTTCTCCGGTGCTGGCCCCTTGCGGGCGCCATGGGTAAGGGACAAAGCGCGCGATTCTATGGAGGGCGCGCGACCGAGCCCGGGTCCAGCCCGGGGCCGGCGTGAAGAATCAGCGCCGCCCTTTGCCGCCCCGACCCCCGCGTCCACCACCCCCACCGCCACCACCGCCGCCGCCGCCACCGCCGCCACGGCGATGGAAGCTGTCGGCGCCGATGAAGCCCATCGTCGTCTGCATCGGGTCGGGTTCCTTGGGGCCGCTGCCGCGGGCCGGTCGGGAGTCGTCCTCCTGGTGCACATGGTGGCCGAAGCCCTGCGGGAAACCGCGACCCTTGCTCTTGGCGTGCCGGCGGTCGAAGGTCTGTTCGAGCGGATTGATGTGGGCGGGCAGCGAGAAATCATCCTCGTCGTCACCGCGCGGACGGCGCGGCTCGTCGCGCTGAGCGCCCGGATTCGCCGGACCCTGCGCGGGCTGCGACGGACGCGGGCCGCGGCTCTTGCCACCCGCTTGCTGTTGCGGCCCCCGGCCCTGGGGTTGACCCTGGGAAGGGCCCTGCGGCTGTCCCGCTGGCTGGGCCAGGCGGCGGATCTGCTTGACGTCCCAGCCCCCCAGTTCAACCCAGACGCCGCGCTTCAGCCCGATCGGCAGCACGATGTTGGCGTAGCGCACGCGGATCAGGCGGCTGACCGTGAGCCCGACGGCATCGAACAGCTTGCGCACCTCGCGGTTGCGGCCTTCGGTGATAACGACGCGATACCAGCGGTTCACGCCCTCGCCCCCGGCCGACTCGATGGACTTGAACGAGGCGGTCTGTCCGTCGACCTCGACGCCCTCGAGCAATTCGGCCTTCTGCTCGTCCTCGAGCGTGCCGAGCACCCGCACCGCGTACTCGCGCTCGACGCCGAAGCGCGGGTGCATCAGCTGGTTGGCCAGGTCGCCGTTGTTGGTGAAGAGCAGCAGCCCCTCGGTGTTGATGTCCAGGCGGCCGATCGACAACCATTTGCCATGCGGCAGCCGGGGCAGGTTGCGGAACACCGTCGGGCGCCCCTCGGGATCGTTGAAGGTGACGATCTCGCCGATCGGCTTGTGGTAGGCCAGCACGCGCGGCAGGCCGGGATGGATGCGGATGCGCACCGGCTTGCCGTTGACCGCCACGCGGTCACCGAAGCTGATGCGCTGGCCGATATGGGCCGGCTGGCCGTTGACTTCGACCTTGCCGTCGGCGATCCAGGCCTCGATGTCGCGACGCGATCCGACCCCCGACTGCGCCAGCACCTTCTGCAGCTTGGGGGTGTCGGGGTCCGGCAAGAGCACGCGCTTGCTGGCCTCGGCCTGGGCCTCGGGCTCGACGGCCGGCACCTCATCGCCTTCGGCAAACAGGGCCTGCAGGCGCTCCTGCATCACCGCCGCCGCGGCCTCCTCGGCCAGCACCAGGCTGGGTTCGCGGGGAGCCCGCTCGGCGGAGGCCTCAGCGTCTGTCGGTTCGGCGCGATCACCCGCATCGCCGGCACCTCCCGCATCGGCCGACGCGGTCGTATGAGAAGGATCCGCCGGTTTGGCGGCCTCGGACACCGCCGGGGTCGGTTCCAGCACCGGCGCGTCACCCTTGGCGGCGCGCGGGCTGCGCCGGCGGCGCGGCGCCGGCAGCTCGGCCGGCTCGGGCGCGTCCGAGACAGTTGCCGCCGTGGCTGCGGTGGCCGGCTGCTCGGCGGAGATCGGCTCGGAGGCCGGGGCAACCTCAGGGGCCGCGTCCGCCTCGATCGCCTCGATCGCGACCTTGCGGCGCGGACGGCGGGCCGCTTTGGGCGGCGCGTCGGTCGGGGCGGCAGTCGGCAGGGTGTCGTCGTCTTGGGTCATGGTGCCTCGTCGGTCACGGTTGCGGACGCTGTGACGGACAGCGGCGCGGGTTCGGGTTCATCAGCAGGGGGCGACACGGCGCCCGCCTGAATCGGTTCGGCATCGGGGCCCGGCGCGGACTCCAGGGCATCGAGCAGGCTGGCCTGGCGCGGTCCGTCCGTCTCGACCAGCGGCGCCAGCCCCATGTCGTCGAGCGGCGGCAGGTCGGACAGGCTGGCCAGCCCGAGGTCGTCCAGAAAGCCCTTGGTGGTGGCGTAGAGCTGCGGCCGACCCGGCGCATCGCGCTGGCCGATGCTCTCGATCCAGCCGCGCTCCTCGAGCTGGCGGACGATGTCGGAGCTGACCACCACGCCACGGATGTCCTCGATGTCGCCGCGCGTCACCGGTTGGCGATAGGCGATCACGGCCAGCGTTTCCAGTGCGGCGCGCGAATAGCGACGCGGCTTTTCCGGGTGCAGGGGTTCGAGCGCGGCGCGCACCGCTGCATGGGTCTGGAAGCGCCATCCGCTGGCGACCTCGACCAGTTGCAGGCTGCCGCGCGAGCGCCACTCGGCCTGCATCTCGGCCAGCAACGCACTCAGGGCCTCGCGATTGGCCTCGGGGCCGAGCAAGCCCAGCATGTCTCTGATGGCCAGCGGCTGGGGCGCGCACAGCAGCGCAGCCTCCAAAATGGCCTTCGCATCGGCGTTCATCGTGCCGTACGCATCCGTTCGTGTTATGGAGGGCGGGGCCGGGCCCGGTGGCGCCGACTGCGCTGGTCCGGGGGCGGCGACACAGCGCCCGTTCATTCGTCCAGGCCAGGCGCTCCATGCACTTCAGCGGCCGACTCGGAGGGGTCTGCTGTCAGACGCCCTGGGCCGGGATTCTAAGGCCAGGCAAATCCAGCGCCTTGGCCGCCTCGATCAGGTCGCTCGGCGGCTCGGCCGTCCATTGGCATCCTGCACCGCTGCCAGGGTGCGCAAGCGTCAGGCGCGCCGCGTGCAGGGCCTGCCGGTTCAGCCCGGCCAAGGCCGGCCCGCCGTACAGCGCGTCGCCGAACAGCGGATGGCCGGCCGCCGCGCAGTGCACGCGGATCTGGTGCGTTCGGCCGGTGTGCAGGCGGCAATGCAGCAGGCTGGCGCGCGGATGCTGTGCCAGCGCCTCGACATCGGTCTGGGCCGGCTTGCCACCGCGAGCCTCCGGCACCACGCCCATGCGAACGCGCTGGCGCGCATCGCGGCCCACCGGCAGGTCGATGCGCCGCGCCTCTCCCCAGGCCCCGCGCGCCAGCGCCAGGTACTCGCGCCGGATCTCGCGCGCTGCCAGTTGAGCCACCAGGCGCTCGTAGGCACGCAGCGTCTTGGCCACCACCATCAAGCCGCTGGTGTCCTTGTCCAGACGGTGCACGATGCCGGCACGCGGCAAGGTCGCGGCCGCTTCGTGGTGCGCCAGCAGTCCGTTCATCAAGGTGCCCTGCCAGTTGCCGGCGGCGGGGTGCACCACCAGCCCGGCCGGCTTGTCGAGCACCAGCAGCTCGGCGTCCTCGTGGACGATGGGCAGCACCATGGGCTCGGGCACAAAGGCCAGCATGGCCTCGGGCGGGCGCAGTTCCAGGGCCAGCTTCTGACCCGACCGCAGCTTGCGGGCCGGCTGGCGGCAGGCTTCGCCGTCGAGCGCCAGCGCGCCGTCCTCGACCAATTGCTTCAGGTGCGAACGCGATACCGCCGGCTGCCAAAGCACCAGCGCCCGGTCCAGGCGCAGGCCCTGCCATTCGGGCAGCACGCGGGTCTCGTGCCGCCCCCAGACCGCGCCGGCCAGCTCTTCTTCGAGTGCGTCGTCGTCCGGCACGCCGGGTGCATCGAACGGCTCCCGCATAATTTGTCTCTCCATCCAGCCGACCCGCCGCGCATCGCGCGGCAGTTTCATGTCCGATCGTTGTTCGAAGCAAGCCGCGCCCCGTCGCGCGTGGCGCCTGGCAGCCTGCCTGGCCTTGGTGAGCCTGCTGGCCGCCTGCGGCAGCACCATCGTCGAAGACCCGAATTCGCAAGCCGGGCTCGACAAATTGTATGCAGAGGCCAAGGAAGACCTGGGCGTCGGCGCCTATGAGCCGGCGATCAAGAAGCTCGAGCGCATCGAGGGGCGCGCCGCCGGCACGCTGCTGGGCCAGCAGGTCATCCTGGACATGGCCTGGGCACAGTTCAAGAGCGGCGAGAAGGCGGCGGCAGTGACCACGCTGGACCGCTTCCTGAAGCTGCACCCGAGCTCGCCGGGCACCGAATACGCGATGTACCTCAAGGGCCTGGTGAACTTCAACGAGGACCTGGGCCTGTTCGGCCGCCTGGCCCGCCAGGACGTCTCGGAGCGCGATCAGCAGGCCTCGAAGGATGCGCTGCTGGCGTTTCGCGAACTGGTCGAGCGTTTCCCCAACTCGCGCTACGCCGACGAGGCCCGCACCCGCGTCGACTTCATCACCAACAACCTGGCCCGCCACGAGGTGCATGTGGCGCGCTACTACCTGAACCGCGGCGCCTTCGTGGCGGCCGCCAACCGCGCCCAGGTGGCCATCACCGAGTACCCCTATGCGCCGGCGGCCGAGGAGGCGCTGGCCATCCAGTTGGCGTCCTACGAGCGCCTGGGTCTGATGGAGCTGGCCAAGGACTCCCGCCGCGTGCTGGAGCGGAATTTCCCGAACAACGCCGCCTTGGCGCCGCAGCAGGGCGACCGACCCTGGTGGAAGCTCTGGTGAGCCTGCCGCAGCACTCCCGCATGGCCTTGCCGGGGCGCAAGGGTCCGCAGCTGCGTCTGCAGGCCGCCACCGGCATCCACCGCGGCGACCGCCAGTACCAACAGGATCAGGTGGCGGTGTTCGCCCATCCGCACCACAACCGCTGCCTGCTCGCCGTGGTGGCCGACGGCATGGGGGGGAAAAGCGGCGGACGCAAGGCGGCCGATCAGGTGCTGCTGACCACGCAGCAGCTGTTCGAGCGCTTCGCGCCCGACAGCGAGGATCCGGCCGAGTTGCTGCGCCAGGTGTGCAGCGAGGCGCATCTGATGATCAAGCTGACGGCCATCTCCGCCGAGGAGGAGCCGCACAGCACCCTGGCGATGTTCCTGGTGATGCCGGACCTGCAGTGCTACTGGCTGCACACCGGCGACAGCCGCATCTACTGGGTGCGCGACGGTCAGTTCCTGCAGCGCAGCTTCGACCAGAGCTATGTGCAACGCCTGGTGGACGAGGGCCAGCTCACCGAGGCCGACGCCCAGAGCCACCCGCAGTCCAATCTGCTGACGGCCTGCCTGGGCACGCAGCAGGATCCGACGCCGGTGGAAACGCAGATCGGCGTGCTGCGCCCGGGCGACACATTGATGGCCTGCAGCGACGGGCTGTGGCACTACTTCAACAACCGCGAGCTGGCCACGGTGCTCAGCGGCCTGGCGCCACGCGAGGCCGCCGAGTTGCTCGTCAACAAGGCGCGGCTGCGCGCACAAGGCGGCGGCGACAACCTGTCGCTGGCCGTCGTCAGGCTCTTCGAAGGCGATTGACGGGGCGCGCATAGACTGCGCGCGCCCTCCGCTTTGCTTGCTCGAAGACCATGGCCGAACCCATCCTGCTCGCCCGCTGCGGCGACACCGTCTGTGAACTGCTGCCCGCCCTGGCCAACCGCCACGGCCTGATCACCGGCGCCACCGGCACCGGCAAGACCATCACCTTGCAAAAGCTGGCCGAGGGCTTCTCGGCCATCGGCGTGCCGGTCTTCATGGCCGATGTGAAGGGCGACCTGACCGGCATCAGCCAGGCCGGCAGCCCCAGCGAGAAGCTGCTGGCCGTGCTGAAGGACCGCGGCCTCGAAGCGCCCGCGCCGCTGCGCTGCCCGACCACGCTGTGGGATGTGTTCGGCAAGAGCGGGCACCCGGTGCGCGCCACCGTCTCCGACATGGGACCGCTGCTGCTGGCGCGCATGCTCTCGCTCAACGAGGTGCAGTCCGGCCTGCTGCAGATGGTCTTCAAGATCGCCGACGACCAGGGCCTGCTGCTGCTCGACCTGAAGGACCTGCGCGCCATGCTGCAGCATGTCGGCGACAACGCCAGCACCTTCACCACCGAGTACGGCAACGTCAGCGCGGCCAGCATCGGCGCCATCCAGCGCGGCCTGCTGCAGATCGAGACCCAGGGCGGCGACCGCTTCTTCGGCGAGCCGATGCTGAACATCGCCGACTTCATGCAGACGGAGGGATCGAAGGGCGTCGTCAACATCCTGGCCGCCGACCAGTTGATGAACGCCCCCCAGCTGTACGCCACCTTCCTGCTGTGGATGCTGTCGGAGCTGTTCGAGACCCTGCCCGAGGTGGGCGATCTGGACCGACCGAAGCTGGTGTTCTTCTTCGACGAGGCGCACCTGCTGTTTGCCGACGCGCCGGCTGCGCTGGTGCAGCGCATCGAGTTGGTGGTGCGCCTGGTGCGCTCCAAGGGCGTGGGCGTCTACTTCGTGACGCAGAACCCGCTCGACATCCCCGACAGCGTGCTGGGTCAGTTGGGCAACCGCGTGCAGCACGCCTTGCGCGCCTTCACGCCGCGCGACCAAAAGGCGGTCAAGAGTGCTGCCGAGACCATGCGTCCCAAGGACGGCCTGGACATTGCCGCCGCCATCACCGAGTTGGGGGTCGGCGAGGCGCTGGTCAGCCTGCTCGATGCCAAGGGTCGCCCGTCCGTCACCGAGCGCGTCTATGTGCTGCCGCCGGGCTCGCGCATCGGCCCCATCGTGGAGACAGAGCGCGCCGCGCTGCTGCAGAACTCCCTGGTCGCCGGTGTCTACGAGAAGGCGCTGGACCGCCAGAGCGCCTACGAGATGTTGAAAGGTCAATCCGCAGCGCCATCGGGCAAAGCCGGTAGCGGCATGGCCGACGAAGGGGGCGCGGTGTTCCGTCAACAGCCCTCACCCCCTCAGGCTGAGCCTGAGGGCGGCGGTGTGATGGACGGGCTCAAGGACGTGCTGTTCGGCTCGACCGGACCGCGTGGCGGGCGCCGCGAGGGCCTGGCCGAGACCGCCGCCAAGAGCGCGCTGCGCTCGATCGGCAGCTCGGTGGGCCGCGAGATCGTGCGCGGCGTATTGGGCAGCCTGCTGGGCGGCGGCAGCTCCCGCCGGCGCCGCTGAGCCCCGATTCACGCAGCCCGACACCCAGCGGTCGCGCCGGGGCGGCCGCGCCGGCCCTCGGCTGACATGCTGACGGCCATGAACCTGCACGTCGCGCCCCGCCCCTGGCACCGAGCCCATCCCGTCGCCGCCCAGTTGATCGGCGTGCTGGGCGTCGGCTGCGTGGTCGGAATGCTGTTGTACCTGCTGCGCGGCCGGCACTTCTGGGTCGGCATGCTGTACGCGCAGTGCATCAGCCTGTGCATCGCCTACAGCATCGGCCTGCTGCAGAGCGGGGTCTCGCGTCTGCTGCTGCGCGGTGACCCCGACAACAAACACCTGAAATCGGGCTGGCCGGGCTGGGCCTGGATGCTGCCCTGTGTGATCGTCGGCTCGGTGCTCGGACACGAACTCGGCACGATGCTGGCCGCCGCCATGCTGGACCACCAGCCGCGCGGCTTGTTCAGCGGCAGCCTGCGCCAACTCGTGCTGGGCGGCAGCTTCACCTTGCTGGTGGCGCTGCTGGCGACGCTTTTCTTTTACAGCCGCGAAAAGCTGCATGAGCTGGAGTTGGAGCGCGCCACCGTGCAGGGCCACGCCGCCGAGGCCCAGCTGCTGGCCCTGCAGACGCAGATCGAACCGCACATGCTGTTCAACACCCTGGCGCATCTGCGCGTGCTCATCAAGCTGCGGCCCGACGACGCGCAGGCCATGCTGGACGAGCTGATCGCCTATCTGCGCGCCACCCTGCAGGCCAGCCGCGTGCCCCTGCACCCGCTGGCCACCGAGTTCGAGCGACTGCAGGACTACCTGCAGCTGATGCAACGCCGCATGGGCGCTCGCCTGCGCCTGGAGCTGACGCTGCCCGATCAGCTCGCCACCACGCCGGTGCCGCCGCTGATCCTGCAACCCCTGGTGGAGAACGCCATCAAGCATGGCCTGGAGCCGAGCAAGACCGGCGGGCTGCTGCGCGTCCGGGCCGGCATGCGCGACGGCCTGCTGTGCCTGCAGGTGGAGGACGACGGCGTGGGTCTGCATGCGCCGAAGTCCGCCGACGCCCCGTTCGGCACCGGGTTCGGCACCCAGCAGGTGCGCGAGCGCCTGCAGGCCCAGTACGGCGGACGCGCCAGCTTCACCCTCGAACCCGCGCAACCCGACGCAAGCGGTTGTCGCGCCACCCTGCTGCTGCCCCCATGACCCGTGCCCTGATCGCCGAAGACGAATCCCTGCTCGCCGAGCACCTCGCCGCCGAGTTGCTGGCCCTGTGGCCCGAACTCACCCTGCTGCCGACGGCCACCAATGGCGACGAGGCCTTCGAGCGCGCACTGGCCCTGACACCGGACCTGCTCTTCCTGGACATCCGCATGCCGGGCCTGAGCGGCCTGGAGCTCGCCCAGGCCGTGGCCGAGGACTGGCCCGAGGGCCGGCCGCTGCCGCTGATCGTGTTCGTCACCGCCTACGATGAATACGCGCTGAAGGCCTTCGAGACCGCGGCCTTCGACTACCTGCTCAAGCCCGTGCAAACGCAGCGCCTGAAGCAGACCGTGGCGCGGCTGCGCGAGCGCCTGGAGGCGGCCGAGCGACCCGATCCGCTCGCCGCCCTGCAGCGTCTGCTGGCGCAGCAGCCTGCGGCGGCAGCGGCGCCGCGTCTGCGCCATCTGCAGGCCGCCGTGGGCGAGCACATCGAGTTGGTGCCCATCGATGCCATCGTCTACCTCGAGGCGGCCGACAAATACGTGCGCGCCGTGACCGGCACGCGCGAGTTCTGGGTGCGCGTCTCCTTGCGCGACCTGCTGCCACAGCTCGATCCCGAGCGCTTCTGGCAGGTGCACCGCGGCACGGTCGTCAACATCGACGCCGTGGCGCGCGCGCGCCGGCTGGAGAACGGCACGGTGCAGCTGGAGCTGCGCGAGCGCGCCGACAAGCTGGCCGTCAGCCGGCTGCACGCCGCGCGCTTCAAGGCCCTGTAGCGGCCGAATCGGCGGGCGCCGACACCACGCGGTTGCGCCCGCCATCCTTGGCCCGGTAGAGCGCCGCGTCGGCACGGGCCAGCGTGAGATCGAAGGACTCGTCGCCCTCCCCGTGCTGCGCCAAACCGACACTGATGCGCACCTGCAACTCAGGGTGCAAGGCCACCCAGGCGTGGGCCTCAACTGCGGCACGAACCCGCTCGGCAGAGCGCTGCGTGATCGGCAGGTTCGCACCGACGAAGACCAGCAGGAACTCCTCACCGCCCAAGCGCACGAGCAGGTCCTCGTGTCGGCAATGCCGGCGCAGCAAATCGGCCAGCGCCACCAGCACGGCGTCGCCCAGCGCATGCCCGAAACGGTCGTTGATTCGCTTGAAATGGTCGACGTCGATCAGCGCCAGGCCGCACGCTCGCGAGCCCGATTGGGTCTGCCAACGCTGCCAGGCACGGCGATTCAAGGCTCCGGTCAGCGGATCTCGGTGCGCCGCCTGCTGCAGGGACTGCGACTGCTCCTGCAGTTCGGCGATGGCTTGGCGGCTGCGCTCCAGCTCGGCAAAGAGTTCGGCGTGACGCCGATGCATCGCGTCGCGTCCCGACTGCAGGGTCTTCCAATGCACGATGGCGCGCTGCGCCCAGCCCAGCGCCGTGTTCAGGTCGCCCTGCTGCTGGGCCAGCTCCAGGCCTTGCTCCAGCAGGCGTGCCGTCGCTCCGCCAAGGCCCTCGCCTTCGATCAGTTGCTCGGCCTGCCGCAGCACCTGCCGAGCCGCGGCCAGATCCCCCTGGGCGCGCAGGGCGCGCTCCAAACCCAGCAAGGCGTCGGCCTGCATGGGCGGATTGGCGGTCGTTTGAGCAACTGCCGGCTGCAGCGCGCGCACGGCCGCTTCGTGGCGCCCCAGCGCGAGCAGCGCATTGCCCTGCGAGGTGGCGGCGAATCCTTGGTACAGGGTCAGGCCGGCTTGCTCGGCCAGCGCTTGTGCCAGACCGGCATGGTGCAGCGCGCGCTGCGCGGAATCGATGCGTGCCGCGTCATCGGCCGCCAGCGCTAGCGCGTGCGCACGCTCCATCGCGCAAAACGCCAGATTGCCGTGCGCGATCACGACGGCACGCGCGTCGCCCTCCGCCTGGGCAATCTGCAAGACCTGCTGCAACGCCGTCCAGGCCCCTTCGGCGTCGCCGGTCATGGCCAGCAGCGTGCCATGCGTGCTCAGTGCGCGCCGGCGTCCGGCACTGTGCGGAGCGTGGGCCGTCCGCTGCAATGCACGCTGCGACCACTCGAGACCCCGGCCCGGATCGCCCACCATCCCCAGCGCGTAGCCCGTCGCGCCGTAAAGGCTGCCGAGCTGCGCGGCCAGCGCACCCCGCTCCAGGCGCGGCAACACCGCCACCAGCAAGTTCAGCGCCTGTGCCGGACGCCCGTCGTAGACCATGCGCATCGCCGCCAGCGCCTCGTGCAGGTCGCCCCGCAAGGACTCCGGTTCGATGCCGGAGAGCTCCCGGCTCGCCGCTTCCCAATCGCCACGACCCAGGGCGGCAAACAGCGGCTCGAGGTCAGCGACCGGCGTATCGGTGCAAGCCTCTGAATCGACGCGATCGGCGGCTGGGTTCATGCCCGCATGCTGCCATCTGTGGCCTGCTTCCGCCGCCATGGTCAGCCCTGGGGCGGGGTTCGGGCCGGACCCAAGGGCGGGCTTCCTAGAATGCGCTGCCGCTCTTGCCGCTGCCTTGCAGCACCTTTCCCTCGCCCATGACTGCCCCAGCCGCCGCTCCCGCTCCGAACTTCCTGCGCACCCAGATCGAGCGCGACTTGGCCCAGGCGGACTGGCAGCCGGGACGACGCTTCGGCGGCTCGCCGGGCGACGCCGCCCATCATGCCGACGCACCGGCCGATCCGGCTGCCATCCGCACGCGCTTCCCGCCCGAGCCCAACGGCTACCTGCACATCGGTCACGCCAAGAGCATCTGCCTGAACTTCGGCCTGGCGCGCGACTTCGGCGGCGCCTGCCATCTGCGCTTCGACGACACCAACCCCGAGAAGGAGGAACTGGAGTTCGTCGAGGCCATCAAGGAAATGGTGCAGTGGCTGGGTTGGAGCTGGGAGCACGCCGGGTGCAGCCATCTGTACGAAGCCAGCAGCTACTTCGACTTCATGTACCGCGCCGCAGAAAGCCTGGTGCAGGCCGGACTGGCCTATGTGGACGAGCAGACACCCGAGCAGATGCGCGCCAACCGCGGCGACTTCACGACCCCCGGCGTGGACAGCCCGTTCCGCGACCGCCCGGCCGAGCATCACCTGGCACGCCTGCGCGAGATGCGCGACGGCCGGCATGCCGACGGCGCCATGGTGCTGCGCGCCCGCATCGACATGGCCAGCCCCAACATCAATCTGCGCGACCCGGCGCTGTACCGCATCAAGCACGCCGAGCACCACGCCACGGGCACGCGCTGGTGCATCTACCCGATGTACACCTTCGCGCACCCCATCGAGGACGCGCTGGAGCGCATCACGCACTCGATCTGCACGCTGGAATTCGAGGACCAGCGCCCGTTCTATGACTGGTTGCTCGAGCACCTGGCCGGCCTCGGATTGCTGGCCCGGCCGTTGCCGCACCAGTACGAGTTCGGGCGCCTGAACCTCAGCTATGTGGTGACGAGCAAGCGCAAGCTGCGCCAGCTGGTGGAGGAAGGCCATGTATCGGGCTGGGACGACCCGCGCATGCCCACCCTGATCGGCATGCGCCGGCGCGGCTTCACGCCCGCGAGCATCCGCACCATGGTCGAGGGCACCGGAACGACCAAGAGCAATGCCTGGATCGACTACGGCGTGCTGGAGGGCTGTCTGCGCGCCGACCTGGAGGGCAGCGCGCCGCGTGCCATGGCCGTGCTGGACCCGCTGCGGCTCGAGATCTGCAACTACGCCGAGGTGCTGGGAGAGGGCTTCGATGCCTGCCGGGCACCAGCCCATCCGCAGCGCCCCGAACTGGGCGAGCGGCACTTCTCCTTCGGCCCGCTGCTTTGGATCGAGCGCGAGGATTTCGCCGAGTCGCCGCCCAAGGGCTACCACCGGCTGTTCCCCGGCAACAAGGTGCGGCTGAAGGCCGGCCATGTCATCGAGTGCATCGGCTGCACGAAGAACGAGGTCGGCGAGGTCGTCGCCGTGCAGGCGCGCGTGCTGCCCGACACCAAGAGCGGCACGCCGGGCGCCGATGCGGTGAAGGTCAAGGGGGTCATCACCTGGGTCGGCGCGCACGAGGCGCTGCCGGCCGAGATCCGGCTCTTCGACCGCCTCTTCACCGACCCGCAGCCCGACAGCGGCGGCAAGGACTTCCTGGCGGCGCTGAACCCGGAATCGTTGCGCGTGGTGCAGGGCTTCGTCGAACCGGCCCTGGGCACGGCCGAAGCCGCCAGCCACTGGCAGTTCGAGCGGCACGGCTACTTCGTCGCCGACCGTGTCGACCATGCCCCGGGTCGGGCGGTGTTCAACCGCACCACGACCCTGAAGGACAACTGGTCGAAGTGAGCTCTACCGAAGGAGTCCCGCATGAGCCGACAGACCCTCGAACGCTTCTACACCGCGTTTCAACAGCTTGACGGCAAGGCCATGCAGGCCTGCTATGCGCCCACGGCCCGCTTCGACGACGAGGCCTTCTCGCTGCAGGGTGCCGAGGAGATCGGTGCCATGTGGCGCATGTTGTGCGAGGCCACGCAGACCCAGGGCCGCGAGCACTGGCGGCTGGATTTCCAGATCGGCGCCGACGGCTGCAGCGCCCACTGGGAAGCGCATTACCTGTTCAGCGCCACCGGGCGGCTGGTGCACAACCGCATCGACGCCACGTTCAGCTTCGATGGACGAGGCCGGATCGCCAGCCATCGCGACCGATTCAATTTCTGGCGTTGGAGCCGTCAGGCGCTCGGCCTGCCGGGACTGCTGCTGGGCTGGAGCGGCGGCCTGCGCAACAAGGTGCGCCAGCAGGCGGCCAAGAACCTGGCCCGCTACCGGGCTCGGCGACCCTGAGCCGCGGCGGCGCTCAAGCGCGCGGTTCGACGGTCGGCGCCAGCAGTTCGCGCCCCACCACGGCGCGCGCGAACAGGTAGTTGGCCAGCGCGCGCGGCGCCAGGCAGTCGAGCGGCACATGGCCCGCCGCATCACAGGGAAAGCTGTAGCCGCAACTGCCGCGCCGCAGCGGCGCAAAGCACAGTTCGTAGCGGCAGTCCTGGAGGGTTTCGGGCTTCATTCGGGGGCAAGGAGCCTGCTGCCTGGCACCGTGAGGTCACCACCGGCCGCAAGACCCAAGCCAGTGTAGGCAGGCCCCTGGTGATCCCTTTGGAGGCGACTGCCTAAACGAGCAGCGCGTGCTCGGGCAGCAACGCACGCAGCAGGCCATCGAACTGGGCCGGATTGGCCTCGGTGCGCAGCCCCTGGTAGGCCGCCTCGGCCTGCGGATGCGCGCGCCGCAGGTAATGCAGCCACTGCTTGACGCGACCGGCCTGGTGCTTGGGCTGCACCGCCTGGCGCACACGGCGCCAGTAGCCGAGCAGGGCCGGCGCCAGTTCGGGCCATCCGGCGCGGGGACTGTCAAGGCCAGCGTCGTGTGCCTGGATGCGCGCCACCAGCCAGGGGTCGGCCACCGCGCCGCGCCCCAGCATCAAGGCCTGCACGCCGCTCTCGCGGCGCGCCTGCAAGGCGTCCTGCAGGGTCCAGATCTCCCCGTTGGCCACCAGCGGCAGGTCGGGCAGGGCCGCGCGGATGCGCGCCAGCTCGTGCCAGTGGGCCGGCGGCTTGTAGCCGTCGCGCTGCGTGCGCGCATGCACCACCAGTTGCGCCGCGCCGCCCGCGGCGAGCGCCTGCGCGGCCTCGAGCATGCGACCACGGTCCTGCACGCCCAGGCGCATCTTGGCGGTGACGGCGATACCCTGCGGCACCGCGCGGCGCACCGCCGCGACGATGCGGTGCAGCAGCTCGGGTTCGTCGAGCAGCACGGCGCCGCCTCGGTGCCGGTTGACGCAGCGGGCCGGGCAGCCGAAGTTCAGGTCGATGCCCGGTGGCGCCAGCTCGGCCAGGCGCGCCGCGTTGTCGGCCAGCACCGAAGGGTCGGAGCCGAGCAGCTGCGGCCACACCGGCACGCCGGCCTGGGTGCGCCCGCCGGTCAGCAGCTCGGGCACGATGCGCGTGAACACGCGCTTGGGCAGCACGCGGTCGGTGACGCGGATGAACTCGCTGACGGCCATCGAGTAGGGCGCCAACGGCGTCAGCTGCTCGCGCAGCAGGTGATCGAGCAGGCCCTCCATGGGCGCCAGCAGCAGCGGAGAAAGTGGCGTCAGGTTCTTCACCGGAACTGTGGACAAGTCCGTGAATGAAGCCGGGGGTGCGTTGCCAAGTGCTTGTCGCCAAAGGGGCGACCTGAGGCTGCCCAAAAAAGAGTCAGGAATGGGTCAGCGCGAGTCGGGCAGCTCGATCTTGACCGCCAGCACCTCGAGGTTGTCCTGCTGCTCGCGCTCGACGACGACGTGCGAGGGGTCGACCTGCACGTACTTGCTGATGACGGCAATCAACTCGGCCTTGAGCTGCGGCAGGTAATCGGGCGCGGCGGCGTTGCGGCCGCTGCGCTCGTGCGCCAGGATCAGCTGCAGGCGCTCCTTGGCCACGCTGGCCGTGGGCTTCTTTTCACCGAGGAAGAAGGTCAGGAATCCCATCGTCCGTGCCCCTCTCAGCGACCAAACCAGCGCTTGAAGAAGCCCTGCTTCTCGGCCTCGATGAAGCGCATCGGCCGCTCCTCGCCGAGGAAGCGCCCCACCACGTCGAGGTAGGCCTCGGCAACGTTGCTGCCCTTCATCAGGATGGCCGGCACGCCCTGGTTGCTGGCCTGCAGCACCGCCTCGCTCTCGGGGATCACGCCGATCAGCGGCGTGCGCAGGATCTCGTGGATGTCGCCCAGCGACAGCATCTGTCCGCCCTCGACCCGATTCGGGTTGTAGCGCGTGATCAGCAGGTGCTCCTTGACGGGCTCGCGGCCGTCGATGGCGCGCTGCGTCTTGCTGCTGAGCATGCCCAGGATGCGGTCCGAGTCGCGCACCGAGCTGACCTCGGGGTTGGTCACCACCACGGCCGCGTCGGCGTAATGCATGGCCATCATGGCGCCGGTCTCGATGCCGGCCGGGCTGTCGCAGACGATGTAGTCGAAACCCATCTCGGCCAACTCGTCGAGCACGCGCTTGACGCCGTCCTGCGTCAGCGCCTCCTTGTCGCGCGTCTGGCTGGCGGCCAGGATGAAGAGGTTCTCGTGCTGCTTGTCCTTGATCAGCGCCTGCGTGAGCTTGACGCCGTCCTGGATGACGTTGATGAAGTCGTAGACCACACGGCGCTCGACGCCGAGGATCAGGTCGAGGTTGCGCAGACCGACGTCGAAGTCGATGACGGCGGTTTTCTTGCCGCGCATGGCGAGGCCGGTGGCGAAGCTGGCGCTGGTGGTGGTCTTTCCCACCCCTCCCTTGCCGGACGTGACGACGACGATTTGGGTCATGGTTGCGGTGCTGGACGATCAGTACTTGAGGGGTTCAAAAACAAGGCGCTCGCCCTCCAGGCGGACCTGGGCGGGCTTGCCGGCCACCTCGGGCGGCAGCGGCTTCTCACTGGTGCGGAACACGCCGGCCACGGCCAGCAGCTCGGCCTCCAGGCTCTGCGCGTAGACGCGCGCATCAAGGTCGCCCTTGGCCCCGGCAATGGCGCGGCCGCGCAGGGCGCCGTAGACGTGCACGCTGCCGTCGGCAATCACCTCGGCGCCGTGGCTGACGAGGCCCAGCACGACCAGATCGGCGTCGCGCGCATAGACCTGCTGGCCGCTGCGCAGCGGCCGGTCGATGACCATGCAGCGCGGGCCGCGCGGGAGCGGCGCCGCAGTGGCTGGCGCGGCAGAGGGCGGCGGCTCCTGGGGCATGGGTGAGGCGGCGGACACGGCGGCGGGCACGGCGGCGGGGAGGGCCCCGGGGAGGGCGGTGGACGTGCGCGCTGCGCCCGCCTCGTCGCGTGCCGGCAGGCCGGCCGCCTGCGCGCCTTGCTGCTCCGCTTCGGCGAGCTGGCCCAGACCCAGCACGCCGACGGCGTTCAGCCCCAATTCGGCCAGGGTCTGCTTGATGCGCAGCCAGGGCACCGGCGCGCCCTGCGGGGGCAGGCCGCGCAGGTCCAGGACCAGCAACTCGCCGTCGAAGGCACCCGCCACGGCCGCCCATTGCGTGCGCATGCTGTGCAGTGCGGCCTCCCAGTCGCGGCTGGCCAGGGGCAGCAGCAGGGCATCGAGGCGGGTACTTTTGAGATCGAGCGAGGAGGCGGACACGAAGGCGGCGGGCAGCGGCGGCGCAAAGGCCGGGACCGGGGTGGCGCTGGCGCGTCCGGACCCGTTGAGGGCGGCGGATTCTAGGAGCCTGCGCGGCAGAAGCCGCCCAGGCGAAGCGGGCGAAGCGGAGGAATGGCGCGACCCGCTTGGGAGCGCCGATCCGCCCGTTTCTGCCGTACAGGCTCCGAGCAGTCATCGACGACGCGTTGAGCCGCCCCGAGCAGCGTCGACTGACGCCTTGCGAGCCGATGCGATGCGGACTTTCCCGACTTTCGGGTTGGAGTTATCCCCCTATCACCGGCACGCAGCGCATCGCCCTTGTCGCGTTGGCACGGACCGTACCCGAGCCGGCCGGGTTGTCAGACGCTGTTGGCAAGTGATTGATATTCAACGATTTTCGTCGGCACCCCCGGAACTGCACAAAAAAGCGGCAAGTCAGGACGGAGCACGCAGGAACAAGGCCTTCGCGGCATCGGCAGCGGCTTTCCCACAAAGTTATCCACAGCTGCGGTGGATACCGGGCCGAGCGACCAAGAATCAGCCACTTAGCTCGTTTCCTGGAAGCTCTGTGCGAGGTCCAGTCGGCGCTTCGACCGGAGCCGCCATGGCCGCCAGGCCGGTCGGTCGGCGCATCCGCCGCCGCGGCCTCGCGAGCACAGGGATTGACTTGTCCCCACAAATGCGCTTGCGCCGCGCCCCGAGCGCCGTCCAGCCCGGGGGCTCGGTCTTACGTCGTAAGTCATTGTTTTACATAAATAATTCCGAATGCAATGGGTCAGAAAGTGCAGATTTGAAGCCCGCAAATCAAGCACTTAGCGCCAAACCCCTTGGGATGCCCACAAAGTTGTCCACAAGCACGGAATGGCGCTGGGTCGGACCAGGCGCGCGCCATGAACGCATCATGAACGCGCCATGAACGCGCCATGAGCGGGCCTGGGGCGGGCCGTGGGCACAGCGGGCGTCGGGCTGCCGCCTCCCTAGAATCCGGCGCCCCTGACGACCGCAGCCTGCGGCCGCCCACCGAACCGATCGCGCCATGACCCGCCGCCAGCTTTTCGTCACCACCGCCCTGCCCTACGCGAATGCGAACTTCCACATCGGGCACATCATGGAGTACTCGCAGGCGGACATCTGGGTGCGCTTCCAGCGCCTGCAGGGACACGAGGTGCACTTCGTCTGCGCCGACGATGCGCATGGCGCGCCGATCATGATCGCCGCCGAGAAGGCCGGCGTGACGCCGCAGGCCTTCGTGGCGGGTATCGCCGCCGGCCGCAAGCCCTGCCTCGACGGCTTCCACATCGCCTTCGACCACTGGCACAGCACCGACGCGCCCGAGAACCACCAGCTCTCGCAGGACATCTACCGCAAGCTCAAGGCGCAGGGCCTGATCGAGGTGCGCGCCATCGAGCAGTTCTTCGACCCGGCCAAGGGCATGTTCCTCCCGGACCGCTTCATCAAGGGCGAATGCCCGAAGTGCGGCGCCAAGGACCAGTACGGCGACTCCTGCGAAAGCTGCGGCGCCGTGTATGCCCCCACCGAGGTGCGCAACCCCTACTCGGTGCTGTCGGGCGCCACGCCGGTGCTCAAGACCAGCGACCACCATTTCTTCAAGCTCAGCGACCCGCGCTGCAAGGCGTTCCTGGAGCAGTGGACGCACGCGGCAGGCCGCCTGCAGCCCGAGGTGCTGAACAAGATCAAGGAGTGGTTCAGCGTCGACGAGGAAGGCAAGGGTGGGCTCGGTGACTGGGACATCAGCCGCGACGCGCCCTACTTCGGCATCGAGATCCCCGACGCGCCGGGCAAGTATTTCTACGTGTGGCTCGACGCGCCGATCGGCTACCTGGCCTCGCTCACCGCGCACTTCGCGAGGCAGGGCCGCAACGTCGACGAGTTCCTGGCCGACCCCGCAACCGAGCAGGTCCATTTCATCGGCAAGGACATCACCTACTTCCACACCCTGTTCTGGCCGGCCACCTTGCACTTCAGCGGCCGCAAGACGCCCGACCGCGTCTACGTGCACGGCTTCCTCACGGTGAACGCCGAGAAGATGAGCAAGAGCCGTGGCACCGGCATCGACCCGCTGCGCTACCTGGAGCTCGGCCTGGACGCCGAGTGGCTGCGCTACTACCTGGCCGCCAAGCTCAACGACCGCGTGGAGGACCTCGACTTCAACCCCGAGGACTTCATCGCGCGCGTCAACAGCGACCTGATCGGCAAGTACATCAACATCGCCAGCCGCGCCGCGGGCTTCCTGGCCAAGCGCTTTGCAGGCCGCTTGTCGACCACCCTGGGCGCCGATGGCGAGGCCGTGATCACCCCGTTGCAGGCCGCCGCCCCCAAGCTGGCGGCGCTCTACGACGGCCGCGAGTTCGGCAAGGCGCTGCGCGAGGTCATGGCCTTGGCCGACACCATCAACGAGTACGTCGACGCACACAAGCCCTGGGAACTGGCCAAGAAGCCCGAGGCCGCCGCCGAACTGCACGAAGCCTGCAGCACCTGCATCGAAGCCTTCCGCCTGCTGACCCTGTACCTGAAGCCGGTGCTGCCGGCGCTCAGCGCCAAGGTCGAGGCCTTCTTGCAGGTGGCGCCGCTGACCTGGTCCGACGCCGGCACGCGGCTCGGCGCGCACACCATCGGCGCCTTCCAGCACCTGATGCAGCGTGTCACCGTCGAGCAGGTCGAGGCACTCTTCACGCAGCCCGAGCCGCCCGCCCCCATCCCCGGCGGCGAACCGAACAAGGCCCCCACGGCCGGCGCCAGCGCCAGCCTGCCCCCCGAGGGGGCTGGGTCCGCCTTGGGACGGCCCGGCGGCGAATCCATCGCCGCCGAAATCACCATCGACGACTTCGTCAAGCCCGACCTGCGCATCGCCCGGATCGTCAAGGCCGAGCGGGTCGAAGGGTCGACCAAGCTGCTGCGCCTGACCCTGGACGCGGGCGAGGGCAGGCTGCGCAATGTGTTCTCGGGCATCGCCGGCGCCTACCAGCCGGAGCAACTCGAAGGCAAGCTCACCGTGCTGGTGGCCAACCTGGCGCCGCGCAAGATGAAGTTCGGCGTCAGCGAGGGCATGGTGCTGGCCGCCAGCCACGCCGACGAGAAAGCCGTGCCCGGCGTCTTCGTGCTCGAACCCCATGCCGGCGCGCAGCCCGGCATGCGCGTGCGCTGATGCCGAGCGGGTCGCCGACACTGCCCACGTGATCCCGCAGCGCTGCACTCGCATCCGCCCCACGCCGCCCAGCCGCAGGCGGCGCTTCATCGCGCTGCGCCACCACTGCGGTCCTCCCATGACCCGGGCTCCCAAGCTGGCATCCCGACTTCTGGAGGACTCATGGCATCGATCGGCCTGCACCCATTCCGCCCCCGCGCCCTGGCGCTGCTCAAGGGCCTCGACAGCAAGCAACTGACCGGCGACATCGGCGCCGGCCTGACCGTCGGCGTGGTGGCGCTGCCGCTGGCCATGGCCTTCGCCATGGCCTCCGGGCTGCCACCGGCCAGCGGCCTGGTCACGGCCATCGTCGCCGGCCTGCTGATCTCGCTGCTGGGCGGCTCCAGCGTGCAGATCGGCGGACCGGCGGGCGCCTTCATCGTGGTGGTCTACGGCATCGTCGAGCGCCACGGCTTGCAGGGCCTGCTGCTGTCCACGCTGATGGCCGGTGCCCTGCTGTTCCTGATGGGTCTGCTGCGCCTGGGCATGCTGGTGCGCTACGTGCCGGTCAGCATCGTCATCGGCTTCACCAACGGCATCGCGGTGCTCATCGCGCTGTCGCAGCTGCGCGACCTGTTCGGCCTTCGCATCGCGGGCAAGATGCCGGCCGACTTTTTCACCCAGATCGGCGTGCTGTGGCGGCACCTCGAGACCTGGAACCCCTATGCGCTGGGGCTGGGCCTGCTCTGCGTCGTCGGTCTGTGGCTGTGGCCGCGCCTGACCCTGGCCCCGCAGACGCAGCTGCCGGCCGAGTTCGCGCGCAGCAACAAGGTCCGTGCCGTCTCACGGCTGCCCGGGCCGGTCGTCGCGTTGGTCACCCTGACCGTGATCAGCGTGTTGCTGAATTTGCCGGTGGAAACCATCGGCACGCGCTTCGGACAGATTCCCAGCTCTCTGCCGGCACCGCAGTGGCCCTCGCTGAGCTGGGAGGCGGCCAAGCAGCTGGTCACGCCGACGCTGACCATCGCGCTGCTGGGCGCCATCGAATCGCTGCTCTGCGCCCGCGTGGCCGACAAGCTGGCGCCACAGCTGCCCCGGCACGACCCCAACCAGGAATTGATGGCGCAGGGCATCGCCAACATCGCCAGTCCCTTGCTGGGCGGCATGCCGGCCACCGGCACCATCGCCCGCACCGTCACCAACATCCGCAGCGGCGCTCACACGCCGCTGGCGGGCATGGTGCACGCGGCCACGGTGTTCGCGGTGATGTGGGTGGCCGCACCGCTGGCCCTGCACGTGCCGCTGGCGGTGCTGGCCGGCATCCTGCTCTTCGTGGCCTGGAACATGGGCGAGTGGCACGAGTTCGCACGCCTGCGCCATTTCACGCTGCAGTACCGCACCATCCTGCTGGGCACCTTCCTGACCACGGTGATCTTCGACCTCACGGTGGCGGTGGAGCTGGGCCTGGTGCTGGCCTGCATGTTCTTCATCACGCGCATGGGCCAGCTGTTCCAGGTGCGGCCGGTGGCCACGCCGCTGCCCACCGGGGTGCAGGCCTACACCCTGTACGGTTCGCTGTTCTTCGGCTCGGTGGGCAAGCTCGAAGGCCTGGCCGAGGAAATCGCCGCCGACACCCGCGCCGTGGTGCTGGACCTGCAACGCCTGGTGCAGCTCGACACCTCGGGCCTGGAGGCGCTGCGCCAGCTGCACCAGGGACTGCAGGCGCGTGGGGTGGTGCTGCTGCTGGCCGAGGTCAACGAACAACCGCTCGGCCTGATGCGACGCGCCGGCTTTGCCGACGAACTGGGCGCCGAGCAGTTCCTTCCTAAAATCGCGGACCTTTCCGCCCCTTGAGTCTGACGCCATGCCGCTGTTCTGGAAGCCCTACACCTCGGAAGTCACGCAACTGGTTGCCGAGATGAAGGCCAGCAAGCCCGACCTGGAAGCCCAGCAGCGCGCCGGCCGCGCCCTGTTGTGGGACAAGCCGCTCGACCGCGGGCAGCTGGCGCAATGGCAGCAGGCCCGTGTTCCCCAGCAGCCCTACGTCTACGGCACCCTGCCCCACCCCGAATCGGCTTCGTAAGGCCCTGACCCCAGGCCAGGTCTGGCGGCGCCGGCCCGGCCGGCCGCACGCCGCCCTCTGAGCACCCCCAGGTCCGGGCCAGCCCGGCCCGCCCCCGGCGGGGGTTAAGGTGCCGGGCAAAGCCCGTTCACCTTAAGAGGCCCAGCCGTGAGCACATCCGAATCCATCCGCGTCGACCAGGCCGCCAACGCGCCGGAGGTGGTCGACAGCGTTGCCGTGGCGCGCCTCTACGGCGAGCCGCTGTTCCAGCTGCCGCAGGACCTCTACATCCCGCCCGACGCGCTGGAGGTCTTCCTCGAGGCCTTCCAGGGCCCGCTGGACCTGCTGCTGTACCTGATCCGCAAGCAGAACTTCAACATCTTCGACATCCCGCTGGCCCAGGTGACCACCCAGTACCTGGGCTATGTGGAGCAGATCCGCCGTCACAACCTCGAATTGGCAGCCGAGTACCTGCTGATGGCGGCCCTGCTGATCGAGATGAAGAGCCGCATGCTGCTGCCGGTCAAAAAGGCCGACGACGGCAGCGAGCCCGAAGACCCGCGCGCCGAGCTGGTGCGGCGCCTGCTGGAGTACGAAAAGATCAAGCTCGGCGCCCGTCTGATCGACCAACTGCCCCTGCAGGGTCGCGAGTTCTGGCCCGCCTGGGTGGCACTCGAGGACAAACTCGAACCGCGCTGGGAGGCGGTTCGACCCGAGGACCTGCGCCAGGCCTGGGCGCAGCTGCTGTCGCGCGCCAAGCTGCACCAGCATCACAGAATCACCCGCGAGCAGCTCAGCGTGCGCGAGCACATGGGTTTCCTGCTGCGTCGCCTGCAGGGCCAGCGCTACCTGGGTTTTGAGCAGCTCTTCGAGCCCGAGCGCGGCGCGGCGGTGCTGGTGGTGACCTTCATCGCCCTGCTCGAGCTGACCCGCGAGGGCCTGCTGGAGCTGACGCAGGCCGAGGCCTTTGCGCCGATCTATGTGCGCCTGGGCTATCGCCCGAGCTGAATCCGGGCCGAACAGCGGCTCAGCGATTCATCTGGCCGACCGCCAGCACCGCCTGCGTGCGGCTGTTGACGCCCAGCGCGCGGAAGATCGCCTGCACATGGTCCTTCACCGTGTCGGCGCTGATGCTCAGCTCGCTGGCGATGAGCTTGTTGGGTTTGCCCAGCAGAAGGCCCTGCAGCACCTCGTGCTGGCGCGGCGTGATGGGCAATGCGGCCAGCGAGGCCGGCAGGGCTGCTGCCGGTCGCGGCTCACTGGGTCGCGCAGGCACCGGCGCGGCGCTGTCCAGGCGCATCGGTGGCACGTAGATGCCGCCCACCACCACCAGGGCCAGCGCCGCCTTGAATTCCTCGGGGTCGACATGCTTGGGGATGAAACCCATGGCGCCCTGGTCGATGGCGCGGATCACCTCGGCCATCTGGTTGGTCCCCGACAGGCAGACGATGGGCAGCGCCGGGTAGCGCGCGCGCATCTCGTCAAGCAGCGCGAAGCCGTCCGATTGCGGTTGGGCGTCGGCCAGTTGCAGATCGAGCAGCAGCAGATCGGGGCTCGGCCTGAGCTGCGTCAGCAGGGTTCGCGCGCCCTCGGCATCCAGCGCGCTGTGCAGTTGCACCGGGGGATCGAAGTCGGCCAGCAGCGCGCGCAGCGCCACATGGATCAGCGGGTGGTCGTCAACCAGCAGCAGGTGCATGGATCGGGCGTCGGTCTCGAAGGCAGGAGGGGCCGCGCCAAGGTGCGGCCAGGCGGCATCGTAGTGGCGCGCCGCGACAATGGCCGCATGTACCAACCCTCCCAACTGGACGTTCGGCGCTTCTTCTGTGCCACCTACCGGGCCGGCATGGCCGGCGCCGTGCTCGACCCCATGCAGCGCCTGGCCTGGCCGTGGATCGAGGCGCATCCGGAATACCACGCCGAGCTGACCGACGAGGCCAGCGCGCTGGCGCTCGACTACCGGGTGGAGGACGGCCACACCAACCCCTTTCTGCACCTGGCCATGCACCTGTCGATCAGCGAGCAGTGCTCGATCGACCAGCCCAGCGGCATCCGCCAGGCCGTTCAGTTGCTGGCCGCGCAGCGCAACAGCGAGCATGAGGCCCACCATGTGGCCATGGAAGCACTCGGACAGATGATCTGGGAAAGCCAGCGCAGCGGCCGGCCGCCGGACGGACTGGCCTACCTGGAGGCGGTGCGCCGCGCGGCGACGCGCTGACCGGGCTTCGGCGCCGCCCAGGCCCCTCAGGCGGTCAGGCTGTCACCGCTGGAGCGCTGGCGCAGCGAGCGCCCCGATTCACCGTACAGGCCGCTGCCACTGGTCTCGGCCGGCATCAGCACCTCGATGGCGCGGTCCAGCGCCGAGGTGGCGCGGAACAGGGCCTGGCGCTGGGCCGCCATCTGCGCCCCGCAGGCGGCCAGGCGGCGGCGCCATTCGGGGTCCAGGGCCTGCCCACGGGCCAACTCGAGGCCCTGCTGCATCAGCGCCTGCACCCGGCCGGCCTGTTGCTCCAGCAGGCGCGCGTCGCGCGTCGACAGGGCCTGCTGCACCATGGACAAAGCCGCCTCCAGCTCGGTGAGCAGGGGCGGCAGCGGGGTACTCAGAGGGGCTTGGGTGGGGTTCATGGCGGCGGCAATCAGGCGGAACGTGGAAGCCCGAACCCGCGGCGCCAGGGCGCCCGGTGCTCAGGCCTCGTCGGGGCTGCGGCTGCTGAGCAGTTCGCGGGTGTTGGCCAGCAGGCGGTCGGCCACGCGCTCGGCGTCCACCTCGAAGCGGCCTTCCTCGATCTCGCGCGACACGCGTTCGACCTTGGCACTGTCGAAGCTGTCCTGCTCGTCGCCGCCTTGCAGCAACTGCACGGCACTGTTGGACAAGGCCACCTGCGCGCTGGCCGGCGGGTTGGCGGTGATGGGCTCGGGACGGGCACCGGTCTGGCCCGGCGCCACGGGCGGCGTGGCGCTGCGCCCGGCTGGCTGCACCAACTCGGGGCGTGCCTGCCGTTCGGGGACCAGGGATTGCGCCGGGCGCTGGGGGTTGTTACCGATTTCCATCACATGCTCCACGTTCCTGGGCCGTGCCGCACCGCCCATGCGGGAGCTTTCGGCAGGATGGGGAGCGACTTTAGGGATATTTCCGCTGCGGGCAAGCCAAGGTCACCGGGCGTGAAGGGCGTCACAGCAACACCTCCGCCTGGCGTTCGGCCAAGGGCCAGACCTGCACGGTGCGGCCGCTGTCCAGCCGCACCCGGCTGGTCTGCCCTTCCAGGCCGGGCGCCATCGCCTGACCTTCGGCGCGGATGGCGAAGCCCTCGCCCTGCGCCTTCAGACGCACGGTATCGCCGGCGGCAAACCACTGGCGCGGCTTGAGGTGGGCGAGGCGCAAGGCCTCGCCGGCCTGCAGCGGGCGCTGCAGCGCGCGACCCAGCGGCGCCTCGGCCTGGGCCTGCACCGGACTCGGCTCCGCGCTCCACTCCACCACCGTGCGGACCAACTGACCCGGCAACAGCACGCTGCCGGCCGGCAGCGCCTGCTGCGCGGCCCAGCCCGGCGCGAACACCCGCACCTGCAGCGGCACCGAGATCGACCAGCGCGTCACCCCCTGGGTGCAGCGCAGCCCGAGGCGCGAGCGCCCCCACAGGGCCTGGCCCGCCGGCAGAAAGGGCTCGACGCGCTGGCAGGGCGCCAGGCGCAGCCTGGGGTCGGGCGCACCGACCTCGACCGCGACCCGCCCCTCGGGCGGCATGGCGGCCTGCGCGGCCTGCTCGGCCAGCCGCTCGATCTGCTGGAGCCAGTCGGCCGGCAGCCCCTGTGCCCGGGCCGGCGCCCCGGCCAGCAGCAGGGCCAGCGACAGCAGACAGGGCAGCAGGAAGCGCAGCATGGCGGGCACTCTAGGCAGGTCGCCGAGCCATTCAGCGGCGGAAAAGCGGGGCCGGGGTGGCGCTATTTCGGCTCAAGTCGGCGGCCTCGGTTTCCACAATCGCGGCACCGCCCTCCATGGGCCCATCGCTCCGCTCGGAGACGCCATGCTGAACCGGCTCACCGACACGCTTGCCTTCCAGACCCAGGCCCTGCAGCTGCGCGCCGAACGCCAACGGCTGCTGGCCAGCAACATCGCCAACGCCGACACGCCCGGCTACCAGGCGCGCGACATCGACTTCGCCCAGGCGCTGCGCGGTGCCGCCGGCGAGGCCCAGGGCGCGGCCCTGCGCACCCATGCCGCCCATCTGGGAAGCGCCGGCAGCGGCGCCGCGGCGGGTGGCGCCGGGGCGTGGGCCCTGCAGGCGCAGACCAACCTCGACAGCAATGGCGTGGACATGGACCGCGAGCGCGCCGCGTTCGCCGACAACGCCGTGCGCTACGAGGCCACGCTGCGTTTCGTCAACGGCTCGGTGCGCAATGTGCTCGATGCCATGAAGTCGCACAACGCGGCCTGAAGGAGCGCCTCATGTCGATGTTCCAGATCTTCAACATCAGCGGCAGCGCCGTCTCGGCGCAGAGCCAGCGCCTCAACGTGGTGGCCAGCAATCTGGCCAATGTGGACACGGTGGCCGGCCCGGACGGCAGCGTCTACAAGGCGCGCCAGGTGGTGTTCCAGACCCATCTGTTCGGCAGCGAGCAGTCCGCCGGCGTGCGCGTGGCCGAGGTGCAGGAGGACAACACGCCCGGCCGCCGCGTGCACGACCCCAAGCACCCGCAGGCCGACGCGCAGGGCTACGTCACCTACGCCAACGTCAGCTCCATCGAGGAGATGGTCAACATGATCTCGGCCTCGCGCTCCTACCAGAACAACGTCGAGGTCATGAACACCGCCAAGAACCTGCTGCAGAAGACCCTGCAGCTCGGCCAGTGACGCAGAGGGACTGAATCATGGACATCGGCTCACTCCTCAACGCCGGCACCCGCAGCAGCAGCGCCGGTGCCAGTGCCTCGCAGCAGGCGCAGGACAACCAGGACCGCTTCCTCACCCTGCTGGTGGCGCAGATGCGCAACCAGGACCCGATGAACCCGATGGAGAACGCGCAGCTGACGACGCAGATCGCGCAGATCCAGACCGTCACCGGCGTCGACCAGCTCAACACCAGCCTGGAGAAGCTCGGCGCGCAGTTCAACCAGAGCCAGCTGTCGGGCGCCGTGAGCCTGGTCGGGCGCAACGTCACCATGGCCGGCAACCGGCTCACCATGGGCGCCGGCGAGGCGCTCGGCGTGTTCGACCTGGCCGCGCCGGCCGACAACGTCAAGGTCGAGATCACCACGCCGGCCGGCACGGTGATCGACACCGTCAACCTCGGTGCCGCCACCAGCGGGCGCCACGCCTTCAACTGGAGCGACAGCGGCTACAGCGCCGACCGCGAACTGCAGTTCCGCATCGTCGCCACCCGCGGCACGCGTCCGGTGGGTGCCACCACCTTCAGCCGCGACCAGGTCGTGGCGCTCAACACCACCGGTGGGCAGTTGCAGTTCGAACTGGCCAGCGGTCGGCAGACCGACTTCGCATCCATCGTTTCGATCGACTAAGGAGTACCCGATGGGCTTCCAGCAAGGACTTTCCGGCCTCAACGCCGCGAGCAAGAACCTCGACGTGATCGGCAACAACGTGGCCAACGCCAGCACGGTGGGCTTCAAGTCCTCGCGCGCCGAGTTCGAGGACGTCTACGCCGCTGCCCTCAGCGGCGCCGGCGTCAACAACGTGGGCATCGGCGTCAACGTTTCGGCCATCGCGCAGCAGTTCACCCAGGGCAATGTCAGCACCACCGAGAACCCGCTGGATCTGGCGCTCAACGGACCGGGCTTCTTCCAGGTCACCGACGGGCTCAACCCCACGCTCTACACGCGCAACGGCCAGTTCAAGATCGACCGCGAGGGCTTCATCGTCAACAACGACAACCTGAAGCTGGTCGGCTACCCGGCCGACGGTCAGGGCGTGATCCAGCCCGGCATCGCCCGTGCGCTGCAACTGCCCACCGCCGGCATCGACCCGAACCAGACCAGCGAGGTCGCGCTCGAGTTCAACCTCGACTCGCGGCTCAAGACCACCTCGCCGGCCGGCACCACCGGCATCCTGCTCGACGACCCGACCACCTACAACAACGCCACCTCGCTGTCGGTGTTCGACGCCAAGGGTCAGGAGATCGCGCTCACGCTCTACATCCAGAAGGGCGAGGTGGATCTCGCTGGCAACACGCCCTGGCACGTCTACGCCACCGCCAACGGCGTGCCGCTGGCGGTGGACAGCGCCGGCAACGCCATTCCGGTGGATGTCGACAACAACCCGCAGACGCCGTGGACGACGATGATCTTCCCGCGCACCGGCGGCGCCCCCACCACCCCCTCGGTGCTCAACAACCCGCCGCGCGGCCTGCTCAATATGGACATCCCGGTGTCCACCAACTCGGTCGGCGCGCAGGCGCTCGACATCGTCGGCATCCAGGTCAATCTGCTCGGCGCGACCGAGAACGGCAGCAACTTCGGCGTCACCAATGTGCTGCAGGACGGCTACGCGCCGGGTCAGCTGTCGGGCATCCTGGTCGAGGGCGGCGGCATCGTCACGGCGCGCTACAGCAACGGCCAGAGCAAGCCGGCCGGCCAGATCGAACTGGCCAACTTCCGCAACGTGCAGGGTCTGCAGCCGCTCGGCGGCAACGTCTGGGCGCGCACCTTCAACTCCGGCGACGCCATCCTGGGCACGCCGGCCAGCGGCAACTTCGGCACCCTGCAGGCCGGTGCGCTGGAGGACAGCAACACCGACATCACCTTGGAGCTGGTCAACATGATCACCGCGCAGCGCGTCTACCAGGCCAATGCGCAGACCATCCGCACCCAGGACCAGGTGCTGCAGACCATCACCAACCTGCGCTGATCGGGACTGACGCATGGACCGCATGATCTACAACGCCATGGCCGGCGCCAAGGCGGCCATGCAGCGCCAGGACGTGCTCAGCCACAACCTGGCCAACGTCAGCACCACGGGCTTTCGCGCCGAGATGGCCAGCTTCCGTGCCGTGCCGGTGCGCGGCGACGGCGCCAGCACGCGCGTCTACGCGCTCGAGACCACGCTCGGCCACGACGACAAGGCCGGTCCCTGGAACCGCACCGACCGCAAGCTCGACGTGGCGCTGGTGGGCAAGAGCTGGCTGGCCGTGCAGGGGCTGGACGGCACCGAGGCCTACACGCGCGCCGGTCATCTCGACATCAACGCCGAGGGCCTGCTGGTCACCCCCAACGGCCTGCCGGTGCTGGGCGACGGCGGCCCCGTCACGGTGCCACCCAACACCACGGTGCAGATCGGTGGCGACGGCACGATCTCGGCGCAGGGCGCCACCGGCCGCCCCACCACCGTCGGCCGCCTCAAGCTCGTGACGCCCGAGGCCAAGCTGCAGCGCGGTGAGGACGGCCTGTTTCGCGCCGCCGACGGCGCCGACCTGCCGGCCGACGCCAACGCCCGGCTGGAGAGCGGCGTGCTCGAGGGCAGCAACGTCAGCGCCGTCGAGACCATGGTCGGCATGATCGCCGCCGCCCGCCAGTTCGAGCAGCAGATGAAGCTGCTGTCGCTGTCGCAAACCCAGGGGCAGGTCGGCGCCAAGCTGCTGTCTCCCACCTAAGGAAGCACGGCCATGATGCGCAGCCTGTGGATCGCCAAGACCGGCATGGAGGCCCAGCAGACCCAGCTGGACCACATCTCGCACAACCTGGCCAACGTCAGCACGCACGGCTACAAGCGCAGCCACGCGCAGTTCGAGGACCTCATCTACCAGAACCTGCGCCAGAGCGGCGCGCCGGAAACCGAACAGACCAATCTGCCCACCGGGCTGCAGGTCGGTCTGGGCGTGCGCCCGGTGGCCACCAGCCGCACCTACACGCAGGGCGCGCTGCAGCAGAGCGACAACCCGCTCGACATCGCCATCACCGGCGACGGCTTCTTCCAGATCCAGCGGCCCGACGGCAGCACCGCCTACACGCGCGACGGCGCCTTCAAGGTCGACGCGACCGGTCAGATCGTCACCAACAACGGCGAAACCCTGCTGCCCGGCCTGACCGTGCCGCCGGGCGCCAAGCAGATCAGCATCGGCGCCGACGGCACGGTCTCCATCACCACCGCCGCCAACGCCACGCCGCAGACCCTCGGCCAGATCCAGCTGGCCAGCTTCATCAACCCCAACGGCCTGAACCCGCAGGGACAGAACCTCTACCTGGAGACCGCCAGCAGCGGCGCGCCGCAGGTCGGCGCCCCAGGGAGCAACGCGCTGGGCAGCATCAAGCAGGGCTTCGTCGAGGCCAGCAACGTCAACGTCGTCGAGGAGCTGGTGCAGATGATCCAGACCCAGCGCGCCTACGAGCTCAACAGCAAGGCCGTGCAGACCAGCGACCAGATGCTGCAGCGCCTGTCGCAGATCTGAGGTCTGCCATGAAGCGACTCGCCCTGCTCCTGCTGCCGCTGCTCGGCGGCTGCGCCAGCCTGTTCGACACCCGCGTGCAGATGGACCCGCCGCCGGTCGTGCAGCTGCCCGACACGCAGTCGGCCGCGCCGGCCAACGGTGCCATCTTCCAGGCCGCCAGCTACCGCCCGCTGTTCGAGCAGCACCGCGCGCGCCTGGTCGGCGACACCCTGACGGTGAGCATCCAGGAGCGCGTCAACGCCAGCCAGAGCAGCTCCAGCAAGGCCGACCGCAGCGGCGCGCTGGCCGCCGCCGTGACCGCCGTGCCCGGCGTCGCCGCCAACAGCTTCGGCCGCGCCAGCGCTGGCGCCACCAGCAGCAACGTCACCGAGGGCAAGGGCGAAAACGCCAACAGCAACGAGTTCAGCGGCACCGTCACCGCGGTGGTGCTGGCGGTGCTGCCCAACGGTCACTTGCTGATCAGCGCCGAGAAGCAGATCGGCGTCAACAACAACGTCGACGTGCTGCGCTTCAGCGGCCAGGTCGACCCGCGCGCCATCCAGGCCGGCAATTCCGTGGCGTCCACCGCGGTGGCCAATGTGCGCATCGAGCAACGCGGCCGCGGCGTGGCCGAGGGCGTGCATGGGGTCGGCTGGCTGTCGCGCTTCTTCCTGAGCCTGTCGCCGACCTGAGCCGCGTTCAGCGCGCCGGCTGCTGCCAGAAGCGCATCTCGCCGTATTCCCAGGCCCAGGGCAGACCGGTCTCGCCCAGGATCGACGCCACCAACGCCGGAAAGGCCGCCTCGGCACGCACATCGTTGGCCAGGATCACCACGCAGCGCCTGCCGGCCTCCAGGCAGACCCAGGTGTTGCCGGTGAAGTCGTTGTGGCCGCCCTTGAAGAACCCAGGTCCTTGTGGCCCGTGGAAGGCGATGACACCCAGGCCGGCACCCAGTGCCGCAAACGGTGCGGGCGAGCGCGTGGCCTGCAAGGAAGGGAACTGGCTGTGCGTGGTGATGGGCAGGTGCGATTTCACCAACTCCGCGCGCGCCGACGCACCCAGGCCGTCACCCCGCACATAGGCAGCGGCCAGACGGCCCATGTCGGTGATGCTGGTGTCCATCGAACCCGATGCGCGCACCTTGCTGCGCTCGTCGTGCGGCTCCACACGGCCGTCGCTGCCGAAGCCATCGGCCAGATTGGGGCGGAAGTCGTCCCGCCAGATCAGGCTGGTACGCGTCAGTCCGTGGGGGTCGAAGAGGCGGCGCTGCATTTCGGCCTGCACATCCAGACCCAGCCCCTGCTCCAGCACGAACTGCAGCAGGATGATGCCGTCGCCCGAATAGGCGTAGCGGCTGCCGGGCTCGAAGTGGATGCGCAACTGCTGGTCGGGCTCCAGGAAGTAGAAGTTCGCGAAGCCGCCGCTGTGCGTCAGCAACATGCGCGCCGTCAGCTTGCGCCAGCGCTCGTCGCCGGCCAGCCCGGCAAACGCCGAGTAGCGCCGCACGATGTCGGGCGATGTGTAGCTGGGCAAGGGCATGGGCAG
>JAYRUQ010000011.1:0-91378 GCA_041919015.1 Inhella sp.
TTGTTGCCGCGCCGGCCCCGGGTCTACTTCGAGGAATGGGACGAGCCCTCAATCAGCGCCATCCGCTGGGTGAGTGAGCTGATCGGCATCGCCGGCGGCGACGACATCTTTCCCGAGCGGGCCCTGGCGCCGCTGGGGCGCGAGCGCATCGTGGCGGATCGGTCCGAGATCCTGGCGCGCGCGCCGGACATCGTCATCGGCTCCTGGTGCGGCAAGAAGTTCCGCCCCGAGCAGGTGGCCGCGCGGCCGGGTTGGGACGCCCTGCCCGCGGTGCGCGACGGCGAGCTGCACGAGATCAAGTCCCCGCTGATCCTGCAGCCCGGCCCGGCGGCGCTGACCGAGGGGTTGGACGCGCTGCACCGCATCGTGCGGCGCTGGGCGGCCCGGCCCACCCAAAAAAATTGACATTTACGTCTTATATGCACAGGATTCGCCACCAACCCGACGTAAATATCAAATGCAAACCCTCCACGAACTGGGCGCTGCGGTGGCCCTGCGTCGCCGCCACCTGGGACTGAGGCAGGCCGAGGTGGCGCAGCAGGCGGGCATCTCGGCCGAGTCGTTGTCGCGCTTCGAGCGCGGGCGCAGCGGCGAGTTCGGCGCCCGCAAGCTGTTGGCCGTGCTGGCCGTGCTCGACGCCGAGCTGGACCTGATCGCCGCCGGCCAATCGGGCACCTTGGACGAGCTGCGCCGCGAACGCGCCCAGGTCGACGCAACCGGCTCCGCGCTGGCCGCAGTGCCCAGAACAGGGCCGCGCTGAGCCATGCAACTCGCCGTCTCCGTGCTCGGCCGCGAGGTTGCGCTGCTCGAAGCGCAGGGCGACTTCCGCAGCGTGCTCAGCTACGCGGCCGGCACCCGGCCCGAGGACTTCGTGTCGCTCACCATGCCGGTGCGCACCGAGTCGTACGCCTGGGACGACACCCTGCCGCCGGTGCTGCAAATGAACCTGCCCGAGGGCTACCTGCTGCAGGTGCTGCAGGAGCAGTTCGGCCCGCACATCGGCGCCAGTTCCGTGGCCTTGCTGTCGGTCATCGGCCGCAACATGGTGGGCCGCCTGCAGGTGGCCGCGCCGGGTGCGCCGCTGGCCGAGCCCCCGCGCGCCATCGAGGTGAGTGCCATCCTGAAGGGCGACAACTCCGAGCAGGCCTTTGCCGAGCTGGTGCGCCAGCACGCCACCAGCGGCGTCTCGGGCGTCGTGCCCAAGTTCCTGGACGCCGCGCAGGAAGCAAGCCCGTTCGCGCCGCACAAGAAGGTCAGCCTCCTCACCCGCCGGCACATCGTCAAGGGCTCCAGCCGGCAACTGCCCTTCGTGGCGCTGAACGAGCACCTGTGCATGCAGGTGGCGGCGCGCGTCATGCCCACCGCCAAGACCGAGGTCTCCGACGACGGTCAGGCCCTGGTGGTGCACCGCTTCGACATGGACGAGCAAGGCCAGGCCCGCTGGGGCATGGAGGACTTCTGCGTGCTGCTTGGCCTGCGCCCCTCGGCCAAGTACGACACCACCTGGGAGCGCATCGCCCGCGCCGTGCGCGACCACGTGCCGGGCGCGGATCGCCTGGCCACCTTCCGCCAGTTGGCGCAGCAGCTGCTGCTCAGCCACGCGCTGCGCAACGCCGATGGCCACGCCAAGAACCTCGCGCTGCTCTACAGCAGCCGCGCCGATGTGCGGCTGGCGCCCGCCTACGACCTGCTCACCACGGGCGTCTATGCCGGCTACCAGCACAACCCGCCGGCCATCTCTTTCTCTGGCAAGAAGACCTGGCTGCCGGGCAAAAACCTGCAGCGCTTCATGGCCGCCACCTTCGGGGTGCCGCTGCGCGAGCAGCTCCTGATGCTCGAAGCCATCTGCGATGCCGTGAGCGGCGTGGCGCCCCAGGTGCGCGAGGCCATGGCCCGGCACCCGGGCTTTCGCGACATCGGCAAGCGCATGCTCTTGGCGTGGAGCGAAGGGGTTCAGGGTCTGCGCGAGCAGCGGGTGTACGCCCTGGGGGACTGGCAAGCCGGCGCCGCCTTCGAGGGCTTCTCCGCGCCGCCCAAGGAGGTTCACAGGCCGGCCAAGATCGGACGCTCGCCCTTGCTGGGAGATCGATAGAGGCGCGCCGCGTCTGTTCCACTGCGGGCGTGAACCCTCCCGCAAGCCCTCCCGCCCCCGCGCCCAAGCCCCGGCCGCCCGCCCCGCCCTTCCCCTTGCCCCAGTCGCGCCACGCGGCGCGTCTGCCGGCCGGCCTCGCCCCTGAGGACTGGCAGCGCCTGCGTCAGGCGGCGCACGCGCTGCCGCAGGTGCTCACGCCCGACGACCTGGAGGACGGCAGCGACGAGGCGCTGGACCGCCTGGGTGCGATCCAGATCGCCAAGGCGGCCGCGGGCGGACGGCCGAGCCGCTGGATCCTGCCGCAGCACATCGCGGTGGCGCTGGCGCAGCTGCAGGCCACGCCGATGGCCAACGACCTGCGGCCGCGCCTGCAGGCGCGCCTGCAGCAGCTGGAGTCGCTGGGCCTGCGCCGCGAGGGCCTGCTCTTCACCCGCCTGGGCCAGCAGACCCTCACCCTGGCGATTGACGCCTGGCGCATCGAGCTCGCGCACCGCGTGCCGGTGGACGAAGCCCCCGTGTGGGCCTTCCTGCGCGACGGCGATCTGGCCGCGCTGCGCCAGCAGCTGGGCCCGATGCCGCCCTACTCGCACGGGGCAGAGCTGACCCTGCACCTGAACCACCTGGTGGCGCGCAGCGAGGCGCTGGTGGGCAACAGCGGCAAAGACAGCCAGCTGGCCGCGCTCTTGGTGCGCCTGCAGGCCGAGTGCAGCGTGGCCATGCCCTTTGCGGAGCTGAAGGCGGCGCTCACGCGCGCGCAGGACCGCTGGGAGCAGGCGGTGGGCGAGCAGGACCGGCTGGCCAGCCTCGGGCGCGAGCTGGCCTTCCGCGGCTACCCGGACAGCTTCGAGGCGGCGCGCGCGCTGGGCCGCCGCGTCACCCTCTACCTGGGTCCGCCGAACAGCGGCAAGACCTACGCGGCGTTTGAGCGGCTGGCGCAGGTCGTGTCGGCGCCGGGCCGCTCCCAAGCCGACACCGCCCCCTCGGGGGGCAGCAGCGATCCGGGGTCGCAGCGTGGGGGCACCATCCGCGGGGCCTACCTGGCGCCGCTGCGCCTGCTCGCGCTGGAAGGCCGCGACCGCCTGGTGGGGCGCGGTGTGCCGTGTTCGCTGCTCACCGGCGAGGAGTCGGTGCCGGCCGACAACGCGCGCTCAATCAGCAGCACCATCGAGATGGCCGACACCCGCGAGGCCGTGGATGTGGCGGTGATCGACGAGGCGCAGATGCTGTTCGACAGCTCGCGCGGCTGGGCCTGGACGCAGGCCATCTGCGGCGTGCCGGCGCGCGAGCTGATCATCATTGCCTCCGCCTACGCGGCGCCGGCCATCGAGCGCCTGCTGGCGCTGTGCGGCGAGCGCCCCGAACGCCGGGTCTTCGAGCGCAAGCAGCAGGTGCAGCTGATGAGCGCGCCGGTGCCCATGGCGCACCTGCAGGCGGGCGACGCGGTGGTGGCCTTCAGCCGCCGCGACGTGCTGATGCTTCGCGACCAGATCGCCGGAACTGGGGGCCCTGGGGGCCACCGCGTCAGCGTCATCTACGGCGCGCTGCCGCCCGAGGTGCGGCGCCGCGAGGCCGAGCGCTTTGCGGTGGGGGCCAGCGATGTGCTGGTGGCCACCGATGCCATCGGCATGGGCCTGAACCTGCCGATCCGCCGCGTGCTCTTCTCCACGCTGGAGAAGTTCGACGGCGTGGGTGACCGCACGCTGAACGTCAGCGAGGTGCACCAGATCGCCGGCCGCGCCGGTCGCTACGGCCTGCACGACGAAGGTTTCGTCAGCGTGCTCAAGGAAAGCGAGGCCAGCGCCTTCAAGAGCTTGCGCGAGCTGCTGCCCAAGGAGCCGCGCGCGCCGCGCGACTTCAAGGCGCCGGTGGCCCCGAACTGGACCCATGTGCGCGTCATCGCCGAGCGCATGGGTGTGCAGCAGCTGCACCAGGTGCTGGGCATCTTCATGCAGCAGCTGAAGCTCGACGACGTGCATTTCGCGGTGGCCGAGCTGGAGCAGATGCTGGGCCTGGCCGAGATGCTCGACCGGCGCGCCGCGGGCCTCACCCTGCAGCAGCGCTTTCGCTACGCGCAGGCGCCGGTGGACACGCGCCTGCCGCAGCTCCTCGAGCACTACGAGGCCTGGGCCGCCGCGCATGCACTCAGCGGCCAGGCCGGCGCGCCGCACTTCCTGGACGAGGTGGACGAGCACGCGCGCCTGGACCGCATGGAGCAGGCGCTGCGCCAGTGCACGCTGTGGCTGTGGCTGGACCTGCGCTTCCCCGGCTGCTACGGCCATGTGGAGGCGGTGCTGGACCTGCGCAGCCGGCTCAACGACGGCATCGAGCGCCATCTCAAGGGCAAGCGGCCGCTGTGGCAGCGGCGCGGGCGTTGAGCCCAGCTCCGCGATCCCCAGGCGTTGAGCTCGATGAATGGCTGCTCCAGCACGGGCCGATGCGCACACCGCAGCGCTGAGCGCTGGTGATCGTCAATGGCCAAAAAAGCCATCTCTCTTGGGTGACAGCATGCGCGTCACCGCCACAGAAGCCAAGAACCGCTTTGGCAGCCTTTGCGCCCAGGCCAAGCGCGAACCCGTATTCGTGGAGAAGGCCGGCCAACTCGACACCGTGATTCTCTCGGCCGAGCAGTACCAGGCTCTGAAGGCCAACCACGACAGGGCGACCCTGGCCGCGCGCAAGAAGGCGTTCGAAGCCGAGTACGGCGATTGGATCGCCGCCCAGAACGCTCGTTTCGAGACGAACGGCATTCCTGGTGCCGACCTGCGCCCGTGGTGAGCGGCCTGTGGCCCATTACAACGTCTTCACCAACTCCAGCGACAGCGCGTCCGCTGAGCCGCCTCAGCCTGGGCTGAGCAGCCCGTCCAAGGCCTTTTCGAACGACGCCACCGTGCGATCGATGTTCTGCAGCTTGTCCAGGCCGAACAGGCCGATGCGGAAGCTGCGGAAGTCCGCGCCCTCGTCGCAGGCCAGCGGTACGCCAGCGGCGATCTGCAGGCCCTGGCCGGCCCAGGCCTGGGTGTTCTGCCAGTGCGGGTGTGGGGTGTAGCTCACCACCACGCAGGGCGCCTGAAAACCCGGTGCCGCCACGCTCGCAATGCCGCGCGCTTCCAAGAGGCCGCGCACCCGTCGGCCGAGTTCCTGCTGCGCGGCCTTGGCTTGAGCGAAGCCGAAGGCGCGGGTCTCGTGCACGGCGTCGCGCAACTGGGCCAGGCCGTCGGTGGGATAGGTGGCGTGGTAGGCCGACTGACCCTGCTCGTGCGCGGCCATGATGGCGGCCCATTTCTTGAGGTCCAGTGCAAAGCTGTTGCTGTTGGTCTCGGCCAGGCGCGCCAGCGCGCGCGGCGAGAGCATCACCAGGCCGGCGCAGGGCGTGCTGCTCCAGCCCTTTTGCGGCGCGCTGATCAGCACGTCCACGCCGGTCTGCGCCATGTCCACCCACATCGCGCCGGAGGCCACGCAGTCCAGCACGAAGAGGCCGTCGTGGGTGTGCACCGCGTCGGCAATGGCCTTCAGATGCCCGTCCGGCAGCATCAGGCCGGCGGAGGTTTCGACGTGCGGGGCGAACACCACGGCGGGCTGGGTTTCGCGGATGGTGCTGACGATCTCGTCGAGCGGCGCGGGCGCGAACGGTTCGGTGGCGCCGGGCTGCGCGCGGCGCGCCTTCAGCACGGTGGATGAGGAGGCCACGCCGGCCATCTCGAAGATCTGCGTCCAGCGGTAGCTGAACCAGCCGTTGCGCACGATCAGCACAGGCTGGCCGCCGGCGAACTGGCGCGCCACCGCTTCCATGCCGTAGCTGCCGCCGCCGGGCACCACCACCGCCGCGGCGGCGCCGTAGACCTCCTTCAGGCCGGTCGACAGCTCCTGCATGACGGTGGCAAAGCGCTTGGAGAGGTGGTTCAGCGAGCGGTCGGTGTAGACGACCGAGTATTCGAGCAATCCGTCGGGGTCGATGTGGGGCAGCAGTCCAGGCATGGCGTTCCGCCTATGGAGGGAGTCGAGGGCGCGCCCGAGTGTAGGAAGCCCGACGCGGCCGCGCGGGCCCGATCGACGCCGCTTCACGCACCAAGAAGGCAAGCCCCGTCGCTGACGGATCCGGGCGCCTGCCCGGCTCTTGACAATGTCCGCTCACCGCACCCAGGCCCGACCCCATGCCCGCCGACCCCCTCCCCGCCCAGGCCCCGGCCGGGCTTCCGCTCGCCGGGCTGCGCGTCGTCGAGATGGGCCAGCTCATCGCCGGCCCCTTCGTCGGCAAGACCCTGGGCGACTTCGGCGCCGAGGTCATCAAGATCGAGTCGCCCGAGGGCGGCGACCCGCTGCGCGCCTGGCGCCTGCAGCAGGACGGGACCTCGGTGTGGTGGCAGGTGCAGTCGCGCAACAAGCGCTCGCTGGCGCTCGACCTGCGCTCGAGCGAGGGGCAGGACATCGCGCGCCGGCTCATCCAGGAAGCCGATGTGCTGGTGGAGAACTTCCGCCCCGGCACGCTGGAGGGCTGGGGCCTGGGCTACGAGGCGCTGTCGCAGCGCAACCCCGGCCTCGTGATGCTGCGCATCTCCGGCTATGGGCAGAGCGGCCCGTACCGCGACCGGCCGGGCTTCGGCATGATCGGCGAGGCCATGGGCGGCCTGCGCCACCTGACCGGCGAGCCGGGCCGAGTGCCGGTGCGCTGCGGGGTGTCGATCGGCGACACCCTGGCGGCGCTGCACGGTGTGATCGGCGTGTTGCTGGCGCTCTACCACCGCAAGGTGCAGGGCGGGCCGGGCCAGGTCATCGACGTGGCGCTGCACGAGGCGGTCTTCAACTGCATGGAAAGCCTGCTGCCCGAGTACAGCGCCGCCGGCCTGGTGCGCGAACCCGGCGGCTCGGCGCTGCCGGGCATCGCGCCGAGCAACGCCTACCGCTGCCGCGACGGGGTGGTGCTGGTGGCCGGCAACGGCGACTCGATCTTCAAGCGCCTGATGAAGGCCATCGGCCGCGAGGACCTGGGCGCCGACCCGCTGCTGGCGCACAACGCCGGGCGTGTGGCGCGGGTCGAGGAGATCGACGCCGCCATTGGCGCCTGGACCCAGCAGCGCGAGGTGGATGCGGTGCTGGCGGCGCTGACCGCCGCCGATGTGCCGGTGGGCAAGGTCTACACCGCCGCCGACATTGCCGCCGACCCCCACTACCAGGCCCGCGACATGCTGCTCGAGCAGACCACCCGCGAGGGCCGCAGGCTCACCGTGCCGGGTGTGGTGCCCAAGCTGCTGGGCACGCCCGGGCGCCTGCGCCGCCCCGCCCCGCGCCTGGGCGAGGACAGCGACGCCGTGCTGGCGGGGCTGGGCCTGAGCGCCGAGCAGATCGCCGACCTGCGCGAGCGCGGTATCGTGGCGCGATAGCCCCTGGCCGCGCAGGGGATTGGCCGCGGCGGCGTCAATGTGAACTGATCAGTTCACAATGCGACCAACAAGTTCTTGGGAGCCCCGATGTCTGCTAATCCTGGCGCGTACCGCGCAACGTCCCGCGCCCTCGCCCTCGCCGCATTGCTGCTCGCGGCCAGCCAGCCGGCCCGGGCCGCCGAACCCGCCCGCAGCGGCCCGCCGCTGTGGGAGCTGGGCGGCATGGCCTTCGGCGTGTCGCAGCAGGCCTACCCGGGTTCCGACGAGCACCTGAACCGCGCGCTGGCGCTGCCGTATTTCATTTACCGCGGCAAGCTGCTGCGCGCCGACCGCGAAACGCTCGGCCTGCGTGCGCTGAAGACCGAGCGCTACGAGCTGGACCTCGGCGTGGCCGGCTCCTTCGGCGGCGGCAGCGACGAAATCAAGGCCCGCCAGGGCATGGAGAAGCTGGGCACCCTGGTGGAGCTCGGTCCGCGCCTCAAGGTGCGCCTGGGCGAGGCGGCCGGCGGCCGCTGGCGGCTCGACCTTCCGGTGCGCGGCGTGTTCGACCTCAACGACGGCGCACGCCACCGCGGCCTGTCCTTCGAGCCCGAGCTGCTGTTCGAGCGCCAGGCGCACGCCGGCTGGCGCTACGGCATGGGGCTGAGCGCCATCGTCGCCGACCGCCGGCTCGGCGAGCACTTCTACGGCGTGCGCGCCGACCAGGTCACCCCCTGGCGCAGCGCCTACGCGGCACGCAGCGGGCTGGTGGCCTGGCGGCTCTCGCTGTCGGCCTCGCACAGCCTGAGCCGCGACTGGCGCCTGTTCGGCTTCGCGCGCCTGGACAGCGTCGCGGGCGCCGCCAACGAGGCCAGCCCGCTGGTGCGCCGCAGCAGCGGCGCCAGCGTCGGGCTCGGCCTGAGCTACACCTGGATGCGCTCGGAGGCCTCGGCCCATGACTGAGCGCCGCGCGCTGAACCCGCGATGGACGGGCGGGCTGCTGGCCGCGGTGGCGGCGTCGGCCTCGCTCGCCACCTTGCTGCTGCACGCGGAGCCCGCGCGGGCCCAGGACGCCAGCCCGCCGGCGCCGGCGAACGCACCGCTGGCGCAGCTCGACCTGAACGCCTACATGGGCCGCTGGCACCAGGTGGCGCTCTACCCCAACCGCTTCCAGGCGCAGTGCGTGGGCGGCACCAGCGCCACCTACACCTTGCTCGACGACGGCCGCGTCAAGGTGCTCAACCGCTGCCGCACCCAGGACGGCTGGGACGAGACCGAGGGCATCGCCCGTCCCCGCGACGGTGTGGAGCGCCGCGCCGGCGGGCTGCTGGCCCCCGCCTCGCTGGAGGTGAGCTTCCTGCCGGTGGCGTTGCGCTGGCTGGGCGTGGGCTGGGGCAGGTACGACGTGCTGCAGCTCGGGCCGCAGCAGCAGTGGGCGCTGGTCAGCGAACCCAGCCAGCGCTACCTGTGGGTGCTGGCGCGCACGCCGCAGCTCGACGCCGAGCAGTGGGCGGCCGTGGAGGCGGCGCTGCGCCAGCGCGGCTTCGACCTCGGGCGGCTCAAGCGCGAGGCGCCGTAGCTTCCGGCCGCCTTTGGCCGGCGCCCGATCACAGGCCGGCGAACGAGGAGGCGGTCTGCCGCCCGTGGGCGCTGAGCCAGGCGATGAAGGCCTCGACCGCCATCGGCCGGCCGGTCAGATAGCCCTGGATCTGCGCGCAGCCGGCGCGGCGCAGCGCCAGCAGCTCTTCCTCGCGCTCGACGCCCTCGGCCGTCACCTGCAGGCCGAGGTTGCGGCCGAGCTGCGCGATGGTGCCCAGCAGCGCCTCGCGGCGCGCGTCGTCGTGCACGTCGCGCACGAAGCTGCGGTCGATCTTCAGCTCGTCGATCGGCAGCCGCTGCAGATAGGCCAGCGCGCTGTGGCCGGTGCCGAAGTCGTCCAGCGCCAGCTTCACGCCGACGTCCTTGAGCCGCTGCAACAGCATCACCGGGTCCTCGCCGGGCTCCAGCAACCCGCTCTCGGTCAGCTCCAGGGTCAGGCGCTCGGGGGCCACGCCCGCCACCTGCAGCAGCGCGTGCAGGGTCAGGTCGAGGTGCTGGTCGTGCAGGTCCTGGGTGCTGAGGTTGACGGCCAGGCTCAGGCCGGCAAAGGCCGGCTCGGCCAGCAGTTCGATGACGCGCTCGAGCATCCAGCGCGTCAGCTCGCGGATGCGCCCGCTGCGCTCGGCGAAGGGGATGAAATCGCCCGGCGGCATGAAGCCGCGCTGCGGGTGCTGCCAGCGGATCAGCGCCTCGGCCCCCACGCAGCACAGGCTGCCGTCGTCCTGCAGCGCCAGCTTGGGCTGCAGGTGCACGCGCAGCTCGTTGTGCTCGACGGCCTGGCGCAGCGCCGAGGCCAGGCCCAGGTCCTGGCGCCGGGCGCTGTCCTGCGCGGCGTTGTAGACCTGCATGCCCAGGCGCAGGCGCTTGGCCTCGAAGAGGGCGTGCTCGGCGCGTTGCAGCAGGCCCTCGGCGTCCTGCGCGTGTGTGGGGCTGACGGCCACGCCGATGGCGATGCTCAGGTCGAGGCGCTGGCCGTCGCGCTCCAGCGGCACCTCGAGGGACACGCGCAGGCCTTGGTCGAGTGCCGGCGCCCCGGCCTCCACGCCCGGCAGCAGCAGCGCGAAGCCGCCGCCGCCCAGGCGCGCCAACGGCGTGGGCGCCGGGTAGCGCTCGCGCAGGCGCTGGGCGGCGGCGCGGATGACGGCGTCGCCGGCCTCGAAGCCGGCCAGCGCATTGATGGTCTTGAGGCGCTCCAGGTCCAGGCAGACCAGCAGCTGGGCCGGCTGACGCTCGAGCTGCTGCGCCACCTCGGCCAGAAAGGTCTCGCGCCGCGCCAGCCCGGTCATCGCGTCGGTCTGCGCCATGCGGCGGATCTCGGCCTCGCGCAGCGACACCGCCTCGGCCAGGCCGTTGAGCGCGGCGGCCACGCCGGCCACCTCGTCGTGGCCGCGCACTTGGGCGCGCGCCGTGTAGTCGCCGGTGGCCATGCGGCGCGCGGCGTCCTCGGTGCGCTGCAGCGGCTGGGTGATGGAGCGGCGGATCGCGAAGATCAGCGCGCTGCCGGCCAGCACCGCCACCAGGCAGGCGCCGGCCAGCACCCAGAGGTCCAGGCGCAGCTGCGTCTGCTGCGCCATGGCCAGGGTCAGCGCGCGCGCCTGCTCGTCGCGCAGCAGGCGGTTGGACAGCAGCGCCAGCTGGCCCAGCGCGCCCTCGGTTTGGGTGGCCATGTACTCGCGCAGCTGCTCGGCGTCGCCGGCCTCGACCAGCTCGACGGTGCGCTGGTAGGCCACCAGGTAATCGCGCAGCGCCGCCGCCATCGGCATGGCGCGCCGCCGCGCCAGCTCCTGCAGCTCCTGCAGCGCGGCGACGTTGCCGTTGATGCGCCGGTGCGCCGACTCGATGGCGTCGTAGGCGGCCAGCCGGACGTCGCGGTCGCCGGTGATCAGCGAGATCAGCATGCGCGACACCACGCCGGTGTCGGCGCTGAGTTCGGCGGCCAGGCGGATGCGCTGCATGGATCCGTCGGCGTAGGCGTCGACCGTGCTGCGGTACTCGTTGAAGCGCAGCGCCGCCAGACCGGCCACCGCCAGCAAGAGCGCGATCAGCAGTCCGAAACCCGCCTGCAGCCGCCGCTGCGCCGACTGGCGCCGCAGCCACGACAACGGGGTCAGGCCGCGTGGCAAGCGGTCAGCTCCTTGGCCGCAACTGCGTCAGAACGGCCACGCGGGCCAGCAGCTCGCGGTCGTTCCAGGGCTTCTTGAAGATGCCGAACAGGCCCTTGGCGTCCTGCACCTTGGCGTGCAGCGCCTCGTGGCCGGTTATGGCGACGATCGGCAGGTTCTCGGTGCGCAGGTCGTTGCCGGCGTGCGCAATCAGCTCGAAGCCGTCCATCTCGGGCATTTCGAGGTCGGTGATCATCATCGCGAACCAGTGCTGGTTGAGCTGCTCGATGGCCTCGTGGCCATGGCGCGCGGCGGTCACCGCGTAGCCGGCACCGGCCAGCAGCTTGGTGAGCTTGGCGCGCACCACCGCCGAGTCGTCGACGATCAGCACCGGCACCGGGCTGCCGGCGGCCGGGGGCGGCGGGGCATCGGCCGGCGGCGCCTCGACCGCGGGCAGCGGCTGCGCCATCGGCCGGGTGTTGGGCTGGGTGACCTCGAGCGACTCGATGAAGGGCGAGGTCGGCGCGAACTCGACCACCGGGTGGGCGGGCCGCGCCAGCGCCTCGCTCGGCGGCTGCGGCGTGTCGGGCGTCGGCGGACGCGGCGGTGGGGTCCAGGCGGCCGGCGCGGGCGGGCGGCGGTCGCGGGTCGGATCGTCGCGGTCGGTGTTGCGCGAGGCCAGCAGCACCAGCACCACGGCCAGGGGCACCACCAGGACCAGCGGCAACAGGTACTCGCCCAACATCGAGGGCAGGTCAAACATGAATCGGCTCCCTGCGGATTTCGACGTGCATTCTGGACCGATCCGGGCTCAGTGCTGCAGCCGCAGCGCCGGCAAGGGTCGGCCCTGGGCCTGTGCGGGTGGCGCAACGCCCAGCAGGCGCGCCAGCGAGGGGGCGACGTCGGCCGGTGTGACCGGCTCGTCGAAGCGGCCGCCGCGCCACCAGTTCGGGCCCCAGGCCAGCAGCGGCACATGCTGGTCGGTGTCGTGCGGACTGCCGTGCGTGCTGCCGCGCGAACCGCCCATCCAGCCCGGCCGCAGCACCACGAAAAGCTGCGCGCTGCGGCCCTCGAACCAGCTCAGGCGCGCGGCCTGCAGCAGCGCGTCGTCGCTCGGCGCGTTGCTGCGCAGTGCGTCCTCGGGGTAGGCGGCGGCCACCCCGTCGAGGCCGCGCAGCCAGTCGGCCGCGTGCTGCAGCAGCGCGGCGCGTGGCAGTCCGGCCAGCAGGCTTTCGTCGAACAACAGGCCGCTGGCGCTGCCGCCGCGTACCAGCTTGGGCACGCCGTAGCGCTGCTGCAGTTCGGCGTTGAGCGCCGCAATCAGCGGCGCCAGCGGCAGCCGGCCGGCGTTGCGGCCCTGCTGGCGCGCCCACTCCGGGCTGTCGGTGAAGCCGTGGTCGGTGGCCAGCACGGCGGTCCAGCGCCTGCGGCCCAGCTCGGCGTCGAGCCAGCGCATGAAGTCCTGCAGCAGGCGGTCGAGCTGCAGCAGGTGGTCGTGCGCCAGCCGCGATTCGGGGCCGAACAGGTGGTTGATGGCGTCGTGCGCCGACAGGCTGACCACCAGCAGGTCGGGCACCGCGTCGGCGCCCAGCTGCTCGCCGCGCACCGCGGCGCGCGCCAGTTCGAGCAAATGAGCATCGCCCAGCGGGGTGCTCATCAGGTCGCCCCAGAGGCGCGCGCCGGCCGGCGGCAGCTGTGCCGGCAGGCGGTTGCCGTAGCCGGCCTGCGCCATCCAGGGTGAGCCGTCGGGGGCGTCGCCGGCGTAGTCGGCCTCGGCGCGCAGCGCACGCCACCAGGCCCCGGCGAAGGCATCGGCCGGCCGGCGTGCGTTGAAGGCCAGCAGCCAGGCCGGGTGGCGCTCCATGAAGAAGCTGGTGGACGTGAAGAGGCCCCGCTGCGGGGCGTAGAAGTAGGCCTGACCGGCCGGCCCGGCCGGCACGATGGCGCCGCGGTCCTTGCCGGACACGGCCACCACCTTGGCCTGCGAGCGGGCGCGGCGCAGGCTCTCGCCCAGGGTCTCGGCGCGCAGGCGCGAGGGGCTGGTGCCGCTGCGCGGCGGCGTGGCCTCGGCCAGCAGGCGCTGCTGCGTCTCGTCCTCAGCGCAGTAGCCGCTGCGCCCACTCTGCGGGTCCAGCCAGTCGTTGCCGATGATGCCGTGCTGGCGCGGCCAGGCGCCGGTGATGAGCGTGGCGTGGCCGGGGCAGGTGACGGTGTGGGCGTGCCGGTAGCGCGCCTGGGTGAACACCGCGCCGTGATCGAGGAAGCGGCGCAGCCCGTCGGGCGCCAGCTGCGCGGTCCAGGCCTGCACATGGCGCAGCGGCAGGCCGTCGACGACGAACAGCACCGCCAGGCGCGGCGGCTCGGGCGCGGCCTGGGCCAGACCGGCCAGCAGCGCCAGCCCGGCGACGACAAACGCCCTCACGCCCGCGCCTCGGCCAGCGCCTCGTCGAGCAGCTCGATCCAGTGCCGCACCGGCAGTCCGCCGTCGGCATACAGATGGGTGATGCAGCCGATGTTGCTGCTGGCCACCACGGCGCCGCCGGTGGCGCCGAGCGCCGCCAGCTTGCGGCCGCGCAGTTCGCCGGCCACGGCCGGCTGCAGCACCGAGTAGGTGCCGGCCGAACCGCAGCACAGATGGCTGTCGGCGGGCAGGCGCAGCTCGAAGCCGAGCGCGCGCAGGCCGGCCTCGACGCCGCCCTTGAGCTTCTGGCCATGCTGCAGCGTGCAGGGCGGGTGGTAGGCGACGAGCGGCAGGGTCTTGCCGGCCAGCAGCGGCCGCAGCTTCTCGACGAAGCCGGACTCGGGGTCGAACAGGTACTCGCCGAGGTCGCGCGTGGCGCGCGCCAGTTGCGCCGCCGTCGGGCTGCCCAGTTCGCGGCCGTAGTCCTTGACCATCACGCCGCAGCCGCTGGCGTTGCTGATCACGGCCTCGACCTGGCCGAGCTGCGCGGCGGCCCGGTCGGTGAGGGCGCGCATGTCGGCGTGGCCGCCGTCGCGGTCGCCCAGATGACTCTTGAGCGCGCCGCAGCAGCCCGCGAGCTCGATGGCCTGCACGCCCAGGCGGTCGAGCACGCGGATCGTCGCGGCGTTGATGCTGGGGCTGAGCGCCGGCTGCACGCAGCCCGCCAGCAGCAGCACGCGGCGCGCGTGCAGGGGTTTCGGAATCCGACCGGGTGCGCGGCGCGGCGCCACCTTGGCCTTCAGCGCGGCGGGCAGCAGCGGCCGCGCCAGGCGCCCCAGCGCCAGCGCCGGCGCGAACAGCGGCGAGCTCAGGCCCTTGGCCAGCAGCCAACGCTGCCAGCGCAGCCCGGCCGGGCGCGGTGCGGCCTGCTGTTCGGCCAGGTGGCGGCCGATCTCGGCGATCTGCCCGTACTGCACGCCGCTCGGGCAGGTGGTCTCGCAGGCGCGGCAGGTCAGGCAGGTGTCGAGGTGGGCGCGCGCGCCGTCGGCCGCGCCCTCCTGGCCCTCGAGCAGCTGCTTGACCAGGTAGATGCGGCCGCGCGGGCTGTCCAGTTCGTTGCCCAGCACCTGGTAGCTCGGGCAGGTGGCGGTGCAGAAGCCGCAGTGCACGCAGGCCTGGATGAGCGCCTGAGCGCGCTGCGCCTCGGCGTCGCTCTGGAGGGATGGGGCCAGCTCGGTGTGCATGGGCCGCATGGTAGTCAGTGGCCTGCCCGCTTCGGCTGCCAGGCGGCCCGGCCTGCGTAAGGACGGCGGCCCCTGCCGCGACTGGCGCCGCATGAAAGCCCTTCTCGCCTGCTGCCTGGTCCTGTCCAACCCCGCGATCGCCCTGTCCTGCGATGGCCGCCAGGCGCACAGCGGCGCCACGGCGCCGACGTGGGTGGAGCTCTACACCAGCCAGGGCTGCAGCAGCTGCCCGCCGGCCGAGCGCTGGCTGGCGGCCTTGCCGAGCGACACCCTGGCGTTCGCCTTCCACCTCGACTACTGGGACTACCTGGGCTGGCGCGACCGCTTCGCGCGGCCCGAGTTCGCCCAACGGCAGCGCGAGCAGCGTGCCGTCAACGGCGCACGCGGCCTCTACACGCCGCAGGTGGTGGTGGACGGGCGCGACCGGCTCGACTGGCTGCGCTGGCAGCCCGGGGCGGCACAGGCGGCCCGCTTGCGCATCGCGCTGCGCGCCAGCGCCGGGCAGGTGCAGGCGCGCATCGAGGCCTTGCCGGGCGAGCCTCTGCCGAAGCTCGCCGGGTCCTGGCTGGTGACGCAGCGCGGTCTGGTGACCGAGGTGGCCGCGGGCGAGAACGGCGGGCGCCGCCTGCAGCACGAGCATGTGGTGCGGCAGGAGCAGCGCTTGGCCCCGTTCGAGGCGCGCGAGGGGCAGTCGCTGTCGTTCCGGCCTGAGGCCGAGGGCGACGTCAGCCTGCTGCTGACCGACGCGCAGAGCGGGCGGCCGATTCAGGGCCTGCGCCTGCGCTGTTCGCCTTGATCGCCGCCGGCAGCATGCTCGACGTGCTGGACTGGGGCAGCCTCAGCGGCCAGTTCGATGCCTTCGACTTCAGCCAAGCGCCGTTGGGCGCAGGTCTGGTGTGGGACCCCTCGACCTTCTACACCGACGGGGCCCTGCGCGTGGCCGCCGCCGTGCCCGAGCCCGGCACCTGGACGCTGACGCTGGGCGGTTTGGCGCTGTTGAGCCGACGCCGCTTCATGAGACTTTGACGCGATTCGCGCCAAGCGACGTCTTACCCATCGTGCCTCCTCTTGAACTGAAAACCATGCGCCGCCTGCCCTCCCCCGTCGCCCTCGCCATCACCCTGCTCGGCCTCGCCACTGCGCCCGCCCTGGCCGCCGAGCGGCACTGGACCTTCATCGGCGGCTGCGGCTCGGCCGATTGGTTCGGCAAGACCAATGGTCCCAACGCCGAGGGCAAGACCACTTGCTGGGCCGCCAGCGCCGGTGGGGCGTCCGGGCAGTCGGTGCCGGGTCCGGGCGACGACGTCTTCATGCGCCACGCCAACCCAAACGCGGACCTGGTCAACACCTTCTCGACCTTCAACGGCACGACCCGCGTCGGCCAGGCCAAGAACCTGAGCATTGCCGGCACGGCGGGGCGCTTCGCGTCGCTGGCCGTTTCCTCGGACGAGCTGCAGATTGGCGAACGCCTGACCCTGGGCCAGACGGGGCGCGGCAAACTCATCCAGAGCGGCGGCTCGGTCGCTGCCGGGCTCGTCATCCTGGGCGAACCGGGCGGCGTCGGGCGTTACGAGCTGAACCAGGGCTCGCTCAGCGTGACGGAGAGCCCGCGCTACTTCCCCACCCTGCTGGTCGGCTATGGGGGGCATGGCGAATTCGTCCAGCGCGGGGGTAGCCTGAATGTGCCGATGCTCATCGTGGCCGAGCCGGGCAAGACGGGTCGCGAGGCCACGAGCAGCTTCTTCGAGATCAGCGCGGGGACAGCCGCCATGGAGGTACTCGGCGTGGGCAACGCCTCCAACTTTTCCGTCGTCGGGGGCGGGCGCGTGCGCATCAGCGGCTCGGCCGCCCTGAGCGCGACGCAGGTGGAGGTCATGGACAGCGGCCTGCTGGAGATCCACGGCGGCACCCTTGGCACCGTGGGGATGTACCTTGAGGGCGACACCCTGGCCTTCAGCGACGGGGCGCTCCAGTTCAGGGACGTGGCGTTCCTGAAGGACTTTGAAGGCAAGGACCGGACGCTGGCCTTCGGCGGCGGCCTGGGCACCGGCACCCCGACGGTCCGTCTGACCCGCAACGCCACCCTCAGCCTGCCGGCCCTGCATGTCGGCGACTTCGGCAAGGGCAGGCTGGAGGTTGAGGCGGGCGCGGTCCTCAGCACCAGCGGGCCGGCCAGCCTCGGTTCGGGCAAACCCGTGTCCTTCGGACTGGGCCCCGGCGACGGTGCCGCCACGGTGACCGGAGCGGGGGCAAGCTGGATCGTCGAGGGCCACCTGAACGTCGGGGTCAAGGGTCGCGGTTCGGTGACCGTGGCTGACGAGGGCTTGCTCCGCACCGGCAGTGCGTTCCTCGGCAGCACGGAGAACCCCGACGAGCTGCCGGGCCGCAATCAAGTCAGGGTGGAAGGCGCCGGCTCGCACTGGCACAACCAAGGGCTGCTGGTCATTGGTGGCGGCAACAGCGCGGCCGGTCAGGCCAGCGAGGTCGTCTTGCGTGACGGCGGTGCGCTGCGCAGCGACGGCGGGCTGATCGTTCGCGAGGGCAGCGCGCTGGCCTTCCAAGGAACGGGCGGCAGCGTGGTCGCTGGCTCGACCCTGCTGGAAGGCGACATCCAGGTGGACGCGGGCGCGGATGCCACCTGGACCGGCTCGATCGAGATGGCGCACGGGAGCTGGCTGATCGTCGACGGCGCGCTGACCCTCAACGGCGATCTGGCCATGAATGGGTACTCGATCTTGGAGAACGACGGACAGGTCACCTTCGCCGGTCGGGTCAGCACCTACGACGACCAGGTTCTGTTCGGTGGCGGGCTCAGGGTGTTCTCGGGCGGGCTGTCGGTGGGGGGCGACCGTCTGGGCCACAACCTGGCAATGGGCAGCACGCGGTTCACCGCCAGCAATGTCTTGACGGCGCAGCTGGCGCGTTCGAGCCATGACCACTACGGGGGCACGGGCGCGCTGGAACTGGGCGGCACGCTCAAGCTGGTCAGCGCCGGTGCTTACCAAGGCCATGCCGGCGCCAGCTTCGACCTCTTTGGCGGCACGCTGAGCGGCCACTTCGACCACATCGACACCAGCGGCTTCGCGTTGGGCGCCGGCCTGGCCTGGGACTTCTCGCAGCTCAGCAGTGCCGGCATCGTTGGCATCAGCGCCGTGCCCGAGCCCGGCACCTGGGCGCTGTGGATGGCGGGCCTGGTCGGCATGGGCTGCAGGGCGCGCCGCCACCGCCGGGCGGTGTGAGCGGGTCAGCCCGCTGCGGGCCAGCGCGGACCCGTTCAGCCGGTCAGCCGGTCAGCGCGGGGCGCCCGCGCCGGCGGGATCCACCTGGCGCTGCAGCGCGTCGATGAAGCGCCCGGCCACGTCGAAGCCGGTCTGCGCCATGATTTCCTGGAAGCAGGTCGGGCTGGTGACGTTGATCTCGGTGAGCATGCCGCCGATCAGGTCCAGGCCCACCAGCAGCAGGCCGCGCGCCGCCAGCACGGGGCCGAGCTGCTCGGCCACCCGCTTCTCGGCCGGCGTCAGCGGCAGGGCCACGCCCTTGCCGCCGGCGGCCAGATTGCCGCGCACTTCGCCGCCCTGCGGGATGCGCGCCAGCGCGAAGGGCAGGGCCACGCCGTCGATCAGCAGCACGCGCTTGTCGCCCTCGCTGATGGCGGGCAGGAAGCGCTGCGCCATGATGGTCCGCGTGCCGTCCGCCGTCAGCTGCTCGAGGATGGCGCCGAGGTTCAGCGCATCGGCCTTGACGCGGAAGATGCCCATGCCGCCCATGCCGTCGAGCGGTTTGAAAATCACGTCGCCCTGCTCGGCGTGGAAGGCGCGCAGCTCGGCGAGGTCGCGGCTCACCAGGGTCGGCGCGGTGAACTGCGGGAACTCGAGGATGGCGAGCTTTTCCGAGTGCTCGCGCAGTGCCTGGGGGCGGTTGAACACCTTGGCGCCTTCGCGCTCGGCCTGTCCCAGCAGGTGGGTGGCGTAGAAGTACTCGGCGTCGAAGGGCGGGTCCTGGCGCATCAGCACGGCGTCGAAGTCGGCCAGGCGGCGGCGGGCCGGCGCATCCACCTCCACCCAGTCGTCGACCGTCTCGCCGGCCGAGCTGGCCAGCGCCTCGGCGCTCAGGTGCAGGCGTGTGCAGGGCGCCGTCACGCCCTCGCCGGGGCGGCTGGCGAGCTGGCGCGACTCGCAGGCCCACAGCCGGTGGCCGCGCCGCGCTGCCTCGCGCAGCATGGCGAAGCTGCTGTCCTTGTAGGTCTTGAACGAGGCGATGGGGTCGGCGACGAGCAGGAGGTCCATGGCGGTGAGAGGAAGGGCTGCGGGCTTTCGCTGTGGCCGGCCAGTGTGTCATGGCCTACCCTCGCCGCATGTGTCGCTTCCTCGCCTATCGCGGCGACCCGATCTACCTCGAGGATCTGGTCTGTCGCCCCAAGCACTCGCTGGTGCGCCAGAGCCTGCGCGCCACCGAGGCCAAGATGGTCACCAACGGCGACGGCTTCGGCGTCGGCTGGTATGGCGAACGCGACACGCCGGGCCTGTACCGCGAGGTGACGCCGGCCTGGAGCGACGAGAACCTGCTGGCGCTGGCCGCCCATGTGCGCTCGCATCTGTTCTTCGCCCATGTGCGGGCGGCCACCGGCGGCGGTATCGCGCTGAGCAATTGCCACCCCTTCGCCAGCGGCGCCTTCATGTTCATGCACAACGGCCAGATCGGCGGTTTCGCCCAGCTGCGCCGCGAGCTCGAGGGCGAGCTGCCCGACCCGCTGTGGCACCAGCGCAAGGGCGCCACCGATTCCGAGCTGATCTTCCTGCTCATCGTGCAGCGCCTGGTGGACGGCTACGGCATGGTCGAGGCCACCAGCGAGGTGCTCGGCGAGGTGTCGGCGCGCATGCGCCAGACCGGCATCGACGCACCGCTGCGCTTTGCCGCCGCGCTGGCCGACGGCGACGACGTGTTTGCCTTCCGCTGGGCCAGCGACGACAAGCCGCCCACCCTCTACCTGCACCGCGAGTCCTGGGGCCAGATGGTGGCCAGCGAGCCGCTCGACGGCGACCCCGAGGGCTGGGTGCCGCTGAGCAACGGCAGCGTGCTGCGCCTGTGCGCCGACGGGCGCACCACCGAGCACCGGCTCAGCGTCGGCTGAAACCCAGCGCCAGCAGGCCCACCAGCACCGCCCAGAAGGGCGCGCCGATGCCGGCCAGCTGCACGCCGCTGAGCGTGACGAGGAAGGTCAGCACCGCGGCGTCGCGTTCGGCCTCGCTCCTCATGCCGGCCGCCAGGCCGTTGCCGATGGCGCCCAGCAGGGCCAGCGCCGCCACGCCCAGCACCAGGGCCTTGGGCAGCGCCGCGAACAGGCCCACCACGGCCGCTCCGGCCAGGCCGAGCAGCAGGTAGAAGCCGCCCGCGGCGGCCGCGGCCAGCCAGCGCCGTGCCGGGTCCTCGTGCGCCTCGCGGCCCATGCAGATGGCGGCGGTGATGGCCGCCAGGTTGAAGGCGTAACCGCCGAAGGGCGCCAGCAGCAGGCCGGTCAGGCCGGTGGCGCCGATGACCGGCGAAATGGGGGCCGTGACGCCGGCGGCACGCTGCGCCGCGACGCCCGGCAGGTTCTGCGAGGCCATGGTGACGACGAACAGCGGCAAGGCCAGGCCGACCAGCGCCGCCACGCTGAACTGCGGCGCGACGAACACCGGCTGCGCCCAGCCGCCCTGCAGGCGGCTGGTGTCGATGGCGCCACCCAGCGCCGCCACCGCCAGCCCGAGGGCCAGCACGCCGGGCACCGCGTAGCGCGGCCACCAGCGCCGCCCGGCCAGATAGGCCAGCAGCATGGCCAGCACCAACGGCAGCGCGCTGGGCGCGGCGCTCACCGCGTCCAGCCCGAAGCGCGCCAGCACGCCGGCCAGCAGGCTGGCGGCGATGGCCGCGGGGATGCGGTCCATCAGGCGCTCGAAGGCGCGCGTCCAGCCGGCCAGCACGATCAGCGCCGAGCACACCAGGAAGGCACCGACCCCTTCGGCCAGCGTGAGGCCCGGCGTGGCGGCGATCAGCGCCGCGCCCGGCGTGCTCCAGGCGGTCAGCACCGGCTGGCGGTAGCGCCAGGACAGCCCGATCGAGCTGATGCCCATGCCCAAACCCAACGCCCAGATCCACGAGGCGGTCTGCGCCGGCGTGGCTTGCAGCGCCTGCGCGGCCTGGAACACCAGGGCCACCGAACTGGTGAAGCCGACGAGCACGGCGACGAAGCCGGCCACCAGGGCCGGCAGGTCGGAACGCGTCAAATTTCCACCTTGGAACCCAGCTCGACGACGCGGTTGGCCGGCAGGTGCAGGAAGTCGGCCACGCCGGCGGCGTTGCGGTGCATGCTGGCGAACAGCTTCTCGCGCCACAGCGCCATGCCCGAACCGATGGTCGGCATGACGATGTCACGGCTCAGGAAGTAGCTGGTGTCCATCTCGTCGAGCACGATGCCCTGGCTGGCCAGCAGCTGCAGCGCGAAGGGCACGTCGGGCTCGTTCTTGAAGCCGAAGTGCAGCGTGATCTGCCAGCAGCGGTTGCCCAGGCTCTCCAGCTCGAGGCGCTTGTCGAAGGGCACCCAGGGCTTCTCGTGGTGGCGCACCGTCACGAACAGGTTCTGCGCGTGCAGCACCTTGTTGTGCTTGAGGTTGTGCAGCAGCGCGTTGGGGGTGATGCCGGGCTCGCTGGACAGGAACACCGCGCTGCCCTCGACCCGCGTGGGCGGGTTGACGAACACCGCCTCGAGGAAGCTGGGCAGGTCGATGGCCTGCTCGCGCAGCGCGTCGCTCATCAGGCGGCGGCCCTGCTTCCAGGTCAGCATCAGGGTGAAGCACCAGATGCCGATGGCCAAGGGGAACCAGCCGCCGGTGGGGATCTTCAGCAGGTTGGAGGCCAGGAACAGCAGGTCGATGGCGAAGAAGAAGCCGGTGGCGCCCACGCACAGCCACAGCGGCAGCTTCCAGCCGTGGCGGATGACGAAGAAGGTCAGCACCGTGGTGATGGTCATGTCCATGGTGACCGCCACGCCGTAGGCGTTGGTCAGCCGGCTGGACGATTCGAAGAACACCACGGCCACGACGACGAAGGCGTAGAGCGCCCAGTTGATGGCCGGCACGTAGATCTGACCGGTCTCCTTCACCGAGGTGTGCCAGATGCGCATGCGCGGCAGGATGCCCAGCTGCATGGCCTGCTTGGCGACGCTGAACGAGGCGCTGATGAGCGCCTGCGAGGCCACGGTGGCGGCCACGGTGGCGAGCGCGAACAGCGGGATCTCGGCCCAGTCCGGCGCCAGCAGGTAGAAGGGATTCTTGATGGCCGCGGGTTCGGCCAGCAGCAGCGCGCCCTGGCCGAAGTAGTTGACGACCAGCGCCGGCATCACCAGCCCGTACCAGCCCCAGCGGATCGGTTGCTTGCCGAAGTGACCGAGGTCGGCGTAGAGCGCCTCGCCGCCGGTGACGACCAGCACCGCCGCGCCCAGCGCCACGAAGGCCATCCAGCGGTGCTGGGCGGCGAAGCCCAGCGCGTGCAGCGGGTTGAGCGCCTCCAGCACCTGCGGGTTGCCGACGATGTGCGGCAGGCCGAGCAGGGTCAGCACCAGGAACCAGACCAGCATCACCGGCCCGAAGAACTTGCCGACCACCGCCGTGCCCATGCGCTGGAAGGCGAACAGGCCGGTCAGGATGACCAGCGTCAAGGGCACGATCAGCCCGTGGTACTGCGGGGCGTAGACGTCGATGCCCTCGACCGCGCCGAGCACCGTGATGGCCGGGGTGATGACCGCGTCGCCGAAGAAGATGGCGGTGCCGAACAGGCCCAGCAGCAGCAGGCGGCGGCGCAGCCCGGGGCGCTCCTTCACCGCCTGGGTGGCCAGCGCCATCATGGCGATCAGGCCGCCCTCGCCGTTGTTGTCGGCGCGCAGGATCAGCAGCACGTACTTGAACGAGACCACCAGGGTCATGGTCCAGAACAGCAGCGAGAGCACGCCCAGGATGTTGTCGCGCGTGACCTGCAGGTGCGCGCTGTGGAACACCTCGCGCAGCGCGTACAGCGGGCTGGTGCCGATGTCGCCGAACACCACGCCCAGCGCGGTGACCGTCAGCGCTGCCAGGGCCGCCGGCGAGCGCCCGTTCTTGTTGTTGCTGTCCACCAGATGAGGACGGCGCCTGAAAGCGCCGTCATGCATGGGAAGGCGACCACTGTAAGCGCTTTGTGCTGCATTGCACAAATCCCCCTTTCCCGGGGGCGAGGGGCTGCGCTCAGGCGGCCTCGCTCTCCAGGGTCTCGGCGTTCGGGTCGGTCTGCTCCAGCTCGTAGCTGGCGCCCAGCATGGCCAGGCGACCGATCACGCCGTACATGTAGAAGCGGTTCGGGGCGCTGGCGCCCGGCTTCTCGCCCGGTCGGGCCAGCATGCCGGAGTCGGCGAAGGCCAGCGGCACGAAGCTGCTGCCAGGGGCGTTGAGGTTCTCGTCGATGCCGCGTTCGGCGTGCACGCGGTAGAAGCCGCCCACCACGTAGCGGTCCATCATGTAGACCACCGGCTCGGCCACCGCCTCCTTGATGCGTTCGTAGGTCGGCACGCCCTCCTGGATGATGACGCTGCTGACCTGCTGGCCGTCCTTGACCACCGCCATCTTGTTCTTGGTGCGGCGGTTCAGCTCGTCGAGCTCCTTGGCGTCGCGCACCGTCATGATGCCCATGCCATAGGTGCCGTTGTCGGCCTTGACGATGGCGAAGGGCTTCTCGGTGATGCCGTAGTCCTTGTACTTGCGGCGGATCTTGGTCAGCAGCGCGTCGACGCCCGCCTTCACGCACTCCAGCCCCTCGCCCTCGTGGAAGTTGACCTCGCCGCACTGCGCATAGAGCGGATTGATCAGCCAGGGGTCCATGCCCAGCAGCTTGGCGAATTTCTTCGCCACCTCCTCGTAGGCGTGGAAGTGGCGGCTCTTCCTGCGCACCGCCCAGCCGGCGTGCAGCGGCGGCAGCAGGTACTGCTGCTCGATGTTCTTCAGGATGTTGGGGATGCCGGCCGACAGGTCGTTGTTGAGCAGGATGGTGCAGGGGTCGAAGCCCTTGAGCATCACGCGGCCGCTCTTGCGCACCAAGGGCTCGACGACCAGCTCGCTGCCGTCGGCGGCGGTCAGCGCGGTGGGCGCGGTGACGGCCTCGTCCAGCGAGCCCAGGCGCACGTTCAGGCCGGCCTGCTGGAAGATGCGCACCAGGGTGGCGACGTTCTGCAGGTAGAAGGCGTTGCGCGTGTGCTTCTCGGGGATCAGCAGCAGGTTCTTGGCCTCGGGGCAGATCTTCTCGATGGCCGCCATGGCCGCCTGCACGGCCAGCGGCAGCATCTGCGGCGTGAGGTTGTTGAAGCCGCCCGGGAACAGATTGGTGTCCACCGGCGCCAGCTTGAAGCCGGCATTGCGCACGTCCACCGAGGTGTAGAAGGGCGGCGTGTGCTCCATCCACTCGAGACGGAACCAGCGCTCGATGGCGGGCATCGATTCGAGGATGCGCGCCTCCAGCTCGTTGATGGGACCGGTCAGGGCGGTGATGAGGTGCGGGACCATGGGGCAGGCTTTCGTTCTCGGCCCGCACAGATGGGGGTGCGGGCGACGGCCGCAAGTATGGCCGCCAAAGAAAAAGGGGGGCCGCCCGCAGGCGGCCCCCCTGGACGAACCCGGCCCGGGGCTTACTTCGAGTAGGCCGTCTCGCCGTGGCTGGCGATGTCCAGGCCCTCGCGCTCTTCCTCTTCGCTGACGCGCAGGCCGATCGTCAGGTCGACCAGCTTGTAGGCGACCAGCGAGACGACGGCGCTCCAGACGATGGTCAGGCCGACCGCCTTGGCCTGGGTGAGGAACTGCGCGGCGATGCTGAAGTCCTCGGGCTTGACCATGCCGGCGGTGATCCAGTCGGCCACGTAGCCGGGGCCGCCCAGGGCCGGGCTGTTGAACACGCCCGTCAGCAGCGCGCCGACGATGCCGCCCACGCCGTGCACGCCGAACACGTCCAGCGAGTCGTCGGCGCCGAGCAGCTTCTTCAGCCCGGTGACGCCCCAGAAGCAGACCACGCCGGCGATCAGGCCGATGGCCAGCGCGCCGCCCACGCCGACGTTGCCGGCCGCCGGGGTGATGGCGACCAGACCCGCCACGGCGCCGGAGGCGGCGCCCAGCATCGAGGCCTTCTTGCGCAGCAGCGCTTCGATGCCGCACCAGCCGAGCACCGCGGCGGCGGTGGCGCCGAAGGTGTTGATGAAGGCCAGCGCGGCAAAGCCGTTGGCTTCCAGCGCCGAGCCGGCGTTGAAGCCGAACCAGCCCACCCACAGCAGCGCCGCACCGGTCATGGTCAGCGGCAGGTTGTGCGGAATGATGGCGTCGCGGCCGTAGCCGACCCGCTTGCCCACCATGTAGGCGCCCACCAGGCCGGCCACGGCGGCGTTGATGTGCACCACGGTGCCGCCGGCGAAGTCCAGCGCGCCCCAGCCCCAGATCAGGCCGGCGATCTTGCCGGCTTCCTCGGCGGTCTGCGCGTTCGTGTAGGCGTCCGGGCCGGCCCAGAACCACACCATGTGCGCCACCGGCAGGTAGCTGAAGGTGAACCAGAGCACCATGAAGGCCAGCACGGCGCTGAACTTGATGCGTTCGGCAAAGGCGCCCACGATCAGGCAGCAGGTGATGCCGGCGAAGGTGGCCTGGAAGGCGGCGAACACGATCTCTGGGATGTAGACGCCCTTGCTGAAGGTGGCGGCGGGCGCAAAGCTGCCGGCCACGTTGTCCCAGATGCCGCCGAGCAGCAGGCGGTCGAAGCCGCCGAAGAAGGCGTTGCCGGCCGTGAACGCCAGGCTGTAGCCGTAGACGCACCACAGCACGACGATCAGCGAGAAGGTGACCATCACCTGCATCAGCACCGACAGCATGTTCTTCGAGCGCACCAGGCCGCCGTAGAACAGCGCCAGGCCAGGCACCGTCATCAGGATGACGAGCAGGGTGGCAACCATCATCCAGGCGGTGTCGCCCTTGTTGAAGCTGGGGGCCGCTGCGGTGGCGGCGGGTTCGGCGGCCGGGGTTGCGGCCGGGGTTGCGGCGGCGGCATCTGCCACGGCCGAGGCGGCCTCGGCGAGCGGCGCGGCGACGGCGCTGGCCGCCTCGGAGGCGGCGGCCGCGGCGTCCTGAGCGCAGGCGCCCGTCAGCGGCAGCAGCAGGCCCAGGCCCAGGGCCAGGGCGGCAAGTAGGGATTTCATGTTCGGTTTCTCCTCGGGATCAGAGCGCCGCGTCGCCGGTCTCGCCGGTGCGGATGCGGATGACTTGTTCGAGCGTCTGGACGAAGACCTTGCCGTCGCCGATCTTGCCGGTGCGCGCACTTCGTTCGATGGCCTCGACCACCTGGTCGACCACGCTGTCGGCAACCGCCGCCTCGATCTTGACCTTGGGCAGGAAGTCGACGACGTATTCGGCGCCGCGGTACAGCTCGGTGTGGCCCTTCTGGCGCCCGAAGCCCTTGACCTCGGTGACGGTCAGGCCCTGGATGCCGATCGCCGACAGCGCCTCGCGCACCTCGTCGAGCTTGAACGGCTTGATGACGGCCGTGATGAGTTTCATGGGAGTCTCCTTAGAAGGTGTACTTGGCCGAGACCACGACGCGGCTGGCGCCGAGGTCCTTGCCGCCGGGGCCGAAATAGGCGTTGGTGCTGGCGTCGACCAGGCCGGCGCTCAGGGTCAGCGCACCGATGGCCTTGTTGAGCGTCAGCGCGTAATCGGTGTAGGACGCGCTGCCCAGGTTCTTGACGGTCTGGCGGCCGATGTGCGGCGCCAGCGACCAGCCGTCGCCCAGCTCGAAGCTGGCCGACAGGTCGTAGTACATCGAGCCCTTGCTGTCGGCGAAGCCGAACAGATTGCTGAAGCTGCGGCTGACCTTGAAGGTGGCCGGGCCGAAGCCCAGCGCGCCGTAGCCCTCGAAGGTGTTGGCGCTGGGGTTGAGGCGGTTGCTGGGGTAGAGGTACTGCAGCACCCCGACGTCGAGCGTCAGGCCGCTGGCGATCTCGGTCTTGTAGCCGCCGTAGAGGTCGAACTCGGCGCTGGCGTCGCCGCCGGCGTCCTTGATCCACTTGATCGTCGAGCCCCAGGCGCCCAGGTAGAAGGCGCCGGCGCTGTAGTCCACCCCCCCTTGCAGGGCGGGCTTCAGGCGCGTCTGCGAGATGCCGCGGTAGCGGTAGTCGCTGGTCAGGCTGGCGTTGAAGGCGAGGTCGGCGGCGGCCGGCAGGCTGACCAGGGTCAGGGCGGCGGCGAGGCCGGTCAGGGCGAGGGCGCGTTGCATCGGGGGGACTCCGGTAAGGATGGGGAGAGGGTTGACCCCGAATGGGCAGCTTTCGTGCCAACTCGCCGGGCCCCCGTGGCGCCCCGCGGTGCACCGAAGACGGGCAGTTCGGCGCCCGATCCCGCCAAGCGCACCAGAACGGGGCGATGCGCGGCCGATCCGGCGCCCCAGAATCGACCCCCGGGAGGATTGCGTCGATGAGCCTGGCCATCCTGAACAGCCGCACCCTGCTGGGTCTGCAGGCGCTGCCGGTGTCGGTGCAGGTGCATCTGGCGCCCGGGCTGCCCAGCTTCACCCTGGTGGGCCTGGCCGACACCGAGGTCAAGGAGGCCCGCGAGCGCGTGCGCGCGGCGCTCGCCAGCAGCGGCCTGCGCTTCCCGCACGACCGCCGCATCACCGTCAACCTGGCGCCCGCCGACCTGCCCAAGGAGGGCGCGCGCTTCGACCTGCCGATCGCGCTGGGCTTGCTGGCCGCCAGCGGGCAGATCGAGGCCGAGCGGCTGGCGGCCTGCGAGTGGGCCGGTGAGCTGTCCCTGGACGGCGCGCTGGCCCCGGTGCGTGGCGCGCTGGCGCATGCGCTGGCGCTGCGTGGGCAAGACCCGGAGCGTGCGGTCGGTCTGGTGCTGCCGCCCGGCAGCGCCGCCGAGGCCGCACTGGTGCCGGGCGTGCGGGTGCTGCAGGCGCGCCACCTGCTCGACGTGGTGGCGGCGCTGCGGCCCGAGGGGCCGCCGCTGCCCTTGGCCGAACCGGGCCCGCCGCTGCCGCAACCCCCCGGCCCCGACCTGGCCGAGGTGCGCGGCCATGCGCTGCCGCGCCGCGCGTTGGAGGTGGCGGCGGCCGGCGGCCACAACCTGCTGCTGGTCGGGCCGCCCGGCACCGGCAAGTCGATGCTGGCGCAGCGTCTGCCCGGCCTGCTGCCGCCCCTGAGCGACGACGAGGCGCTGCAGGCCGCCGCGGTGCAGTCGCTGCAGCGCGACTTCGACCCCGCGCACTGGCGCCAGCGGCCCTATCGCGCACCGCACCACAGCGCCAGCAGCGTGGCCCTGGTGGGTGGCGGCTCGCCGCCGCGGCCCGGCGAGATCTCGCTGGCGCACCAGGGCGTGCTGTTTCTCGACGAGTTGCCCGAATTCCCGCGCGCCGCGCTGGAGGCGCTGCGCGAGCCGCTCGAGACCGGTCGCGTGCACATCGCGCGCGCCGCGCAGTCCAGCGAGTTCCCGGCGCGCTTCCAGCTCGTGGCGGCCATGAACCCCTGCCCCTGCGGCCAGCTCGGCAACCCGCGCAAGGCCTGCCGCTGCAGCCCGGAGCAGGTGCAGCGCTACCGCGGCCGGCTGTCCGGCCCCCTGCTCGACCGCATCGACCTGTGCGTGGAGGTGCCCCTGCTGCCGCCCGAGGAGCTCGCGGGCGCCGAGCCGGGTGAGTCCAGCGCCGCGGTGGCTGCGCGCGTGGCAGCGGCGCGCGCTGGCGCGCTGGCGCGCCAGGGCTGCATCAATGCGCAACTGCAGGGCGCTGCGCTGGACCGCCATGCCCGCGCCAGCGAGGCCGCGCTGGCGCTGCTGCAACGCGCCAGCCGGCAGCTCGCCTGGTCGGGCCGCGCCTACCACCGCTGCCTGCGCCTGGCGCGCTCGCTGGCGGATTTGGCCGGCCACGATGACATCGCCGTGACCGACGCCGCCGAGGCCGTGCAGCTGCGCCGCGGACTCGACACGGACTCAGGGAAAGGCCAATCAGGGTAAGGCCCATAGGGCGCGGCCGGTCGCGCGGCGAGGATGCCCGTCCCCACCTCGACCGGACACCGCGATGCCGACCCTTTCGCTCACCGTCAACGGGCAGGCCGAAAGCCTGCAGATTCCCGCCGACCGCCTGCTGGTCGACGTGCTGCGTCAGGACCTCGGGCTGACCGGCACCCATGTGGGCTGCGACACCGCGCAGTGCGGCGCCTGCACGGTGCTGCTCAACGGCCATGCGGTAAAGGCCTGCAACGTGCTGGCGCTGCAGGCGGCCGGTTGCGAGGTCAGCACCATCGAGGGCCTGTCGCCACCCGACGGCTCGCTGCACGTGATGCAGCAGGCCTTCAAGGACTGCCACGGCCTGCAATGCGGCTTCTGCACCCCGGGCATGGTGATGTCGGCCGTCGACCTGGTGCAGAACCACGCCTGCGAGAGCGAGGCCGACATCCGCAACGGGCTGGACGGCAATTTCTGCCGCTGCACCGGCTACCAGAACATCGTGCGCGCCGTCCAGCAGGGCGCCGCACAAATGAAAGGTTGAGGGGGCAAGCTCATGAGTCTCATCGGTCAATCCGTCAAGCGCCGTGAAGACGCGCGCTTCCTCACCGGTCGCGGCCAGTACACCGACGACATCGTGCTGCCGCGCCAGGCCTACGGCGTGTTCGTGCGCAGCCCCTTCGCCCATGCGCGTCTGGTCGGCATCGACACCAGCGCGGCGCAGCTGGTCCAGGGCGTGCTGCGCGTGCTCACCGCGGCCGACTTCGCGGCCTTCGGCGGTCTGCCCTGCGGCTGGCTGATCACCAGCGTGGATGGCACGCCGATGAAGGAGCCCAAGCACCCCATCCTGGCCGATGGCAAGGTGCGCCATGTCGGCGAGCCGGTGGCGCTGGTGGTGGGCCACACGCTGGCGGCGGCCAAGGCCGGCGCCGCAGCGCTCGAGGTCGAGTACGAGGAGCTGCCGGCGGTGGCCGACACCGCCACGGCACTCGGTCACGCCACGGCCTTGCACGCCGAGGCACCCGACAACCGCTGCTACACCTGGGCCATCGGCGACGCACCCGGCACCGACGCCGCGTTCGCGCAGGCCGCGCATGTCACCGCGCTCAGCTTTCGCAACAACCGCCTGATTCCCAACGCCATCGAGCCGCGCGCCGCCAACGCCAGCTACGACGCCGCGGCCGACAGCCACACGCTCTACGTCTCGAACCAGAACCCGCACGTCGAGCGCCTCTTGATGTGCGCCTTCGTGCTCGGCATCCCCGAGCACAAGATGCGCGTCATCGCCCCCGACGTGGGTGGCGGCTTCGGCAGCAAGATCTTCCTGTACGGCGAGGAAACCGCGTTGGTGATGGCCAGCAAGCTGGTCGGCCGCCCGGTCAAGTGGACCGCCGAGCGCAGCGAGAGTTTTCTCTCCGACGCCCACGGCCGCGACCATGTGACGAAGGCCGAGCTGGCGCTCGACGCGCAAGGGCGGTTCCTGGCCATGCGCGTGAAGACCACCGCCAACCTGGGCGCCTACCTGTCGACCTTCGCCAGCAGCGTGCCGACCATCCTCTACGCCACCCTGCTGGCCGGCCAGTACGCCACGCCCAAGATCCACTGCGAGGTGACGGGCGTGTTCACCAGCACCGCGCCGGTCGACGCCTACCGCGGCGCCGGGCGGCCCGAGGCCACCTATGTGGTCGAGCGCCTCGTGGAGACGGCGGCGCGCGAGCTGGGCATCGACCCGGCCGAGATCCGCCGGCGCAACTTCATCCGCCAGTTCCCCTATGCCACCCCGGTCGGTCTGACCTACGACACCGGCGACTACGAGGCCACGCTCGATCAGGTGCAGGAGCTGGCCGACCTGGCGGGCTACGCGGCGCGCAAGGCGGTCAGCGAGTCGCGCGGCCTGAAGCGCGGCATCGGCTACTCCTGCTACATCGAGGCCTGCGGACTGGCGCCGAGCAACATCGCCGGCGCGCTGGGTGCGCGCGCCGGACTCTTCGAAGCCGGCGAGGTGCGCGTGCATCCGACCGGCAAGGTGACGGTCTTCACCGGCTCGCACAGCCACGGCCAGGGCCACGAGACCACCTTCGCGCAGGTGGTGGCCGACCGGCTCGGCATCGCGCTGGACGACGTCGACATCGTGCACGGCGACACCGGCCGCGTGCCCTTCGGCATGGGCACCTACGGCAGCCGCTCGCTGGCGGTGGGTGGCTCGGCCATCGTCAAGGCGATCGACAAGGTGATCGCCAAGGGCAAGAAGATCGCCGCCCACCTGCTCGAGGCCGCCGAGGAGTCCATCGTCTTCGAGGGCGGGCAGTTCAAGGTGGCCGGCACCGAGCGCGCCAAGGCCTTCGCCGAGGTCTCGCTGGCCGCCTATGTGCCGCACAACTACCCGCTGGAGACGCTCGAGCCCGGCCTCAACGAGAACGCCTTCTACGACCCGACCAACTTCACCTACCCGGCCGGCAGCTACATCTGCGAAGTCGAGGTCGACCCGGCCACCGGCGCCGTCAAGGTCGAGCGCTTCAGCGCGGTGGACGACTTCGGCAACGTCATCAATCCGATGATCGTCGAGGGCCAGGTGCACGGCGGCATCGCGCAGGGCCTGGGCCAGGCCCTGCTCGAGCACGGCGTCTACGACCCGCACTCCGGCCAGCTGCTGACCGGCTCCTACCTCGATTACGCGATGCCGCGCGCCGACGACCTGCCGGCCTTCGTGGTGCGCACCGCCAAGGGCACGCCCTGCACGCACAACCCGCTGGGCGTGAAGGGCTGTGGCGAGGCGGGGGCCATCGGCTCGCCACCGGCGCTCATCAACGCCATCTGCGACGCGCTGGGCGTCAAGGACCTGCCGATGCCCGCTTCCCCCTACACCGTGTGGCGCGCCGCACAGCAAGGAGCCTGAGATGGCTGACTACCTCCGTGCCACCTCCACCGAACAGGCCGGCCAGCTCGTGGCCGCCGACGCCGACGCGCGCTTCCTGGCCGGCGGCCAGAGCCTGCTGCCCTCGATGCGCCTGGGCCTGTCGGCGCCCACCCAGCTCGTCGACCTGCAGGACCTGAGGCTGGACCGCATCTGGGTCGAGAACGAGACCACCGTGCACATCGGCGCCATGTGTCGACACGAGCAGGTGGCCGCCAGCCGCGACGTGCAGGGCCTGCTGCCCGGGCTGGCCATGCTGGCCGCGCAGATCGGCGACCGCCAGGTGCGCCGCATGGGCACGATCGGCGGCTCGATCGCCAACGCCGACCCGGCCGCCTGCTACCCGGCCGGCCTGCTCGGCCTGGGCGCCACCGTGCAAACCAATCGCCGCGCCATCGCCGCCGACGATTTCTTCGTCGGCATCTACACCACGGCGCTCGATCCCGGCGAACTGATCGAGCGCGTCAGCTTTCCGATCGCCCGCCTGTCGAGCTGGCAGAAATTCAAGCAGCCGGCCTCGCGCTTCTCGCTGGTCGGCGTGTTCGTCAACCGCGACAGCCAGGGCGTGCGCGTCGGCGTCACCGGTGCCGCGCCCTGTGTCTTCCGCGCCCATGCGCTGGAAGCGGCGTTGATGGCGGACTGGAGCCCGGCGGCGGCGCGCGCGGTCAAGATCGACGCCTCGATGCTGATGAGCGACCTGCACGGCAGCGCCGAGTACCGCGCGGCGCTGATCCCGGAGCTGTGCGCGCGCGCGGTGGCGGCGATCCAGTAGCCCGGCTTCAGTAGGCGCCGGAACCGTCCTCGGCCTCGAGGTCCAGGCGCGTGCGGGTGATGCGCTGCTCCTGCGCGGTGCACTCGCGCACGCGCTGCGCCACCAGGCGCCCGTGCAGCGGCGCGGCGCCGGGCGCGCTCTGCAGCTCGACGAGCAGCTTGCCGCCGCCCTGCTGCTGGGCCTTGAAGCGCAGGTCGACCACCTGGCGATTGGGCCAGCAGTCGGCCAGGCCCTCGCCCTGCGCACCGTTCATCTGCAGCTTCTGCAGCCGGCAGCCGAACACCTGCAGGCTGCGTCGCACATGGCTGTTGACCTTGCTGGCCTGCTCGGGCAGCACGCATTCCATGCGCGGCGCCTCGGCGGCCGGCCACTGCTTGCCATCCACCGAGTACTGCAGGGTCAGGGCCCAGGCGCCGCCTTGCAGGGGTTCGGCGTGCAGGGGCAGGCTCAGGAGCAGCAGGGTCAGGAGCAGCGGGCGCATGGCCGCAAGTATGCGGGCACACTGCCGGCCATGAGCATTGCCGATTTGCCGACGGGGTCAGCGGCCGGGTCCGTTGATCAATTGGCCGCCGCGCTGCATCAGGCGCACTACCTGGCCGACGAGCCGCTGGCCACCGCCGCCTGGCTGGCACTGAAGCTCGCCAAGCCGCTGCTGCTCGAGGGCCCGCCCGGCAGCGGCAAGACGGCGCTCGCCCAGGCGCTGGCGCAGGCGCTGGGCCGGCAGCTGATCCGGCTGCAGTGCTTCGAGGGCATCGAACTGGCGCAGGCGGCCTATGACTGGCAGCACGCGCGCCAGCTCGTGGCGCTGCAGGCCGCGCCGCCCGAGCAACGCGAGGCGCTCGCCGCACGCCTGTTCGGCCGCGAGTTCCTGGCGCCGCGGCCGCTGCTGCAGGCGCTCGAGCAGGGCGCCGGCGCGCTGCTGCTGATCGACGAGATCGACCGCGCCGACCCGCCCTTCGAGGCCTTCCTGCTCGAACTGCTCGGCGAATGGCAGCTCAGCATTCCCGAGCTCGGCACGCTGCGGGCCGAGCAGGGCGCGCCGCTGGTGCTGCTGACCAGCAACCGCAGCCGCGAGCTCTCGGACGCGCTGCGCCGCCGCTGCCTGTTCCACTGGCTGCAGCGGCCCACGCCGGCGCAGGAGCACGCCATTCTGGCGCTGCATCTGCCCGGGCTCGGCGAGCGCCTGCGCGCCCAGGTGGTCGACTATGTGCAGACTCTGCGCGCCGACCCGCGGCTCGAGCATGTGCCGGGTCTGGCCGAAACCCTGGACTGGGCGCGCGCGCTGCAGGCCCTGCAGGTCGAGGGCTGGCCCGACGCGCCGCCGGTGGCCACGCTGGGGCTGCTGCGCAAGCAGCCCTGAACCCAAGCCCGGCCGGTGATCACGTCAGGGACTGCAAACCCAGGATGCGCCGGGTGAAGGTCCGCCTTGCAAACGTCGCCCAACCCGCCCGAGGCGTCGCGGTGAGGGCGCGGTCCCTCCGGTCCCTCCGGGCGCTGCCTGCGGTTTGGACGGCCTGGCTCTGGGCCCTTCCCCTTGTTTGCGCGCACGCGGCGCCCTACGACGGCCCGCTGTTCGACGCCCATCTGCACTACAACGTCGAGGCCCACGAAGGACCTCACCCCTTGCCCGACGTGCTGTCGCGCTTCAAGGCCGCCGGTGTGCGGGGCGTGTTGGCCAACAGCCGGCCCAACACCGGCACCAAGGCCTTGGCGGCGGCGCCGAACGCACCGCTCGTGGTTCCCTTCGTCCGCCTGTACCGTGACCGCGCCGACTACGCAACCTGGTTCGCCAACCCCGAGATTGCGCAGATGGTGCGCAAGGAGTTGGCGGCCGGCACCGCGGCCGGGACGTACCGCGGCATCGGCGAGTTTCATCTCTACGACGCCGCCAACGCCGATGGCGCGGTGGCGCGCGAGCTGGCGCAGCTGGCCGAGCGGCGTGGCTTGGTGCTGCTGGCGCATTGCGACGATGAGGCGATCGAGAAGTTGTTCGCTCATGCGCCTCGCGTTCGATTGATCTGGGCCCACAGCGGCATCGGCGGCGTGCCCGAGGACCGTGTGCGCGAACTGCTGCGACGCCACCCCACGCTGATGGGCGAGCTGTCCTACCGCCCGGGCCTGACGGACGGCGACGATCGCCTCAGTCCCGCCTGGCGCGCGCTATTGACCGAATTCCCCGAGCGCTTCCTGATCGGCTCCGACACCTGGGTCAACCAGCGCTGGCAGCATTACGGCGCGCTCATGCAGGCCTGCCGCGATTGGTTGGGTGAACTGCCACCCGCAGTGGCGCAACGCATCGCCTGGGGCAACGCCGCGCGTCTGTTCGATTTCTGAACGCCGCCGGGCCGCCCCCCGGACTGCGCGAGGGGACTGCGCGCCGCCCTCGTGCATCATCCGGCCTCCGCGCCTCAGCGTCACCCAGCCATGCGAGCCCTGTTTTTCGTTCTTCTGTTGATGCCGGTGCTGCTGTCCGCGCAGCCGCGGCCGCAGGCGCCGGCCGCCTCGGCCGCCGCGCCGCGCACCGTCATGCAGGTGTCGCCCTCGCCCGTCCCGGCCCGCCCGCCGCAGCCGGCCGTGCCCGAGGAGCCGGTCATCAAGGGCGCGGCGGTGCCGATCGGCGGCGCGCTGCGGGCCGACAACGATGAAGTCTGGGGCCGCATCGTGCAGCTGGCCGGCGGCAAGGGCGCGCGCTTCGTGGTCTTCGGCACCGCCAGCGAGGACCCCGAGGCCAGCGCCAAGCAGGCCGTCGACCTGCTGCAGCGGCGCGGTGCGGTGGCCGAGGCGCTGCCGGTGGCGCCCAAGTTCGGCTGGGTCGACCTCGACAAGGTGGTGCGCGACCCGGCGCTGATCCGCAAGGTGCAGCACGCGCGCGGTGTGTTCTTCACCGGCGGACTGCAGGAACGCATCGTCGACGTGCTGCAGCCCGGCGGCAAGCCCACGCCCATGCTCGAGGCCATCTGGGAGGTCTACCGCAAGGGGGGCGTGGTGGCCGGCACCTCGGCCGGCGCGGCCATCATGAGCAAGGTGATGTTCCGCGACGCCCCGTCCATCCTCAATGTGCTCAAGGGCCAGCTGGAGGACGGCAAGCAGCTCGACCACGGGCTGGGCTTCGTCGGTCCCGAGGTGTTCGTCGACCAGCACTTTCTCAAGCGCGGGCGCTTCGGCCGGCTGATTCCGGCGATGCGCGCCAAGGGCTACCAGCTGGGCCTGGGCGTCGAGGAGAACACCGCAGCGGTGTTCAAGGGCGACCAGGTCGAGATCGTCGGTGTCGGCGCGGTCTTCATCGATTTGAGCGAGGCCACCAGCGACCCCTCCATCGGTGTCTTCAACCTGCGCCGCGCGCGCCTGGCCTATCTGGAGGACGGCGACCGCATCGACCTGAAGAACCGCGTGGTGGTGCCCGCACCGGTGAAGCTGCGCGGCGACCGGCTCGACGCCAGCAGTCCCGACTTCAAGCCCTACTACACCGAGCCGCGCTTCATCTCCGACATGCTGGGCGACCAGATGATCGCCAACGCCATGCGCTACCTGATCGACAGCAACCAGGCCGAGGTGCAGGGCCTGAGCTTCGACGCCGCGCCGGCGGCCGGCGACCCGCTGCGCGAACTGGGCTTCCTGTTCCGTCTCTACAAGACCCCGGACAGCGTGGGCTGGAGCACCGACGAGTTCGGTGGCGAGGCCTACACGGTGATCAACGTGCGCCTGGACATCACGCCGGTGCGCCTGCCGCAGCCGCTGTTCAGCGCCTGGCCCAAGCCCTGAACTGGCGCCGGCTGCGCGCGCAGCCGGTCATCAGCAGCAGGTCGTCGGGCAGCAGCTCGAAGTCCTCGCCCTGCACCAGCACGGCGTCGCCCTGGCGCAGCCGCATCAGCGGCACGGCGCGCTGCGGCCCGCTGCGGGCCTCGACCCGTGCGCGCAGCTCGGCAAAGCTTTGCGCCTGCCGCAGGCTCTGCGCCCAGCTCTCCAGGATCTCGTCGCCGACCTGCCCGCGCAGCCGCTGCAGCAGCGCCGCCGCCCAGACCTCGTCCTGCCGGGCGGCAAGTTGCAGGAACTGCGCCAGCAGGGGCGCCCGCGTGTGGCGCAGCACCTCGGTGGCGAGCATGTAGCCGGTGGCCATCACCAGCCGCGCACCGCTCTCGCGGAACACCACGGCGTTGCGCGACTGCGTGCGCCGCACGATGACCGGCAGGTCGGGCGCCAGCTGGCGCGCGGCCACCGCAATGGCCAGGTTGTCGATGTCGTCGTCGGTGGCGGCCACCAGCACCTGGGCGTCCTCGATCTGCGCCTTGCGCAGCACGCCGGCGTCGGTGGCGCTGCCGCGCAGCAGGTGATCGCAACTGGCTTCGAGCTTGGCGTCGGCGTTGGCGTCGATGACGTGGAAGTCGATGTCGAAACCTTGAAGCCGGTGGCGCAGCGCGCGCGACAGCGGCGTCCAGCCGCACAGCAGCCAGCGGCCGAGCGGCAGCGGGTTGACGTCGCGCATCACGCCGTGGCGCTGCGCGGTCAGGGCCTCGTAGATGACGTGCAGGCTGGGCTGCGCCAGCGCGATGGCCATGCGCTCGGCAAAGCTGTCGAAGGGGTTGATCAAGGCATCGGCGCCGGCCAGCTTCATGCGTGCGTGCCACTCGTGGTGGTGCACGGCGCACAGCACCTTCACGGTGGGCGCCAGCAGGCGCGCGCTGAGCGCCACCTTGGTGTTGACGGCGTCGTTGCCGGTCAGTGCCAGCACACCCTGGCACAGGGGATGGCGCAGCCCGGCGCGCAGCAGGGCCTGCGGGTCGCTGGCGTCGGCCTGCAGCGCCGGCACGGGCAGTGCGTGCTGGTCCACCTCGACCGCATCGCTCAGCCCGGCGTCCTGCTCCAGCACCACCACCGGGATGTCGTCGGCGCACAGCTCGCGGGTGACGCGGCGGCCGGCATCGTCGTAGCCGCACAGGATGTAGAAGGGTTCGTGCAGGCGCCGCACCTGGCGCTCGAAGCGGCTCACGGCGAGCAGGCGGCGCATCAGCGGGTCCTGCAGGATGTTGAGCAGCGCACCGATGCTGTACAGCCAGGCCAGCACGGTCAGGTAGATGCTGACGGTGCCCCACAGACGCTGCGCCGGGCTGAAGGGGTAGGGGATTTCGCCCAGGCCGATGGTGGTGCCCAGGAAGCTGACGAAGTAGGTGGCGTGCAGGAAATCCATGCGCCAGGGCCGCCCCTCGGGCGTCACCCCCGGCACCAGCACGAAGCCCAGCACCGCCACCGCGTAGGCCAGGATCAGCACCACCAGCGGCGTGCGCATGCGCCGCAGCAGCACGAACAGGCTGTGGCGCGCGCCCGCGCCGCCGTAGTTCATCGACGCTGGTTGGCCGTCTCGATGACCAGCAGCACCACCGAGACGACGTTGGCCACCATGGCCCCGGCCGCCAGCGAAACGATGGTGGACATGTGCTTGCCGGCCAGCGTCGCGTCGCTGGCCAGCACCACGCCCCAGACCACGGCGGCGCCGAGCAGCTGCACGTCGGCCACCAGGCTGGTGGCCAGCATGGTCGAGCCAAGCGGCGAGCGGTCGCCGAACTTCATCACCGTGGCCACCAGGCTGACGACGATGGCGAGGAAGAGCTCGACGGCGTCGTGGTGCGCCGGGTTGTCGATCTCGCCAATGATGAAGCCGACGTTGAGCGTCAGCGCCAGCACGATGACGAAGGCAAAGAGAACACGTTCGAGGCTCATGGCGGGCGACCCAGTGGGGAGGTCAGCAGTCTACGGAGGACCGAGTTCGGCCTGCGCCGGGTCCAACGCCGCGGCCAGCGGCCTCGCCCGGGCCAGTGCCAGCCAGGTGGCGAGGTCCGGTTGATGGGCACGGCGCGGCGCCGGGCGCGCCAGTTCGAAGTGCGTGGCGTGCGCGAACCACACGCCGAACGCGGGCGGGATCTCGTCCACCGCGGCGATGCCGGCCGCCAGCACGAAGCAGGTCTGGCCCGAGAGCGCCGCGTAGGCGGCACTCTTGTCGGGCCGGCGCAGCTCGCCCAGCAGGTCGGCGCGGCTCACCTTGACCTCGTGGATGCAGACCTCCAGGCCCCCGGGTTTGCTGCTCGGGCGCAGCGAGTAGACGTCGGGTTCGCAGAGCTTCCAGCGCCGCCGGCCATCGGGTGGGGACGGCTCGGCGGGTTCGGCGGGCTCGGCGGGCTCGGCGGGCGGCAGTCCGGCGCGCAGCGACAGGCCGGTGAACACCAGGCGGCCGGCGCGCTGCAGCTCGGTGGCGACGCGTGCCACCAGCTCCTCGTGCGCGCTGCGCAAGCGGCGGTTGGTCTCGAGGCCGATCGCGGCGGCCTGGATGCCGGCCTCGCTCAGGCGCAGGCGTTCGCGGCCTTCGCGGCCTTCGCCGTCGGGCAGGCGCTCCAGCCAGCCGGCGGCCAGCAGCTCCAGTTCCAGCGCATCCAGGAAGGGCCAGCCGGCACTGCGGTAGATCTGGCGCAGGCGGCGCACCTGGGCGCGACTCGGGGAGGCCAAGGCGGGAAAGGGGATCAGCCCGGCGTGGCGGCGGGCGGCGGCGTCAGGCCGTAGCGCTGGTACAGGCGCTGCATCTCCCCGTCGCGCTCCATGGCGGCAACGGCGCGGCGCAACGCGTCGATCTCGGCCGCGCCGAGCCCACTGCCGGCCGCCAGCCAGATCTCGCCGGTTTCCACCACCCAGCCGACCTGCAGGGCCTCGGCCTTGCGGCCGAGCCGGCGCGCGTTGTAGAGGTTGATCGGCAGGCTGCCGTAGACCGCATCGACCATCTGCAGGTCGAGCATGCGCTGCAGGTCGTCGTTGGAGCTGGCCAGCGCAATGCGTGCGGCGTCGAAGCCGAGTTCGGCCAGGCGCTTGGCGTGCGGCGAACCGCGCAGCACGCCGACCTTGAGCGCCCGGGCCTGCGCCAACGAGCCGATGCGCGTCGGTCCGGCCAGGTTCAGGAAGCCGAAGTCCTGCAGGCCGATGCGCGCGATCCACTGGAACTGCGCCTCGCGCTCGGGGGTGCGCGTCAGCGGCACCACCAGGGTGCGCGGCTGCTGCTGGGCGGTCAGCACCGCCCGCGCCCAGGGCTGGAAGACGGGGCGCAGCGGCCAGCCGGCACGCCGCGCCGCCTCGACGGCCACCTCGACCAGCACACCGGGTTCGGTGGCGTCGTCGGCCATCGAAAAGGGCGGCAGGGCCCCCGTCACCAGGTGCAGCGGCTCGGCGGCATGCCCGGAAAAACTGGGCGCGAGGCCGGCCAGTCCGCTCAACGCGACCTGCATCCAGCGACGGCGAGCGGTGCCCATGCGCGCCAGCATAAGCGCACGGGCCGCCGCCCGCTGGCGGCGCCTCAGCGTCAGCGCACGCCCATTTCGGTCAGCAGTCGCTGGGCCTTGTCGACCTCGCCCATCTGCCACTGCATATAGCGCGCGTCGAGGCAGATCGAGCGCACCTTGCTGGCGTTGAAGTCCCAGTTGGCGATCACCGAGTCGAGCGTGCCGTCGAACAGCAGGCCGACCAGTTCGCCGCGGCCGTTGAGCACCGGCGAGCCGCTGTTGCCGCCGGTGGTGTCCAGGGTGGCGAGGAAGTTCACCGGCACCGAGTCGAGCTTGGCGTCGGCGTAGCGGCCGAAGCGGCGCGCGGCGATGGCGTCGAGCTGCGCCTTCGGGGCGTCGAACTCGCCGCTGCCGGTGTGCTTGGCGACGATGCCGCGCAGCGTGGTGAAGGCGTCCCACTGGCTGCCGTCGGGTCCGGGGCGGCCCTGCACCTTGCCGAAGCTGATGCGCAGCGTGTTATTGGCGTCGGGGTAGGTGGCCTGGCCCAGGCTGGCGCGGTAGGCGATCAGCGCCTGCATGGTGGCGGCATAGGCCTTCTGCAGGTCGGCCGCGAGGGCCTTGGCGCGCTCCTCGCGGCGTTGGTCGTCGGCATAGAGCGCGGCGGCGGCGACCAGGAAGCTGTCGCCGCTGCCGGCAAAGGCCGACGCGTCCAGGTTCAGCGCGGCCAGCCGGGCGTCCTTCTGTGCGAGCCGGCTGCCCTCCGCCAGGGCGTCCAGGCGCGCCTTGAGCGCCGCCTCGTCCATGCCGGCGCGCAGGCCCAGGGCGTCGAGCAGCGGCTGGCGGATCTGTGCCGCCGGCTGTGCCAGGTACTGACGCAGGAAGTGCACGCCCAGGGCCTGGTCGGTGGCGGCGTCGTAGCGGCGCTCGAAGGCCTCCAGGCGCTGGCGCAGGCGCGGCAGGTCGCGCTGCTGGAAGCCGGCCTTGCGCTCGGCGTCGGGCTTGGCGCGCTGCACCGCCCACTCATACAGGCTGCGGGCCACGCCAAGCAGTGCGGGCCGGCCCAAGCCGAGCGGGCCTTCCTCGCGCTGCAGCGCCTGCTGCTCGGCCACCAGGCGTTCGGTCTCGGCCAGGGCCGGCCCGAACTGCGTGCGCCGCGCGGCGTCCTTCTCGACCCAGGCCTTCAGGGCGGCGAAGTCGGCCTGCTTGCGCGCCAGGATGTCGCTGCCGGCGTAGCTGGCCTGCTGGCCCTCGAGGTTCTTCTTGTAGTTGGCCATGCCGGCCACCCGGTCGGCGAGCTTGATCTCGGCGTCACGGCGCTGGGCGGTCTGGGCCTTGATGATGTCCAGGCCCTCACCGAGCAGACGCACCATCAGCGGCTGCTCGTAGCCGAATGCGAAGTCCAGCTCGCTGGGCAGGCGGTAGCGATCGGTGCCGCCGGGGTAGCCCAGCACCATCACGAAGTCCTGCTCCTGCAGCGCGCTGCTGGCCAGCTTCAGGTGGTGCTTGGGCGTGTAGGGTTTGTTGTCGGGGCTGTAGTCGGCCGGCTTGCCGTCCGCTCCCACATAGGCGCGCAGGAAAGAGTAGTCGCCGGTGTGGCGCGGCCACACCCAGTTGTCGGCGTCGCCGCCGAACAGGCCCACTCCCTTGGCCGGCGCGTGCACCAGGCGCACGTCGCGGATCTCCAGCTTCTTGATCAGCTGCACCTGCTGGCCGCCGAAGAAGTCGGCCACCTGGCAGCGATGGCCGGCGTCCTTCTCGCACTCGGCCACCAGCGCCTTCTCGGCCTGCTCGATGGCGTCGGCCCGCGCCTTGCCGTTCAGACCCTGCACGGCCGGGCTCATCACCTGCCGGGTGACGTCCTGCATGTCCACGGTCACATAGATCCGGCTGGTGGGCGTGGCGCGCAGCTCGTCGGCCAGGGTGGCGGCGGTGAAGCCCTTCTCCAGCAGGTCGTTCTGCGGCGTGCTGTTGAACTGGATGTCGCCGTAGGCGCAGTGGTGATTGGTCACCACCAGGCCCTGCGGCGACACGAAGGAGGCCGTGCAGCCGCCCAGGTGCACCACGGCGCCCATCGGGAAGTCGGTCAGCCGGGTCAGCTTGGAGGGGTCGAGCTTCAGGCCGCCAGCCTTGAGCGGCTTGGCGATCTGCGGCAGCTGGCTGGGCATCCACATGCCTTCGGCGGCGTGGGCCGGGCCCAGGCTGGCGGCCAGCAGGGCGAGGGGAGCGAGTCGGAGCGAGGGGTGCATGGGGAGGCGGGAAGGGGCAAAGCGCCGCACGCTAGCCGGTGCGCCCGCCCCTCCCATTCGTCACCGCCGCCCGAATTGCGCCAAAGCCACACCGGCCAGCACCGCGCCGGCGGCCAGCAGCTTGGCCCAGCCGAAGGATTCACCGGCAAAGGCCCAGCTCGACAGGCCGGCCACCACCGGCATCAGGTAGATCAGCGGCGCGGTGCGCGCCACGCCGTTGCGCTCGTTGGCCCAGCCCCAGGCCAGCCAGCCCAGGAAGCCGCCGCCGCCCACCTGCCAGAGCAGGCCCCACCAGGTCCAGGCCGGCACGGCTGCCCAGTCCAGGCGCAGCAAGGCCGGTCCGGTGAGCAGCAGGGCCGGCAGCGTGGCCACCAGGGTGCCGTAGGCCAGCACCACCACGCCGCCCAGGCGCTCGATGAGCGGCTTGCTGGCCACCGTGTAGTAGCTGAACAGCGCGGCGGCCAGCAGCAGGATGGCGTCGCCCAGGCTGGCGCGCCACTGCAACTGCAGCAGCTTGTCGCCGGTGAAGGCCAGCGCGCCGGCGCAGGCCACGGCCACGCCGGCGAGCTGCTGGCGCCCGAGCCGCTCGACACCCAGCAGGCGCAGGATCAGCAGCGTGAACACCGGCCCCACCGCCAGCAGCACACTGGCGCTGAAGGCGGTCGAGTGCTGCATGCCCCAGGCCGCCAGCACCAGGTGCGCCACCTGCCCGACCAGGGCGACGCGCAGCAGCGGCCCGGCATCGGCGCGCGTCAGGCGTGGCCAATCCAGCCGGTAGCGCCACAGCAGCAGCAAGAGCGCACAGACCGGCACGATGAGGAAGCGCGCCCCGACGTTGGCCAACGGCGACATCTGGCCCAGGATGGCCTTCTGCAGCGGGAAGTTCAGGCCCCAGACGGCAATCACGCCGAGCCCGGCGAGCAAGGGCGCGCGCTGCGTCATGGCCGGCGCTGCTTCGCGGCGCACACAATGCGCCGGTCAGGCAGGGGGGATCCACAGAGCATGGATGCGATGACAGGGATGGAGAAGCGCTCGCACGAGCGCCGGGCGATGCGTTCGCCCGTGGAGGTGCTGCTGCCCGGGCGGGCGGCGCTGGCGATGCGCGCCACCGACATCAGCGTGGGCGGCATCGGCCTGGTGGCAGCGGCCAATGCGCCCTTGGGCCTGGAGGTGCAACTGCGCATCCCGCTGCCCTTCGGCGCGTCGGGTGCGCAGCACTTCGAGGTGCGCGCCCGCGTGCAGCACAGCGTGTTCAGCAACCGCGACGACGGCTTCCGCATCGGCATGGTGTTTCTGCGGCCGAGCGACCGCTTGGTGGTGGCCATCGGCGACTTCCTGGCGCGTTGAGTTCTCGTTTCTGGTGGCATCATCTCAGAAATGAGAGACGCCACTCCGCACGACCTTGACCAGCGCCTGGCCCAGCGCCTCGCGCAGCTGCGCCTGGGCGCCGGCCGCTCGCTCGACGATCTGGCCGCTCAGACCGGGTTGAGCCGTGCCACCTTGTCGCGCTTCGAGCGCGGCGAGAGCAGCCCGAGCGCCGCCCAACTCAGCCGGCTGGCCATCGCCTACGGCCTGACGGCCAGCCGCGTGCTGGCCGATGTCGAGACGGTGCCGGTGCGCCATCTGGCGCTGGCCCGGCAGCAGCAATGGAGCGACGCCGCCAGCGGCTTCACGCGCCGCATGGTCTGTCCGCCGCTGGCCGGTTTCGCCAGCGAGCTGATCGCCGCCGAGATCGCCGCTGGCGGACGCGTCGACTACGACGAACCGGTGCTGGTCGGCCAGGAGCACCATCTGTGCCTGCTGCAGGGTGAGCTGGCGATGCGCATCGACGCGCAGGCGTTCCGACTGGCGGCCGGCGATTCGCTGAGCTGGCGCTCGCAGGGGCGTACCGGCTTTCACAACCCGGGCGCCGAGCCGGCGCGCTATCTGCTGGCCATGACGGGGCCCGCCACGCCATGAAGATCGAGGTCCTCGACCCCTTCGACCCGCGCGCCCTCGAGCTGCTGGCGCAGAGCGACGCCTACCACCTGAGCCTGTACCCGCCGCAATGCTGCTTCCTGGTGGATCCCGCTTCGCTGCAGGCCCCGCAGGCCTGCTTCCTGGGCGCCTTCGAGGGCGACACGCTGCTGGGCTGCGGAGCCTACCGCCGCTGTGAGGACGGTGCAGGCCGGTACGCCGAGGTCAAGCGCCTGTTCGTGCCGGCCGCCCGGCGCGGCCACGGCGCCGCGCGCGCCCTGATGGCCGAGCTGGAGGCGCGCATGGTGGCCGAGGGCCTGGGCCTGGCGCGGCTCGAGACCGGGCCCTATCAACCCGAGGCGCTGCGGCTCTACCAGGTGCTGGGCTACGTCGAGCGCGGACCGTTCGGCGATTACGCGCTGGATCCCATGAGCGTCTTCATGGAAAAGCCTCTGCCCGTCGCGGCGCAGCGGCACGCCGATCTGCCGCTCGATGCGCTGGCCGACCTGCTGATCGACTGCGTCGCCGCCGGCGCCAGCATCGGCTGGGTGCGCAGCCCCTCGCGCGAGGCGGCGCGGGCCTACTGGCAGCGGGTGGCCCTCGGCGTGGCCACCGGTGAGCGCCTGCTGTGGGCCTTGCAGGACGGCGCTCGCGTGCTGGCCAGCGCGCAGCTGCTGCTCGAGCAGCCGGAGAACGGCGCCCACCGCGCCGAGGTCTGCAAGGTGATGACGCACCCTGATGCGCGCCGCCGCGGCCTGGCCGAGGCGCTGTTGCGCGCCCTTGAGGCCGAGGCGCGTGCGCTGGGCAAGCGCCTGCTGGTGCTCGACACCAACACCGGCAGCGCCGCCGAGCGGCTTTACCAGCGCCTGGGCTGGCAGCTCTGCGGGGTGATGCCCGACTACGCCGAGCAGGCCGACGCCACGCTGGGGCCCACCAGCTGGATGTTCAAGCGCCTGCCCTGAGCGTGGCGGCCAGAAGCCGGTGCTGGCGGCGCGAGTCGACGGGGTCGCGGGGATGGCGCGGGCCGTGGGCGCCATCGCGCCCGGCTTCAGCCGGCGCGGTAGACCTCGGCCTCGTGCCAGCCGAGCAACGCCATTTCATCGGCGCGCAGATGGGACTCGCTGGGCATCATGAATTCGTCGAGTTGCGGCGGCGCGATGCCGCTGCCGCTCAGCATGGCGTGGGCCTGGCCGCGATGGTGGTGCTGGTGCATGAAGAGGTGCATCAGCACGCAGCCGGCACGGTCGATTTGGAGATGGTCGTGGCGCGGCATCTGCACCTCGCGCGAGGGGTCGAGCGCTGCGGCGGCGATCAAGCGCTCGTCCACCGCCGCCTGGCGCCCGGCCAGTTCGCTCACGCGGGCAGCGGGCACGAACGCCTGCCAGCTGCGCGCCGCACCCGGATCGCCTTCGAGACAGGCCACGTAGTACAGGTCCACGCCCAGGATGTGGTTCAGGGTCGCCGCCAGACTTGGGAAGAAGCCGACACGCGGTGCGTGGAAATCGGCGTCCGGCAGCATGGCCATGGCGCGGTGCAGGCGCAGGTTGATCAGCCGGTTGGCATGGGCCTGGATGCGCAGCGTGTCGATCAGATTCATGGTTTGCTCACAACGAGGTAGACGCCCGACAAGGACAGTCCCATACCGGCCAGCGCCAGCGGCGTGAGCGTCTCGCCGAACATCGCCCAGGCCATCAGTGCCGTCACGCCGGGCACCAGGTACAGGGTGCTGGTCACCGCGGTGGCCTGGCCGTGACGCAGCATCCAGAACATCAGCGAGATGCCGCAGCCGGTCAGCACCCCGATGCTCCAGGCCATGGCGCCGAGCGTCGCGGGGTTCCACACGATGCGCATGGGTTCGCTGATCCAAGCCAGCGGCAGCGTGACGAGCAGTGCGGCGCTGAACTGGATGACCTGGCCGGTGCGCAGGTCAAATTGCGGCACGAAGCGCTTCTGCAGCAGGGTGCCGGCGCTGATGCCGGCCAGGGCCAGCAAGGCCAGCAGCACGGGCAGCAGGGCCAGCTCGGCGCCGGCCAGCTTGTGCGCCACCACCGCGGCCACGCCGATGAAACCGAGCAGCACGCCGACGCGCTGGCGCGCCGTGACGCGTTCGCCGATCCACGGCGCGCAGGCCGCCACCAGCACCGGCTGCAGGTTGACGATCAGCGCCACCAGGCCGGCACTCATGCCCTGGCGAACGGCCACCCAGACACCGCCCAGGTAGAGCGCCTGGATGCCCAGGCCGGCCAGCGCCAGCCAGGCGGCGTCGCGGCGCCCGGGCCAGGGTGCGCGCGCCGCCTGCGCCAGCAGCAGCATCAGCAGCACCACGCCGGCATAGCGCCAGCTCAGAAAGGTCAGCGCGTCGGCATGCGGCGCGGCCGCCCGGGCCGCCAGATAGCCCGAGGACCAGATGAGGATGAAGGCGGCCGGCGCGAGCCAGGGCAGGCGGGTCAGCATGGCCGGCAATGTAGGGCGGTGGCGATAACCGGCCTTCATGGCCGGCCGCCGCATCGCTATGTGCCGGCGCGCAACAGCACGCTGACGGCGCGTTGCTGCGGGTCTCCAATGGCCGTTTTCGCCGACCCCTGGAGACCCGCCATGCCGAGCCGTCGCCTCACCCCCGTCGCCCTTGCCGCCGCCCTCATCGGCCTGCCGGCCTTCGCCCAGCAGGCCAATGCGCCCAAGCCCTCGGCCGAGCTCGACAAGGTGGTGGTGACCGGCATCCGCGCCACGCTGGAGCGCTCGCTGATCGACAAACGCAACGCCGGCGCCAACGTCGACGTGATCACCGCGCTCGAGGTCGGCAAGATGCCCGACAAGAACCTCGCCGACAGCCTTCAGCGCGTGCCCGGTGTGGCGGTGCGCACCGACTACGACGAGGCCGAGAAGGTGTCGATGCGCGGCACCAACCCGGACATGTCGCTGATCCTGTTCAACGGCCACACGGTGAGCGGCGGCGACTGGTACATCTCCGACCAGGGCTCGAGCAGCCGCTCGACCAGCCTGAGCCTGATGCCCAGCTCGGTGCTGAATAAGGCCACGGTCTACAAGACCTCGCAGGCCAATATCGCCGACGGCGGCCTGGCCGGCACCATCAACGTGACGACGCGCAAGCCGCTTGAACAGCGCGAGCGCTTCGGCGCCTTCGCCAGCATCGGCCTGGTGCACGCTACGTTGCCCGACAAGACCAGCCCGCAGCTCAACGCCAGCTTCAACTGGAAGAACGAGGCCGACAGCCTGGGCGTGATCGCCCAGGTCTTCAAGGAGAAGCGCTATGTGCGGCGCGACTCGGCCTCGCGCTTCGCCTACGGCACCAGCAGCGGCTGGGACGTCATCAACACCAGCACCATGCTGGGCATCACCGACGCCTCGCTGGCCGGCACCGGCCTGAAGGCCTCCGACCTCAACGGCGTGCGCATGCCCGGCTCGATGTCCAGCGAGTTCGTCGAGGGCGTGCGCGACAGGAAGGGCGCCATGCTGGCGCTGCAGGCGCGCCTGTCCAAGGAACTCGAGGTCGGCGCCACCGGCTTTTATTCCGAGATGGGCGGCAACAACTACGGCCGCCTCTACTCGGGCGCCATGTACTCGATGCTGCTGGGCTGGGGTGGCACCACCGGCGGCAGCTCGCCCTTCACCAACAGCGGGGGCCAGCGCGTCTACGCGCAGATCAAGAACCCGGTCATCGCGCAGGAGACCACGGTCTACGGCCACACCCTGAACGTGCTGCGCAGCGCCGACATCGTGTTCCCTGACGGCACCACGCCGCAGTACATCGGCAACATGGAAGGCTTCGTGCGCAACGGCGCCAGCGCCAGCAGCGGCTTCCTCGACCTCGACGCCACCTGGCGCCCCAACAGCAAGATGGTGGTCAAGGGCCTGCTCTCGACCACCAAGGGCGTGGGCCGCACCAACCTCGACCAGGGCATCACCTACGCGCGCTACGGCACCGGCGTGCGCTACGCGCTGCGCGACGTCGACCAGGCGCCGTTCATGGAGTACCTGGGCGCCGGCGCCAACCTGCCGGTGCGCAACCCCGACGGCAGCGGCTACGCGCTGATCAGCCGCGGCGCCAGCAGCGTCAAGACCGTCGACAGCGAGACCAGCTGGGCGGTCGACGCCAGCTACAAGCAGGACGACGGCGTGCTCGACAGCCTGGACTTCGGTGCGCGCCGCGCCGACCACCGCCGCAACCTCTACCGCTGGGCGCCCTCGCTGCGCAGCAGCACGTTGACCGGGCCGGACCCGAGCCTGGCGGTCGGCTTCCCGGCCGACTTCGGCAGCGGCCTGGGGGGCAGCTTCGACACCACCGGCTTCTACTACCCGCGCCAGGCCGTCATCGACTACATCGGCACGCAGTTCCGCAACGTCTCGCCCGAGTTCGACCGCCGTGTGGCCGGTGAGATCGAGATGAAGGAGCGCCAGACTGCCTTCTACGCGCAGCAGAATTTCGACGCCGGTCGCTGGAGCGGCAACCTCGGCCTGCGCCTGGTGCGCACCGAGGTCGACGCGCAGATCGCCACGCCGGTCTCGGCCACCATCTGCAACAAGATCGAGCCCGGCAAGCCGGTGGTGCCCTGCGCGCGCTTCCCCACCGCCATCAACACCGCCAGCGACGGCACCAGCTACCTGGAGGGCGTGCCCTTCAACCCGGCCCAGGGCACCACCTATTACAAGGTGCCGACCTACCGCACCTTCGACCACCTGCTGCCCAGCATGAACCTGCGCTGGGAGCCGATCGAGGACGTCATCGTGCGACTCGGCATCAGCAAGACCCTCGGCCGGCAGAACTACAACATCTACGGCGTCGGCTTCACCGGCCAAACCTGCAATGCGCAGGGCTGCTCGGTCAACGGCCCCAACCCCAGCCTGTCGCCGATGACGGCGCACAACACCGACCTGTCGCTGGCCTGGTTCTACGCCAAGCGCTCGCTGCTGCAGCTGAGCTTCTTCGACAGCCTGCTGCGCGGCCTGGCCAAGACCGGTGCGGTGCGCCAGGGCGAGACCATCGAGCTGACCGACCCGGTGGACAACACGGCCAAGACCTATTTCATCAACACCGCCAGCCAGCAGCGCGCGCGCATCCAGGGCTGGGAGCTGGGCTGGGAGCAGCCGCTGTGGGGGGGCTTCGGCGTCACCGCCAACGCCAGCCTGGCCGACACCACGGTGGAGGACGGCCGGCCCATGCCCGGCGCCAGCCGCAAGGCCGGCAACCTCGGCTTCTATTACGAGAACGACCTGTTCAGCGTGCGCCTGCTGACCAACTACCGCGGCGACTACGTGATGACCACCACCGCGCCGGCGCCGACCGCCAACAGCCAGGGCCTGTCGACCATCAACGGCCAGCAGATGCCCACCGCCCCGACCATCCAGGCTCCCGTGACCAACGTCGCGCTGCATGCCAACTGGAACATCAGCAAGGCGCTGCAACTCAGCTTCAGCGGCACCAACCTGACCAACCCGGCGCGCGCCCAGTACCGCTACAGCGAACTGGAGCCGCAGAAGGTCGACTCCAGCGGCCGCCAGTACTACCTGGAGCTGCGCTACAAGCACTGAGCGCTCGGCGGTGCAGCGCCGACCCCACCGCACGGGTCGGCGCATCAAGCCCCGGCGCGTGCCGGTGCGCCCTCGGTCTCGAACCTGCGTCGGCCGAGGGCGGCTCTGGGTTGGGACAGGCCCAAGCCAACGGGTTCGACGCCTGCAGAGCCCTGCTTGCCAAAACACACACAGTGAGGGCGAGTGGCAACATGGGCGTAAATCCCCAAGGGTTACCCGGGTTCAATAAGCACAATGCGGCGGTTTTGTCAAAACTCGCCGTTGCAAATGAAACTGAATCCTTGGTGCCTGATATTCGTGGCGATGCTCGCTTTGACGAGCTCGCCCGCTGCCATCGCTTGTGGCAGTGACACGATCATTGAACAGGGCCAGAAAGCCCCGGGCTTGGCGGGGGGGGGTTAACGCCTCCGCTGGACGGTCCCCATCGGGACAAGGGCGATAAGCCCCGCATCGATCCCTTGTGTGGCGAGGTGGAACTCGGCACCGTACTCGTCAACACGCTTGAATACAACTCGCAGACGGGTCAGCTCGATCGGATCGTCGTGACGGCGACCCGACCCGGTTATCGCGTGTGCGTGACCCGTGGGTGTGCGTCCGGCTATTACTCACCTTTCGATACGTACATCCTGATTCAGACCATGGGTTTTCCGGTGGCGGCGGAGGTCTTCCGTGTCGAAGATGCCAGAAATGTGGCGAAAGCCATCGAAGAGGAATTTGAGGATCCCTGTCTAAATTATGGAGAAGACCCGAGCACTTACACAGCAAGGGCGCAAATTGCCTGTGTGGGCTATGTGCTGGAGCGAATGCCTTGGTGGACCTATTTTGCAAAGGGAACTGCCGCAATTGGGGCATGCCAGATCAGGGAGGCCAATCAGTACGACAAAGCGGCCAACCCGAAACAAGAATACTACTGTAAGGCCCCGTGAGCGTGCGACTGCAGCCTCGCTGGATGGCTCTAATCGTCGTTGCGCTTGCGGTAACTGCGTCGGCGCTACTCATTTTTTATCTGGAACGGACTGAAGTTCAGTATGGAGGCGCCGCCTCTGCAGTTAGTCTGGTTACACCGACTTCCACCAATATTGCGCCGGAAGATTCAGACAATCGTCGGGTCGAAAGCCGTCCAGCACAGGGAGCGCCGGCATCCGCGTTGAGCCGTCCGGAGCCAAGAATGAAGGGCGCCGCCACCCTTCGCGAGCCCTTGGACGAGTTGCTTCGACGTGCCGCACGTTCGATCGATCCTGAAGAACGCTCTCAGGCAACTGATGCGGTCGTCGCTTGCTTTCTGGCCAAACGGCGTGAAGGCCAAAAACTAGATCCCGAATGGGTGGCGCCGGGGAACCCCATGCTGGCACAGCGTTTGATTGAGGACGTTCAATCAGCCAGCGCCCGAATCGCCAAATATTGTGCTGAAGGATCTGTTGAAGACCCGCATTCCTATTCGAGGCGCAATATCAACACGCAAGATTCACTGGCGATACGGGTACGCGAAAGGTCCAGCAAAGCCGCCGCCCGGATTGAACACGACCAAGCGGTTATCCAGATGCTGTCGAATCCGGTCCGCTACTTTGTCGCGCTCGACAAATGGCTGAGGTATCCGGGCCCGGCCAAGCAGGCCGTACCGGCGCTGCAAGCGCTGGAACGGCAGCAACTTCGGTTCGTCTTGAATCGCCTTTACGAGCGACTGAGCGGGCAGCGCATGGAACCCGATTCCTTCCGAGCGCTGATCCAGTGTCTTTCCGATCCCGAGGCCTGCCCCAGCGCGCCGCCCTTGGGCGAGGCCGAGTTGCTTCAGGCCGTGCAGGTTGCGGATCATGTGGAGCGGCTGATCCGCGAACAGCGCTGGGCGGAGTTGTTGGGATGAAGGGAGGGGCCGCAAGCGGCACCTCTACCTTCGTCGCACGGGCTCAGGCCGCCTGCATCGTTTTTGTGTTGGAGCGGATGCCTTGGTATACCTACTTTATCAAGGGAGTATCGGCGGTTTCGGCTTGTCGCTACAGAATGCCTGACCAAAAATATAAGGTTGACACCCCAAGAGAAGAAGCCTACTGCGAGGCTCCTTGATCGTGTATCCAAGGCTTGCTTTCGGGATCTTCGCCTGTCTAGTTATCGCTTCGATTGCATTCGCCTTGTGGGGCTTGCCTGGGTCTCACGACCAAGTGGCGAATCATGGTGTTGGAATCGTTGCATCGCAGGCCCCTCCCCGTCCCGCTTCGGATGTTGCAGGCGACAGGGAAATCCGCGCGAGTGTGAGCTCCACAACGGCGTCAGCACCCCCTTCGGTCCGTCTTGACTCATCATTCAAAGGGGCCGCGACAATTCGAGAGCCCCTGGACAAATTGCTCCGGCGCGCTGCAGGTTCGCTCGATCCCGAAGAGCGTTATGAGGCGGTCAACGCGACAGTGGCGTGCGGAGTTGCCAAGTATTTTGAGGGCCGCCAAAGATTTCCTGAATTCATTGCGCCGAATGATCCGGAGCTCGCACAGCGGCTCATCCGGGACGCGCAGGCGGCCGGAAGGACTGTGCTTGAATACTGCGGCCCAGGGTCCCTCGAAGAGTATCGAGCCTATCGGAAACGCCATATCAACGTCCAGGATTCTCTGGCGATACGGGTAAGCTCAAGGCCCAGCAAAGCCGCCGCCCGGATTGAACACGACCAAGCGGTCATCCAGATGCTGTCGAATCCGGTCCGCTACTTTGTCGCGCTCGACAAATGGCTGAGGTATCCGGGCCCGGCCAAGCAGGCCGTACCGGCGCTGCAAGCACTGGAACGGCAGCAACTTCGGTTCGTCTTGAATCGCCTTTACGAGCGACTGAGCGGGCAGCGCATGGAACCCGATTCCTTCCGAGCGCTGATCCAGTGTCTTTCCGATCCCGAGGCCTGCCCCAGCGCGCCGCCCTTGGGCGAGGCCGAGTTGCTTCAGGCCGTGCAGGTTGCGGATCATGTGGAGCGGCTGATCCGCGAACAGCGCTGGGCGGAGTTGTTGGGATGAAGGGAGGGGCCGCAAGCGGCACCTCTACGTTGGGGTGCTGCCAGCGGCCGGCGGCTCCCACAGCTCGATGCGATGGCCCTCCGGGTCCATGACCCAGCCGAAGTTGCCGTACTCGCTGCGCTCCTCCTTGGCGTCGACCGCGCAGCCCTCGGCGCGCAGCAGGGCCAGCACGGCCGTCAGGTCGGCGACGCGGAAGTTCAGCATGAAGGGCTTCGGGCTGGGGTCCAGGTAGCGGCTGTCCTCGCCGAAGATGCTGAACACCGAGCAAGCCCCGGGCTGTGGCGGGTCGTTCAGCGGCAGCGTGCAGCCGCCGTAGGCCTCGTCGATGTCCAGGCCCAGGTGCAGCCGGTACCAGGCGCGCAGCGCCTGCGGATCGCGTGCCTTGAGGAAGACGCCGCCCAAGCCGACGACGCGCGAGACCGAGGGTTTGTCCATGGCGATTCTGGAGAGAGGGGTCGAGGGACGAGTGTCTAGCATGCCGGCATGAGCGCCTACCCGAACCTCCTCGCCCCCCTCGACCTCGGCTTCACGCAGTTGCGCAACCGCGTGCTGATGGGCTCCATGCACACCGGGCTGGAGGACAGCCGCGCCCACACCGAGCGCCTGGCGGCCTACTTCGCCGAGCGCGCGCGCGGCGAGGTGGGGTTGATCGTCACCGGCGGCTACGCACCCAATGTGGCGGGCTGGACCAAGCCCTTCGCCGGCACCCTGTCGACGCGCGGCGCGGCGCAGCGCCACCGCCCCATCACCGACGCCGTGCATGCCGAAGGATCGAAGATCGCGCTGCAGATCCTGCACACCGGTCGCTACGGCTACCACCCGTTCGCCGTCGCGCCCTCGCGGCTGAAGGCGCCGATCTCGCCCTTCACGCCCTGGGCCCTGAGCGAGCGCGGCATCGAGCGGCAGATCGCCGCCTTCGTGCGCTGCGCGGTGCTGGCCCGCGAGGCCGGTTACGACGGCGTCGAGGTGATGGGCTCGGAGGGCTACTTCATCAACCAGTTCCTGTCGCTGGCCACCAACCGCCGCAGCGACGCCTGGGGCGGTGCGTTCGAGAACCGCATGCGCCTGCCCGTGGAGATCGTGCGGCGCGTGCGCGAGGCGGTCGGGCCCGACTTCATCCTCATCTACCGCTTGAGCCTGCTCGACCTGGTGCCGCAGGGCCAGAGCTGGGACGAGGTGCTGACCCTGGCGCGCGCCGTCTCGCGGGCTGGCGCGACCTTGATCAACAGCGGCATCGGCTGGCACGAGGCGCGCATCCCCACCATCGCCACCAGCGTGCCGCGCGCCGGCTTCGCCTGGGTGACCAAGAAGCTGCGCGATGCGCTGCGCCAGGAGGGCATCGCCACGCCGGTCGTCACCAGCAACCGCATCAACATGCCCGAGACGGCGGAGCAGGTGCTGGCGGACGGATCGGCCGACATGGTCAGCATGGCGCGGCCCTTCCTGGCCGACGCCGACTGGGTGAAGAAGGCGCGCCTGGGCCACCGCGACGCCATCAACACCTGCATCGCCTGCAACCAGGCCTGCCTGGACCATGTGTTCCAGCAAAAGGTCGCCAGCTGCCTGGTCAACCCGCGCGCCGGCCACGAGACCCTGCTGCGCATCCAGCCCGCGCCGGCGCGCAAGAAGGTGGCGGTGGTGGGCGCCGGCCCGGCCGGCCTGGCCGCCGCCTGCACCGCCGCCGAGCGCGGCCACGCGGTGACCCTGTTCGAGGCCAGCAGCGCCATCGGCGGCCAGTTCAAGCTCGCCGCCCAGATTCCCGGCAAGGAGGAGTTCAGCGAGACCATCCGCTACTTCACGCACCGGTTGTGGGCCAGCGGCGTCGACCTGCAGCTCGACACCCGCGCCACGGCCGAGACCCTGCGGGGCTTCGACGCCGTGCTGCTGGCCAGCGGCGTGAAGCCGCGCATCCCGAAGATCCCCGGTCAGGAGCTGCCGCATGTGCTGAGCTACGCCGAGCTGCTGTCGGGCGCCAAGACGGTCGGCGAGCGCGTCGTCATCGTCGGCGCCGGCGGCATCGGTTTCGACGTCGCCGAGTACCTGCTCGAGGCCGGCCACAGCCTGACGCTCGACGCCGCCGCCTGGCGCCGCCACTGGGGTGTGGCCGACCCGGCCGAGCACGCCGGCGGGCTCACCCAGCCGCAACCCGCCAGCCCGCGCCGCAAGCTCACGCTGCTGCAGAGAAAGAACGGCCGTCCCGGCAGCACGCTGGGCAAGACCACCGGCTGGATCCACCGCGCCATGCTGAAGATGGGCCATGTGGAGCAGCGCGGCGGTGCCAACTACGAGCGCATCACGCCCGAGGGCCTGTTCGTGACCTGGGGCGACGGGGGTGGAAAAAGCGGCGAGGGCGGCGAGCTGATCGAGGCCGACAGCATCGTGCTGTGCACCGGGCAGGAGCCGGTGCGCGAACTGGAGGCGCCGCTGCGCGAGGCCGGCATCGCCGTCACGCTGATCGGCGGTGCGCTCGAGGCCGGCGAGCTCGACGCCAAGCGCGCCATCCGCCAGGGCACCGAGGCGGCGGCGGCGATTTAGGCCGGTCCGTTTCGGCCGCTGTAAAACGCCGCCCCGCAAGACCCTGTAACCACGGGTAACTCCGTTGCTGCGGCTGCGCAACACACCTGACTTCCAGCAGGGTCCGATTGGACAAGGCGTGAACAGAATGCACGCCACGTTTGGGGTCAACGGCCGCGCCGCGGCCATGGGCACGTCGGATGCTCAGTCGGCGACCCCGCGCCCTCTGGAGATATCTCCCATGCATCACCGCACCACCCGCCTGGCGCTGGCTCTGGCCTGCGCCGGCGTCTGCTCGCTGCCGGCCATGGCCCAGCAACAGCCGGCGCAGCAGTCGCTCGAGCGCATCGTTGTCACCGGCTCGTCCATCAAGCGCCTGTCGGCCGAGACCGCCATGCCGGTCAGCGTCATCAGCCGCGACCAGATCGAAAAGAGCGGCGCCACCAACGTCGAGGACATCCTGCGCCGCGTCTCGGCCATGTCCGGCATGCTGGCCGACTCCACGCAGGGCGCCGGCTACGCCACCAGCAACGCCAACCTGCGCGGCCTGGGCGCCAACAGCACCCTGGTGCTGCTCAACGGTCGGCGTCTGGCCGGCCACCCCTTCGGTTCCATCGGCGGCTCGGTCGCGGTGGACCTGAACAGCATCCCCTTCGCCGCCATCGAGCGCATCGAGGTGCTGCGTGACGGCGCCTCGGCCGTGTACGGCACCGACGCCGTGGGCGGCGTGGTGAACTTCATCACCCGCAAGGACTACAACAAGGGCGAGCTGACGCTGCGTTACTCCGACCCCGAAGAGAGCAAGGGCGGCAAGGAGCATGGCGGCTCGCTGGCCTTCGGCATGGGCGACCTGGGCCGCGACGGCTACAACCTGCTCGTCACCGCCAACATCAAGGAGCAGACGCGCCTGGAAGCGGCCGAGCAGGGCTGGTACTGGCGCCACGCCACCGAGGTGCCGGGTTCGATCCCCCCGACCTCGTTCCGTGCCTACCCGGGCCGCCTGATGGACATCGGCGTCTCGCCGGGGGCCTACGCCAATCCGGGCGCCAATATGGCGGCCTGCGATCCGGCCAACACCGTCGTCCAGGTGGCGGGTCCGACGCCCAACGGCAGCGACAACGCCAAGCGCTGCCGCGCCATCTACGCGGCGATGCTGGACAACCTGCCCGACAGCACCAAGACCGACATCTTTGCGCGCGGCACCTTCAAGGTCGACGCCGATACCAACTGGTTCTTCGAGACCTCGATCGCCCGCAACCACACCACCGGCCGCGCCGCGCCCTCGCCGCTCGACGGCTCGGCGATGCGCGTCGGCGCCGACGGCAACTACCCGCGCATGGTGATGCCGATCGACAGCCGCTACTTCCCGCGCGCGCTGCTCGACCGCCTGGGCTACACCGAGGCCGACTACGTTTCCTTCGTGGACGGCGCGGGTCGCAAGTTCACCGAGGTGGCGACGCGCTCGCTGGACCGCGGCAACCGCGTCAGTGACAACACCAACGAGCAGTACCGCTTCGTCATCGGTGCCAACACCCTGATGGGTGGCTGGGACGTGGACACGGCGCTGAACCTGGCGCAGGCGCGCGGCAGCCTGAATTACGAGGGCTACCTGCTGCAGGAGCCCTATCTGGCCGCGCTGGCCACCGGCAATGTCAACCCCTTCGGCCCGAACGACGCCGCCGGTGTGGCCTTGCTCGACGCCGCGCAGCTCAAGGGCAATGTGCGCAAGTCCAAGGCCACCACCCTGGTGGCCGACGTCAAGGCCAGCCGCGAGCTGATGCAGATGGACGGCGGCGCGATGGCGCTGGCCCTTGGCGCCGACTTCCGCAAGGACAAGGCCGACGACAGACCGGTCAATATCGGGTACTCGCTCGGTTCGCACATCGGTGGCGAGGGTTCGGTGCCCGCCACCAGCGCCAGCCGCAACGTCTACGCGGTGTTCGGCGAGCTGGCCCTGCCCTTCACCAAGGAACTGGAGGCGACCGTGGCGGCGCGCTACGACCACTACAGCGACTTTGGCGGCAGCTTCAACCCGATGGTGCGTTTGCGCTACCAGCCCAGCAAGCAGCTGCTGCTGCGTGCCAGCGCCGGCACGGGTTTCCGCGCCCCCACGCTGTGGGACGTGAACAGCCCGGTGTCCAACACCAACACGGCCGACCCGCAGGTGGACCCGGATTGCCCGGCTGGCCAGGCCGACAGCCCGCTGTGCAACACCCAGTTCAACGTGCAGCTGTCCAGCAGCCCCAACCTGAAGCCCGAGAAGAGCCGCCAGTTCACCGCCGGCATCGTCTTCGAGCCGATGCGCGACGTGGTGATGTCGCTCGACTACTGGAACATCCAGAAGCGCGACCAGATCGGCGTCATCACCGGCGACACCCTGATGGCCGAGCCGGGTCTGTATGAGCGCTACAAGAGCCGTGTCAAGCGCACCAGTGCCGGCTTCATCTCGTACATCGAGACGCCGGTGGAGAACCTGGGCGAGCTGAAGACCGCCGGCCTGGACCTGGACATCCGCACCAGCTTCAAGCTGGGCGATCTGGGCAAGCTGGGAGTCAGCTACACCGGCACGCGCGTCATGACCTATGACCTGCAAAACGGCAAGGGCGAGCCCTTCACCGACTATGTGGGCAAGAGCCTGGGCGGCAACGCACCGGTGCCCGAATGGCAGCACACGCTGGCCTTCGACTGGACGATGGGCGACTTCAACGTGGCGCTGGAGAACGTCTTCACAAAGGGCTGGACCGAGTCGGCCGCCGTGGTCGACACCAACCTCGGGGTGAACGAGCCCTACAACGTCAAGGACACCAGCCGCTGGAACCTGGCCGTCAGCTACAAAGGCTTCAAGGACCTCAAGCTGACCCTGGGCGCACGCAACGTGACCAACGAGGAGCCGCCGTTCGTGGCCTCGTCGAGCTACGGTTCGCACGCCGCGGGCTTCGCCGGCTCGTTTGCCGATCCGCGCACCCGGATCTGGTACGCAACCGCGTCCTACCAGTTCAAGTAAGCCGAAAGGCGGAAAGACCAGGGGCGCCGCGAGGCGCCCCTTTTCGTTTCAGCGCCCGCGAGGCGCCCCTTTTTTGTTCCCGTGCCGCAGAGGCGTCTCTTTTTCCCCCGCGTCGCCGGAACTCAGCGCCGCCCGCTGTCGCACTCGATGCTGGGCAGCGGCGCACCGGCCGCATGCGGCAGGTCCAGCAGCAGGGAGGGACAGCGCGTGGGCTTGCCCGCGAGCACCTCGACGCGCCAGCGCCCGGCGGCGAGCTCGGCGGCGAAGCGCCCCTGCGCGTCGGTCAGCAGTTCGTGAGAGCGGCGGCCATCGGCCGCGCCCTCGGGCGTCACGCTCACGCGCACGCCGGCCCAGGGCACCGGTGGGCAGGGACGCCCCTCGATCTCAGGCCCCGGGCAGACCGGACCGATGAGCACCACGCCCAAGGCGATGGCGCCCATCGTCACACTCAAGCGCGACCGCCCCGCTGCGCTGCCGACTTGCGCAGGCGCAAAGCCGCCAAGCCTGCCACCAGCAACAGCGCCGGCGCGGGTTCGGGGACCGGGTTGGCCACCACGTAGAGCACCGCGTAGTCGAGCGAGAACGGGTTGCCCTGCGGGGTGGTGGCCACGCCCTCCAGGCTGTCGAAGGACAGACCGCCGACCCGACGCTTGGTGTTCACCAGGTAGTAGCTGTGCTTGCCGGCGCTGACCAGACCGAGCACGAATTGGCCCATCTGCGGCTCGTCGAAAGCCAGGGTGCCGTTGAAGGCCACCTGCGGGTTGCTGGCGAAGGGGCCGAAGCCCGCCTCGTCGCTGCGGCCCGCGAACACGAAGTCCTGTCCCCAGGTGGCCTGCAACAGGTCGGTCTCATCCGCACTGCCGTCCAGCCCGCCGACGAAGGAACCGATGCAGGCCGGCGGCGGCAGGATCGACAGCACGGTGTGCGAGCACACCTCCGGTGCCGAAGGCGGCAGCGCCGCCAGCGCCGACGGGCCTGCGCACAGGCCCGTCAACGCCAGCGCGCCTGCCGCAGCAAGGCGCGCCGAGCTCATGCCGGCACCCGACGACGACGCGACACCGCGCCCACCGCCACCAGGCCCAGCGCCAGCATGGCGTAGGTGCCCGGCTCCGGCACCGACACCACGGCGACGTAGGTGTGCCAGTTGGCGCGGATCAGCGAGCCGTTCTGCGCGCCGCTGTAGTCGGCCCAGTCGGCCGCGTACTCGCCGATGGCGTAGAAGGTGTTGGCGTTGGTCGGGTCGTAGGTGACCGCGGCGTAGTCACCCCAGCGCTGGCGGCAGGCCGTGTCGACGGTGGTGCGGGCGCCGCAGCGGTAGTCGCCGACGTCGCTGACGCGGAACACCATCTCGTTGCCCACCTGCGTCAGGGTGTTGCCGGTGACCTTCATCTGCAGGCCGGCGAAGGTGATGCGACCGTCGGCCTTGCCGTCGGCGTCGCCGTCACCGGTCTGCGAACCCGAGCGGTTGTAGGCGATGACGGCGTTGCCCGCCGCGTTGACAGCGATGGAGCCCTGGTAGTAATCGAAGTTGCCGCCGCCGATGGTGCCGTTGCTCAGCGTCGCGAAGGTGGTGGCGTCGAGCACATACCAGCGCAGCTCGGTGAACGCGCCGCCGTTGGGCGTGACGGTGTGGATGCCGTAGATCTTGTTGTCGACCTGCACCACGCTGGCCGACACGCGGTCGTCCAGGGTGTCCACCAGGCGGTTGCTGCTGTTGTTGGCGGCGCCCGGCAGGGTGTCGGGCTGGCGGCCCTTGCCGTTGAAGGTGTAGCTGGCCTGGTTGAGGTCGACCACCGCGGTCTGCGTGGCACCGGCGGCGTTGACGCCGTTGACGCGGTAGGCCAGCACATCGAACTGGTCGCGGCTGACCGTGAACACGTTGTGCGCGTTGCCGGTCTCGTTGCTCCAGTTCGTCACGCCCTGGATGGCAAAGCCGCGGTCGGCACCCGCCGCCGCCGTGGTGAAGGTGGACATATTGGCCACCGTCGGAGCGCCGCCGAACAGGTCGGACTTCGGAATGCTGAACACCGTCGTGCCGGTGAAGCTGGGCGCAAAGTTGTTGACGCCGATCAGCACGCCGTTCTTCGTCACCGACAGCGTCGGGTAGTCGGCCACGTTGGTCGCCGCCGTGGTGATCTTGGTCGCCTTCCAGGTGCCCAGGGCGTCGGCGGTGTCGCTGATGCCGATGCAGATCTCGTTGGTGGCGGCGCAGAAGCCGTTGGCGATCCAACGGTTGGTGTAGTGGTCGAACAGGATGCGCTGGTCGCCCGAGGAGCCGGACATGCCCATGCGCTGCCAGAAGCTGCTCATCTTCTCGCGCAGCAGCAGGTTGCCGTTGCTCTTGTCGTAGTAGGCGACGCTGCCGTTGCTCATCTCCATGAACTGCGTCGTGCCGACCGCGCCCATGGTGTCGGGCGGACGGAAGGCGCCGTCGAGGAAGAAGTTGTCCTTCTGGGACGTGCCCTCGAAGCCCCACCAGGAGCTGGCCTGGGCGGCCGAGGCCACGGCGGTCAGCGAGGCCAGCAGCAGCACATGCTTCGTGCGCGAAGTTGCAGTCATCCAGCGCTCCACAAATGTTAAGGAACGCGACCATAGTGAGTTCCGGTCACCGTGCGCCCCCCAAGCTTCGGGGGAGCGGGGGGGAGGACTTACCCGGGTGTCGAGCGGGCGGGAGGGTTGTGCCGGGCGCCTGAGCCCAGATCGCCCCGGTTAGGCTTCGCAGGTCGGCCCCATGAGCCGGCCTTGGAGACCGCGACCGGAGGCACATGCGAGAGAGGGCTGCTTTGTTGCTGCGCTTCGTTCGGCGCCTGGCCCGGCGGGGTTGCGGGCTGCTGGTATTGGCCCTGTCCGCCACGGCGACCGCCCAGCCGGCCTGGCGGGTGCCGGATCCCGCGCTCATCGAGCCCGCCAACGTGGCCGGCTACTACGCCGAGGTGCTGCGGCTGGCGCTGCGCAAGGGCGGCAACGCGCCGGGCGAGCCGCACATCGAGTGGGTCGGCGGGCGCGGCATGGTGCGCGAGCGCTACCGCCGCATGCTGGCGGCCGGCGAGATCGATGTGCTGTGGAGCAGCAGCACGCCGGCGCGTGAGGCGGAGTTCTTGCCGGTGCGCTTCAACCTGCTCAGGGGCGTCAATGAGCACCGACTGCTGCTGGTGCGTCGGGCCGACCTGCCGCGTTTTCGCGGCGTGCGCGATCTGCGCGATCTGCGGGCCTTCAGCGCCGGTGCGGGCACCCACTGGAGCGACGCGCAGATCCTGCGCGCCAACGGCCTGCGCGTGGTGACGGCCAGCCAGCACCCGTCGCTGTTCCGCATGCTGGCGCTCGGCCGCTTCGACTTCCTGGCGCTGGGCGCCGCCGAGATCGACGACGCGCTGCAGGCGCACGCGGACCTGGACCTGGTGATCGAGCCGAGGCTGGTCGTTCGATACCACCAACCGATCTATTTCTTCGTCAACCGGCGCCAGCCGGCCCTGGCCGAACGCATCCTGCGCGGCCTGCAGCGCGCGGCACGCGACGGCAGCCTCGCGCAGGTCTTCATGGCGCATGCCACGCTGAGGGACGCCTGGGAGCGCGTCAGCCGGTCGGGCCGCCACACCATCGTCCTGCAGCCCCTCGAGGCCCGCGCGGTGGCGCCCGCTCAGGTGTTGAGCAGACGCACGCCCGGCAGTTCGCAGGCCACCACGGCATTGCGCAGTGCGGCAATGGCCTCGTAGCGCGTGAAGCTGCGCCGCCAGGCCAGCACCACGCGGCGGCTGGGCGGCGGGTCGTCGGCGAAGTCCAGGAAACGCAGGTGGGGCTGCGGCTCGCGCGGCACCGAGAGCTGCGGCAGCACGGTGATGCCCATGCCCGAGGCCACCATGTGCTTGATGGTTTCCAGCGAACTGCCCTCGAAGCTCTTCTGGATGCCTTCGGCCCCGCTGGCGAAGCGCGCGAACTCCGGACAGACCTCCAGCACATGGTCGCGGAAGCAATGCCCGTTGCCCAGCAGCAGCATGGTCTCCTGCTTGAGTGCCTCGGCGCTCAGGCTGTGCCGTTGCGCCAGCGGGTGGCTGGCCGGCACGGCGATGCGGAACGGTTCGTCGTAGAGCGGTGCCAGCGCCAGTCCGGCGTCCGGGAAGGGCTCGGCCAGGATGGCGCAGTCCAGTTCGCCGGTGCGCAGCATCTCGAGCAGCTTGACGGTGAAGTTCTCCTGCAGCATCAGCGGCATCTGCGGCGTGCGCTCGATGACCTGGCGCACCAGCTGCGGCAGCAGGTAGGGGCCGATGGTGTAGATCACCCCGAGGCGCAGCGGGCCGGCCAGCGGATCGCGGCCGCGCTTGGCGATCTCCCTCATCGCGGCGGCCTGTTCCAGCACCGTCTGGGCCTGGCGCACCAGCTCCTGGCCCAGCGGGGTCACCGAAACCTCGTTGCCGCCGCGCTCGAAGATCCGCACGTCGAGCTCTTCCTCGAGCTTCTTGATGGCGACGCTGAGCGTGGGCTGCGACACATGGCAGGCCTCGGCGGCACGGCCGAAGTGCAGCTCGCGGGCCACCGCGACCAGGTAACGCAGCTCGGTGAGGGTCATCGGGGGCGGCTCGGCCTGGGGTCGGCAGGGTGTGGGGGCCGCAGCCTACACTGCGCGCCCCTCCGAGGTTCCGGGGCACTTCCCATGGCCGAAACCCGCAAGCCCATCACCCTGCATCGCCTGCAGGACATGCACCGCAGCGGCGAGAAGATCGCCATGCTGACCTGCTACGACGCCGCCTTCGCCGCCTTGCTGGACGAGGCCGGTGTCGACATCCTGCTGATCGGTGATTCCCTGGGCATGGTGCTGCAGGGCGAGCCCACCACCACGCCGGTCAGCCTGGCCAGCATGGAGTACCACACGCGCTGCGTGGCACGCGGCAACCGCAGCGCCTGGGTGATCGGCGACCTGCCCTTCGGCTCCTACCACGCCAGCCCCGAGCAGGCCTGGCACAGCAGCCTCAAGCTGATGCAGGCCGGCGCGCACATGGTCAAGCTGGAGGTGGGCGACTGGGCGGCGGACACCGTGCGCTTCCTCACCGCGCGCGGCGTGCCGGTGTGCGCGCACCTGGGCTTCACGCCGCAGACGGTTTCGGCCCTCGGCGGCTACAAGGTGCAGGGGCGCGGGGCGGCCGGCGAAGCCCTCAAGGCGCAGGCGCGCGCCATGGTGGCGGCCGGCGCACAGATGCTGCTGTTCGAGATGATTCCCGCCGCCTTGGCTGCCGAGATCACGGCCGAATGCGCGGTGCCCGTCATTGGCATCGGCGCCGGCAAGGCCTGCTCGGGGCAGGTGCTGGTGCTGCACGACATGCTGGACGTCGGCAGCGGCCGCAAGCCGAAGTTCGTCAAGAACTTCATGGCCGGTTCGGCCAGCATCCAGCAGGCCGTGGCGCGCTATGTCGCCGAGGTCAAGGCCGGCCAGTTTCCCGACGACGCGCTGCACGCCTTCCAATGAAGCTCGTTCACACGGTGGCCGAGCTGCGCTCGCTGCTCGCGCCCGGGCAGGCTGCTTTCGTGCCCACCATGGGCAATCTGCACGCCGGCCACCTGGCCCTGGTGGCGCAGGCGCGCGCCGTCGCGCCGCAGGCGCCGGTGGTGGTGAGCCTGTTCGTCAACCGCCTGCAGTTCCTGCCGCACGAAGACTTCGACCGCTACCCGCGCACCCTGGACACCGACTGTGGGCAGCTGCAGGCGCAAGGGGCCTGCGACATCGTCTTCGCGCCCGATGAGGCCGAGCTCTACCCCGAGCCGCAGACCTACAAGCTGCTGCCGCCGCCCGAGCTGGCCGACATCCTGGAAGGTCAGTTCCGCCCCGGCTTCTTCACCGGCGTCTGCACCGTGGTGCACAAGCTCTTCAACCTGGTGCAGCCGGCCCATGCGGTGTTCGGCAAGAAGGACTATCAGCAGCTGATGGTGCTGCGCCGCATGGTGGCGCAGATGGGCCTGCCCATCACCGTGCACGGCGGCGAAACCCTGCGCAGCAGCGAGGGCCTGGCGCTGTCGAGCCGCAACCAGTACCTGAGCGCCGAACAGAAGGCGCAGGCCTTGCAGCTCAGTGCCGCGCTGCGTGCGCTGATTGCCGCATGGCAGGGCGGTGCGCGCGACCGCGAGCGCCTGGAGGGCGAGGCCCTGGACCATCTGGCCGCACGGGGCTGGCAGCCCGACTACCTGACCCTGCGCCGCCGCCACGACCTTGGCCCGGCACGCGACGGCGAAGCCCTGGTGGCGCTCGGCGCGGCGCGCCTGGGCAGCACCCGATTGATCGACAACCTGGAATTCTGAAATGCGTTTTTCCTCGACCCGGCGCCGCAGCCTGGCGGGTGCCGCCCTGGCCCTGACCCTGTCGGCCTGTGGCGGTGGTGGCGACAGCAGCACCCCTCCGACCCCGACTCCTCCCCCCATCGTGGAGGTCACCGTCACGCACAAGGTGCGCCTGACCACGACGCTGGGCGTGATTGAGCTGGGCCTGGACCGTACGAAGGCGCCTGCCACGGTGGACAACTTCCTGGCCTATGTGAACGAGCGCTTCTACGTTGGCACGGTGTTCCATCGCGTGATCCGCGACTTCGTCATTCAGGGCGGCGGCTTCGCGCGCGGTGCTTCCAACGTGTTGGTGCAAAAGCCCACGCGTGCAGCCATCGTGCTGGAGAGCAACAAGGGACTGTCCAATTTGCGCGGCACGATTGCCATGGCGCGCACTTCGGACCCCAACAGCGCCACCAGCCAGTTCTTCATCAACACGGTGGACAACAAGGCGCTGGACTACCCCGGCAGCGACGGCAGCGGCGGCTATGCGGTGTTCGGCAAGGTGACCGCCGGGCTGGATGTGGTGGACCGCATCCGTGCGGTAGCCACCAGCCAGGACCTGCCGCTGGTCGACGTCACCATCACCGACGCCGTCGTGCTGCCCTGAGCGGGAGGCGTCAAGGTCAACGGGGGGGCAGGGGCGGGCGTTGCCGGGCATCCTGCGACTGCCTGCTGCACCATGACGCTCCGACCGCTGCTGGCCCTGGCCACCCTCGCCCTGCTGACCGCCTGCGGCGGCGGTGTGGTCATCGAGCTGGACGACCCGCCGCCGGCGCCGCAGCCGCGCCCCAACCCGCAGCCCGTCCCGCCGACGCTCAACTGCAGCACCGCCGGCCTGGCCGCCGCCGCGCAAAGCCGCTGGCCGGTGGTGTGCATGCTGACCAGCAGCGGCGAGATGGTGTTCGAGCTCTACGACAGCTACGCGCCGGTGACGGTCAACAACTTCCTCGCCCTGGTGGCGCGCGACTTCTACACGCAGACCCTGGTGCACCGGGTCGATCGCGACTTCGTGTTCCAGGGCGGTGGTTTCAACAGCGGCATGCGCGAGAAGCTCTCGCCCTTCCAGCCGATTGCGCTGGAGGACAACAACGGCCTGTCCAATCTGCGCGGCACCTTGTCGATGGCGCGCCGCAGCAGCGCCGACAGCGCCACCTCGCAGTGGTTCGTCAACGTGCGCGACAACAGCGCGCTCGACTACACGCCGGTACAGCGCGGCTATGCGGTGTTCGGCCAGGTCATCTCGGGCCTGCCGGTGATCGACGCCATCAACGTGCTGCCGGTCTACCGTTATTCCGATACCGACCTGCGCCCGCAGACCGAGGTGCTGACCTACTGGGTGCGGCGCATCCAGTGAGCGCCGGCGCGGCGGGCCTGCCCCGGACAATCGGGGCATGGCCGACCGCAACTACACGCTCTCCGACTTTGACTACGCGCTGCCGCCGGAGCTGATCGCCCAGCATCCGGCCGCCGAGCGCAGTGGCTCGCGCCTGCTCGACGGTCGCCGCCTGCCGCCCGTCGACCGGGTGTTCCGCGAACTGCCCGCCCTGCTGGACGCGCGCGACCTGCTGGTGTTCAACGACACCCGCGTCATCAAGGCACGCCTGTTCGGCAACAAGGACAGCGGCGGCAGCGTGGAGTTGCTGGTGGAGCGCCTGCTGCCCGGCACGCAGGAGGTGTGGGCCCATCTGCGCGCCAGCAAGAGCCCCAAGCCCGGTAGCCGCATCCGCCTGGGCGACGCCGACGAGCGCTTCGGCGCCGAGCTGCTGGGGCGCTGCGGCCCCGAGGACAGTCTGTTCCACCTGCGCTTCGATGGCGACCCGCTGGCGCTGCTCGAGCGCCACGGCCACGTGCCGCTGCCGCCCTACATCACCCACGCCGACACCACGGAAGACGCAAGCCGCTACCAGACCGTGTTCGCCGACAAGCCCGGCGCCGTGGCCGCACCGACCGCCTCGCTGCATTTCGACGCGGCCCTGCTGGCGCGGCTGCCCTGTCCGCGGGCGAGCGTCACCTTGCACGTCGGCGCCGGCACCTTCCAGCCGGTGCGCAGCGAGAACCTCGACGAGCACAAGATGCACAGCGAATGCTTCGAGCTGCCGCAGGCCACCGTGGATGCCGTGGCCGCCTGCCACGCGCGCGGTGGGCGCGTGGTGGCGGTGGGCACCACCAGCCTGCGGGCGCTCGAATCCGGCGCCCTGGGTGGCACCCTGCAGGCCGGCGCGGCCGAGACCGCGCTCTTCATCCGCCCGGGCTTTCGGTTTCAGGTGGTCGACGCGCTCGTCACCAACTTCCATCTGCCCAAGAGCACGCTGATGATGCTGGTCAGCGCCTTCGCCGGCTACGAGCACATGCGCGCGCTGTACGCACACGCCGTCGCGCAGCGCTATCGCTTCTTCAGCTATGGGGACGCGATGTGGCTGGAGCGCGATTCCTCCGTGAGCGCAGTCCCTTGAGCCTGGCGCCTCGGGTCAAGCGCTTGGCCGGGAGGGTCAAGCTGTCGGGAAGGGAATCGCCCAGCATCGGGCCATGTTCCCATCGACCTCCTCTCGCCCCAGTTCGTCTTCAGGCGTACCGGTCTTTCTGGATCGCGACGCCGACTGCGTGACCGCCATCGCCGTTCACTGCGACGGCACGGTGCTGCCCATTGACCACATCGTCACCCTGCACTGCCATTCGAGCAAGAGGCATGGACTGATCTGGATCGCGTTTCCAGTGGGTGGCCTGATTGCCATGGGCTGGTTCGGTGCGGCCGCGGCGCTTGGCTTGGTGGCTCTCGTCGCCTGGTGGCGGGCGCCAAGGGTGCACTGCCTGGACCTCAAGTTGCGCGATGGTCAGAGTCATGCGCTGCTGCGCACCGTCGACAGCCTGCGACTGGCCGAACTGCATGCTGCCCTGGCCAAGGCCTTGGCCTACCGTCGCGTTCAGGCAGTGTCGGAGCGTCTGCGGGAAACGCAAGCCACGGTGCCGCCGGCCGGCGCGGCGCATGAGCCCGCTTGGCGCAACACCACCTTCGACGAGGTGCGCGACAGCGGGCCCGGCACCTTGCCCCCCTCGGCGCCGGGGGATGTCGACATCCGCCTATGAACTCCGGCTCCTCCGGTAGGCCCCGGGTGACTGTCCGCCCCAACGGCGAAAGGCGCGCGTGAAGGCGCTCTGCTCGGAAAAGCCGAGCAGAAAGGCGATCTCGGTCACCGAGCGCGTCGGGTCATCGAGGTAGCGCTTGGCCAAGCCGTAGCGCGTGCGGGCCAGCACCTCTCGGTAGCCGCTGCCTTCCTCGCGCAGACGGCGTTGCAGGGTGCGTGGGCTCATCGCCATCGCGCGGGCCAGTTCGATCTCGGTGGGCTCGCCGGACGTCAGGCGTTCGAGCAACCACGCGCTGCAGCGGGCAACCCATTGCGCAGGGTCGAGCGCGGCCAGTTCGCGCGACAGGTGTTCGTCGAACACCCTGGCCAATTCGCGCTGCGCGGTGGCCAGCGGGCGATCGGCGTCCTCTGTGGCGAACAGCATGGCATCCCGGGCCGCCCCAAAACGGACCGGCGCCAGGAAACAGTCTTCGAAGGGTCGCGGGTCGGCGGGCTCGGGCTGCCGCAGTTGCACCTGCAGCGCACGGGCATCCGCCCCCAGGTTCAGCCGCACCATCGCCGCCAGCACCGAAAGCTCGAAGCGCGCCATGGCCCGGCCGACCTCGCTGTCGCCACGACCATGGCTGTATTCGAAGCACAGGCCGTCCGATGTGTCGAAGCAGCGTGCCGCCATGCGCTGACCCAGCACCTGCTGGTAGCGCGCCATGCGCTGCAGGCCGGTGCGAAGCGAATCGCTCGACAACCAGGCGTATCCCACGGCACCCAGGTCCGACGGGTGCCAGCACACGCCGGCCTCGAGGCCGAAGGACGATTCCCCCGTCCACTCCAAAGCCAGCGCAATGGCCACGTCCAGGGTGCGGCTGGGCAGACGCTGCGGCACCGGTTGGGGCAGGCGCAACTCGCGCACGAAGGCGTCGACGTCCAGCCCGCGCTGCGCCAGCGCACGCAGTCCGGTCAGCCCGAAGCTGGCCAGAAAGGTCGGCGTCGCCTTGGCCATGCCGAGCTGGACGCCGACCGGCGGATCAGGACTGCGTGAGCAACGGCAAGCTGCCGTCGGAGGCCGCGCCGATCAACCCGGCGCGGCTGTAGACCCCGAGCTTGTCGCGCGTGTCGGCGATGTCGAGGTTGCGCATCGTCAGCTGGCCGATGCGGTCGGCCGGCGTGAAGGCGGCGTCCTCGACCTTCTCCATCGACAGGCGCTCGGGCGCGTAGGTCAGGTTCGGGCTCTCGGTGTTGAGCAGCGAGTAGTCGTTGCCGCGGCGCAATTCGAGCGTCACCTCGCCGCTCACGGCGCGCGCCACCCAGCGCTGGGCGCTCTCGCGCAGCATCAGGCACTGCGGGTCGAACCAGCGACCCTGGTAGAGCAGGCGGCCGAGCTTGCGGCCGTTCAGCCGGTACTGCTCGATGGTGTCCTCGTTGTGGATGCCGGTCACCAGGCGCTCGTAGGCGATGTGCAGCAACGCCATGCCCGGGGCTTCGTAGATGCCGCGGCTCTTGGCCTCGATGATGCGGTTCTCGATCTGGTCGCACATGCCCAGACCGTGGCGGCCGCCGATGCGGTTGGCCTCCAGGAACAGCTCGACCGGGTTGGCGAACTCGCGCCCGTTGAGCGCCACCGGCACGCCCTCCTCGAAGCGCACGCTGACCTCTTCGGCCTTCACTTCCACATCGTCCTTCCAGAACGCCACGCCCATGATGGGCTTGACGATGCGGATGCCGCTGTTGAGGAATTCCAGATCCTTGGCCTCGTGCGTGGCGCCCAGCAGGTTGGAATCGGTGCTGTAGGCCTTCTCGACCGACATCTTGTAGTCGAAGCCGTGCTGGATGAGGTACTCGCTCATCTCCTTGCGGCCGCCCAGTTCGTCGATGAAGCTCTGGTCCAGCCAGGGCTTGTAGATCTTCAGCGCCGGGTTGGCCAGCAGACCGTAGCGGTAGAAGCGCTCGATGTCGTTGCCCTTGTAGGTGCTGCCGTCGCCCCAGACGTTGACGCCGTCCTCCTTCATCGCCACCACCAGCGCCGTGCCGGTCACCGCGCGGCCCAGCGGCGTGGTGTTGAAGTAGGTGGCGCCGCCGGTGCTGATGTGGAAGGCGCCGCACTGGATGGCGGCGATGCCCTCGGCCACCAGTTGCGCGCGGCAGTCGACCAGGCGTGCGATCTCGGCACCGTAGGCCAGCGCCTTGCGCGGGATCTCGTCGTAGTCGCTCTCATCGGGCTGGCCGAGGTGGGCGGTGTAGGCGCAGGGGATGGCGCCCTTGGCGCGCATCCAGTGCACGGCGGCGCTGGTGTCCAGACCGCCGGAGAAGGCGATGCCGACGCGCTGGCCGACGGGGATGGCTTGCAGGATGGTGGCGGACACGGCAGGGCTCGGGCTGGGAAAAACCCGCGCATGTTAGGGCGCGGCCTCAGGCCGGCGCGTCAAGCCAGCCTGCGCGGCCTGCGGTGGCTTCGGTCAGCGCGGCCTGCAGCGCCGCGGCGGCGTCGGCCGCCAGCCGGAAGCGCAGGGTCACGAGGCTGTGGTGGCTCACGTCGAGCAGCTCGGCGCCGGCCGCCTCGATCTGGCGCCGCGCCACGCCTTCCAGCGCGTAGGGCAGCGCGCAGACCAGCTCGCGCAGCGCCACGCGCGGCACGCGCGGCGCGTCCTTGAGCGCCTGCGCCACCGCGTCGCCGTAGGCGCGCACCAAGCCGCCGGCCCCGAGCTTGACGCCGCCGAAGTAGCGCACCACGGTGGCCAGCACGCCGTCCAGGTCCTGGTGGCGCAGCACCTCCAGCATCGGCCGGCCGGCGGTGCCACCGGGCTCGCCGTCGTCGTTGGCGGCGCTGTGACCGCCGGCCAGCAGGGCCCAGCAGACATGCGCGGCCTGCGGGTGCCTGGCACGCAGCTCGGCCACCCGCACCAGCGCCTGGGCGCGGTCGGCGCAGGGCTCCACACAGGCCAGGAAGCGGCTCTTCTTGACGAGGGTTTCGGCCTGCGCGGCGTGGCCTAGGGTTTGCACGGTGCGCATTGTTGAATCCAAATCGCGTCGCGGAGCGCTCTAAGGCAGCATCACCCACCTTTTCAAGGAGCGCCTCATGGGCCCGGACATCCTGCGCGAGAACTTCCCCCTGCTGATCCCCATCCTGGCGCTGATGATTCCGATCGTCGCCATCGTGGCGCACTACGTTTCCAAGTCGAACCGCGAGCGCGAGCGCCACGAGACCATCCGCATCCTGGCCAAGGCCGGCCAGCCCATCCCGCCCGAGCTGATCAGTGGCGCCTCCGAGGTCGACAGTGACTTCCACACCGAAAGCCGGCGGCGCAGCAACCCCAACCGCAGCCTCACGCCGGGGGTGGTCAACCTCAGCGTCGGCCTGGGCCTGATGGGCATGTTCGCGCTGATGAAGCCGGACTCCTGGCTGTGGGGCATCGGCCTGATCCCGTTCTGCCTGGGCGTCGGCTTCCTGTTGCTGTGGAGCTTCGAACGCAAGCAAGCCGCGCAGGCGTGAACCCCGATGCGGCCGAGGAAGCGCTCTGCATCCGCCGCGCCGCAGCGGGGGATCGCGCCGCCTTTGCCCGCCTCGTGCAGGCGCACCAGGGCTATCTGCGCAAGCTGCTCACCCGGCTTTGCCAGGGCGACGCGGCCCGCGCCGACGACCTCGCCCAGGAGGCCTTCGTGAAGGCCTGGCGGGCGCTGCCCGGCTTCCGTGGCGAGGCGCGCCTGCGCACCTGGCTGACGCGCTTGGCCTACTCCGCCCTGAGCGCCGAGCGTGCGCCGCTGCCGCTGGCCGATGCGCCGCCCGAGGATGCGCCGGACAGCGACTTCGCGCCGGCGCTGCACCGCCGCCTGGACCTGCAGCGCGCGCTGGCGCTGCTGGCCCCTCGCGAACGCGACGCGCTGCTGCTGTGCTACGGCGCCGACTTGAGCCACGGCGAGGCCGCCGAGGTGCTGGGCCTGCCGCTGGGTACCGTCAAGACGCAGGTGCTGCGCGCGCGTCACAAGCTCAAACAGCATCTGCAAGACTGGAAGTCGCCATGAAGAATGACAGCGACTGGTGCGCGCTGCTGCGCGACGACGGCCCCGAGCCGGCCGACGCCGGCTTCAGCCTGCGCGTGATGGCGGCGCTGCCCTTGCGGCGCCGACGCCCGCCGCGCAGCGACCCGGCGCCGGCGCGCGCTGCCGAGCTGCTGGCCATGGGCAGCAGCTGCGCGGCCTTGGCGCTGCTGATGCTGCAGGGCCCGGGCGGCGTTGAGCAGTTGGCCGCCGGAGCGGTGCTGCTGGGCCTGCTGCTGTGGTGGTCGCTGCCGCAGTCGCGCGGCAGCCAGTGGCGCTGATTTTTCCGCTTCAGCCGGGCGGGGCGGCCAGCACTTCGAACATCGGCTCGCCGGAGCCGCCCCAGTAGCGCTGGGCCAGGCGCTGCAGGCTGCCGTCCTTGCGCGCGGCCTCGGCGGCTGCGCGCAGGCGTTCACGCCACTCGGCTGCCACTGCTGCGCGCGAGGCGGCCCAACCGAAGGTCTGCCAGTAGTCGGGCCACCAGGCAAAGAAGCGCTGCTCGGCCTGCCAGGCGGCAGGCTGGTCGCGCATCGAGCCGGCAAACACCAGCATGGCGTGGACGCGCCCGGCCTCGTAGGCGCGCAGCAGGCTGGCGCTGTCCGTGCTTTCGCTGACCCGACCCTGTGCCGCCAAGGCGTCGACCCAGGCCTGCACCGAGGCGGGACGCAGCGCCTTGCGCACGATGCCCAGGCGCAGCGTCGGGTCGGCGTCGAAGGCCGCCTGCGAGGGGATGCGCAGCGCCAGTTCGCGCCGCATCTGCACAAAGCCGCGCAGGCGGAACAGCAGCAGGTAGTCCACCGCCGCCATGCGCTCGGGCAGGTAGCCCAGGGTGGCCGACAAGGCCAACTCGCCGCGGCTGAGCGTCGGCCACAGGCGCGAAGCGTTCGATTCCTCGACGGCCAGGGTGCAGCCGCTGCGCCGGCTCAGTTCCGCGGCAATCTCGGCGTCGAAGCCCTCGATGCGGCCGCCAGGACCGCGCTGGTTCAGGCCCGGAAAGACCAGCACACCGACGCGCAGCGTCGGGCAGGTCGGGGCGGCGCTGCCGGCCGCCAGGGCGGATGAGGCGGGGGAGGTGGGGGAGGTGGCCCAGGCGGCCGAGGTGGCCCAGGCGAGCCCGGCAAGGTGTCGACGGCGGATCGGCATGGCGCGGCCAGTATCCGTGGCGCTTCCTGACGGCTCGCCACAATCGGGGCATGCTGAACTTTGAATTGCTGCGCCAGGAGGGCGCCGCGCGCCGTGGGCGCATGACGCTCAACCATGGCGTGGTCGAGACGCCGATCTTCATGCCGGTGGGCACCTACGGCACGGTCAAGGGGGTGATGCCGCGCGATCTCGTCGAGATGGACGCGCAGATCATCCTGGGCAACACCTTCCACCTGTGGCTGCGGCCGGGGCTGGAGGTGATCCAGCGCTTCGGCGGCCTGCACCGCTTCGAGGGCTGGGAGCGCCCGATCCTCACCGACAGCGGTGGCTTCCAGGTCTGGAGCCTCGGGGCGATGCGCAGAATCAGCGAGCAGGGCGTCAAGTTCGCCTCCCCCATCAACGGCGACAAGTTGTTCCTCACGCCCGAGGTCAGCATGCAGATCCAGACCGTGCTCAACAGCGACATCGTCATGCAGTTCGACGAATGCACGCCCTACGAGACCCAGGGCCGGCTGACCAGCGAGAAGGAGGCCGACGCCAGCATGCAGATGAGCCTGCGCTGGGCGCGGCGCTGCGCCGACGAGTTCAACCGGCTGCACAACCCCAACGCGCTGTTCGGCATCGTGCAGGGCGGCATGTACGAGAGCCTGCGCAGCGAAAGCGCGGCGCGCCTGGTCGAGCTGGACTTCCCCGGATATGCCATCGGTGGCCTGTCGGTCGGCGAGCCCAAGGCCGAGATGCAGCGGGTGCTGGCCCACACCGCGCCGCTGCTGCCGGCGAACAAGCCGCGCTACCTGATGGGCGTGGGCACGCCCGAGGATCTGGTCGAGGGGGTGAGCCGCGGCATCGATCTGTTCGACTGCGTGATGCCGACCCGCAATGCACGCAACGGCCATCTGTTCACCCGCTTCGGCGACCTGCGCCTGAGAAACGCGCGCTACAAGAACGACGAGCGGCCGATCGACGAGACCTGCGGCTGCCATTGCTGCCGCCATTTCAGCCGCGCCTACCTGCACCACCTGGACCGCTGCGGCGAGATGCTCGGGCCCATGCTGGCCACGGTGCACAACCTGCACCATTACCTGAACCTGATGCGCGAGATGCGCGAGGCGCTCGACGCCGGACGCTTCGAGGCCTGGCGCACGCAGTTCCATGCTGACCGCTCACGCGGCGTGAGCTGAGCCACGCAGGATCCAGCCGGCTGCGGGGGCAAACCCTAGGCAGTCCACCACCCGGTACTGGCCCTAGAGTTGCGCTCTGCCCCAAGCCGAACGGAGACGTCTTGATGCTGCGCAATCTGAACATCCGCCAGCGCCTGCTCGCGGTCTACGTGGTGTTCGCCGTGCTGATCATGGCGCTCGGTGGCTTCGGCCTGTACGCGGCACGCGCCAACAACGAGTCGATCCAGCTCTACACCTTCCACGTCGTCGAGTCGGCGCTGCACGCCGGTGACCTGCGCGTGCGCATGCTGGACCTGCGGCGCTACGAGAAGGACATCGTCATCAACATCGCCGACCCGGCGAAGGCCAAGGAGAACCAGGGCAAGTGGGAAGAGGCCTACGGCAAGGCGCAGAAATCCTTTGCCGAGATTGAGCGACGCATGCGCGACCCGGCGGTGGCGGCCAACCTGGCCGAAGCGAAAAAGGCGCTGCAGGCCTACCACGACAGCATCGTGGCCGAACTGCCCAAGCTGGCCGGTGCCGATGTGGCGGCCGCCAACACGGCGATGCGCGCCGGCCGCGACGGCTATGTAAAGGCCGACGAAATCATCAGCACCGCCATCGAACTGGTCGAGAAACGCACCGCCGAGGTCAAGGCCAAGTTCGAGAGCGGCTATCAGAGCGTCCTCTACGTCACGCTGGCGTTGATCGCGGTGGCGGTCGTCGCCATGGTCTGGCTGGGCCTGACCGTGTCGGCCTCCATCGTCGTGCCCCTGAAGCGCGCCGAGGACTTCGCCGCCGGCGTGCGCGACGGCGACCTGACCGCCGAGATGCAGGTGCAGGGCGCCGACGAGGCGGCGACGCTGTCACGCTCGCTGGTCGACATGCAGGAAAGCCTGCAGCGCATCGTCGGCAATGTGCGCTCGGCGGCCGACAGCATCCAGGTGGCCAGCTCCGAGGTGGCCAGCGGCAACCAGGACCTCAGCCACCGCACCGAGCAGACGGCGGCCAGCCTGCAGCAGACCGCCTCGGCGATGAACCAGCTCACCGCCACGGTGAACCAGACGGCCGACGCGGCGCGCACTGCCAGCCAACTGGCCAGCCAGGCCAGCAGCAGCGCCGAGCGCGGCGGAGCGGTGGTCACCGAGGTGGTCAGCACCATGGAGCGCATCAACCAGAGCAGCCGGCGCATCGCCGACATCATCGGCACCATCGACGGCATTGCCTTCCAGACCAACATCCTGGCGCTCAACGCCGCGGTGGAGGCGGCGCGCGCCGGCGAGCAGGGGCGCGGATTTGCGGTGGTGGCCGGCGAGGTGCGCTCGCTGGCGCAGCGCAGCGCCGAGGCGGCCAAGGAGATCAAGAGCCTGATCGGCGCCAGCGTCGAGAGCGTCGACACCGGCACCCGCTTGGTGGCCGATGCCGGCGCGACGATGACCGAGATCGTCGGCAACGTGCAGCGCGTCACCGACATCATTGGCGAGATCAGTGCCGCGGCCGGCGAGCAGAGCAGCGGCATCGGCAGCGTCAACGACTCGGTGGTGCAGCTCGACCAGGCCACGCAGCAGAACGCCGCGCTGGTGGAGGAGAGTGCCGCCGCCGCGCAAAGCCTGCGCGACCAGGCGCAGAAGCTCGCCGAGGTGGTGTCGACCTTCCGCCTGCCCGGTCACGCAGGGCGCCTTGCGCCGGCCAGCCCCGCCCCTGCGGCCAAGCCCGCCGCCAAACCAGCGGCCGCGCCGCGGCCCCTGCCCAAGCCCGCCGCGGCCAAGCCCGCTCCGCGTGCCAGCGCTGCGGTCAAGCCGGCCCCGTCCAGCCCCGCTCCCGCCGCCAAGCCGCCGTCCGACGACGACTGGGAGACCTTCTAGCCCCGCATCGCCATCCGGAACAGCTCCGGGATCGACAGTTCGCGCGGCCCCGGTCGCAGCTCGAAGGCCGCGCCCGGGCGCAAGACGCCGCCCTGCGCCACCGCCAGGTACCAGCCGCAGTAGCCGCTCTGCACCATCAGCTTGGCCGCCTGCGCAAAGCCCATCACGGCGTTGAACTTGAAGCAGGGTTGGCGCGGCTCGCTGACCACCAACTCCAGACCCCCCTCGAAGCACAGCCGGTCGCCCTGCCAGACCTGCGTCTCGAGCAGTCCCTGCAGGCTGAGGTTTTCGCCCATCGAGCCCCAGGGCAGGGTGTCGTTCCAGGCGCCCAGACCGGCCTGCGCCCGCACCGTGGCCCAGAACGGATAGTGCTCGCTCGGGTAGGCGTAGACGGCCTTGGACGGCCCACCGTGCACGCGCAGGTCGGCCTGTTCGTCACCCTCCACGCCATCCGGCCCGATCGGGCACGGAGCGTCCACCGCCCGTTTGCGGATGGCGCTGGACACGGGGCCCTGCGAGGTCGGCAGCGCTTTGGCCCGGCTGCGGTTGAGGCTCAGCACTTTCATGACGTCAGTGTGCAGGATTGCCTATCGCCGCATGCGCCACGCGCATAACCCCACCCATCCCGGCGGTTACCGCATGGTTACAGCGCCCGGACAATCCGCCTCCCGCCCGCGGCATGGGGTGAGCGCCGGAGGACTCCGGCCCTGACCTGATCCCGCTTTTTGCAACTTGATGGAACTCCCCATGAACGCTCCCCTGATGGCAGGCTTGCGCCTGAATGTCCCGCCCTACGTCAAACATGCCCGGCTGATCGCTTGGGTGGCCGAGATGGCGACTCTCACCGAGGCCCAGGAGGTCTATTGGTGCGACGGCTCGCAGGCCGAGTACGAGCGCCTGTGCGAGGAGTTGGTCGCCAAGGGCAGTTTCAAGAAGCTGGCCAAGCGCCCCGGCAGCTTCCTGGCCTGCACCGACCCCAGTGATGTGGCGCGGGTCGAGGACCGCACCTTCATCTGCTCCGAGACCCAGGAGGCGGCCGGCCCGACCAACAACTGGATGGCTCCGGCCGAGATGCGCGCGCTGTTGCAGACCGGCCAGAAGGACGGCACGCCGGCCTTGTTCAAAGGCTGCATGAAGGGCCGCACGATGTTCGTGGTGCCCTTCAGCATGGGGCCGCTGGGCTCGCCCATCGCGCACATCGGCGTCGAGTTGACCGACAGCGCCTACGTCGCCGTCAACATGAAGCTGATGACGCGCATGGGCAGGGGCGCGCTCGATGTGCTGGGAACCGACGGCGAGTTCGTGCCCTGCATGCACAGCGTCGGCGCGCCGCTGGAGGCCGGACAGCAGGACATCGCCTGGCCCTGCAACCCGACGACCAAGTACATCGTCCACTACCCCGAGACGCGCGAGATCTGGAGCTACGGCTCGGGCTACGGCGGCAACGCCTTGCTGGGCAAGAAGTGCTTTGCGCTGCGCATCGCATCGACCATGGGCCGCGACCAGGGTTGGCTGGCCGAGCACATGCTGATCCTCGGCGTGACCGGGCCGGATGGCCGCAAGCGTCACGTGGCCGCCGCCTTCCCGAGCGCCTGCGGCAAGACCAACTTCGCGATGCTGATCCCGCCCGCCGGCTTCGAGGGCTGGAAGGTGAGCACCATCGGCGACGACATTGCCTGGATCAAGCCCGGCGCCGACGGCCGCTTGCGCGCCATCAACCCCGAGGCCGGCTATTTCGGCGTCGCCCCGGGCACCAACACGCACACCAACCCCAACTGCATGGCCTCGCTGGAGCGCGACGTCATCTTCACCAACGTGGCGCTGACCGACGACGGCGACGTGTGGTGGGAAGGCATGAGCGACGAGGCGCCTGCGCACTTGATCGATTGGCAGGGTCAGGACTGGACGCCGCACGACGCCAAGGTCAGCGGGCGCAAGGCGGCGCACCCGAACGCCCGCTTCACCGTGGCCGCCACCAACAACCCGGCGCTCGATGCCGATTGGGACAGCCCCGAAGGCGTGGTGATCGACGCCTTCATCTTCGGCGGCCGGCGCAGCACCACGGTGCCGCTGGTGACCCAGGCGCGCAGCTGGACCGAGGGTGTCTACATGGCCGCCACCATGGGCAGCGAGACCACCGCCGCGGCCTTCGGCCAGCAAGGCGTGGTGCGTCGCGATCCCTTCGCCATGCTGCCCTTCATGGGCTACCACATGGGCGACTACTTCGGCCATTGGTTGAAGATGGGCGAGCGGCTCGGCAGCAAGGCGCCCGCGATCTTCTGCGTCAACTGGTTCCGCAAGGGCGCCGACGGCAAGTTCGTCTGGCCCGGCTACGGCGACAACATGCGCGTGCTGGCCTGGATGCTGGCGCGCATCGACGGCCAGGTCGAGGGGCACGCCAATGCCTTCGGCGTCAGCCCCAGGTACGACGAGCTGAACTGGACCGGCCTGCCCTTCACCCATGCCCACTTCGAGACCGTGACCCATCTCGGCCTGGACGACTGGAAGGCCGAGCTGAAGCTGCACGAGACGCTGTTCGAGCAGATCGGTGCGCGCCTGCCGGCCGCCTTGCCCGAAGTCAAGCGGGCCATCGAGCAGCGCCTGGGGCTCTGAGCACACCCAGGTCCAGTCCGGCCCGCTCCCGACCCAGCGCCCGCACGCCGCGGGCGTTTTCCTTGGTTGAGGGCCTGACGGCCGTCGCACCAGCGTAGGCTGCGCCCACAATGCCGGCATGGCCCAAGACCTGACCACCCAAGAGTTCGACGAACTCGACCGACTGCTCGAACAGACCCCCGGCGAGCTCGACGCCATGGACGTGGCGATGCTCGACGGTTATCTGTGCGGCGTGCTCGTGCAGCCCAGCCTGTTGCCGCCCGAAGCCTGGTTGCCGCCCATCTTCGACAGCGAGAGCCGCGCCCTGCCCGCCGACGCCGATCCGGCCTGGCGCGCGCGCACCGTCGAGTTGATCGAGAAGCGCCTCGCCGCCCTGCGCCGCCAGCTCGCCGAGGACCAGTGGTTCGATCCCATCGTGCTGCAGCTGGACGAGGCCGCAGCCGCCGAGGATGCCGATCCGGTCTTCGCCGAACTGCCCGCCTACAGCAAGGCGCTGGTCCCGTTCGCCAGCGGCTTCGTCACGGCACTCAATGCCTTCCCGGACGGGCTGCTCAGCTATGTGGACGAAGACGCTGAGGAGGCCATGGACCGCGTGGCGCGCCATCTGCCCAGCAGCGACGACGACGAGCGCGCCGCGATGGCCGAGCTGGACCAGGCCGTGCCGCTGCGCGACCTCGACGACGCGGTCGAAGACCTTGTGCTCGCCATCGTCGAGCTCGACGCGCTCACCGAGGCCGATCGCTACCGCGTTCAGACCATCCAGCGCGAGGAGCCCAAGGTCGGGCGCAACGATCCCTGCCCCTGCGGCAGCGGCAAGAAGTTCAAGGCGTGTCACGGCCAGAGCTGAGGCTGCAGCTCGCCTCCGACCTGCACCTCGAACGTCAGCCCGACTTTCAGCTGGCGCCCCGTGCCGACACCCTGGTGCTGGCCGGCGACATCGGCTCCTACCAGCCCGGTTCGCGCCTGCAGGAGAACGATTGGGGGCTGGCGCGCTTCGCGCAGGGCTGGCAGCGTGTCTTCTACGTGCCGGGCAACCACGAGTACGACCACCTGCCCTGGCCCGACAGCCGCGCGCGGCTGCGCGAGGCGGCCGAGCGCCACGGTCTGATCTGGCTCGACCGCGAGGTGCAGGTGCTGGGCGGCGTGCGTTTCGTCGGCTGCACGCTGTGGGCCGATTTCGATCTGCTGGTCGACCCCAGGGCACCGATGGCGCAGCAGCTCAAGGCGCGCGACAAGGCCTACCGGGCCGCCAATTTCTATCTGCGTCGCTACAGCAGCCTGGAGAACGGCCAGCCGATGCTGGCCGAGCGCCTGCGTGAACTGGCCCTGCAGGATCAGGCCTGGCTGCGCGGCGCGCTGGCGCAAGCCTTCGAAGGGCCGACGGTGGTGGTGACGCATTTCGCGCCGAGCGGCCGCAGCGCCGATCCGCGCTACGGCGTGACGCCGGGCACCGCGGGCTTTTGCAGCGCGCTCGACGATCTGCTGGGGCAGGCCGACCTGTGGCTGCACGGGCACCTGCACTGCGCGCAGGACTACCGCGTCGGCAACTGCCGGGTGGTCGCCAATCCGCTGGGCTATGCGGCGAAAGGCGAGCAGGCCGGCTTCCAGCCGCAGTGCGTCCTGACGATTTGACCCGCCGCAAGCGGCGGACAGCACTCTGACGGGAAACTGTCGGACAACACCCCGGAGGCCCCATGAAGATCCTCGTTCCCGTCGACGGCAGCACCTACACCAAGCGCGCACTGGCCTACTTGGCCGCGCACGATGAATGGCTGGGCGCGCAGCACCGCTACACCGTGTTGCACGCCGTGCCGCAGGTGCCGCCGCGTGCCGCGGCGGTGCTCGACAAGGCCACCTTGAAGGCCTACTACGAGGAAGAGGCCGAGCGCGTTTTCAAGCCGATTCGCGCCTTCTTTGTCAGGAACAACCTGGACGCCGAATATGTCTCGAAGACCGGCCACGCCGCTGAAGTGATCGCGGCCGTGGGCGAGAAAGGGGATTACGACATCGTCGTGATGGGCAGCCATGGTCATGGCAGCCTGGGCAATCTGGTGCTCGGTTCGGTGGCCAACAAGGTGCTGGCGCACACCAAACTGCCGGTGCTTCTGGTGCGCTGAGCGCACCGCGCAGCTCAGCTGCGCGAGCGGCGCACCCAGGCCATCGGGTTCTCGAGCGGCGGATGGGGGCGCTGGCTTTCCAGCTGCGCATAGTTGTCGCGGACCGGCTGAACCTGCTCCAGGCTGGCTTCGAAACCGAAGGCAGTGCCCAGATCGGCCGGATCTTGGACGCGGGGGGCCGGTGCGCGGTCGCTGCTGCGACGCAAGAACGAAAAGGTGGGCGCGAGACGCATGTTGAAGCTCCAGTCAGCGGTGGACGCGTGCGCCGATGCCCCAAAAACCAAGGCGTTGGCCCGTGAAACTACCGAGTGATTCCAGTTTGCCTTTGGTGCATGACAGAACCATCCCCCAAAAGGGTGAAACAGGGCGACAGTTGGTAAAACCGCACACCGCATTCGAGGGAGTGAGCCCCATGAACCGCAGCAACGCGCTGAGGCCCGATCGCGCCGACCTCCATTTCCATCGGGAGGCCTCATGAAGGTGATCGTGCTGGGCGCCGGCATCGTTGGCGTCACCACGGCCTGGTATCTGAACCAGACCGGTCACGATGTGGTGCTGGTCGATCGCCAGGGCGATGCGGCGCTGGAGACCAGCTTCGCCAACGGCGCGCAGATCTCGGTGAGCTTCTGCGAACCCTGGGCCAATGCATGGGTGCCGATCAAGGTGCTGAAGTGGCTGGCCCGGGACGACTCGCCGCTGCTGTTTCGCCCGCGCCTCGAGCTGGCGCAGATGCGCTACGGCCTGTCCTTCCTGATGCAGTGCACGACCGCGAGCTTCGAGCGCAACGTCGAGGAGCTGGTCCAGCTCGGGCGCTACAGCCACGCGCGCCACAAGGAGCTGGTCGCCGCCACCGGCATCGCGTACGACCGGCTCGAGAAGGGCATCCTGCATTTCTTCAGCAGCCAGGCCGATCTGGACGCCGGCGTGGCGGGCGCCGAGGTGATGCGCCACCACGGTGTGGATCGGCGGGTGCTGACGCGCGAGCAGGTACTGGCCGTGGAACCGGCGCTCGCCAGCTTCGGGCCCAACATCTACGGCGGCACCTACACGCCCAGCGACGAGAGCGGCGACGCGCTGGTCTTCACGCAGAAGCTGGCCCGGCTGTGCGAGCAACGCGGTGTGCAGGCACGCTGGAACACGCAGATCCTGGCGCTGGAGCGGCAGGGCCAGCAGCTCTCAGGGGTGCGCGTGCGCAACGCCCAGGGCGGCCAGGAAACCCTGCAGGCCGACGCCTATGTGGTGGCGCTGGCCTCCTACGCCCCCGCGCTGGTCAATCCGGTTGCCGAGTGCCTGAACATCTACCCGGCCAAGGGCTACTCGGCCACCCTCAGGCTGAGGCGGCCCGAGCGGGCCAGCACCGTCAGCCTGCTGGACGACACGCGCAAGATCGCCATCAGCCGCCTGGGGGACTGCATCCGCATCGCCGGCACCGCCGAGCTGGCCGGCATGGACACCCGGTTGGACAGCGCCACCGCCCAGGTGCGCTGCCGCGCCCTGGTCAAGCGCTACGAGGAGCTGTTTCCCGGCGTCGCGGACCCGTCAGAGCCGAACTACTGGACCGGCCTGCGTCCCAGCACCCCCACCAACATCCCCTACATCGGGCGCTCCAGGCGGCTGGGCAATCTGTGGTTCAACTGCGGCCACGGCACGCTGGGCTGGACGCATGGGGCTGGCAGCGGCCACGCGCTGGCCGAGCTGATCGGTGGGCGCCGACCGGACACGGCCTTCAACTTCTACGGCGTCTGATCAGGGCCAGCCGGCCACATTCATCTCGCGCGGCGCCGACAGTTCGTAGCGAGCGCCCAGGCGCTGCACGGCCTTGGGGCCCAGGCTGAAGCGCCACAGCATCACGCCATCGAGCTCGCGCCAGCGGCTCACGGCGGGCTGCGGCTCGAAGCGGCTCTCGACCTTGATGTCCTCGTGCTGCGGCACCGGTGCGGCCTCCACCACCTGCACGGCGAGCGCCTTGCTGCCGACGTTTTCCAGCACATAGCGGCGCTGCAGCGTCAGCACCTGGCGGTTGCCGATGAAGCCGCCGTTGGCGCCTTCTCGCGCTTCGGGCTCGACGCGCACGCGCAGCCGGTCGTCGGGGCCGAAGGCGAGGCGCTGCTCGGCCTCGTTGCCGACGGCAAAGCGACCCTCGCCGATGAACTCGCCGTCGCGCGCCAGCAGCAGTCGGCCGGCGGGAAAGAAGCCCTCCGGCCGCTTCACCGTCGCCATCAGGTAGGCCTGCGCCTGCACACGCGGCTGAACCTGCGTCACCAGCTCGGCGGGCCAGGACAGGCGCTCCAAGGTGAAGCTGCGGCGTTCGCTGCCGCTGGGCAGGGTCACCGTGCCGGGCACCATGAACTGCAGGTCGAAGTCGGTCTCGAAGCGCGGCAGGTCGGCGTCGAGGCGGGAGCCCGACACCTCCACCGCTTCGGCGAAGGGAGCCGGGGCGGCCTTCATCATGGCGGCCGGCGCGGCCGGCAGTGCGCGCGGACGCGGCTGGTAGGGCCGCAGCCACCAGGCTTGGGGCTCAGGCGGCGCGACGCCGCGGCGCGGTTCGCGGGTTGACAGCAGCAGCTTCACGTCGCGCCAGCTCTCGCCGCTGGCCTGCTGCAGTTCGGCGCGGCGCTCGAAGGCGACGCGCGATTCGCTGCTCGCCAGGTCGGCGCGGTAGAGCGGCTGCCAGCCGGCGTGCGGCGTGCGGCTGGAAAGCGTCAACTCGCCGCTGCCCACCACCTGCACGCTGACGCGGTGCCACTGCTCGACACCGCCGCGCGCCTCCTCGCGCTGCGCCAGCAGCGGCTTGAGCTGCTCGTCCACGCCCTCCATGCGGCGTTGCAACTGGTGGCGGGCCTTGAGGGCTTCCACCGCCTGGCGGCGCAGGTTCTCGGCGGTGGCACTGCTGGCCGGCGTCTTCGGGTCGCCGCTGGCCTTCAGATAGCCCAGCACCAGCTCGAGCGCATCCCGCTCGGCGGCCAGGCCGGCCTTCTGGTCCTCCAGCTGCTTGATCTGCGTGTCGAGCTGCGGGTTGCCGCTGCACTCGGGCACGGCCTCGCTGCTCTGGGTGTGCACGCGCAATTCGCCCACCTGCAGGCCGCTGCCGCCCCGGGCCTGCAGGCTGTCGAGCTGGATGCGCGCCGGGATGCAGCTGAACACCGCCTCGCGCGTGCCGGCCGCCACCGGCTGCACGCGCTGCACCTCGGCGCCGCCGGGAAACACCAGCACCTGGCTGATGCGCGCGGCGGCCTGGGCCGGCAGGGTGGGGGTCAGCAGCAACAGCGCGGCGGCGCAAAGCGGGGTGAGCGGGTGCATGGCGATCCTGGGTCGGGTCAGTGGGCGGGTGCTTGGGTGGACAAGTCGGCGCGATGGTGCCACGCGGGCTGGCAAACTGCCCGGCGTGAACGCCTCCCTCAACGCCCATCGTCCCGATCCGAGGACCGCGCTGGTGCTGTTTTCCGGTGGCCAGGACAGCACCGCCTGCCTGGCCTGGGCGCTGGCGCGCTACGGCCGGGTCGAGACCGTCGCCTTCGACTACGGCCAGCGCCACCGCATCGAGCTGGATTGCCGGCTGAGCGTGCGCGAGGAACTCGCCCGACGCTTTCCCGATTGGCGCGCGCGGATGGGCGAGGACCACCGGCTCGACCTCGCGCTGCTCGGCCAGATCAGCGACACCGCGCTGACCTCCACGCGGGCCATCGAGCTGCAGGCCAACGGGCTGCCCAACACCTTCGTGCCCGGCCGCAACCTGCTTTTCCTCACGCTGGCCGCCTGCCTGGCCTACCGGCGCGGCGCCAGCGTGCTGGTGGGCGGCATGTGCGAGACCGACTATTCCGGCTACCCCGACTGCCGCGACAACACGCTCAAGGCCCAGCAGGTGGCGCTCTCGCTCGGGCTGGACAGCCCGATGACGATCGAAACGCCGCTGATGTTCCTCGACAAGGCCGCCACCTGGCGTCTGGCCGAGCAACTCGGTGGCGAGGCGCTGGTGCAACTGACCGTGGAGCACACCCACACCTGCTACCTGGGCGAGCGCGGCGAGCGCCACGCCTGGGGTCACGGATGTGGCCATTGCCCGGCCTGCGAGCTGCGCGCGCGCGGCTGGGCCGCCTACCGGGGGCCGGCGGCGTGACCCTGGCGCTTGTCGTGATCGCCGCGCTGCTGCTGTTCTGGGGCCTGGGCGCCTACAACCGGCTGATGCGCCTGCGCAATGCCGTCGGCAGCGCCTGGCAGCATCTCGATGCGCCGCTGAGCCGTCTGGCCGCCGAGGGACAGAAGCTGGCCGACGCCGCGTCGCAAGCGCTGCCGCAGGAGGGCTCGGCCGTCGACGCCTTGCGCGCGACCAGCCAGGAGCTGCTGGCGGCCATCAAAACCGTGCAGCCGGCACCCTATGCGGCCGAATCGGTCTCAAGGCTGGCCGTGGCGCACGCGCTGCAAGCCGCTGCGCTGCAACGCGTGCTGGCGCTGGCGGAACACACGCCGGACGAGGCCGGCAGCCCACTCGCCCCGCTCGTCGCGAGCCTGCGCGAGGCGCAGCAGCAGCGCGAGTTCGGCAAGCAGTTGTTCAACCAGCGTGTGCTGGTCTTCAACGAGGCGCTGGCCGAGGTGCCGACGCGGGCCCTGGCGGGCCTGTACGGCTTCCACGACGCGCAGCGCTTCTGACGCCGCCCGCCCTTACGAACAGACGATCACGCCCTCGCTGACCAGTTCCTCGAACAGCGCCGAGACGGCCGCGCCGCTCATGCCGTAGGGGTCGAGGCGCACGGCCTCGCTGTACTTCAGGAGCAGCGCCGGGTTGAGGCGCTGCAGGCTGACCTGGCCCATGCTCCAGCCGGCAAAGCGCCGCTGCGCGATTTCCTCGTAGGCCAGCAGGGTCACATCGCGGTGGCGCGCGTCGGTGACGATCTGGTTGTAGAGCCGGTTGACGGCCGCGCGGCCGCCCTCGAGCACCTGCACGAACACCCCCTCGCTGTGGCACAGCAGGCCGGTCACGCCAAGTTCGGCGTTGTGCTTGCGGCTTTGGCGCAGGATGACGGCGAACTCGGCCTCGGTGGCCGAACTGCGGCTGGCGTAGAGCAATCGGACGAGCATGATCAGCCTTCGTTCTTCTTGGACAACAGCGAGAGGAACTCGCGGCGCAGGTTGGCGTCCTTCAGGAAGGCGCCGCGCATCACCGAGTTGGTCATCTTGGAGTCGACGTCCTTGACGCCGCGCCAGGCCATGCAGAAGTGGTCGGCCTCCATGACGATGGCCAGGCCGTCGGGCTTGACGCGGGTCTGCAGCTCGTCGGCCAGCATGGTCACCGCCTCTTCCTGGATCTGCGGGCGCGACATCACCCAGTCGGCCAGGCGCACGTACTTGGACAGGCCGATCAGGTTCGAGTGCTCGTTGGGCATCAGCCCGATCCACAGCCGCCCGAGGATCGGGCAGAGGTGGTGCGAGCAGGCGCTGCGCACGGTGATGGGGCCGACGATCATCAGCTCGTTGAGGCGGCTGACGTTCGGGAACTCGGTGATGGCGGGCGCTGCCTTGTAGCGGCCGGCGAACACCTCGCGCACGAACATCTTGGCCACGCGCTTGGCGGTGTCCTGGGTGTTGTGGTCGCTGTCGGTATCGATGACCAGCGCGCGCAGCACCTCCTGCAGGCGCGCCTGCACCTCGCCTTGCAGCTGTTCGAGTTCGCCGTCCTCGATGAAGTCGGCGATGTTGTCGTTGGCGTGGTGGCGGCAGCCGGCCGACACGAGGCGGTAGCGGATGCGCTCGCTGACGGGCGCGTCGGCGGTCGGTTCCGCCTGGGGCTTGGGCGAATTCATGCTGCGATTGTGGGCGTGTCGCCCCGACCGGGCGAGCGCCGGGGCCATTGGCCGCCGCCGCCCTGAGACACTGCCGCCCATGGCCGCCGCCCTGCACCTGCTCCTTGCCGAAGCCGCCCGCGCGCTGGCGGCGTATGCCGCCGGGCGTTCGCTCACCGAGGCGCTGGCGGCGGGCGACCCGACGCACCGCGCCGGCAGCCAGGCCATCGCCTTCGCTGCGGTGCGCGCGCAGGGCCGCTGCAGCGCCCTGCTGCAGCAGATGCTGGCCAAGCGCGCGCCCGCGCTGGTCGATGCCCTGCTGCGCGCCGCGCTCGGCCAGTTGCTGGCCGGCGAGGCCGCGCACACCGTGGTCAGCCAGGCGGTGCAGGCGGCGCGGCGCCTGGCGCCGGCGCAGTCCGGGCTGGTGAACGCCGTGCTGCGCCGTTTCGGTCGCGAGCGCGAGGCGCTGCTGGCGCAGGCCTTGCAGCAGGCCGAGGCGCGTCACGAACATCCGGCCTGGTGGGTGCGCCGACTGCAGCGCGACTGGCCCGCGCAATGGCCCGAGCTGCTGGGCGCCGCGCAGCTGGCGCCGCCCTTCAGCCTGCGCGTCAACGGCGCCCGAGGCTCGGCCGAGGCCTACCGGCAGCGTTTGCTGGAAGCCGGTCTGCAGGCACGCGCGCTGGGGTCCCTGGCACCCGACGGCCTGGTGCTCGAGCCACCCTGTCCGGTGGCCCAGCTGCCGGGCTTCGACGCCGGCGACGTGTCGGTGCAGGACGGCGCCGCGCAGCTTGCCGCGCCGCTGCTGATCGACGGCGCGGGCAGCCTGCCGCCACTGCCCCCGGGAGCCCGGGTGCTCGACGCCTGCGCCGCGCCGGGTGGCAAGACCGCCCATCTGCTGGAGCACAGGCCCGACCTCGATCTGCTGGCGCTCGACCAGGACGCCACGCGCCTGCGCCGCGTCGGCGACACCCTGCAGCGTCTCGGATTGCAGGCCGAGCTGCGCGCCGCCGACGCCCGCCAACCCGCCGCCTGGTGGGATGGCCGGGCCTTCGACGCCGTGCTGCTCGATGCGCCCTGCTCGGCCTCGGGCATCGCGCGTCGCCACCCCGACGTGCGCTGGCTGCGCCGCGAGTCCGATCTGGCGGTGCTGGCCAGCACCCAGGCCGAGCTGCTCGACGCGCTGTGGCCGCTGCTCAAACCCGGCGGCCGGCTGCTCTACGCCACCTGCAGCCTGTTCGCCCAGGAGGGCCGCGAGCAGGCCGATGCCTTCACCCGGCGCCGCCCCGAGGCTCGGGTTCACCCGGTGCCCGGATGGACCGGCCACCACCTGGGGCTGGCCGAGAATCCGCAGGCTCCCGCCGCTGCTGCCGGCGCAGCCTTCTCCGTTCCCAGTGACGGCTTCTTCTACGCCCTGTTCGTCCGCTGACTTGCTGTCGCGCCGCCGCCTGTTGCTTGCCGCCTGCCTGCTGGCTGCGCTGGCCGCGCCGTGGCGGGTCGTCGCGCAAGCGACCGGCGCCCCGCCGGGTGCCTCGGCGCTGCTGCTGCGCCTGGCGCGCGTCGACGAGGGCCTGCGCGTCAGCTACAGCGCGCGCCTGGAGCTGCCCAAGACCATTGACGAGGCGCTGCACAAGGGCGTGCCGCTGTATTTCCAGGCCGAACTGCGCATCAGCCGCCAGCGCTGGTACTGGCGCGACGCCACGGTGGCGCGCGCCGAGCGCCACTGGCGCCTGGCCTACCAGCCGCTGACGCGCCAGTACCGCGTCTCCACCGGCGGGCTGCACCAGGGCTTCGACACCCTGGCCGAGGCCCTGACCGTGATCGGCCGCGCCAGTGCCTGGGAGGTGGCGCTGCGGGAGGAGGCGCAGGCCGACGCCGGCTACGAGATGAGCTTTCGCCTGCGCCTGGACACCACCCAGCTGCCCGGACCGCTGCAGATCGGCCTCGGCCTGGGGGCGCAGCTCGAGGTGGCGCAGCAGCGCCAGCTGGCGCCCGCGGAGTTGATGCCCGTGCCCACCGCCAAGGAATGAAGCAGCACGCCGAGCCCCTGCTGAGCCCCGCCGCGCGCTGGGCCTGGACACTGACCCTGCTGGCCGTGGCGGCCGCCAGCGGGGTGCTGGCCTATCTGCTGTCGATCGGTGCGACGACGCCCAGCGGCTTCATCGAGCGCCACCAGGGCTGGCTCTACTGGGTCAACTTGGGCGTCGGTGCGGTGCTCGGCCTGGTGGTGCTGGGCGCGGCGCTGCGCCTGCTGTGGCGGGTGCGGCGCGGGCGCTTCGGCGCGCAGTTGCTGGGCAAGATGGCCCTGGTGTTCGCGCTGGTGGCCGCGCTGCCTGGGGCGCTCATTTACGCCGTGTCGTTTTCCTTCGTCGAGCGCAGCATCGAGAGCTGGTTCGACGTGCGCCTGGCCAGTGCGCTCGAGGCCGGCCTGAACCTCGGGCGCGCCACGCTCGACGATCGCGTGCAGACCCTGGCCGAGCAGACACGCCAGGGCGCACAGCAACTGGTCGAGCAAGGCAGCACGCCGCTGATGCTGGAACGCCTGCGCGAGCGCCTGGGCGCCGAGCGCGTGGCGCTGCTGGGCGCCGGCGGACAGGTGCTCACCGAGGTGCGCAACCTCGACAGCCCGGCGGCCGCGCCGGTGCTGGGCGGCGAGCGCATCGATGCCACGCTGCTGCGCCGCGCCGGACGCGACGGCGCCGCGGCGCGCCTCGACGGCCTGGACGAGGAGGGCGCCCGCCAGGTGCACCTGCGCGCGCTGGCGCTGCTGCCGGCCACGGCGCTGTCGCTGGCCGGCGGCGATCGCTACCTGCTGGTGGAGGCCGTGCCACCGCGCAGCCTGGTGGACAACGCGCTGGCCGTGCAGGCCGCCAACCAGGCCTACCAGCGCCGGGCGCTGGAGCGCGACGGGCTGCGCCGCATGTACCTCGGCACCCTGACCCTGGTGCTGGTGCTGGCGGTGTTCCTGGCGCTGCTGCTCGCCATCCAGCTCGGCAACCAGCTCGCCAAGCCGCTGCTGCTGCTGGCCGACGGCATGCGCCAGGTGGCGGCGGGCGACCTGACGCGCAAGCCGGTGCTGGCCAACAAGGACGAATTGGGCGGCCTGACGCGCGCCTTTGCCGACATGACCGACCAGCTCGGCAGCGCGCGCGCGCAGGCCGAACAAAACCTGGCCGCACTGACGGCGGCGCGTGCCGAGCTGCAGACCATCCTCGACAACCTGACCGCCGGCGTCATCGTGCTGGATGCGCAGCTGGCCGTGGTGTCGGCCAACCCCAGTGCCACGCGCATCCTGCGCCAGCCGCTGGCCAGCAGCCTGGGGCAGCCCCTGCAGCACCATGCCGCGCTGGCCGGCCTGGCCGAGCGCATCGCGCAGCGCTTCGCCACCCTGGCCGACGCCGCCCAGGACCACTGGCAGCACACCGACGAGCTGCCGCTGCCCGGTGACAGCGAGCCGCTGACCCTGCTGCTGCGCGGTGCCGCGCTGCCCCAGCAGCAATGGCTGCTGGTGTTCGACGACGTCAGCGAGGTGGTCAGCGCGCAGCGCAGCGCCGCCTGGGGCGAGGTGGCGCGCCGCCTGGCCCACGAGATCAAGAACCCGCTCACACCCATCCAGCTCAGCGCCGAGCGCCTGCAGATGCGCCTGTCGCACAAGCTCGCCGAAGAGGCCGACCGCGCCATGCTCGACCGCTCGGTCGACACCATCGTCAAGCAGGTCGACGCCCTCAAGACCCTGGTCAACGCCTTCCGCGACTACGCCCGCCTGCCGGCCGCCCAGCTCGCCGCGCTGGATCTCAACGCGCTGGTGGCCGAGGTGATGGTGCTCTACCAGGACGCCCAGGACGCCGGACGGCTGCGCGCCGAGCTGGAACCCGAGCTGCCGCCGATGCTGGGCGACGCCAGCCAACTGCGCCAGGTCATCCACAACCTGGTGCAGAACGGGCTCGACGCCGTGAGTGAACGCCCTGATGGGCGGGTTGTGGTGAGCACACGACAATCGCGCGCCGAAGACGGTTCGGTGCGCGCGCTGCGGCTGACGCTCAGCGACAACGGACCGGGCTTCGCCGACGCCGTTCTGCGGCGTGCGTTTGAACCGTACGTGACCACCAAGAGCAAGGGCACCGGTCTCGGGCTGGCGGTGGTGAAGAAGATCGCCGACGAGCATGGCGCCCGCATCCAGTTGAGCAACCTCGCGCCCGAATCCCCGCCCGCCGCAGGCCCGGTCCTCCCGACGGGTGCGCGCATATCCCTCACCTTCCCCAAGCTGGCCGACCCCGGCCGCTGACGACTCCTGCCCCCTGCTTGTATGGCGACCATCCTTGTTGTTGACGACGAACTCGGCATCCGCGGCCTGCTCTCGGAGATCCTCGGTGACGAGGGGCATACGGTCGAGCTGGCCGAGAACGCTGCGCAGGCCCGTGCCGCGCGCGAGCGCATGCGCCCCGACCTCGTGCTGCTCGACATCTGGATGCCCGACGTCGACGGCATCACCCTGCTCAAGGAGTGGTCGGGCGCCGGCCTGCTGACCATGCCGGTGGTGATGATGAGCGGGCACGGCACCATCGACACTGCGGTGGAGGCCACCAAGCACGGCGCCATGGCCTTCCTGGAAAAGCCCATCACCCTGCAGAAGCTGCTGCGCTCGGTGGACCAGGCCCTGCAGCGCAACCAGCCGCGGCCCGCGCCCGCGCCGGTCATGGCGTCGGGCTGGCCACGCAGCGACGTGCTGCTGCCCGCAGGAGCCGGCAACGTGGCGCTGGGGGGCAACGGCGGCGCCCCCGCCGCGCATGCCCAGCACTACCTGACGCCGGCCTACAGCGGCCCCTCGGCCGAGCAACTGTTCGACCTCGACCGGCCGCTGCGCGAGGCGCGCGACGCCTTCGAGCGCAGTTACTTCGAATTCCACCTGGCGCGCGAGAACGGCTCGATGACGCGCGTGGCCGAGAAAACCGGGCTGGAGCGCACCCACCTCTACCGCAAGCTCAAGCAACTGGGCGTCGACATCGGCCGCGCCAAGCGCCCGCTCTGAGCCCGGCATAGGGTGAAGCCCGCAGCGGGCGTGCTACAGTCCCGCCCCTTCGGCCAAGTAGCTCAGTTGGTAGAGCAGCGGATTGAAAATCCGCGTGTCGGTGGTTCGATTCCGCCCTTGGCCACCAAATGAAGACGGCTCCCCGCGAGGGGGGCCGTTTGCATTTGGCGGCGACAGCAGCGGATGAGAACCACGGTTTGCTCTGTGACAGTCCGGTGGACTGTCACAG
>JAYRUQ010000012.1:0-86600 GCA_041919015.1 Inhella sp.
GAGGTCGAGGACACGGGCGTCGCCGCCGTCAAGTGGCGCAACGGCGCCATGGGCTCGATCAACGTCACGATGCTGACCTACCCGAAGAATCTGGAGGGGTCCATCACCCTCCTCGGAGAAAAGGGCAGCGTCGTCATCGGCGGGGTGGCCGTCAACGAGATCCGTCACTGGGAATTCGCCACGCCGGACGACATGGACGGCGCGCTCGACCAGGCCAGCTACGAAACCACCTCGGTTTATGGCTTCGGACACCCGCTGTACTACCGCAACGTCATCGAGGTCCTGCGTGGCCATGCACAGGCCGAGACCGATGGCCGCGAGGGTCTCAAGTCGCTGGAACTCCTGATCGGCCTGTACCAGTCGGCAAGGGACGGCAAGCGCGTCAGCCTGCCGTTGCAGTACTGATGGGCACCACGGTTCATTCCAGCGCCATCGTCGATGCGGGCGCGGTTCTGGGAGACGGCTGCCGCGTATGGCATTTCGTGCACATCTGTGCGGGTGCACGGATCGGGCGCGCCTGCTCGTTCGGCCAGAACGTATTCGTCGGCAACGACGTGTGCATCGGCGACAACGTCAAGGTGCAGAACAACGTCAGCATCTACGACGCCGTCACGCTGGAGAGCGATGTGTTTTGCGGACCGAGCATGGTCTTCACCAATGTGTACAACCCGCGGGCAGCCGTGACGCGCAAGGATGAATACCGCCGCACGCTGGTCCGCCAGGGTGCCACCCTGGGCGCCAACAGCACCATCGTGTGCGGTGTCACCATCGGTCGCCACGCCTTCATCGGGGCCGGGGCGGTGGTGCAGCGCGACGTCCCCGACCACGCGCTGATGGTCGGTGTGCCGGCGCGTCAGATCGGCTGGATGAGCCGCCACGGCGAACGGCTCGACCTGCCCCTGACGGGCGATGCCGAAGCACGCTGCCCGGTCACGGGCGAGCGCTACCGACTCACCGCGGGCCTTTGCGCCCCGCAACCGGATTGAGCATGGATTTCATCGACCTGAAGAGCCAGTACAAGGCGCTCAAGCCCAGCATCGACGCGCGCATGCAGGCCGTGCTCGACCACGGCCAGTACATCATGGGCCCGGAAGTTGCCGACTTGGAAACCCAGTTGGCCGCGCTGACCGGCGCCAGGCACTGCGTGACCGTCGCCAGCGGCACCGAGGCGCTGATCATCTCGCTGATGGCGCTGGGCATCGGACGCGGCGACGAGGTCATCACGACCCCCTTCACCTTTGCCGCCACGGCCGAGGCGATCGTGCTGGTGGGCGCCAAGCCCGTCTACGCCGACATCCAGAGCGGCAGCTGCAACATCGATCCAGACCAGATCGAGGCCAAGATCAGTGCCGCGACGAAGGCCATCATGCCGGTCAGCCTGTATGGTCAGGTGGCGGACATGGACGAGATCAACGCCATCGCTTCGCGGCATGGTCTGCCGGTCATTGAGGACGCGGCGCAGAGCTTCGGCGCCACCTACAAGGGCCGCTGGAGCTGCAACGTCTCCACCATCGGCGCCACCAGCTTCTTCCCCAGCAAGCCGCTTGGCTGCTATGGCGACGGCGGCGCGCTCTTCACCAACGACGATGCGCTGGCCCAGGCCTTCCGCGAGATCCGCACCCATGGGCAGAGCCAGCGCTATTTGCACACCCGTGTGGGTGTGGGCGGGCGCATGGACACCCTGCAATGCGCGGTGGTGCTCGGCAAGTTGGAACGCTTTGCTTGGGAGATCGAGCAACGCAAGCGACTGGGCGCTCGCTATGCCAAGTTGATCCAGGCGGCGGGCTTGCCCGTCGAACTGCTGAGCGTCGCCCCCGAGCGCGATTGCGTATGGGCGCAGTACACGATCAAGGTGAAGAACCGCGAAGCCGTGCAGGCCGCGCTCAAGGCGGCAGGCATTCCCACGGCCGTGCATTACCCGAGGCCCTTGCACCATCAGCCGGCCTACGCTGGACTGTGCTGCCCGGAATGCTGTCCGAACAGCATCGAAGCCTCCCAGCAGGTGATGAGCCTGCCGATGAGCGCAGACATGACCGATGCGCAGCAGGAGCAGGTCGTTGCCGCCTTGCAGCGCGCCTTGACCTGACGACTTGTGAATGCGCCGGATCCGTCACGCCTGACCCCGCCTGTGGCCGCCACCGGGCGGCAGGGCGGATTCGCGCGTGCGGTGATGGTGCTGGTCACCGGAACAGCCATCGCGCAAGCGATTCCGATTGCGATCAGCCCTATCCTGACTCGCATTTATTCACCCGCAGATTTCGGTGAATTCGCAGTCTTCACTGCGCTGGTTTCCCTGCTGGCAGTCTTGGCGACGGGTCGATATGAGTTCGCCATCGCGATCCCGCACCGAACAAACATGGCGCGACAGCTTGCAGCCCTTTGCTGCGTTCTTTCCACTGTCGTCAGTGGACTGCTGCTGATCCTTCTGCCGTTGACATATCTTCTGCCTTCGCCTAGCGCATTGCCTAAGTTCAAGACTTGGGCGGTCCTGCTGCCGCTCGGCGTGCTATTGGTGGCTCTTTACCAAACGCTGTACTACTGGAACAACCGGCTGGGGAACTACGGCCTTATGTCAAAGTCGCGGATAGTTCAAGCTGGCGGCGCGGCACCAACCCAGGTTTTGGCGGGACTGCTTTCGGCTGGCCCGTTTGCCTTGATGACCGGTCAGATTCTTGGGCAGTTCCTGGCGGTCGCCCAGACTTGCCGATCCCTCGGCTTGAAACGGACACACTTGTCCCAATTGCTCAACCGACGCCGGCTGCTTGCGGTAGCGCGAAGGTACGAACGCTTCCCCAAGTACCTTGTTGCAGCCCATTTACTGAACACGGGAGCCAGCCACCTACCGGCATTGATATTGGGCAGCACCTTCGGCCCTGCCGCCGCCGGCTTATACATGCTCACGACCCGCATGCTCGGCGCACCGATGGCGCTGGTGGCGGGTGCGGTTGGTGACGTCTTCAGGCAGCATGCGAGCGCCGCCTATGCGCGCGATGGTCGGTGCGAAGAGGATTACAAGCGCACACTGGGCCGGCTGCTCAAGATCGCAATCCTGCCATTCCTGCTGTTGGGCCTTTTCTCGCCCGCACTGTTCGAACTGGTGTTCGGCGCCGAATGGAGAAATTCGGGCGAAATGGCCCGTCTGTTGCTGCCGATGTTCTTCCTACAGTTCATCGTCAGCCCCTTGGGCTCAGTATTTATCATCGCTCAGCGCCAAAAGCTGGATCTGCTGTGGCAGATTGTGCTGGCACTGCTGGTAAGCCTTGCATTAGGTATCGGCAGTTGGTTGGGCAGCATAGAGATTGCTCTCGCCTTGTTTTCCGGTGCTTACAGCCTGATGTACATCGCCAGCGGCCTGCTGTCTTACCGCATCGCCAACGGCCAGCTGCGGAGGGCGGCACCATGAACCGGCTGCACTCATTGGCAAGCTCGCTTCATTTTTGTTGGAGCAATTGGCGGATGTCTCGTCGCCTGCCACCGGCTCGCCCTGTGCGTCAACAAGGTCTTTGCATTCGACCGGCATCAAGACGGGAAGTCGCGCAAGCCTTCGAAATCTACGCCACGTTACTCGCCGGCACTCGACCCTCGACGGCGGTTCGCGCCGCGCTCCGCCTGCTGCGAAATCCCTGTTTGTTGCTGGCATTGCAAGAGACCGATGAAAAGCAGCAGTTGGTCGGCATCAACTTCTACTACTTCAATCGCAGGGACATCACAGAACGCACGATTCACGAAGGTTTTATCGGCGTGCTTCCATTGCATGCAGGGAAGGGAGTCGCCACGCGCATGCGAGAAGTCGCCCGAACCCAATTCCGCCGGGCCGCACTGACTGGCATCTCAACACGCATCAAGCAAAGCAACGCGGCGTCGCTCTCATCTGCGCTTCGGACCGGGTTCGAAATCCAGGAACGACATCCTGATGTGCTGTCCGGCGATGTGGATCTTTACCTCGTCTCTCGATTCGATTCATGAGCAGCTCCAAAGAGAGGTATCGCCAACTCTGCGCGGAAATCAACAGTATTCCGCTGTTCTGCCAGGACTGGTATCTAGACGCCACCGCAGGCGAGCATTGGGATGTGGCCCTAGTCGAGAGCCATGGCGTCGTGCTCGGTGCGATGCCCTATCTATCTAAACAGAAGATGGGGCTGACCGTGTTGACGCAGCCACCGCACACCCAATTCCTTGGTCCCTGGCTGCGGCCGGGTGCCGGAAAATACGGGAATCAATTGGCGCAGCAGAAAGAGGTCATGAACGCGTTGATCGACCAGTTGCCACCCTTTGACTACTTCACCCAGAGTTGGAATCCCCTCGTATCAAATTGGCTGCCCTTTTACTGGCGAGGCTTTCAGCAGACCACCCGTTACACCTATGTCATCGAAGACATCACCGATGTTGAACAGGTTCTGGATGATTTCTCATCGTCTTACAAGAACAAGATCCGTAAGGCGCGCAAGTTGGTGGAGGTCAAGCGTGGGCTGGATATCGAGCGCTTCCACACCATCAACAGCCTGACCTTTCAACGTCAAGGCTTGGTCGTTCCCTACACGCTTGAGTCCCTTCGCTGTCTCGACGAACGCGCGCGGGCGCGTCAGCGGCGGGAGATCTTCTATGCACAAGACCCACAAGGCCACATTCACTCGGCTCTTTACCTGATGTGGGACGACAGCCGAGCCTACGTGCGCATGGTGGGCGAAGACCCGGAGCTTCGCAACAGTGGAGCAGGCATCTTGCTGATTGCTGAAGCCATACGGTTCAGCAGCCAAGAACTCAGGCTGGGCGCATTCGACTTCGAAGGCAGCATGCTGGAATCGGTCGAACGAGTCCGCAGGGACTGCGGTGGACGCCAAGTCCCATTCCATGCGATCAGCAAAGTGAACTCAAAGTGGCTTGCATTCTTCCTCCTCCTTAAGTCACTTCGATCTCGTTAGCGCGCTTATCTTGGATATGGCGATATTTTGAACTGATCAATCAAACATGTGCGCAAGAGCGCCTATCGGCCAAGTAACGTCTTGATGGCAACCACAGCAAATATGTCGCGTATCTATTCAATTGCCATTGCAGCCGGGTACATCGCAATCATCAACTTCGTTTCTGGTTGTGGCGGGGGAGATGTCGAACCCAGTGGCAAGAATGCAATTGAAGCAGCCAGCGCCGAAAAACACCCACCACATAAACGCGCACTGGCATTCGATGCTTCTGGCAGGGCAATAGAAATCTACGATGCAATGTACTACAGGAGCAAGCCAAACCCAGACGCTCTACACGCTAGTGGCTTTAAGCGGGTATATGTGTGGCCTCACGAAGGCCTCGGATCTAATACCGAGCCCTATTGGGAGTATCAGAACAACGATGCCGCCCCTACTCACGAGCTCTCGGGAGTGGACGAAATAAGAATCCGCTCGATAGCGGACATATTGTGCAATCTCATCCACCAATCCGAACAAACTCATATAGTGTTCGACATTGAGTGGCCCGGAATTGGGGTACCTGGAAATCATACTGCATCAGCGGCACAACTCGCTCAAGAGGCACTAAATCGACGGAATCTTGGGAAAGTTGCTGCATGGGCATCAAATCAATTTCGCAACGGATCCTGCGCCTCCCGCGTTAAGTTCGGACTCTATGGCATACCAATCGATTGGCCTGGAGCACGTCATTCTGAATCAATGAAAGCGCATTACCATCAGATCAACTCTGATTTTCGAAATGCGTTAGCAGGTAAAATTGACTTCACTGCACCCGTTCTCTATCTTAGATACCACCCCAGCCATGGCACAAATCCCACGGGCGGCGAAGATTTTTTTCTATTCTGGGAAAACACTGTCAAGTTCTTTGCAGATTCCGCAAAGGACTGGGGGCTTCCGATAATTCCATTTATCAGCACAAGATGGCACACCGGTCAAACTAATCCGGGGCCAACACTGATAAGCGAATCAATATTTAAGGAGACTCTTGGAGTTCTCGCCAATCCGGAACATGGGTTCTCAGGGTTTTTTCTATGGGATTGCGGCTGCTTTGGAACCGGGCTTGGCGACGGAAGTGAAGCGTGGAATATAAGCTCAGGCTGGTTCCCAGCAATCGTCAAGCAGTTTGGGCTTGGCGGTCCAACGATAAAATACAATGGCAATGAAATTACAACCTCCATTAATTGGCTTAACCAAACTACAAACACCACGACTGGATCTGGAAACTTCTCACTGGAGAATGATGGAGAGATCGGTGGCGCCATCTTGTCCGGGATGTCAATTTCCGCTTCCAGCCCTTGGGTTGTTTATGAAAACCTATGTGGAAATCAGCTAACGCCAAATGGCAGTTGTACATTCAAGCTGCGTTTCACTCCTAGCGAGGCTCGTCCATATGCTGGCCTCCTAACCATCAGCCTAGCCGATGGATGGAAAAGAGTCATCAATATTTCGGGGACAGGGATCCCCCCCCCTTCTCTGGATGCCTCTACTGGATTCAGTGTAGCAAGCACGCCTGCAGATGTACCGAGCACCTTCAAATGGCAGGCCAACAACGCCTCTAGTGCGGCTGTGCACTGCACTGGCGCTGGCATTAGCCTTTCCTCGGCGGCGCTCGACGGCACACTTAACCTTTCACCTGCTAGTGTCGGGCAAGTAGACTGCACAATTACTGCTGCCAATTCCGTCGGGAATCAGGTTGGCGGCAGTTACAACATGACAGTCACAGCACCATCTCCGGCACTCAAGATTTCCTATGCGGGGCTCGTCAATCCTCCAACGATCAACTGGCTCAGTCAAACTGTGGGGACTGCAGTAGGATCCGGACATTTCACGCTATCCAATCAAAGCGTCACGACAGCCGCCGGTGTCAGCATAACTGGGCCGACCCCCTGGGAGATCTATGACAATGGCTGTGGATCGACGCTCAGCGGGAATGGTGGATCTTGCACCTTCCGCATTAAGTTCAGCCCCACACAAGCCAAATACTACGCAGGTCAACTAGCCGTTAAAACCACAAATGGCTCAGCACCAAATGTGAATTTACTGGGAGTTGGAATTTCCATTCCCGCCATTTCAGATGGTACAGGCTTTAGCGTAGCAAGCACTCACGTCGGCACACCTACCACATTCAATTGGCAGGTGGCCAATGCAACTACCGCAAGCGTGAATTGCTCCGGAGCCGGCATTAGTCTTTCATCCGCAGCACTGAACGGCACTTTCAACATTTATCCGCCCACTACTGGGCACGTCAGTTGCTCGGTCACCTCAAAAAACTCTGTCGGCACTCAGGTCACCAGCAATTACAGCTTAGCGGTGTCCGCCCCCACTGCTGTGCTGACAACCTCGTACGCGGGACTAATCAGCCCTCCGACGATCAACTGGTTGAGTCAAGTCGTAGGCACAACGACCGGATCTGCGCAGTTTAAGCTTACCAATCCGACCGCAACCGATGCAGTCGGGATCCGTATGACCGCATCAGATCCATGGCAGGTTTATGACAACAACTGCGGATCAATGCTTGCTGGGAATGGCGGATTTTGCACGTTCCGCATTAAATTCACTCCCAGTCAAGCAAATAGCTACACTGGACTCCTTGAAATTTCCGCCGCAAATGGCTCGACACCATCAATATCACTGATCGGGGTTGGCATCAATTGATTAAGGAGGGTCTGCATAATTCCGTGCAGACCGCGTTTGCGAGAGAAGCGGCCGGCTCGTAGGCGGCGAGCGAAGGTTGGACTCGCCGACCGACAGCCGAGCGCGCCAACGACCGAGCGGGCCGCTTATCTCGCAAACCCTTGCGGGTCAACGACTTTTCGGGTGATGGCTGGCGTTGCGAACCTCGCCCAGGCCGCCAACCTGGGCTGCGGCTGGGCGCCCTAGCCAGTCAGCCCGAAAAGTCGTGGCGCGGGCGCAGGGGGGTAATGCAGACCCTCCTTAGCAATGAACCCACCCACACCATTTAATGGCCCGAACCTTTTCCTCAGCGCGCCATACAACAAACTTACGTGAAGCCGTCTTGATTATCACAAATCCGGGCTTCTACTTTAAAGATTTTACCCACACAAATCATTGATGTGGACAACCGCACGGCAACGAAATATTTTATTCCTAGAAACGCCTTGCAGCATTTTTGGCGGTCGATAGCGAAAATCACTGTATTACTGGAGTGCGGCGAACTTAAGATTATGGCACTGATAACCGTTCCGTAACATGCTCGAAGTCGTCTTACCTTCCCACGTTATTCGGGCACCACTACTATGGACCCTGGATTTCGTGTTTTCCAACACCATCGGAATCGACTACCGGCTGACGATTGCGGATGTCAACGAAGTACGCATCTGTCACGCCGGCCGGGAGCTTGTGATGCCAGCAGGCTTTGAGGCCCGGCTGCGTCAAGAGAGCCCTCCCGATCCGGAAAAGGTCCAGTTCTGGCCTGTGAAGACCGGCCTTTTGCAACTCAATCTGCCTTTTGCGGATTTGCCGGTGCTCTTTGGCGAGCCCGGCTTCACACAAGAATCTCCTGAGCGCCTGCGCCTGCACATTGATGTGTTACGCACTGTGTTTTTCATGCTGTCGCGCAGCGAAGAACTATCGGGCGCCCGTGCTGACCGTCACGGTCGCTTTCCCGGCCATGCGAGCTTGGCCTACCAGTGTGGCTTTCTCCACAGACCTGTGGTTGATGAAACCCTGGCCTTGCTCTGGGCGCTGATGCTGCGACTCTGGCCCGATCTGCAACCTCGTCCTATGGCCGGCACAACCTGGGTCAGTTGCGATGTCGACGAACCCTATGAGCGTTGGATCCGCAGCCCCACCTGGCTAGGCAAGGGACTGGCTGGCGCGCTGCTCCGGCGCAAATCTCCTAGTGCCGCACTGCGCAGGGTTCGCAACACCTTGGCCAGCCGCCGGGGAGATTTCCGACACGATCCGAACTGGACCTTTGATTGGTACATGGACCAGTGCGAGCGCGCAGGCCTACGTGCAACTTTCTACTTCATCGCCCGTCAAGGAGTTAGAGAAATGGACGCGGCCTACGATCTGCACGAGCCGCGCATGTTGGCACTGCTGCGGCGCATTGCGGAGCGCGGACACGACATCGGCCTGCACGGCAGCTACGGCAGCTTCCGCAGTCCCGAGGTCCTGCGCGCCGACCGGCAAGCGCTCGAACAGGCTTGCGAAATTGCCGGTCTGGCACGCGCCATCAAGGACAATCGCCAGCACTTTCTCCAGTGGACGATTGAAGACACGGTGCCTTGCCTTGAACAAGCCGGCCTGAAAACTGACAGCAGTGGCGGCTACAGCGATGCCGCAGGGTTTCGCTTCGGCACCAGCCGCGCGTTCAGGATGTGGAACTGGCGCGAACAACGCGCCTCCAGCGTCGTCCAGCGTCCGCTGATCGCTATGGAGACGACGGTGTTCCCTCATCCCGAGCAAGGCATTCCGAACCGCCTCGTCGAACACATCCTCGCGCTTCGGGCCGCCGCCGTACGTCACGGAGGCTGCTTTGGCATTCTTTGGCACAACTCCAATCTACAGAGCACTGCCGAGAGGCAGGCCTTTGTGCGCTGCATTTCCTAGTCAGCCGTGGACGCCCCGAAGAGTTTCGTTCGTCAGACTGGCAAGCGACAGCACGGCGTTGCTTGGGTGGATTGGTACTTTTTTGCCTTGTTCCCCGGCTTCTTCGCCTACCACTTCCTGGTGGCCAAGGAATGGCTACCGCCGGTATTGGGCGGCTACTCGTCGGCGATGGCGGCCTTGCTGGTCTTGCCGCTCGGCGCGCTGTTCGTGCTGCGTGTGCTGAATGATCCCGCGCGACGCACGGGCATGGACTGGGCCTTCCTGGCCTTCATGGGCTATTACGCCGGCGTCATGTTGATGCACCTCGCGCTCGGCTCGCGCTCCGAATCAGCCACAGAGCACTTCGGCGTCATGGTGCAGTTTCTCAGCCTGTACTTCTGCCTGCGCCTGCTGCCGCTGGGCGACCGTTCACTGGCCCGCTGGCTCGTGGTGTTCCTGCTCGCCATGAGCGCAACCATTGCGATCAACGCCGAGGAAGGGCTCTTCGTCGTCGCGGCTTACGACCTGCTGTTGTCTGGCTCCCATTTCGCGACCTACCAGGCCTACGCATTCATCTTCCTGGTCACGCTGCTGCTGGTACTGGCGCCCATCCAGCGCTTGACCTGGCGCATCCTGCTCTATTGCATTGCAGCGCCGACCCTGTTCCTGAACGGGGCACGAACCGAGTTCGTTGGTTTCCTGCTGCTCGCGCTGGTTCTCGAATTCCTGCTGTCGAGGCACAAGCTGCGCATGATCGGCGCGGCCGCCTTGGTCGTGTTGCTTGCCTGGGCCGCGCTGCCCATCCTGGCCGAGCTGTATCCGGAAAGCCGGACCGTCTTCCTGTTCCTCGACTACAGCCAGGACATTTCCGCCAATCAGCGCGCACAAATGCTCGGCGAGGGCTTGCGAAGCATTGCCGAGAATCCTTGGCTGGGTGCGCTGGGCAGTCACGCACCGGGCGAGCACATCCACAACGGCTTGTCCGCCTGGGTCGACCTGGGCTTGCTCGGCTTTGTGCTCTACGGACTGCTGATCCTGCTCCCCACATTGGACCTTTGCGTGCACCGCATCCGGCAACTGCACGATCCGGAAGTCCGCTTGGCGTTCAGCCTGCTCTTTCTCGTTGCGCTGTTTGCCATCACGTCGAAGCACTACACCCATCAACTCCTGCCACTCGCGCTGGCAGCCTATGCAAGGGTGCGCAGTGGCGAACCGGGTGGTGCAACCAAGCCCGTGCAGGCAGCCATTGCCTTGGGTCGATAGCTTTCATGCGCATCTTCATGCTCTGCGACTTCTACAACGAGTCGCTCGAATACCAGGAAAATCTGCTGGTCAAGTACTACCGCAAGCAGGGCCATGAGGTCATGGTGGTGGCTTCCACCTTCGAGTCGGTTTTCGACTATTACAACGATCGGCACGACAAGAAGGCACCGGCGCGCGAATACCTTGATCAGGGCGCGCGCATCCTGAAGCTGCCCTATCGCTACAACCTGCTCAACCGCCTGCGTGCCTATCCACCGCTCGACGCCTTGCTGGACGACTTCCGCCCGGACTTGATCTTCGTGCACGACATCATTCCGAACCTGCCGGAGTGCGTGCGTTACCTCAAGCGCCATCCGGGCTGCCGCATGATCCTGGATTACCACGCCGACTACAGCAACTCGGGCCGGAACTGGTTGTCGCTCAAGCTGCTGCACGGGGTGCTTCGCAAACGTTTCCTGGACATGGCGCGCCCCCACCTTTCGCGCATCTTCCCCATCGTGCCGGCCGGCGCGGTTTTCCTGCACGAGGTTTACGGCGTGCCGCACGAGGAGATGGAGATCCTGCCGCTCGGGGCCGACACGGATCTCGGTGAGGCGGTGCAAGCCGGTGGCGCCCGCCAGCGACTGCGGTCCACCCTGGGCGTGTCGGAGCAGGCCATGGTGGTCTTCACCGGCGGCAAGCTGGATCCACTCAAGCGCACCGAGGATTTGATCGCGGCAGTCCGCTGCTGTCAGGGGGTCGATGTTCACCTGCTCATCGTGGGCGAAGCGGCGGCCGATCAGACCCGCTACAAGGAAGAATTGCTTGCGGCGGCAGGCGGCGCGCCCAACATCCATTTCCGCGGTTGGCAAAAGGCCACCGGCGTCTACGAGCATCTGGCCGCCGCCGACATCGCCGTTTTTCCCGCCAGCCAGTCCATCCTGTGGCAACAAGCCATCAGCATGGGCTTGCCGCTGATCGTCGGCGAGCGCAGTGCCGGCGCCACGCAGTTGCAGGATGTCTCCTACCTGAACCTGGCCGACAACATCGTCGTTCTGAATGAGAGCCTGCCCCTGGTGGAGCAGATGCAAGCGCACATTGAGCGCCTCGCCGGCAACCCAGCCTTGCGGGAACGCATGGCCGTTGGCGCCCGGACGGTCAGCCACAGCCAGCTGAACTGGAATTCGCTCACCGCGCGCACGCTGCGCTTTTGCCCTGCGTCCATCCCGTGAATCCCGGCAGCAACCCGACGGTCAACAATTTCGACCTCATCCGCCTGCTGGCCGCCACGCAGGTGATGCTCAAGCATGCGCTGCTGCATCTGGGCTACGAAGGGCCGGGCATCGAACTGCTCGGTCTATTCCCCGGCGTACCCGTCTTTTTCTTCATCAGCGGTTTCCTGATCTTTCAGTCCTACCGCAACAGCAGGAGCGTCGGGCAGTTCGCCCTGAACCGGGTGCTGCGCATCTATCCTGGGCTGCTGGTGTGCTTCGCGGTGTCCATTGCACTGGTGCTCAGCACCGGCTACCTGCAATGGCGGCGGTTGGGACAGACCGATTTCCTGCTTTGGGCCTTGGCCCAGACCACCCTGCTGCAGATCTACAACGCCGAATTCATGCGCGGCTTCGGCGTCGGAGTGCTCAATGGCAGCCTGTGGACGATTGCCGTGGAGTTGCAGTTCTACCTTCTCACCCCCCTGCTGGGCTGGGTCGTGCTGGGCCGGCGCTGGCTGTGGCCGGTGGTGTTGCTGGTGGGCGTGTTCGCCAATCTGCTGCTGGGCTTGGGCACCGGCAATTTCTTGCTGAAGCTGTTTTCGGTCAGCTCCCCGCCCTGGTTCTACATGTTCGTGCTGGGCGCATGGCTCTCGCAGCGCGAGGACTGGCAACGTAGGCTCCTCGCCCTGCGTTCAACTGCGCCGCTATTCGCCTACCTCTTGGTGGCTGTGGCGGGGCACGCCTTGGGCCTGAAGGTTCTTGGCAACGAAATCAATCCGCTGTCCTATCTGTTGCTCTCCGCACTGGTCTTCAAGCTTGCCTATACCCAGCCCGGCCTGTCGGATCGATTGCTGCACCGCAACGACATCTCCTTCGGCGTGTACATCTATCACATGCCGGTCATCAACCTGCTGCTGTTTCACGGGCTGCATCACTCGGCAGAAAGCGTGGTCCTGGCCAGCGCCGCCACGCTGGCAGCCGCCTGGCTGTCCTGGCGGCATGTGGAGCGGCCCGCCCTGCGGCTGAAGCGGCTTGCCTTGCGTCCCCTCTGAGAAAGTTCCGTGAGTTCCACTGCGACACGCCCATACCAGATCTGCAATCACTGCATCATGGACAGTTCGGACCCGAACATCGTGTTCGATGACCGGGGTCGGTGCGACTATTGCAATAACTTCGAACGCCTGATCCAACCCAACTGGCATACCGACGCCAGAGGCCAGGCGGCGCTGCAGCAGATGGCTGAAACCATCCGCGCCGATGGCAAGGGCAAGGACTTCGACTGCGTGATCGGCCTGAGTGGCGGCCTGGACAGTTCCTTTGCTGCGTATGTGGCCAAGGAGAAGATGGGCCTGCGACCGCTGCTCTTCCACGTCGATGCGGGCTGGAACACGGATCAGGCGGTGGGCAACATCGAGAAACTGGTCGATGGCCTGGGGCTGGACCTCTACACCGAGGTGGTCAACTGGCAGGCGGTGAAACGCATGCAGGTGGCTTTCCTGCGCGCGGGCATCCCCGACCAGGACCTGGTGCAGGACGCTGCGTTCTTCTCGGGCCTCTACAAGTTCGCCCGCCAATACAAGGTCAAGCACATCATCACCGGCTCGAACTTCTCCACCGAGTGCTGCCGCGAACCGGAGGAGTGGGGCGGCTATCTGGGCATCGACAAGACCTTGTTCGGCGACATCTGGAAGCAACACGGCGACGGAAAGCCCAACGATGATTTCCCGTTGGTGGACATCCTCGTCTACAAGATCTGGTATCAGAAGGTGCTGGGCATGAAGGTCCACCACCCGCTGAACCTGCTTCCCTATGTGAAGAAAGATGTGGAGGACGAACTGGAGCGGCGTTTTGGTTGGCAGCGCTTCCAGCACAAGCACCACGAGTCGCGCTTCACCCGCTTTTACGAGGATTACTGGCTGCCCCGCCGCTTCGGCTATCACAAGCGCCGCGCGCATTTCTCCAGCCTGATCCTGACCGGCCAGATGGGCCGCGATCAGGCGCTGGAGCGCATTGCCAGGCCGGAGATGGACGAGCACTTCCTGCGCCAGGAGTTCGAGTACGTGGCGCACAAACTCGACCTGAGCGTGGCCGAGTTGCAGCAGTTGTTCGATCAGCCCAAGCGCACCTACCGAGACTTCCGCAACAAGCGCGATGTCATCGGCTTTGGCGCCAACTTGCTGCGCACACTGGGGTTGGAGCGGAGGTACTTCCGTTGATTCGCGTCGTGGACTACGGGGTCGGCAACATCCAGGCCTTTCTGAACATGTTCAAGCGCCTGGGCCTGCCGGCCGAGCGCGCCCGCGCGCCGCAGGACCTGATGGATGCCAAGCGCCTGATCCTCCCGGGTGTGGGCGCCTTCGACACCGCCATGCGCAGACTCAATGAATCCGGTCTGCGCCAGCCCCTGGAACACCTCGTGCTTCAGCAGCAGGTTCCCGTGCTGGGCGTTTGTGTCGGTATGCAAATGCTGGCCAGCGGCTCCGACGAGGGAGTGCTGCCCGGGCTGAACTGGATTCCGGGCCGCGTGCATGCCTTTGCCGATCAGCCCGCCTCAGCCTCGCTGCCGATGCCCCATATGGGTTGGAACGATCTGCAGGTACAGGACGACCATCCGCTTTTCAGGGACTTCGGCCCTGCGCCGCGTTTCTATTTCCTGCATTCCTTCTACTTTCAATGCGAGAACCGGCAGCATGCCGTTGCCACTGCCCATTACGGCGTGGACATCGACTGCGTGGTATCGAACCACCATGTGCACGGCGTGCAGTGCCACCCCGAGAAGAGCCATCATTTCGGCGCGCAACTGCTGAAGAATTTCGCCACCCACTGAACCCTCCATGCTGCGCCCCCGCATCATTCCCTGCCTGCTGGTCCACAAGGGCGGGCTGGTCAAGACCCAAGGCTTCAAGTCGCCCAAATACGTCGGCGACCCGATCAACGCCGTCAAGATCTTCAATGAGAAGGAAGCCGACGAACTGATCGTGCTCGACATCGACGCGGCGGTCACCGGCGCAGAGCCCGACTACGCACTGATTGCCAAGCTGGCGGCCGAGTGCCGCATGCCGCTGTGCTACGGCGGCGGCATTCGCAACGCCGAGCAGGCTTCGCGCATCGTGGATCTCGGCGTCGAGAAGGTCTCCGTCAGCTCTGCCGCCATCGATGATCCCGAGTTGCTCACGCGCATGGCCGAGGCCGTCGGCCGGCAGTCGGTTGTCGCCGTCATCGATGTTCGCAAGCGCAGCGGCCTGTTCGCCAAGGGCTACGAAGTCTGCACGCACAATGCGGGCAAGGTGCTTCGCCTGGAGGTGCTGGCCCTAGCGCAGACTCTGCAGCAGGCGGGCGCCGGCGAAATCGTGCTGAATTCCGTTGACCGTGACGGCCAGATGAAGGGCTACGACCTGGAACTCGCGCGACAGGTCTCACCCCTGCTGAAAGTGCCACTGACGCTGCTGGGAGGCGCAGGTTCGCTGGCCGACATGGGCCAGCTCATCGAAGCGTGCGGCACGGTAGGGGCTGCAGCGGGCAGCCTTTTCGTGTTCAAGGGCCCGTACCGCGCCGTGCTCATCAATTACCCCTCGGCGGTTCAAAAGGACGAGTTGTTCGCCAAATGTCTGCCTGCAGGCGGCCGGCCCAAAGCCCATTGATCGACGATGTTTGCCAACAAGACCCTTCTCATCACCGGCGGCACCGGCTCCTTCGGTAACGCCGTGCTGCGCCGCTTTCTGAACTCCGACCTGCGCGAAATCCGCATCTTCAGCCGCGATGAGAAGAAGCAGGACGACATGCGCAAGCGGTATTCGAGCAGCAAGCTCAAGTTCTACATCGGCGACGTGCGCGATCCGCGCAGCGTCGGCGCGGCCATGCGCGGGGTGGATTACTGCTTCCATGCGGCGGCACTGAAGCAGGTGCCGTCCTGCGAGTTCCACCCCATGGAGGCCGTGCGGACGAATGTGCTGGGCACCGAAAACGTGCTGCGTGAGGCCATCGAAGCGGGTGTGCGGCGCGTCGTCTGCCTCAGCACCGACAAGGCCGTCTACCCCATCAATGCCATGGGCATCTCCAAGGCCATGATGGAAAAAGTGATGGTGGCCATGTCGCGCAATCTGGAGGGCTCGGGCACGGTCATCTGCGGCACCCGCTACGGCAATGTGATGGCTTCGCGCGGCTCGGTGATCCCGCTGTTCGTCGATCAGGTACGGGCCGACAAGCCCATCACCCTCACCGATCCGGCCATGACGCGCTTCATGATGACCTTGGACGATGCCGTCGAGCTGGTGCTCTACGCCTTCGAGCATGGAGCCAATGGCGACATCTTCGTGCAGAAGGCGCCTGCTGCCACCGTGCAGGTGCTGGCCCAGGCCATCCTCGATCTGATGCAGCGTCAAGACCACGAGATTCGCGTCATCGGTACGCGGCACGGCGAAAAACTCTACGAAGCCTTGCTCAGCCGCGAGGAGCGCGCCGCGGCCCAGGATCTGGGAGGCTATTTCCGCGTCCCACCCGATGGCCGCGATCTCAATTACGGCAAGTTCTTCGACCAGGGCGAGCCACAGATCAGCCTGGCCGAGGATTACAACTCGCACAACACCGAGCGGCTCGACGCGACCGGCATGAAATCGCTGCTGCTGAAGCTGGACTTCATGCGTCGCATCGCAGCCGGTCAAGCGGCGAACCCGGAGGACTGAGATGCGCATCGCCATCAGTGGCGCGACCGGTTTCATCGGCAGCAATCTGCGGGTGCGGCTTGCAGAACTCGGGCATCAAGATCTGGTCCTGCTACCCCATGAGGCCGCGCCGGCTCAGTTGCACGAGCTGCTGGAGGGAGTCCGCTTCGTCTTTCATCTGGCCGGCGTCAACCGCCCTCGGGACCCTCAGGACTATCTGGCCGGCAACAGCGGTTTCACCCGCCTGCTGTGCGAGGCGATGGGCGCCCAGGCGCACAAACCCGACATCCTGTTCAGTTCCTCCACCCAGGCGGCCGGGGATTCGGTCTATGGCCAAAGCAAGCGTGCTGCGGAGCAGCAACTGCTGGACTACGCCGGCCAGCATGGCGTGCGGGCCCATCTGTTCCGGCTGACCAATGTGTTCGGCAAATGGTCCCGCCCGAACTACAACTCGGCAGTGGCGACCTTCTGCCACAACGTTGCGCGCGACCTACCCATCACCGTGCACGACCCTCGCGCCCCACTGCGCCTGGTCCATGTCGATGACGTTTTGAATTGCTTCATCCAACTGCTGCAGCACGGTGGTGCCACAGGACTGCACGACTGTGGCCCGGAGTACGAGACCACGGTGGGCGAAGTCGCTGCGCTGATCCAGTCCTTCAAGGAATCGCGCGAGACCCTGATGAGCCCGCGCGTCGGCACCGGGTTGGTTCGCGCGCTTTACGCAACCTACGTCAGCTTCCTGCCTCCCGACCGGTTCGCCTACCAGGTGGCGCGCCACAGCGACCCGCGCGGTGTGTTCGTCGAGATGCTCAAGACGCCGGACAGCGGACAGTTCTCCTATTTCACCGCGCACCCGGGGGTGACGCGCGGTGAGCACTACCACCACGCCAAGACGGAGAAGTTCCTCGTCATCAAAGGGCGCGCTCACTTTGGATTCCGGCACATCGTGACGCAGGAGAGACACGAGCTGATCGTCGAAGGCGGCGACGCCCGCATCGTCGAGACGGCGCCGGGCTGGACGCACAACATCACCAATATCGGCAGTGAGGAACTGATCGTCATGCTCTGGGCCAACGAGGTCTTCGACCGCGCTCGGCCCGACACCGTGGCGATGCCGGTCAATCCGACATGAAGAAACTCAAGGTCTGTACCGTGGTCGGCACGCGCCCGGAGATCATCCGGCTGTCTCGCGTGCTGGCGCAGTTGGATGCGCATTGCGACCATGTGCTCGTGCATACCGGGCAGAACTATGACTACGAGCTCAATCAGGTCTTCTTCGACGACCTGGGCGTGCGCAAGCCCGACCATTTCCTTGGCGCCGCCGGCGCAAACGCCGCTCAGACCATCGGCAAGCTGATCCAGTCGGTGGACGAGGTGCTGGCCGACGTACAGCCCGAGGCCCTGCTGGTGCTGGGCGACACCAACAGCTGCTTGGCCGTGATCCCGGCCAAGCGCCGCAAGATCGCCATCTTCCACATGGAGGCCGGCAACCGCTGCTTTGACCAGCGCGTGCCGGAGGAAACCAATCGGCGAATCGTCGACCATGTCGCCGACATCAACCTCTGCTACAGCGACATCGCGCGGGAGTACTTGCTGCGAGAGGGTCTACCGCCCGATCAAGTGATCAAGACCGGCAGCCCGATGTTCGAGGTGCTGACCCACTACCGGGCGCAGATCGACGCCTCGACGGTGCTCCAGCGTCTTGATCTGCAGGAGCAACAGTATTTCGTGGTCAGCGCGCACCGTGAGGAAAACATCGACGCGCCGCGCAACTTTCAACGCCTGGTGCAGGTGCTGAATGACCTTGCCGAAGACCACGGCTTGCCCGTGGTCGTCTCGACGCATCCGCGCACGCAGCGGCGCATCGACGCCGAGGGCGCGCACTTCCACCCCTTGGTGCGCCTGCTCAAGCCCCTGGGTTTCCATGACTACGTGCGTCTGCAATGCAGCGCGCGCGCCGTGCTGTCGGACAGCGGAACCATCACCGAGGAAGCGTCCATCCTCAATTTCCCAGCGTTGAATCTGCGTGAAGCCCACGAACGCCCGGAAGGCATCGAGGAAGGGGTGGTGATGATGGTGGGCTTGAGCAGCGAGCGGGTGCGCCAGGGTCTGGCGATTCTCGCCAGTCAGACGCGCGGCGATGCACGGGAACTGCGCCAGGTGGCTGACTACAGCATGCCCAATGTGTCGGCCAAGGTGCTGCGCATCATCCACAGCTACACCGACTATGTTCAACGCGTGGTCTGGCGCCAATACGCCTGATGCGCGTCCTGGTCGTCAGCCAGTACTTCTGGCCGGAAGTTTTTCGCGTCAACGAGATCGTGGCCGACCTGGTTCGCCGCGGTCACGAGGTGACGGTGCTGACGGGCCGTCCCAATTACCCTGACGGCCAGGTGTTCGACGCCTACCGCAGCAATCCTCAGGCCTTCTCGAGCTACGCCGGGGCCGAGGTGCTGCGCGTACCGCTGCGGCCGCGCCGGCAGGGCAGCCTGCGCCTGATGCTGAACTACTGGAGCTTCGTGTTCTGGGGCTGTCTGCTGGGCCCCTGGTGGCTGCGCGGCCGGTCGTTCGACAGCATCTTCGTGTTCGAGACCTCTCCCATCACCTCGGCCATCCCGGCGGTGCTCCTCAAGTGGCTCAAACAAGCGCGGCTGACGATCTGGGTGCTGGATCTCTGGCCCGACACCTTGTCGGCCATCGGGGTGCTGAAGTCGCCTTGGCTGCTGGGTCTGGTGGGGCGCCTGGTGGCATGGATCTACCGGCACTGTGACCTGATCCTGGCGCAGTCCTATGGCTTCTTCAAACCCATCGAGCGCTGGTCGCGGGACGCTCGCAAGACGCGCTACTTTCCTCAATGGGCCGAAGCCGACTTCGACGCGCCGGCTCTGGCGCGCGCCACGGTCGCGGCGGAGTTGGCGCCCCATGAGGGCCGCATCAAGATCATGTTCGCGGGCAACCTCGGAGAGGCCCAGGACCTGCCCGCCGTGCTCGACGCCGCCGAGCGACTGCGCGAGCGCAGCGACATCCACTGGCTGCTGGTGGGTGACGGCCGGGCTGCTGCCATGGTGCGCGAACAGATCCAGCGCCGTGGGCTCACGCAGACCGTATACATGCTCGGTCGGCATCCCTTGGAGCGCATGCCCGACTTCTTCAAGGGAGCCGACGCGCTGCTGGTCTCGCTGAAACCCGAGCCCATCTTCGCGCTCACCGTGCCGGGCAAGGTGCAGAGCTATCTCGCCTCCGGTCGACCGGTGATCGCCATGCTGGACGGAGAGGGAGCGGAAGTCATCGCACGCTCCGGCGCGGGCTTGACCTGTCCGGCCGGCCGTCCCGACCTGCTCGCTGAGCGCGTCTTGCAGTTGGCCACACTCGGCGAGGCGCAGCGCGACGCCATGGGCCAGCGCGGCCAGGCCTTTGCGCGCAACGAGTTCGGACGGCAGGGGCTGATGGACCAGTTCGAAGGCTGGCTGCAGGGCCAGGGCTGAAGCGGTGAGCCGACCGCGTGTGCTGGTCGTCGCGCCCTACTTTCTGCCCAGTCGGCAGGGAGGCGGCTCGGTACGAGCGCTCGAATACCTCACCCATCATCTGGGCGCGCACTACGAATTCGTGCTGGCGGCCGGACGACGCGATCTGAACGGACGCGAGGACTTCACCGACAGCTCCTGCGAGGCCGCGCGGCGGGAATCGGGACTGGACATCCGCCACCTCAGCCACGGACTGGCTCTGCCCGGTCAACTGCGAAGCCTGCTGGACGAACGCTGGGACCTCATCTACCTCAACAGCCTGCTGTCGCCGCGTTTCACGGCTCTGCCGCTGCTGCTGGAACAGGGCCACGGAAGGCCGCTGTTGCTGGCGCCGCGCGGTGAATGGATGCCGGGAGCGCTCGCCCTGAAGCGTCGTCGCAAGCAGGCCTGGCTGCTTGCGCTGCGCGCCTTGGGCGCTCTGCGCTCGATGCATTGGCACGCCACCAGCGAAGAGGAGGCCGCTGTGCTGCGTGAGTTGGACATCGGACCGGTGTGGCTGGCTCCCGACCTACCTCCCCCGCCACCGCTCATCCCGGCGACAGCGGCTGCGCCTGTGCCGGTCGGCCCCCTGTCGATCGTCTATCTGTCGCGCATCGACCGCAAGAAGAACCTGGGCTTTCTCATCGATGCCCTGCATGAGGTTCGGCTGCCGATGCAGCTCAGCATCTACGGGCCGGTCGCCGACGCCGCTTACTGGCGCGAGTGCCAGTGCAAGCTGCGCGGCCTACCGGCGCATGTTCAAGCCCGCTATTGCGGCGAACTGGCGCCCGCAGAGGTCCTGGAGGTTCTGAGTCAACACGAGCTTTTTGTCTTGCCCACACGAGGTGAAAACCACGGCTACGTGGTGGGCGAGGCGCTGTTGGCTGGCTGCAATGTCCTGGTCAGCGACCAGACGCCGTGGAATGCATACCGTCAGGATCAGATCCTGCAGACCTTTCCATTGCAAGCCACGCAGTTCCTGGCCCGCGCCATCGACGCCCTGGCCTCCCGAACCCCGGCAGAGCGTCGGTCACGCGCAGAGGCGGCGATGACCCTGGGCCGACGCGCGCTGGACGCCACGCCCGCGGTGCAGGCCACACGAGCCATGTTCGACGCGGTGAGGCCTTAGCCGAACTCGCGCATCTGCTTGGCGAGCAATTCCCAACTCGGCGGGTGGTATCCCGTGCGCTCGGCAAAGCGTCTGCAATCCAGGCTGCGGTCGATCGCCGGGCTGCCGGTGGGCACCAGTGTCGTATCCAGCCCGTAGCTGCGCGCCACCCACTCCAGCAGCGTGCATTTGCTGATGGGTTCAGCGCCAACATGGAAGATCCCCTGCAGGGTCGTGTCCGGCAGCACGAACTCGGCCAGTACCCGCGCCAGCTCGACGGTGGGCACCGCCGAACTGAAGGCCTGGGTGAATCCCGGAGCCGTTCCGCTCTGGTTCAGGAACCAGGCCAGCAAACCGTGGCCACTGGTCAGTTCGTGCCCGACGATGGAGGTTCTCAGTGTGACGACATGGGGTGCGGCCACTTCACCCAGAAGTTTGCTGCGTCCGTACAGGTCCTTGGCATCGGGCGCGTCGGCCTCGCTGTAGTTGCCGCGCTCGCCGGAGAAAACGCAGTCGGTGCTGATGTGAATCAGGCGGGCGTTGGCACGGCGGCAATGTTCGGCCAGACGGTGCGGGAGCAGGGCGTTGATGGGAATGGCGACCAGCGGATCGTCCGCTCCGGCCAATTGCTTGACGACGCCGATGCAGTTGATCACCACCTCGGGGCGCACCTGCGCGAAGAGCCGGTGCAAGCCATCCTCGGTTTCGACGTCGAAACCCGTGACGAGTTGCACCTGGGGGGCACGCTGCTGCAGGTCCTTCAACACGCCGAGGTTGCGCACCGAGCCAAAGACCTGGTAGCCGGGATCGCGCGCGAACCATCGAAGCACCGTGTTGCCCAACATGCCGCTGGCCCCCAGGACCAGGAGCGGCCGACCTTTGTTTGTGACCATGCGGCAGATTCTCTGTGATGACTTCAGTTCAGCGCCGTGTTCAGACAACTTTCGGCATGCGCCCAATCGAGCCCCAGCTTCTGGAGCTGCAGTCCGAGCGGTTCAGCAACTTCGGCAATGTTGCCGAGGTCAGGGACGAACGGACGACCTCCCGACACCGTCGGCCGCAGCAAGCGCCGCAACAGGCGCATCCTCGCTTCACGCCGCAGGGCTTTCTCCTCCCGATGCAGTTGCTGGGCCCAGGATGCATCCGAAACCCCGAGAACCCGCCCAGCCTCCTGTTCGGCCTGCAGGTTCTCGGCAACGCTTTGCGGATGGTTCAGGCGGCATGCCGCAATCAATCGGGCGAAATTGAATTCGCCGAGGTGGGCTGGCGCAAGGACTTTCAGCGTATCCAGGGCGGCATGGGCCCAGACCGTCTCGACCGCGAAGTAACGCGGTACGCCGAGGCTCCAACCATGATTCACAAAGGCCTTGGTTTGCGAGTCCTCACCCATCCGGCCTCGATGTTGGTTCATCGCGCTGCGGCCCGTATTGCTCCCCCCCGATCCCCCCGGTACGGTGAGCGGATAGTTGATGCTGACGAACTCCGGGCAGACCAGACTCAGCGCCACGGCAGCGGACATATCCGGGCTGGACCCATGCACATACTGTCCGCTGCGCCGCTTCAGCTCCTCGAGCAGGTCCCGGCGCACCAGGCCGTGGTAGAGCTTGGGCAGCCCGTCGGTGCCCTGCGCAGCCCCGCGCAATGCCTGCTGCAGGGCCGTGCGCGAATCTGAACGGCTCACCGCCGCGTTCAGATCCTTGCCGAAATACAGACGCCCGGCGTGCGCGAGGCCCAGCTTGCTGGATCTGAAGTCCGGCCAGAAGTAGCTGGCGACGGTATTCGGGACCAGCACCTGCACGCCACGCTCGGCCGCCCACCGGGCGGCCAGCGGCAGATCCGCGGTCACGGTGTCATCGTCGCCGATCAAGCAAACATAGCGGCCGCGACAGCGCTCCAGTACGGCGTTGTGGTTGCCGTTCATGTCGAGCGCCTGGGCAGGCCGCTCGTATCGCAATCTCGCGTCATCCAGCGAACCTTGCCCTTGCAGCCGCTCCAACAACTCGGCGTTGTCGCTCGTGTCGCTGACGACAAGCTCCAGCTCCGGGCAGCGCAGGGCCAGGATGGAGCGAATGGCGTGCACGGCATAGCGGGCACGGTTATGCGTCGGAATGGCGATCGAAATCAGCGGAGTCATCGGCGTTCGAACCGGAACATGTCCGGCTTCCTGCTAGCGAACCAACACATCAAGCCGGTGCACAGCAGGCACCATGCGGCGCGGAGCTCAACGCTCGACAACAAGGAACCCACGAACATCAGCGTACTGGACAGAACCAAGGCAAGTAACGCGCCGCCGGACCAGGGGCGCAGTTCGGGGAAGCGCATGCGGCACAGCAGGAACAGGCAGCCTGCATCGACGAAACAGCGAATGGCCCAGACCGCCGCAGCGCCTTCGACCCCCGCAGCGGGAACGACGACCCCCAGCGCGACGACAAAGACCAGCAATTCGGCCACATGCAGCTTTGCGGTCAGGGCGGCCGCATCGCCACTTTGCAGCAGCGTGAAGGGCAGCTGCGCCACGCAGCCCCAAAACATGCCCCAGGCCATCCAGGCCAGTACCCGCGCTGCGTGAACGGCGAAATCGGACCCCAGCCATTGACTGATGATCTCGTTGGCAAAAAGGGCCATGGCCAAGCAGAGCGGCAGGCACACCACGACGATCCAGCGCATCGCTTGCGCCCCGATGCGTTCAACCTCTCGGGACCTCGTCAAGATTTGCGCGGCAAAGGTGGGGAAGAGCACGGCCATCAAGGCGCCGGGCAGGATCCACAGCTTCGAGACGATTTCCTGCGGCGCGACATAGTGCGCGGCAGCGGCCACGGTGAGCAGAGCGGCCACCATGAAGCGGTCCAGATAGCCCATCAACGGCCCGACCAGGTTGCCGACGGTCAGCCAACTGCCCGAGCGCAGCAGCGGGCGCAACCACTGACGGGATCCGGCCGGGTGCGATCGCCAGGCTGGCATGGCTCGCCTTGCCAGCCCGACCCATGCCGCCATGGCCGCGGTTCGAATCGCCACCAGCACCCAGGCCACGTCAACCAGGCTTGCGCCCTGCATCACCGCGCTCCAGGGCCCCAGCACGGTCAGGATGCCGGCTGGAACCCGGACGGCATTGATGCGGCCAAACGCCAACAGCGCTTCGAGCACGCCGCGCCCGGCCGCGCCCAGCAGCATGGCGGGCGCGGCGCAGGCCAGCACCGCCACAGCCGATTGGGCCTCCTGCTGGTGATCGGGCGATCCCAGCCAAGTGACCAATGGGCCTGCCGAAAGGACAAGACCGGCGCCCAACACAAGCCCCAGCAGACCAATCAGCATCATCGCGGTGGCGCACAGGGAACCCACACGTTGTGGCACCGCCGACCGCGCCAACTCGGTCGCAAGATGTTGGGTCAGGGCCCTGGCCACACCCAAGTCAAGTACCCCGGAGTAGGCGCTCAATGCCCACAGAATCGACAACCAGGTGAAGCGCTCGGCGCCCAGCGAGCTCAGCAGGTCGGGGATGGCCCATAGCGCGACCGGAAGCGGCGCCGCCAATCCGAGCAGATTCAGCGCAGTGCCGAGCGCGATTCGCATGGGAACGGTGCTTCAGCGCCCTTTCTTGACCTGCTTCTCAAACTCCTCCAACAGCTTGGGGTCCGTCACCGCCCGGCCCGCTCCGGCGGGCGCGGACTTGGCCGCTCCAGCCCCTCCTTCGCGGGACTTGGTGGTGGCGGTTTTTTTGCCGCCGCCCTCCTGCGCCTTTTCGCTTTTCGTCTTGGCTGGCGCTGCAGCTGCAGCGCCCGCCTTCACAGCCTGGTCGGCAGGACCCAAGCTGGGTGCAGGGGGCGGCGCACCGGCAGATGCTGCCGCTGAGGTTGGGTTCGCCTGGGCTGCGTCCGCCGCCCCGGAAGCCACGGGCTCCATCGACGGCAACGGCGCCTCACGATCCGTCGTCGGCATCTCTTCGATCTGCGTGGGTGATGGCGTCGGCGCAAGGACGGGCTCGGTGGCTCTGGGCTCCGGCTGCCTGACCACTCTGGCGCTCTTCAATTCCTGAGCCCAGCCGCCGAAGCTGCGCTGAACCGCTGCGGAGATCTCCTCGGCCTCGAAATCGTCGTTGATCACATAGGGGGTGATCATCACGAGAAGCTCTCTCTCGTCGGCGCGCTCGGACTGATTGCGAAACGCCGCTCCGATCAACGGGATGTCCTTGAGCAGAGGCACGCCGCTCTTGGAACGGCTCGAGTTCCGCGAAATCAAGCCCCCCAGCAGCACCGTCGAGCCATCGCGCAGCGAGAGCTTGGTACTGATTCGGCGCGTCGAGATGGTCGGACTGCTGTTGACCCCGGTTTCGGTCACTTCCGGCGAACTCACCTCCTGCGAGACGTCCAGATCCAGGCGATTCCCCGAATTGATCACCGGCCGCACGTTCAGGATCACGCCGGTCGAACGGTATTGGATCTGCTGGAGCACGCCAGCGGTGCCGACGCCGGGGAAGGGCGAGCCGCTCACGCTCGTGCTTTGCTGGGTGGTGACGATGGGCACTTCGCTACCGACCTGGATGGAAGCCGTCTCCCCATTGCGCGCCATCACCTTCGGGTTGGACAGCACGCGCGCATGCGAGTCGGACGCCAGCGCATCAATGGCCGCAAGGATGTCGCGCGCCGCATTGGTGTAACTGATCGAGAGGCCCGAGCCGCCCAGCGTGGCCGACCTGGCCGGCGTCAGACTGGTCAGCCCGTTGTGCGTCCACTGCACGCCGAGTCGTTGCAAGGCACCGACCGAAAGCTCGGCCACCACGACTTCGATCATGGCCGACTTCGTCGGGCGGTCCAGTTCAAGCAGCAGTTGGCGGATCTGCTGTTGCTCTTCCGCATTGGTGCCGCGAAAGATCAGGGTATTGGTGGCGTTGTTGACCACCACCCGTCCCCCAACACTGCCGGAGCGTGCGCTGGCGGCCGGGGACCCGCCCACCGGCGAACCCTGGGCCGCGGCCGGCGCACTGGCCCCACTTGCGCCCCCCAACAACTCGCTCAGCGTCCTGGCCAGGTCCTGGGCATCCGCGAAGCGCACCGGGTAGGTGAACAGTGCATTGTTGGTGCTGGCGTTCTTGGGCGATTGGTCCAATTCCCTGGCCCAGCGCACCACATGCTCCAGCACCGCCTCGGTGCCGGCAAACACCACGATGCTGCCGATCGACGGGATCGGCAGGATCTGCACGGTGGCCGAACCGGTTGCCGTCAGCGCCGTCGAATAGCCTTGCGCATTCAGCACCTCTGACAGACGCGCCGCCAACTCCGGCGCCGCCGCATTGGCAGGCGTCAGCCGACGTGCGAAACGGCCCCGCATTCTGGGTTGATCCAACGCGCGGATCACCTCCAGCGCGGCCCGCACATCGCCGGTTGATCCGGCCAACAGGAACGCGTTCTGGTTGTCCTCGTACAAGGTGACCCGGGTCCCGAGCATCTGCTTGAGCCATTGGCTCATCTCGGCCGCACGCACGACCGAGGTCTCGATGTAATGAAAGACCTGTCGCTGGTCATTGGCGGCCAGGCCAGCGTCCCCCTCGCTGCGCCGGATGGCGGGAATGGACGTCACCGCCGTGGCGCCGACCGGCGCAATGCGCACCAGCCCGCCGAACTCCTGAGCCGTCAGGCCGTAGCTGCGCAGCAAGGTGTCCGCCAACTGCAGAACCTTCGACCTCGGCAGGGCCTGCGAGGTCTTGAAGGTGACCGGGTCGGTTCGACTCGTCACCGCGGGGTCCAAGGTGTACGGCACCTTGAGCACGCTGCCATACAGAATCTGAACAAACATCGGCAGAGCGGTCTGCTCGATGGCGATCGAAACCGGCTCATCGTCCACCTTGATGGCGGTCGGCACCGGTGCCGGCGGCAGTTGCGGACGCGCTGCGGGCGCTGCGGCCACCGCACTCACTGCCATCTTCCTTTCGGTCGGCCCCTCAGCCTTGCCGAGCATGCGCTCGCCGGGTGGCTCGCTGCGCGGAAAGTCGACCGGGCCAGGCAGGGGCCGCATCTGCAGTTGGCAGCCCGCCAGCAAGGCGGCAAGCAGCAGCGATGAATTCAGCTTCTTCATGGAGATCCGATGTACGACAGGACGACGCGGCGCCCTCCGACTTTGAGCGTGACGTCTTCCTGAGTGATCTGCTCAATCAGGTATCCCCCCGGCAACCGCCCGCCTTGCCGATGGAACTCGGGTTCAGTCGCCCCGCCTCTTTGGATGATCAACTGCCACTCACGTTCAACGAGAACGGCACCCACCATGCGCCATGGCGGAGGAGTCAGAGGCTCGGCCCGAGCGGGTATCCCATCTTGCAACTCGTGCTCCCAGATCGGCCAGGCCAGGGCATACGATGTCGACGAGGCCTCCGGCTGCACCCTCGGAACGGGGTTCGCCCGGCGCTTTACGGCACCCGGACCTTGCTCCGGTTTGGCGGGGCCGGGGAGCGTGGCTCCGCCTCCACGGCTGTCCGATGGAGCGGGCGCCGCAATGGTCGGCGTGCTGCGACCGCTCAGCCAGCCGGTCAGGGCACCGACCAGACCGACCGCAGCCAGCACCGCAAGCCAAACAGCCGCCAGAGGGTGGGCGAATCGCTCACGCATCCTTCAGCCCCACCGACGCGGCGCCGTGCGGCACCACGACCAGACGCTCGACTTCCAGCTCAAAGCCACGCCCCTTCACCTGCACCTGCAACACGCGCCAGTACTCGCTGCGCCCCGGTGCGAATTCGTCGAGCAGGTTCTGAATCGTCTGCTCGCTCAGGTTCCCCGACAGTCGCGCCTGAAGCCGCTGCACGCCCGCCAACCCCTCGGGAGCAGGCGCCGAGCCCGGCTGCGCCTGCGTTGGGCTCGACGTCGGCTCGGAAAGCCGGATCACGCAGCGCAGCTTGACGGCGGCGCAGCGTTCGCGCAACTCGTAGTAAACCTCGGCGCGCGCCGCCTGCAAGCTCTTGTTCACCAGCAGCCGCGCCGACAGATCCTCGCGCAGCTTGCGGGCGCTTTGCTGTCCCTGCGCGGGGCGCCCCGTCTCGCCGGCGCCGGCGACCGTCAGGCGCGCCGCCAACCGAACGGCCGTGGCCTTGCGCTGCTCGATGGAAGTGCGCTCGCTTCGCCAGCCGTCGCCCGCCCACCAGGCCAGCATCAAGACCACGCAGGCGATCAAGCCCAGCAGAGGTTTCGCTTGGCGCACCGCGTCGCTCACGACCCGCCCCCAGATGACACCGGCTCCACCCTGGCGCGCACCATCCAGCCGGTACCACGAAACGAGAACCTGGCCGCCAGCAGTTCATCGTGATCCTGCAATTGCAGGTCGGTCACTCCGAACACCTGTGCCAGGTCATCGGTCAGTTGGGGCAGCCGGAACTCTCCTCCGGCGCTCACCACCATCAGGCTGACGCGATCGGTCAGGGAGTTCCACTCCCGGATGACGGCGCCATGGCGTTCCAGAACAGGCCTCAGGGCTTCCAGCAGCCCGACCACGTCCAACTGTGCCGTCTGCTGCTCGTACGCCTGCAGCCACTGCTGGTCGGCCGAGCTGTCGCCTTGCGCAGAGGCAGAGGCACTCTCGCGCTGGGTGCGCTCCGAGAGCGCCGCCTCCAGTGTGGTCGCCATGCGCTCCGCAGAACGGACCCCTGCCCAGTGATGCACAGACCAGGCCGAGACCAGCAGTGCCATCATCCAGGCGGCATGGTTGAAGAGTCCGACACCCCCGCCCAGGCGGGTCAGGAAAAGGGACTCGGACCATTGCTGTGCCCAGTCCCAACCCTGCGCACGCGGCAAGATGACACCGACGTCGGTAGGCTCAAGGCGCCCGAGACGCGCGCTCGTCAAAGCCCCGCCATCGACGACGATCCGTTCCTCGCATTGCACGCACCTGCGCGTGGAAGCACCATCGGCGGGCGGCGCAAGGTACAGCCCTTCGGCGACCCGATGACCGAGATTCGGCCCGGCCTGCGCGGCTTCGAGCAGTCGATCGACCTCTTCCTCGTCCCACACCCAGAGCAGCAGCCGCCCGGCGCGAACGATGGCGCTGGACCCGGTCCGTGCAAATGGCGACAGGCGCTGCACCTGCAACTGGACGAAGCGCGCCATCTCGTGCAGCCGCACCCCAACGCAGGGGACGCTTTCGAACAAGCAGAGCTGCCGTGGAATCAGCACCCGTCGCCGCCACGCGCGTGAGGGCAACGACCGGACGGCAGACGCGCCAGAAGCCTCAACGAGCAAAAGGTGAAGCGGATAAAGCATTCAGTCGCACGCGCTCCTGCTCAGAGGGCTGGTAGTCAGTGGGGGGCAGGGACGCCTTCGGGGCGCGGTCTGGAACGCGTGCAGGCACCACGCGCAGCTCATGCACTTGCCAGGGCCCTCCCGGCTTGCTGCCGGTGAACTCGAGCTCGTACTGAAGGGCCCATTCTAGCGACGGCATCAGGTGGGTCACCCGCATCACCGAGCTGACGCCCCGACGCCCGCTTGCCAGCACGCTGCCGAGGTTCGCGCTACCCAGTTCCGCGGCCGGCCCGTCGCTGATGCCCAATGCACTCTCGCGCGCATTGACCAGGGCCGCCGCCTGCTCGCTGCCCATGCCGAGCATCTGCAGGACCTCCAGCGGTGCCGTGCTCTGATTCAAGGCGCCCACGGCCCGCACCGATACCCAGCGATCACAAGCCGCGGTGCCCCAAGCCGCACGGATGGCGTCCCAGCCCAGCACGCGCCAGACCTCGTCCCTGCTCAACAGAGCCGCATTGCGAGGAGCAGCGCGACCTGCCGCGGCGTACTCGAAAGCCTCTGCTCCGTTCAGGCGCTTCAAGCGATCGGCGTCGACATAGTCCCCAAGGGCATCCAAGAGCACATCGTGGCTCTCCTGAGGCGCTCCGCACGCCGACAGCAGGCCGGGCAGGCCACGGGCATCGGAACGCAGCGCAATCAAACCGGCCGCATCCTGCAGCACGAGCTGATCCGGGGCATTCGGCACCAGGGTAAGGCGCCCATCAAGATGCAGCTTGCCCCGCGCGCCATGCAGCTCCGCAGACAAGCGTTGCGCCTGATGGCCGATCACCTTGATGCGACTGGCGGTACCGAGAAACGCCCGCTCGGCCTCGATGCGCACACGCAGCTGGCTGATGCCGAGCGCCTGACTGCGCACATTGCTGGCCACGGACACCGCCACGACCGTCAAGCCCGCCAGCACCCACAGAACAATGACGAGGGCGTAGCCCCGCGCCCGCCGCGCGCTGCCACCGATTCGGGATGCAGACGGCCGATGCATCGGCCGGGCCTCAGGGACGGCCATAGGCAAACGGCGACTTCGACTCGCCGGGCTGGGCGGCACCATGGGCCGGAACCGGGAAGCTCATCAGCAGCCGGGTGCCGTCAGACGACACGATCTGGATCGCCGCCGGCAGCTTCGGCGGCTTCGAGCCCAACCACCCCACCGTGCCGGGCCAGTGCTCGCTCAGCACCCCATCGGCACTGGCGAATCGAAACACCGCAGCCGCCTCCAGCCTCGCAACAGGCTGCGGCTCGGTCTTGCGGCCGCCGCGTTCGTCAGGCTCGCTGTACAAGACCTCCGTGCCCTTCGCATCCTGCGCAGCAGGACGCAGCGACAGCTCGAACGAGCGCACCCCACCTTCGTCGTCGAGCGGACTCAGGGTGGAGTAGGCCCGAACCCGCGTCGATTCACCATCGAAGGCTTGATCGCCGGCCTCGCTCGGAGCCACCACATTGGCGATCAGCATCTGCAAGGCCCAGCCTCCGCCCCAACGCTCCGACATGGCCCGATGCGTCTCGTCCGCCGCCCGCACGATGCGTTCCACCTGGCTCACGGCCTGCGCAACCAGGCTCATGACAGCCCCCAGGATGAGCATGGACACCAGCATCTCGATCAGGGTCACGCCGCGCATCCGATTCACCGCGGCCCCCCCGCAGGAAACAGCGAGTTGACGTTCTCGCTGCGAACCTGTCGCCAGCCGGCGATGGTCATCGCCTGCTGGGGCAGTTCGCCCCATTGCGAGTCAACCCGGAACACCACCTCGTACAACGCAACCTCGTACAAACTGCCGTGAATGCCGCCGGCTGCATCCACCTCGCCGATGCGTGTGGCCCCCCAACGCAGCCGCAGGCCATCCGCCAACACAAGCTCTCCGTCCGGCTGCGCCATCGGATTCAGGGACTTTGCGAATTCGAGGGTCGCGAGTTGTGCAAAGAGCTGACGCTGCTCACCACGCAGCCGTCCAAGACGCTCGGCGGCGTTGCTCATCCAGCCGAACAGCAGCACCGCCCCGACGCTGAAGATCACCATGGCCGCCAGCACCTCGACCATGCCCAGGCCAACGATCCGCTTGCGCGCCACAGGCTTGCAAAGAGCTCGCATCAACCCAGCTCACCCAGCGCTTCGAGAAGCAGGCTGCAGCGCGGACCCTGCACCCGCAGGCGCAGGTTCGTCCCGCGCTCACTGCGCAGCAGCAAGGCACCCGATACGCACAAGCCGCTGGGCAAGAAAACCGGCTCGCCCTGCACGCGCGCCGACCACCCGGGCGGCAAGGACAGCTTGAGCACCTCGGCGGCTCCCGCCGCTTTGTCGAACGAAGCCTCGCTGACCCGCCATCGCCGCCGTTGGGCACCCGCAGCAAAGGCCGCCTCGCGCAAGGCGCCGACCAATTCGGCGGCCTGGGCGCGCGCCTGCACGGCGTCATGCCACCGTTGCATGCGCGGCAGCGCCATGGCGCTGAGCAGACCCAGCAGCACCAACACCACCATCAGCTCCAACAGGGTGAAGCCCTTGTTGCCGGCAAGCCCCGCAGTAGCGCTCACTGCACGATGTCGGCGTTCAGGCCATCGCCCCCTTCGCGTCCATCGGCGCCGTAGGACAGGATGGAAAAACTCTGCCCGTTCAAGCCCGGGACCTTCACCACATAGGCCTGACCCCAGGGGTCCAGGGGCATGCCGCCATCGATGTACGGCCCCTTCCACTGCGAGCGCGCAGGCTCGGATTGCGGCGCCTCCACCAACCAACGCAGCATCTCGTCCGCCTTGGGGGTGCCGCTGACATCCAGGCTCATCACTCCCACGGCACTCGCAAGCATCTTGATCTGCGTCTTCGCCGTTTGCACCTTGGAACTGTCGACCTTGCCGAAGATGCGCGGCCCCACCAGACCGGCAAGCAGTCCGATGATCACCATCACCACCAGCATCTCCAACAGGGTGAAGCCGCGCCGCGCGCCGCAGAAACCCATACGCTGCCTCTCCAACACCATCAACCTCCAGCTCCTCGCGCCCATGTCCGGCCAGGGCGCGCATTGTCGTTCTTCCATGCGTTGACGCTGCGCGCGTTCGGCCCGACCCATCACTGCCGTGCGTTGTGGCCAGCGCGCCCGTACGCCTGCTACAGCACGTTGGTCAGGCTGGTGATCGCCAGCATCACCGAAATCATGATTCCGCCCAGCACGACCGAGATGAGCAGGATGGTCAGGGGCTCAAGCAGGATGAGGAAGCGCTTGAGTCGCTGTTGGCTGTGCTGGGTATGGATGCGCCCCAGTGTGGCAATCGCCTGGGGCAGGGTTCCGGCCCGCTCGCCCACCCGGATCAGGTTGAGAGCCGCACCATCGAGCAGCACTTGATCGGCCAAAGCGCGACTCAGCAATTTGCCGCCGCGCACATCGGCCAGCACCTGCGCAGCCTGCACGCGCAGGCCCTTGCGGCGCCAGGTTTCGTTGGCCTGGGCCAGGGCGGACAGCAGGGGAACGCGGCTCTCCAGCAACACGCCGAACAGCGCGGCCCAGCGCGCCACTTCCGCGTGCCAGGCCCAGCGCCCCAGCAGGGGCATCTGCGAAATCAGGGTCCACATCGCCGCCTTGACCCCGGGCTGGCGCCAGGCCGACACCGCGCCCAGCGCCAAGGCCACGAGGCCCGCCCCAACCAGCACCTGGTTTTGGGTCAACCAGAGTCCGAGACCCAGAACCCATTGGCTCACCAAAGGCAGATCCGCCTTCGGATTGCTCAGGATGCCCGCAAATCGCGGCACCACGAACACGAACATCACCAGCGTGGCCAGCAAACCACTGCCCACCAGCACCATCGGGTAGAGCAAGGCGTTGCGCGCGTCGCGCGCGAACTGCAGTTCGGCCTCCAGGTGATTGGCCGCTGCCCGCAGGGCACGGCCGAGTTCGCCCGTGGCCTCGCCCGCCCGCAGCAACTGCGCCACAAAGGGCTGCACGGTCAGGCCTGCCGCCGACATGGCTTCGGAGAAGGACTCACCGCCGCGAATGGCTGCCAACACGCGGGTCAACGGATGCGTGCCGGCCTGCCCTCGACTCAAGGTGTCGACCGCCTCCGCCAGCGGAACCCCGGCCGCCACCAAGGTAGCCAACTCGTCCAGCAGGCCGGCCAGTTGCTCGGTGCCGATCCGCACCTTGCCGCTTGGGGCGCCGGCACCGCCCTGGCCATTCGAGCCGGACGAGCCTTCCTTGAGCGACACGACTTGCAAGCGCCGCTCGGCCAGCATGCGGTGCGCCTGCGCCTGCGTCTGCGCCACCAGACGGGCGCGCTGCCGACGTCCCTGTTCGTCGATGGCGATGTAGTCAAACTCCGGCATCTGTGAACCGAGGACCCGAAAACGACAAGCGCCGGAGTGTATGGGGGGCACCCGGATGGGCCGGACGCCGCCCTCGCTTGCCAAAAAACAACGAAGGCATGACTCCCCCAATGGGAAAAACCCGAGCCCCCCCCCGGAGCACAGGGAACGCAGCGGTGCTATGTCAGAATCCGCCCGACTTAGTCGCCGACGCTAGTTCAAGAACACGCTGCATCACTTGTGGCGCTTCGAAAAATCAGCTTAGACTGAGTAAGTCAACGCCTGAGAAACGGTGTAGGCGATTGTTGCGGATCGGTGAACTCGCCACAGTGGAGGGTCGCCGCACTTAAACCAAGCATGAGGTTCTATTCAATGAAGACGATGAAGAAACTGCAAGTTGCCGTTGCTGCAGCAAGCCTGTTTGCAGTCACCGGTGGGGCCCTGGCGGCTTCGATCAGCCAGTCCGGTATCACTGTGGCGCGCGAGGCCATTTCGGCCAACGTGGCTGCTGACCAGAAGCTGCGGGCTCCTACGGTTTCGTACAGCTTCGACAACGGCCCGACCGCCAACGCGAACTCCACCCAGGATTTCAACGTCACGCTGGTTCTCGGCGGTGACGGCGCGGCCGAGTGGGGCTCGCAACAAGCCACCTACAAGACCGTGGCTGCCTACCGTCGCAACAACGGCAACGCCGTCGTGCCGGTGCTGCCGCTGGCTGAAGTGGGCAACGTGGGCGCCGGCAAGGCCGCTCTGGTGCTGATGGCCGTTGACGTGCATGCCGCGCTGGATGCCGGCGTTGACGTCGCCTCCTCCAACAAGCAGAAGTACCGCTACAAGTTCCGCTTGGTCAACAACACCGCGGCCCCGATCGCGATCGGTGACCTGCAACTGGCCTTCAACGGCGCCAACCCTGGCGACGGCGCTGGCGCTCCCTGGAACACCGGCAACGCCACCGTCAACGGTGTGGCCAACGTTCCGGCCGCCGTCGACTACGCTGAAGTCACGAAGCTGGCGCAGTCGGTCAACGCCACGCCGGTGCTCACCGGCAGCAGCGCCGGCGAGACGGGCAACACCGACTCGACCTGCGGCGAAGGCATCCGCAAGATCACCGTGCTGGCCCGCAACTACATCGGCTCGGGCGACGGCGTGCAGGGTGAGTCGCAAGGCGCCAACATCCAGTCGATCCTGAACGGCGGCTACATCCAGTTCCAGACTGCCGTCAAGGTCGTGCTGTCCAAGGACATCGCCCTGGATCGCAACACGGATCCGCTGGCCGGCAACCAGAAGCTGGTCATTCCGGCGGGTAACGTCACCACCAACGACACCATGGTGGTCGGTTCGGTGTCGTTCGCCAACCGCAACATCGACGCCTTCGACATCGATCTGACGCTGCCGTACTACAAGCTCGCTCTGAACGATCTGGACGACGTCGACAACGAGACCAACGGTGACGTGGACGTCGGTTCGCTGTCGCTGAACCTGACCTCGACCAACGGCTTCGCTGCTGGTACGACCTTCGGTCTGTCGAACTCGCCGCTGTGTCTGAATGCTGAGACCGTTTACGGTGCCACCACGCTGACCCCGGTGACCTTCAAGGACGCGACCGTGTCGTTCACGGTGGCCCAATTGGCGAACGCCAACGCCTTCGGCGCGGCCACGTCCCTGACCAACGTTGACGGCAACTTGGCCGCTGGCGCTCCGTACAACTTGCTGGCGGGCGCCAACACCACCCGTGCCTTCGTTTGCATGAAGGTTCCTGGCACGGGCCTGATCCCGCAGAGCCGCTTCAGTGGCACCGCCACGCTGATGAAGGAACACGCCAACGGCGGCATCGGCCTTGAGCAAGCCAACAAGTCCTGCCCGGCCGATCTGGCTGGCCTGGGCGGTGGCATCAAGATCGACGTTCGCAACTACATGGAGTTCCCGGCCGGTAGCGAGTGGGAGAGCTATGTCCGCGTGATCAACAACAGCGAGACCGTGACCGCTGACGTGTTCGCCCAGTACATCCGTGCTGACGGCACGTACGGCAAGTGGGTCAAGCTGTTCGACCTGCCGGCTCGCGCCGCGCGCTTCATCAGCGGCACGGAAATCGCCGCCGCCATGGCCGCCACGGGTGCCAACTCGTCGGCCGGTGGTGCGGACCAGGGCTACAACAACGGCGTGGCAGCGACCTACGCGGGTTCCAACGCCCGCCTGCGCATCTCGTCGGAAGCGGCGTCGACCCTGCGCGTGCAGAACTACATCTACAACGGCACCACCAAGCTGTTGAGCGAGATGTCGGGTGCACAGGGTGCTGACTTCGTGAACATCGAGTCGTCGACTCGCGATCACATCGATCAAGACGCCCAGACCGGCATCAAGAAGTAATCCGCGACCGTAGATAGATAGAACTGTGTTTGGTTTGAGGGGGGGCTCGCGCCCCCCCTCTTTTTTTTGTCACATCGCCACCCTCGGCGTGCCGCGAAGGCACCCGCTTCACACGAATTACAGTCCCGGCCTCACGCTTCGAGACCGAGCCGCTCCATGAATCCGATTGCGCGCAGAACGCTGCTGGCGCTGACCGCCAGCCTGCCGCTGGCCCAGCCGCCCGCCCACGCCTCGCCGCCCCTAGCCGAAGGCGTCGAGCAGGCCAACAGCCTCGACCAACTGGCCCAGTTGCTGGGCGCCCGCGATGCGCTGGCCAGCACCCACTTGTTGCTCGGTCTGCCCGATGTCGCGCTGCCCGGCCCGGTGGCCGTCACGCTGCGCAGTGAACTGCCCGGCACCTCCTTGCTCTTGCTGGCCCGCGGCCGCTTCGTCGCCGGCCCCGGCGCCCAAAGCGCCTCGCCGATGGGTGCACCGTCCGTGGCAGTGCGCCGACACGTCGGCGAGTACACACCCAAGGACCGCCTGGCCCGCCCGGTCTGGCTGGCCACCCTGCCCTTCGCGGCAGGCCAGGCCGCCAGCGCGCAGCTCACCATTCCGATTGAAACCCCGCAGTCCCTGACCCTGTTCGCCCACGCCCAAGGTCGGTGGTGGTTCGTGACCCGCGAGGTGAAGCTGGGTCGCCCCAAGGCCCAGCGCTGACCCACACTTTCGCCATGCACGCATCGCCCTGCCCTCCGTTCCCGACCTCAGCGGAGAACCTGCTGGGACCCCTTCAGGCTGCCGACCTGATCAGTGCCGAATCGGTCGAACGCGCCAAGGCCTTGCTGCGCACCGCACAGGTCCACCCGCTGTCGGCTCTGCTGCGACTGAACGCCGTCTCGGAGGCATCCCTCTACCAGGCCTATGCCGACCTGCTGGCCTTGCCGCTGCTGGGCACCGACGGCACCGATGCGGGCGAACTGGCGCTGGCGGTGCGCCGCGCCTGCACCGAGCTGGGGCTGAGCCCGGACTGGCTGATGCTCAAAGGCCTCCTCGTGTCCGAGGGAGAACAAGCCTGGCAGTTGGCCGTGCGCGAGGAGGTTTCGCCCGACGTCTGGGCGCTGTGCGAACGCCGCTTGCAGCACAGCAGCAAGCCGCTGACGGCCGCCGTGCTGACACCGAGCCTGTTCGAACAGGTGGCCCAGAACCTGCGCATGGCCTCGCCCACCGATGCCGTGGCCAGTGACGATCTGCGCCTGCTGCGCGAACTGGCCGAGGAAGGCCCCACCATCGAATTGGTGAACGGCATGCTGTCGGAGGCGGTGACGCGACGCGCCTCCGACTTGCATGTGGAGCCCGAGGAGCACGACTTCGCCGTGCGTCTGCGGGTCGACGGCGACATGCAGGAGTTGGCGCGCCACCCCAAGGACCGCTTCGACGCGGTTTCCTGTCGCATCAAGATCCTGGCCGAACTGGACATTGCCGAGCGTCGGCTGCCGCAGGACGGTCGCATCAACGCACGGGTGCACGGCGAGGCCTTTGACATCCGGGTTTCGGTGCTGCCCGGCGTGCTCGGTGAGTCCATCGTGCTGCGTCTGCTGCGCCAGGATCGCAAGCCGACCCGCCTGCAGGACCTGGGCATGAACGCCGAGCACAGCGCGCTCTTTTCGCGCTGGACCCAGCTTGCCAACGGCATCGTTCTGGTGACGGGTCCGACCGGCTCGGGCAAGAGCACGACCTTGTACACCGCGCTGGAATTGGCCAACGATCGCAGCCGCAAGATCATCACGGTCGAGGACCCGGTCGAATACCGCATCAAGGGCATCACCCAGCTTCAGGTCAATGGTGACATCGGCTTCAGCTTTGCCGCCGCCCTGCGCTCCATCCTGCGCCATGACCCCGACCTGATCCTGGTCGGCGAGATCCGCGACGAGGAGACGGCACGCATCGCCATCCAGTCCGCGCTGACCGGTCACCTGGTGCTCTCGACCCTGCACACCAACAGCGCCATCGGCGCCATCACCCGGCTGGTGGACATGGGGCTGGAACCTTTCCTGATCGCCGCCAGCGTGCGCGGACTGATGGCGCAGCGCCTGGTGCGCAGGCTCTGCACGCACTGCAGCGAACCCGACCCCAGCGCGGACGAGGCGCTGCCTCCCTTGCTGCAGCGCTTTTCGCTCACTCCCACCGGGTTGCGACGCGCCGTCGGTTGCCCGCAGTGCAATGGCACCGGCTTTCACGGCCGCATCGCCATCTACGACCTGATCGAGATCGACAGCGATCTGTCGCACCAGATCGCCACCGGTGCCATCGAGTCCGCGCTGCTGAACCGCATCGGTCCGCAAGCGCATGCCGGCTTGCTGCGCAGCGGCATGCAATTGGTGGCCGAGGGCAGGACCACGCTGGCGGAAGTGCTGCGGGCCACGGCCGGTGCTTGATTGCCCAAGCACCAGCGCTGCCGCCGAACGCTGTCCGCTCTGCGATTCGAACGGTCCTGAGGCGGTTCTCGAAGGCCGCACGGACCACGAATACGGCGTCGAGACCAGGCTGCGCTACCTGCGCTGCCGCGACTGCCATCTGGTGTTCGCCCACCCGGTACCCGACGCCGCCACCCTGGCCTCGTTCTACACCAGCTACTCGACCCACGCCGCTCAGGCGCCGGCTCGCAGCGCTTTGGGCCGCTCGCTGCAGCGGGGCTTGCGCAGCGCCCGCTCCCGAGAGTTGCAGAAGCTGCTGCGACGACTGCCGCGGGCGGCGCGCTGCCTGGACTACGGCTGCGGAGCCGGCGCGGCGCTGCTGACCCTGAACGAACTGGGCGCTGCCCGCGTGGTCGGCCACGAACCCGATCCACTGGCCCGCTTGGCCGCCACACAGCAGGGCTTGACGGTGCATGGCATCGAAGGCGATGCGCTGGCCGAAGGTCCCTTCGACCTGGTGCTGCTCGACCATGTGATCGAACACCTGCCCGACCCGATTTCCACGCTGCGCAGCCTGTGCGCCGCCATGGCGCCCGGCGGGCTGTTGCTGATGCGAACACCCAACACGCAGTCGCTGCTCGCACGCTGGTTCGGCGACCGCTGGCGCGGCTGGGAAACCCCCCGCCACCTGTGGCTGTTCGGTCGCACCAGCATCGAAGCACTGGCGCCCTCGCTGCGCGAGGCAGGCTTGCAGTTGTGCGGCGTGAAGAGCTCGAACCGCATGTTCCTCGGCCTGCTTCATGGTTCGCTGCCACCGCCTCGCTTGCGCGCCATGGTCTGGGTCCGGCACGGCCTGGCGCTGCTGGCCTGGCCGGGTGCAGAACTGTGGCGCTGGATCGCCAGCGCATTCGGCCGACTCGAGGGCGAAGAGTTGCTTGTGCTCTGGCAGGCTGACGTGCGCAGGTCGCTCCGCTGAGGCCATGACGGCAGCCACACACTCGCGCGACTACCGCCCGGACATCGACGGCCTGCGTGCCCTCGCCGTGTTGGCCGTGATTGCCTTTCACCTGTGGCCGGATCGGGTGCCCGGTGGCTACCTGGGGGTCGACGTCTTCTTCGTCATCAGCGGCTACCTGATCACCCGGCTGGCGCTGACCGAGGCCGATCGGGGCGCCTTCGACTGGCGCGCCTTCTACGAGCGCAGGGCCCGCCGCATCCTGCCGGCGCTGCTGCTGATGCTGGTCGCTACGCTGGCCGCAGGCTTCGTCTGGATGCACGCGCAAGAGCGGATGGCCCTCGGTGCGAGCGCCGCGGCGACCGCCGTCTGGAGCGCCAATTTCTATTTCTGGAGAAACACCGGCTATTTCCTGGAAGCTGCGAACGCCCAGGCCTTGCTGCACACCTGGAGTTTGGGCGTGGAGGAGCAGTTCTATCTGGCCTTTCCTCTGCTGCTGTACCTGCATCGGCGTTGGGGCTGGCGCATCGTCGCCGCGGGGCTGCTGGCCTCCTTGGCGCTGAATGCGCTGATTCAGCCGACCCACCCTTCCGCGTCCTTCTTCCTGCTGCCCACGCGCGCCTGGGAGTTGCTGGCCGGCTGCCTGCTGGCCGCGCGGCGATCACAGATCCGGTCGCTGACGCCCGCACTGTCCTGGCTCACCGTGCCGGCCCTGCTGCTGTGCTTCCTCTTGAGCACGCCGGAGAGTCGACTACCGGCTTCGCTGCTCGCGGTGCTGCTGACGACGCTGATCCTGCACGGCGGGGCACCCTTGCTGCGACTTCGCGCATTGGTCTTCATCGGACTGATTTCCTACAGCCTGTACCTCTGGCACCAACCGGTGCTGGTGTTTGCGAGCCTGCAACTGGACCGCCAGCTGACCGCCTGGGATCTGCTCGGTGTGCTGCCCCTGATGCTGCTGCTGGCCTGGGCGAGTTGGCGTTGGGTGGAGACCCCATTGCGACGGCATGGCGGCAACAGGCGGCGCTTCGTCGCGCTGGCCGCCACTGTCAGCGCCGCCGTACTGGCGCTGGCCGGCTTGATGTGGCTGCATGGCGGCAGCCTGCTGCCGAAGTCGCCCGCGCAGCACCGATTGCTACGGGAACCCTTTGATTTCGCCAAGCCCTATGGTCTGGGCCGGTGCTTCCTCACGGAAACCCAGAATGCCGGCCACTTCGAAGATTGCGTCACACGGGGCACGGGCACCCATCAGGTGCTGTTGTGGGGCGACAGCTATGCCGCGCATTGGATGCCTGGCCTGCGCAGCCGCGCCAACCTTTACGCCACGCTGGTTCAACGCACGGTCAGCGGCTGCGAGCCCCAAATGCCGCAAGCCGGCCCGAGCGATCGATGCATCGAGGTCGATCGCGCCGTCCTGGCGTCGCTGAAGGAGCGACCGCCCGAGCTTTTGCTGCTGTCGGCACGCTGGAGCGACCGCTCACTGCAGACCCTGCCTGAACTGGTCAGGGCAGCGCGCGCAATGGGCATCCCGCAGGTGGTGATCCTCGGTCCGACGCCGCGCTGGCGAGGCGGCATTCGCGGTTTGCTGCTCGATGGCGGTGCCGATTTCGACCACCTGCCGCTGACGATGCCGCTTCCCCAAGCCCATCAGCAGCGGCGTTTGAATTCGGACCTCAAGGACCGGGTGGAGAACGCCGGGGGCCGTTACGTGGATCTGCTGATGCCCTTGTGCGACGAGGGCATGCGGTGTCACGTGAGCGAGGACGGTCGATGGCAGAGCCTGAGCACCTGGGACGACGGGCATCTGACCTCGCGCGGCTCCGAAACCTTCGCCAAGCACATCATCTGGTGACCCCCGTGGGCCGGTACTCGTCCGGCAACCAACGGTGCAATAACTGCGCGACCGTGATGCCAGCCTGAACGCGGTTCAAGCTCAGCAACTCCTCGCGAAGGGCCTGGATGTCGATGCGCTCGGGAAGACGCGCCACACGCAGGCCGCGCACCGCCGTGGGCTCGCTCGTATCGCTGTCAGCCAGCAGTTCCTCGAACAGCTTCTCGCCCGGGCGAAGTCCACTGAACTCGATGCGGATCTCCTCCTCGGTATGACCCGAAAGCAGAATCAAACTGCGCGCCAACTCGACGATGCGCACCGGCTCGCCCATGTCCAGCACCAGCACCTGGCCGCTGCGACCGATGGCCGAAGCCTGCAGCACCAGGCGCGCCGCCTCGGGAATGGTCATGAAGTAGCGAATGATGTCCGGGTGCGTGACCGTCACCGGACCGCCGCGGGCGATCTGCTCCTTGAAACGAGGGATCACGCTGCCGCTGGAGCCCAGCACGTTGCCGAAGCGCACGGTCATGAAGCAGGTGGACGGCCACTCCGGCACCAAGGTCGTCACCGCCAGCTCGGCGGCGCGTTTGCTGGCGCCCATCACATTGGTCGGGTTGACCGCCTTGTCGGTGCTGATCAGCACGAAGCGCTCGGCGCCGCATTCGGCCGCCGCCAGCGCCGCCTGGTAGGAACCCAGCGTGTTGTTGCGCAGGCAGGCCCATTGGTTGGCGGGCTCCTCCATCAGCGGCACATGCTTGTAGGCGGCGGCGTGGAAGACCACCTGCGGGCGCTCCTGCGCGCACAGCGTGCGCAGGCCGTCCAGGTCCTTGACGTCGCCGATGCGACGCGCCAGCGGCAGGTGCGGGAAGGCCTCGCTGAGTTCCTGCTCGACCTGGTACAGCGCGTACTCGCTGAGCTCCAGCAGCACCAGGCGCGCCGGGCCGAAGCGCGCCAGCTGGCGGCACAGCTCGCTGCCGATGGAGCCACCGGCGCCCGTCACCAGCACCACCTTGCCGGCCAGGGCCTCGCTGATGCCGGCCTCGTCGAGCTGCACCGGGTCGCGGCCCAGCAGGTCCTCGGGCTGCACATCGCGCAGCTGCTCGGGCCGGCGGCCGCTGCGCAGCTCCTCGCTGCTGGGCACCGTCAGCACCACGCGCTGCGCGGCGGCGGCCTGCGCCAGCGCCTGGCGCCGCTGCGCGCCCTTGGCCGAAGGCAGCGCCACGATGAGGTGCGTGCAGTCCAGCTCCTGCGCCAGTCGCGGCGCGTCGGCCAGCTTGCCCAGCACCGGCACGCCGGCGATGCGCTGGCCCTGCTTGGCGGCGTCGTCGTCGAGGAAGCCGGCGACCCACCAACCGCGGTGCTGGATGCCGGCCAGCAGCAGCCGACCGGCGTCACCCGCACCCAGCACCAGCGCGCGGCGCAGCGAGCCGTCGCTGGCGCGCAGGCGCACCAGCATCTGTTCGTAGAGCATGCGGTAGGCCATGCGCGTCATGGCCAGTCCGGCCAAGGTCAGCACGGGGTGCAGGCCCAGCACCGAGCGCGGCACCTTGGCCAGGCCGAGCATCAGCACCGCGGTGGCGCCCAGCAGGCCGGCCACCCCGCAGGCCAGCGCCAGGCGCTGCACCTCGCCGAAGCCGCTGAAGCGCCACACGCCCTTGGGCACGCGCAGCAGCACGAAGGTGGCGGCGTAGACCCCCAGCAGGCCGCCCAGCACCCAGGTGTCGTAACCGGGCCGGGCGCTGAACCAGCGCTCGAAACCGAGCCGGAACAGGTAGGTGGCGTGCCAGGCCGCCGCCACCACGGCGAGGTCGAGCAGCAAGGACAGCGGCTCGCGCGCCGGGCGCATGCGGGCGAGGAAACGGTCGAGAGCGGGCCAGAACATGGGGGGCGGATTGTCTGCGCTCGGGAATAATGGCCGCACCACCTTGCGCAGGAGTGCTTTGCATGGGTCAGGCCGCCGTCGCCGAGAAGTTCAGTGCCGCCGATTTCCTGGCCTGGGATGCCGGTCAGACGGACAAGCACGAGTACGTGGATGGCGAGCTGGTGGCCATGGCCGGTGTGGAGGATCGCCACGCGACGGTGGCAGGCAATCTCTACGTCGCGCTGCGCCAGCACCTGCGTGGCACCCCCTGCCGCACCTTCATCGCCGACGTGAAGCTGCACGTCGAGGCGGCCAACGCCTACTTCTACCCCGACGTGTTCGTGACCTGCAGCGAGACCGACCGCGCCAGCCCGCTGATCAAGCGCGAGGCCGTGCTGGTGGTGGAGGTGCTGTCACCCGGCACCGCCGCCTACGACCGCGGCGACAAGTTCGCGCGCTACCGCCAGCTGCCCGCGCTGCGCGAGATCGTCTTCATCGACCTGGACGCGCGCCGCAGCGATGTGTTCCGACGCACCGAGGGCGAGCTCTGGGACCTGCGCTCGTTCGGCGCCGAGGCGGCGCTGCAGCTCGCCAGCGTCGAGCTCTCGCTGCCCGCCGCCGAGCTGTACGCCGAACTGGATCGCTAGCCCGGACGCGCCGCCCTCAGCGCCCCAGCAGCAGCAGCGCGGTGCGCGCCACGAGCTGGAGGTCGGTCCACAGCGAGGCCCGGCGCACGTAGTCGGCCGAGATCTGCAGCTTGGCCGGCAGGATGCGCTCCAGATACTCGCGCTCGGGGTCGCTGCTGGCGGCCAGCAGCTCGGCCTCGTTGCGCAGCGCCAGCGAGGCCGGGTCGGTGATGCCGGGGCGCACCGAGAGCAGCAACTCGCGCAGCTCGGCCGGGTACTGCGCCACGTAGCGCGGCAGGTCGGGGCGCGGGCCCACCAGGCTCATGGCGCCGCGCAGCACGTCCCACAGTTGCGGCAACTCGTCGAGCTTGAGGCGGCGCAGCCAGCGCCCGGCGCGGGTGATGCGCGCGTCCTCGCCCACCGTCAGGCCGAGGCCGCCGGCGTCGACCCGCATGGAACGGAACTTGTGGATGGTGAAGGGCACCCCGGCGCGGCCCACGCGCTGCTGGCGGAACAGCACCGGGCCGGGCGAATCGAGCTTCACCCACAGCGCCACGCCCGCCAGCAGCGGCGCCAGCAGCAGCAGCAGCGCGGCGCTCAGCAGCAGGTCGAAGGCGCGCTTGCCCATCAGGGCGTCAGCCGAGCAGCTCGCGCAGCGCGCCGACCACCCGTTCGGCGTCCTGCCCGCTCATGCGCGAATAGAGCGGCAGCGAGAGCATGGCCTCGTAGGCCGCCTGGCTGTGCGGGAAATCCGCGGCCGCGAGCGCGTAGCGGTCCCGCCAGTACGGGTGCTGGTGCAGCGGGATGTAGTGCACGCTGCAGCCGATGCCGCGCGCGAACAGCGCCTCGATGAGGGCGTCGCGGCCCAGCCGGGCCTCGGGCCTGAGGCGCAGCACGTAGAGGTGCCAGGGGTGCTCGTCGCCGGGCAGCGGCTGCGGCGGCAGGATCACCGGCAGGTCGGCCAGGACGGCGTCGTACTGCTGGGCAATGGCGCGACGCGCCGCGGCGAAACGCTCGGCCTTGGCGAGCTGGTGCAGACCCAGCGCGGCGGCGATATCGGTGAGGTTGTACTTGAAGCCCGGCGCCACCACCTCGTAGTACCAACTCGGCACCTTGGCGGTGAAGCGGTCGAAGGCGTCGCGGTTCATGCCGTGCAGGCGCATCACGCGGGCGCGCGCGGCGAGTTGGGCGTCGCGCGTCACCAGCATGCCGCCCTCGCCGGTGGTGATGGTCTTGTTGGCGTAGAAGCTGAACACGGTGGCGGCGGACGCCAGTGTGCCGACCTTGCGGCCCTTATAGGTGGTGGGCAGTGCATGCGCGGCGTCCTCGACCACCGCCAGGCCGTGGCGCGCCGCGATGGCGTGCACGGCGTCCATGTCGGCCGCCAGCCCGGCGTAGTGCACCGGGATGATGGCCTTGGTGCGCGGCGTGATGGCCGCCTCGATCCGCGCCGGGTCGATGTTCAGCGTGGCAGGAATGATGTCCACCAGCTTCACGTCCGCCCCCAGGTAGCGCACCACCTCGGCGGTGGCGGTGAAGGTGTGGGTGGTGGTGATGACCTCGTCACCCGGCCCGATGCCCAGCGCCTCCAGCGCCAGGTGCAGGCCGGCGGTGGCGCTGTTGACGGCGATGCAGTGCAGGCCCTGGCCCCCCGTCTCGTCGCCGAGGAACTGCGCGAACGCGGCCTCGAAGCGCTTGGCCTTGGGGCCGGTGGTGATCCAGCCGTTGCGCAAGGTGTCGACGACCTCGGCGATTTCCTCGTCACCGATCTCGGGCAGGGCGAAGGGCAGGAAGGATTCGTTCATGCGAAGAGACTCACGAGGTGCTCGGCGCGCGCACCGCGCACCGTGGACAGGGACAGCCCGCGATCGAAGCTGACAAAGCGAAGCGTGTTGCGCACCGCCAGCGCCAGCAGGTAGGCGTCGGTCAGCTGGCGCGAACCCGTGACATGCCGCCAGCTCAGCACGCCCTCGTCGAGCAGGCTGAAATCGTCGGCAAAGAACCGGTGCATGGGGTGCGAGGTCGCCTCCAGCAGGCGCTCGCGCACGGCGTTGGGGGTCTGCGCGTTCGGGTAGCCGGCCTGGCTGAGGATTCGCAGGCAGCCGTTCTGCGTCAGCGGGCAGGAGGCCCAGCCCTGCTGCCAATGCGCCTCCATCCAATCGGTGGCGCGGCGGTGGTGGATGTGGGCGGCGTCCTGCAGCGCGATCAGCACATTGACGTCGAGCAGGGCACGCATGCTCAGAGTCCGGCCTCGTCGCGCAAGCGGTTGACGATGTCGTCGGTAACCACCACGCCGGGCTTGGCGGCGAAGGGCCGGAAGCCGGTCACCGGCTTGCGTCGGCGCTTGGCGCCCCCGTCGCTGGGCGGACTGGCGGTCAGCGCCTGACGCAGCAGGCGCGACACCACCGCCCCGGCGGTCGTGCCTTCGTGCCGAGCCAGCTCCTTGGAGGCGGCCAGCAGATCGTCGTCGATGTCCAGGGTGGTGCGCATGGCGGGCTCTGCATCTGATGCGGTGATGCGGCGATTCTAGAGTTTGCTGAAAAAGACCATGCGATGGGTGCGCAGCGGCGCCAGCGCGGCCAGCCAGGGAATCAGCCAGGCCGGCACCCGCCGGGCCAGGGGTGGGGCCAGCGTGAGGCGGCGCATCTCGAACCGTGCGCCGGGGAACAGCGCGCGCCAGCGCGCCAAGGGCACGCCGCGCACGTCGGGGTTGGCCGGGTTGTCGAAGGCGAAGTCGTAGCCGATCAGCGCACCACCCGGCTTGAGCCAGCGCCAGGCGGTGTCGGCCAGCCGCTGCTGCAGCGCGTCGTCCGGCACCGAGCTGAAGACGGTGAAGGCCAGCACCAGGTCCTGGCTGGCGGGGGCGATGGGGGCCTGGCAGGCGTCGCCGCCGTGAAGTTGCACGCCCGGCGGCAGGCGCTCGCGCGCCAGCGCCAGACGCTCGGGCATCAGCTCGGCGCCGCACAGATGCTCGGGCCGAAAGCCCAGCTGCAGCAGCATCAGCAGGTTGCCGCCGGCGCCGCAACCCAGCTCGGCCGCCCGCAGCGCGGCGGTGTCGGTGCGGCCATGGCGGCGCAGCAGCGCGGCCAGCACGCGCTCGCGCTCCTGCAGCGCCTGCATCTGCTCGGGCCGCAGCGGGTGGTAGCGCGGGTCGGCCGTGCCACGCCGCTGGTAGGCCGCCTCGATGCGCTCGAGGCTCACCGCGTCAGCCTCGCGAAGCGCGAATGCCGCGCGGCCTCGGGCGGCACGCCGCGCAGCACGTCGATCCAGCCCAGCACCGAGCCCAGCCCGTAGGCCAGGTGGTAGGTGGCGATGACGGCCGGCGCGCGCAGCAGCACGCCGACGCCCTGACCGGCCAGCGAGGCCGTGGCCAGCAGCAGCACCGCGCCGTAGGCCAGCAGCAGCCCGGCCAGCGGCGCAGCCGAGAACGGCAGCAGCAGCATGGCGGCCGCCAGGGCCAGCACGAAGAGGCCGGGAACGAGATGGCGCAGCGCGGCGGGCTGGCCGTGCTTCTTCATCACGAAGGGTTTCCAGTAGCCGTACTGCAGGTACTGGCGGCGCAAGGCCCCCAAGTTGTCGCGCGGCGTGTAGCTGGAGCGGATGCGCGCGCTCTGCCAGACCCGGCCGCCGCCCTTGACGATGCGCAGGTTGTGCTCGTCGTCCTGATTGCGCACCAGGTTCTCGTCGAAGCCGCCGAAGCGCTCGAAGCTGGCGCGCGGCCAGGCGCCCAGGTAGACGGTGTCGACCTCGCCCTCGTAGTCGAGCAAACGGCTGCGCGCGCCGCCGCTGATCCAGCGGCTCTGGAACACCGCGCAGATGGCGCGCTGCATGGGCTGCTCGCCCACCGCGCGCCAGGCGCCGCCAACGTTGTCGGCGCCACTGCGTGCCATCGCCGCGATGCACTCGGCCACGTAGTCGCTGGCGTAGACGCTGTGCACGTCCATGCGCACGATGACGCGGCCGCGCGCGATGCGCAGCGCCTGGTTCAGGCCGGTGGAGACGATGCGCCCCGGGTTGTCGATGACGCGCAGGCGCCCGTCCGTCGCGGCACGCTGGGCCAGCCATTCGGCCGTGCCGTCGTCGCTCTGGCCGTCGGCGATCACCGCCTCCAGGGCCCAGCCTGGCGGCAGTTGCTGCGCGAACAGCGAGGCGCAGAAGGCCTCGATGTGGGCGCGCTCGTTGCGGCAGGGGACGATCACGGAAACCAGGTCGCTCATCGCTCGTTCATCGCTCGTTCACCGCTTCAGCAAGCGCAGGTAGAGGGCGTGTGCGCGGTCCATCTGCGCGTCGCGCGAGCCCTCGCGCCGCATGCGTTCGGCGTTCTGCGCGCCAAGGCGCTCGGTGGCCGCGTCGTCCTGCTGCAGGCGCGCCAGCCGCGCCACCGTGGCGGGCAGGTCGTCGACCGGCACCAGGGCCTCGGCGGGCAGCCACTGGCGGTTGGCCGGCAGGTCGGAGGCCAGCACCGCCAGCCCGCAGGCCATGCTCTCCAGCAGGCTGACCGAGGTGGCGTCGCTGGCCGGCAGGCTCAGGCTGAGCTTGCAGCGGTCCATCACGGCGCGCATGCCGGCGTCGTCGAGCCGGCCATGGAAGACCGCGCGCTCGGCCAGGCTCAGCTCGGCAGCCAGTTGGCGCAGGCGCGCCTCGTCGGGTCCGCCGCCCAGCAGGTGCAGGCGCACGCCGGGCCCACCGGACGCACCGGACGCACCGGACGCACCGGACGCACCGGACGCACCGGACGCACTGCAAAGTTGCGCCACGGCACGCAGGATCAGCTCGATGCGGTAGTTGTCCGACCAGGAGCGCAGGCTGAGCAGCTCGAAGCCCGGCTTGCTCGCCCAGGGCGCGGGCGCGAAGCGGTTCAGGTCCACGCCCCAGTGCAGCTCGAGCAGCTCGGCGTGCGGCCGGTAGGCCTGCGCGGCCGCCACCAGATCGGCCGAGTCGCCGGTGATGGCGTCTGCCTGGCGCAGGGTCCAGCCGGTCAGCCAGCGCTTGGCTGCGCTCTGCATGGGCGTCACCAGCAGGTCGCTGCCCCAGGCCGTCATGACCAGCGGCCGCTCGCCCTTGCAGCGCGCCCCGAGGTAGCCGTAGGAGCTGATGTAGTGGGCGTGCAGCAGGTCGGGCTGCAGCCCGGCAATGGCACGCCGTGCCGCGCCCACGCGCCACAGCCAGTCGGCGCTGCGCGTCACCGGGGGCAGCACCTGCTGCGTCACACCCTCCTGCGCCTGCGGCCGCGCGGTGACGACCGAGACCCGCCAGCCGCGCTCCAGCATGGCCGCCGCCCAGCGCCGCACATGCACGTGATTGGCGTCGCCCAGCAGGCAGAGGTGGCCGGCGCTCATGTCGGCACGTCGCAGGGCCGCCCCAAGACGTGCCAGCCCCCTCGGGGGGTAGCGAGGACGCGAAGCACCGCAGCCTGGGGGCTCATGATCGCGTCCAGGCCTCGTAATGCGCGCGGCACTCGGGGTGCTGCGCCAGCCAGCGCGCGTCCTGCTCGCGCACGTCGCCCACCACCACGGCGGGCTGGCCGGCCACGATGGCGAAGTCGGGCACCGTGCCGCGCACCTGGCTGTAGGCGCACACCAGCACGCCCTTGCCCAGCACGGCGCCGGCCTCGATCAGGCTGTGCGGCCCGATGAAGCAGTAGGGACCGATGACGATGGGCGCGCGCTTCATGGCCGGCTTCTCGCCCGGCCAGCCGGCGTAGGCGGGGCCCAGCAGGCGCTGCGCGGCCTGCGAGGAATGCGTGGTCAGCGAGCAGAAGCTGGTGATCTGCACGCCCTCGCCGAGGCGCACGCCGCCGCTGGCCTCGATGACGTTGAAGGGCCCGATGTAGACATGGTCGGCCAGCTGCAGGCGTTCCTCGTGCTCGATGCAGGTCGAGGGCGCGATGCGCGTGTGGGGCGCGTCGCGCTCGCCGAACACCCTGCGGTGCAGCAACGCGTGCGCCAGGCGGCGCCGCCAGCGGTTGATGAAGGCCCTCATGCTTTCCAGCGCCACAGCGCGCCCAGGTAGGTGCCGAAGTAGAGCAGCATGACGGCCGACACCGCCCAGCCCGCGCCCTCCAGCCCGCCGAGCTGCAGACCGATGGCCAGCGCGGCGAGGAACAGCAGCTGCCCCAGCAGCGCGAAGCGCAGCGCCCAGGCCTGTGCGTTCCAGGCCAGCGTGACCACCGCCAGCGGCGAGGCCACGAAATGCAGCGCCAGATAGGGTGCCAGCGAGCGCGCCAGCACACCGGCCTCGCGCCAGGGTTCGCCGAAGGCCCAGGCGAACAGGGCCGGGCCGGCGGCCAGCAGCGCAAGAGCGAACGGCAGGGCCAGCAGCAGCAAGGTGCGCAGCGTGCGGCGCAGCTCGCGGCGCGCGTCGGCAAAACTGGCGGCCTGCGTGAGCTGCGGGTAGAGCGCCGCCGACACCGCCGCGCCCACCAGGGTGGCGGGCGCCTTCAGATAGCGCAGCGCCAGCGCCCACAGGCCCATGGCGGCGTCCCCCGCCAGCAGCGCCACCAGCAGCAGGGTCAGGGTGTCCTGCGCGGCGCCGGCAAAGGCGTGCGGGGTGTTGAGCAGCGGGAAGTCGCGGTGGCGCCGCGCCACGGCACGCCAGCGCTCGGTAGGCACCGCCAACAGCCCACGCAGATGCGCACGCAAGGGCAGCAGCAGCGCCAGCAGGGCCAGCGCCAGGGCCAGTGCCGCACCGGCCAGCAGGCCGCCCGGCCCCCCCTCGCTCCAGGACAGATAGCCCAGGCCGACCTGCAGCAGCGCCGCCAGGCCCCATTGCAGGAAGCGGCTGCCGGCCAGCCAGCCGAAGGCGCGCTGGCGCGTCGCCAGCAGGGCCAGCGCCTGCACGCCGCCCATCAGGCCCACCAGCAAGGGCAGCCAGCCCAGGTCGGGCCAGCGCAGCGCGAGCACAGCACCCAGCAGCGCAGCCAGCAGCGTGACGGCCACCCACACGCGCAGGCACAGCGCCAGCAAGGCGCGCAGGCTGGCGGCGCCGCGCGCCAGCGGCAGCGCCATCTCGTAGCGCGCGCAGGCCACCACGGCCAGATTGCTGGCCGCCGTCCACACCAGGCTGTAGCCGGCAAACTGTTCGGGGCTGTAGAGCCGGGTGATCCAAGGCCCGAGCAGCAACGGCAGCAGCTGCGCCAGGGCGTTGCCCACCAGCAGCGTCAGCGAGGCGCGCAACAGGCTCATCGGCTCGGCAGGCGGCGGCCTTCATGGGGCCGCTTCTCTATGGGGAAAGGGTCGAAGTTTAGGGGCGACCCATAGAATCGCCGGCTCTCCTTCACCCACCGGACCCCCTGCCATGGACAGCCCCGCGCCGCAGCTCGACGACAACCAACTGATCGCCGAACGCCGCGCCAAACTGGCCGCACTGCGCGCCCAGTGCGCGGCGCAAGGCACGGTGGCCTTCCCCAACGACTTCAAACCCGCGCACCGCGCTCGGCTGCTTTCGCAGCAGTACGGCGAGATGCCCAACGAGGAGCTCGAGCCGCTTGGCGTCGAGGTCAGCGTGGCCGGCCGCATGATGCTCAAGCGCCTGATGGGCAAGGCCAGCTTCGCCACCCTGCAGGACGCCACCGGCCGCATCCAGCTCTACGTGCAACGCGACCAGCTGGGCGAGGCGCTCTACGGCGAGTTCAAGCACTGGGACCTGGGCGACATCGTCGGCGCCCGCGGCACGCTCTTCCGCACCAAGACCGGCGAGCTGTCGGTGAAGGTGAGCGAGCTGCGCCTGCTCACCAAGAGCCTGCGTCCGCTGCCCGACAAGTTCCACGGCGTGGCCGACCAGGAGCTCAAGTACCGCCAGCGCTACGTCGACCTGATCAGCGACGAGGCCGCGCGCGAGCGCTTCGCGCAGCGCAGCCGCGCGGTGGCGGCGATGCGCGGCTACATGGTCGAACACGGCTTCCTGGAGGTGGAGACGCCGATGCTCCACCCGATCCCGGGCGGCGCCAACGCCAAGCCCTTCGTCACGCACCACAACGCGCTGGACCAGGAAATGTTCCTGCGCATCGCGCCCGAGCTCTACCTGAAGCGGCTCATCGTCGGCGGCTTCGAGCGCGTGTTCGAGATCAACCGCAACTTCAGGAACGAGGGCTTGAGCGTCCGCCACAACCCCGAGTTCACGATGATGGAGTTCTACGCGGCCTACTGGGACCACGTGGACCAGATGGACTTCACCGAGGGCCTGCTGCGCCACAGCGCCATCAAGGCGCACGGCACCGCCGTGCTCAGCTACGACGGCAAGGAGGTCGACCTGAGCCGGCCCTTTGCGCGCCTGAGCATCCGCGAGGCCTTGCTGACGCACGCCCATCTGACCGCGGCCGAGGCCGACGACCCCGAGGTGCTCGCGGACGCCATCCGCAAGGCCGGCGAGCAAGTTCCCAAGGGCGCCAGCCTGGCGGTGCTGCAATACAGCCTCTTTGAGGCGGTGGTGGAGGAGAAGCTCTGGCAGCCGACCTTCATCATGAACCACCCGCTCGAGGTCAGCCCGCTGGCGAGGGCCAACGACGCCAACCCGGGCGTGACCGAGCGCTTCGAGCTCTACATGACCGGGCGCGAGATCGCCAACGGCTTCAGCGAGTTGAACGACGCCGAGGACCAGGCAGCGCGCTTCCAGGCCCAGGTCGACGCCAAGGACGGCGGCGACGACGAGGCCATGCACTTCGACCACGACTTCGTGCGCTCGCTCGAATACGGCATGCCGCCCACCGGCGGCTGCGGCATCGGCATCGACCGCTTCGTGATGCTGCTGACCGATTCGCCCTCGATCCGCGACGTCATCCTCTTCCCGGCGCTGCGCCGGGAGGGCTGATCCCAGCTCAAGGCGGCGAGCCCCGAGATGCCCGAGTCCCTGCCCGAACTGCGCGCCCAGATCTGGCAGGAGTTGCAGGCCTGCGTGCAGGACCGCAACCACGGCTGGCGCGTGGCCACCTTGGCCACGCTCAACGGCCAGGAGCCCGACGCCCGCGTGGTGGTGCTGCGCGAGGTCGACGAGGGTGCGCGCGAACTGGTCTTCTACACCGATGCGCGCAGCCCCAAGGTGGCGCAGATCCGCGCCCGCTCGCAGGGCCTGCTGCTGTGCTGGTGCGCCAGCCTGTCGTGGCAGCTGCGGCTGCGCGTGCGCCTGGAGGTGGAGACCGACGGCCTGGAGGTGAGCAGCCGCTGGGCGCGCCTGAAGCTCAGCCCGGCCGCGCAGGACTACCTGAGCCCGTTGCCACCCGGCAGCGTCATCGGAACGCATGGCACGCACGGCACGCACGGCGCCCCGCCCGCACCCGACCGCGGCAGCCGCGGCCACTTCGCGCTGGTGCGGGCGCGGGTGGAGTCCATTGACTGGACGGGGCTGCGCGGCGGCGGTCACCGCCGCGCCCAGTTCGACGCGCAGGGCGGGCGCTGGTTGACACCCTGAAACGCTGGCGCGGCGCAGCAGCGGATCAAGGATCGCGCTGCCGACGCCGCCTTTACGGCTTGACCAGCACCAGCATGTCGCGCTGCGCCTGATTCACCATGCCGACCACTTCCTCGCGGTACGCCGCAGGATCCGAGATCGTCAGGGTGAACTCAAACTGGGAATCGGCGCCGCTGCCACCCAGTACCTTGCCGAACAGGAACTTCCCCATCCCCTCGGCCTTCTTTTCCCCGCCCGAGGCGGCGAAGAAATCGCTGCCACCGGCGAGCGATTCCGCCAACGCCACCACCACATCGCCATCCTTGGCTGCCGCGGCGTTGGCGCCAAAGTTCGCCGAATAGCTGTCCGACGACGACTCGCCCCGGGTATTGGCCTTGGCCGTACGGAACGCAATGCGCGACTGTCGCGCCAGCAAGCCCACCTGTGCGACGGCCGAGCCCGTATGGGTGCTCACGACCCCGGTGTTGCCATCCGCTCCCTGGTGCGTGCCGGTGAGCCGTTCAACCCGGGCCTTGGTGGACCCGAGCGTCACCACATAGGTCGCCTTCACCAGGTGCGCATTCAATTCCTTGCTCGCCTCGACCTCCAGCCCGGGCAGTTCATAGATCTCGGCGATGCTGATGGCGGACGGACCGCCTTCGGTCGAGCTCTTGCCTGACATCTTCGAAATCCAATCGCCGATCAGGTTCTTGGACGGCTGGCCGAACTTGCCGGTCTCGGCGTTGTAGGGCAGGTAGGGCTTGAGTCCGCTGGCGCCGACCAGCACGACATCGCCGTTCATGTTGGCGAACTTGGAGAAGTTCGCGATGCCGGCCTTGGCCACGATCTTCTGGTAGGCGGGGCTGGCCAGGACCGCCGATTCCGGCAGCACCTCGAAGCCGCTGGCCTGCAATTCGATCCTCAGCTGCTTGTAGATGTCGTCGGTGATCGACGCCAGCAAGGCCGGGTCCATCACCGGCATCTGCAAGGTGCTCGACGCATTCGATTTGGCGGCGAACAAACCGCTGGTGTTCGTCTTGTCCCCACCCACCGAGGCCTGGAAGGACACCATCACATTGGTGATGGCCACGCGCCGCGTCGTGGCCAGCGCGGTCGCCGAGCTGTCGGTCATGGCCGCCTGGGTCTGCAACACCCGCCCCTCGGCACGGCATGGACCGGCAGGCAGCAACAGGGCGGATGAAAGGACGGCAAGGGCGAAGAGGGGTGTGCGCATGGTGGGTCAGTCGGTTGGGCCGGGGATGGAAGAACCCGTGGCGCCGTGCAGGGACTTGCGGGGCGGCAAGCTTCAGGGGCCCCGCATCATGCGCGCGGCCCGCTGGCGCCAGCGCCGAGGGGAACCCTGACGCGGGAGCGCATGAACTCAGCGCGCAAGTCTCGACCGGCAGATACTGCCCGGCTTCTCCCGAGGAGCCTTCCGACCATGCGCCTGACGCCCCTGTTCGCCCTGCTGGCAGCCGCGTTGCCCCTGCAACTCGCACGCGCCGCCGACGAGTTGCCGGCCGCCTGCAGCGACTTCTACGCCCATGTGAACGGGCGCTGGATCGCGCAGACCGAGCTGCCCGCCCACCGCTCGCGCCTGGGCAGCTTCGACGAACTGCGCCTGCGCAACGAGGCGGTGCTCGTCGAGGCCCTGGGCCAGCTCAGCGAAGCAAAGGCCGGCACGCCCGGCTTGAAGCACGCCGCACGCCTGTGGGCCAGCGGCATGGACGTCGAGGCCATCGAACGCCATGGCCTCGCGGCGCTCAAACCCCTGCTCGACGCGATCGCCGGCCTGCAGCAGCGCGAGCAGCTGCCGGCCCTGCTGGCGCAACTGGCGCGAGCGCAGATCGCCGCGCCGCTGGCCATCGGGGTGCGCGCCGATCCCATGGACACGCGGCGCACCACGCTCTTCATCAGCCAGAGCGGCCTGACCCTGCCCGACCGCGACGACTACACGCGCAGCGGCGAGGCCGCCGAGCGCCTGCGCGGCGCGGCGCAGGCCTACCGCGCCGCGCTCTTGCTGGCAGTGGAAGGCGCAGCACCCGCAAGCGCCCGGCTCGACGCCCTGGCGCGCTTTGAACAGCGCCTGGCCCAGGCCAGCACCGGCCGCGTGCAACTGCGCGACCCGCGCGCCAACTACCACCCGCAGCTGCTGGCCAGCCTGAGCGAACGCGCATCGGGTTTCGACTGGGCCGCGCTGATGGCCGGCCTGCAACTGCCAGCGCGGGCGCCGGCGCGCTTCGTCGTCGGCCAGCCCGACTTCCTGGCCGCCGTGGCCCAGGCCGCGCAGACCGAGGACCTGGCCACCTGGCGCGACTACCTGCGTCTGCGCCTGCTGGACGCCTTCGCCACCGCGCTGCCCAAGGCCGTGGCCGACGCGAACTTCGCCTACGTGGGCATGGCGCAGCGCGGGCTGAAGGAACAGCCGCCGCGCAGCGAGCAGTTGATCGACACCATCGGCGGCCGCGTCGGCGCGCAGCCGCTGGGCATGCTGCTGGGCGAGGTCTTCGTTCAGGCCGCCTTCCCGGCCGAGGCGGCGCGGCGCAGCAAGCTCTTGATCGCCGACATCAAGGAAGCCATGCGCGAGCGCGTGCGCGGGCTCGACTGGATGAGCGCCGAAACCAAGACCAAGGCGCTGGCCAAGCTCGACGCCATGACGCTGAAGATCGGCGCACCGGACCGCTGGCCCGACTACACGGGCCTGACGACGAAGCGCGACGACCTGGCCGGCAACCTGCTGCGCGGCGCGCAGTGGCAGGCCGCGCAGCGATTTGAAGAGCTCGGCCGCCCGACCGACCGCAGCCGCTGGTGGATGAGCCCCTATGTGGTGAACGCCTACGCCGGCGGGCTCAACGAGATCGGCTTCCCGGCCGGCATCCTGCAGCCGCCCTTCTTTTCGGCGGACGCCGACGACGCCACCAACTTCGGCGGCATCGGCATGGTCATTGGCCACGAGATCATTCACCACTTCGACGACCGCGGCCGACAGTTCGACGCCGTGGGCAACCTCAGCGACTGGTGGACCCCGCTTGATGCCGCCGCCTACAAGGAACGCGCGGCCAAGGCGGCCCAGCTCTACAGCGGCTTCGAGGCGCTGCCGGGGCAGTTCGTCAACGGCGAGCTGACCCTGGGCGAGAACATCTCGGATCTGGGCGGCATCCAGATCGCCTACAGCGGACTGCAGCGCGCGCTGGCGCGCAGCAAGCCGGCGCCGCGCGCCGACGGCCTCACGCCCTCCCAGGCCTTTTTCGTCAACCAGGCGCTGATCTGGCGCAGCAAGTACCGCCAGGAGTTCCTGGTGCAGATGCTGCGCACCGACTCCCACTCGCCGCCGCCCTTCCGCGTCAAGGCGCCGATGGCGCATTTCCCCGCGTTCGCGACGGCCTTCGGCTGCAAGCCGGGGGATGCGATGGTGGCGCAGCCGCCGCTTACGGTCTGGTGAGTTGCAAGGCCGCCGCCTTCAGGGCTGCGGCAGCAGGGTGAGGGCCGCCGCCCTCAGGGCTGCGGCTGCATCGTGAGGGCCGCCGCCTTCAGGGCTGCGGCTGCATCGTGAGGGCCGCCGCCCTCAGGGCTGCGGCCATTGCGGCGGTCGCTTGTTGAGGAAGGCGTCCATGCCTTCCTTCTGGTTGGCCGTGCCGAACACGGCGTGGAACAGGCCGCGCTCGATCTTCACGCCCTCGCTGAGGGGCACCTCGAAGGCCTGGTTGGTGAGCTGCTTGATGAGCGCCGCCACCGGCGCGGCGTAGCCGTTGATGGTGTCGGCGGCCTGCAGGGTCACGGTCATCAGCTCGGCGGCGGGCACCACGCGGGCCACCAACCCGGCGCGTTCGGCCTCCTGGGCATCCATCAGCCGCCCGGTGAGCAGCAGGTCCATGGCCTTGCTCTTGCCGACCCAGCGCGGCAGGCGCTGCGTGCCGCCGCCGCCGGGGATGACGCCGAGCTTGATCTCGGGCTGGCCGAACTTGGCGCTGTCCGCCGCATAGAGCACATCGCACATCATGGCCAGTTCGCAGCCGCCGCCCAGGCAGAAGCCGCTGACGGCGCCCAGCACGGGCTTCCTGATGCGCAGGATGTGCTCCCAGTTCCGGCTGATGAGCTGGGTCTGGAAGGCCGACATGAAGTCGTGTTGCGCCAGGGTCGGGATGTCGGCGCCGGCGGCGAAGGCCTTCTCGTTGCCGGTCAGCACGATGCAGCCGATGCCCTCGTCGGCGTCGAAGGCCTGCAGCGCGGCGCCCAACTCGTCCATCAGCGGGTCCGACAGCGCGTTGAGCGCCTTCGGGCGGTTCAGGCGGATGAGGCCGGTCTTGCGGGCAGCGTCGCCATGGGTTTCGACCAGGATGTTTTCGTAGCTCATGGGGGGTCTGAAGCAGGTTGCGATGCCGCATTCTGCGGCGCCGCGTCCTCTTCCAGCGGCGCCTCGGCCAGACTGAGCTGCACCCAGTTGTCCTCGCCCTGGCGGATCAGCAGTTGCACCGGCATGAAGTGCAGTTCGGGCGCCAGCCACACCTCGGCCATCAGCGCGCCCGGGGCCTGAACGTCCTGCGGCACCAGATGCCAGGTGTCGAGCAGGCCCATCACGCTCTCCAGGCTCTGGCGCTGGTCCACCGCGTAGCGCCAGGGGTAGACGCCGCGCGGCAGCGCCAGCGGCAAGGTGATGGTCTCGCCCTCCTGGGCCGTGACGCGGCCGGTCAGGAACAGCCAGGCCAGGTGCACGAACTGGCTGGCCGAGTCCTGCACCGCCTCGGGGGCTTCGTGCCAGCGGCCGTCGGCGCCCTGCAGACGGCCGGACTCGAAAAGCAGCGAGGCGCGCCGCGCCGGGCTCAGCAGCAGCTGGGTGGTCTCGTCGTAGCGGCGCGGGCGGATGCCCTCGGGGGTGATGACGCCGTCGCTGACCAGCTCGCGGCGCACGAAGGGTGTCAGCGACGGACCGACCTGCACCCGCAGTCGCACCTGGTAGCGCAGACCCTGGCGCAGCCACTCGACCTCGGCCTCGCCGAACACCGGACCGCGGTAGTGGCCATTGAGCCGGTACTTCAGGCGCAGCGAGCGCGGCCATTCGGCGCCGAGCTCGCTGCCGCCGTCGCTTCCCTGCGATTGCGCTGAAGCTTCGGAGGCCGCGTCATCGGCCGCCGCCGGGGCCGGCTCAGGCGTGGCGGCGGAGGGTTCGAGCGGCTTGGGGTCCGGGGCGACCGGCTCTTTCAAGACCGGCTGTAACTCCCTGCGTGCGCCGAGGGCCGGAGAGCCCTTCGGGTTCAGCACCCGCTCGGCCACCTGCGGCCGCTGCAGCGTCACCGGCCGGCGCAGTTCCACGGCCAGGCGCTCGATGGGCGGCCGATTCAGGCCGTCCGGCCAGAGCCCGGCACGCCAGCCGCTCCAGGCCGCCCAGTGCCCGAGCAGCACCAGCAGCACCCAGGCGGCCAGCAGCCAGCGCGGTTTCAAGCTCTCAGGTGGCGCCAGCGGCCAGGAAGCAGCAGAACGCGGCGCCCACCGTGCAGCGGAAGCGCAGCGTCAGCCAGCCCTCGCGCTGCCACTGCGGGTAATGGTGGCGGTCCAAGCCGTACTGCACCAGCAACAGCACGCCCAGCAGCACCAGGCCGGCATAGGCCGGCATCAAGGCCGCCACCCAGGCCAGCAGGGCCATCGCCACGGCGCGCCAGAACCCGGCCTCGCCCTGCGCCGGCTGCAGCATGGCCGCAGCCCAATGCAGCGCCGCCATGAAGCTGACGATGACCGCGCCGTAGCGCGACAGCGCGTCGACCACGAAGGCGTGCGGTGCCAGGTCGTCGGCGCGACCGATCAGCCAGGCCAGCAGCGCGCCGAGCACGAAGGGCAGCAGGCCGGCGTAGGCCAGCCAGCTTGCCGTGCGCGGCGGCGCTTCGGCGTGGTGCATCAGCCCTTGCTCCCGCCGCGCTTGAGGCGCTCCTCGATGGCCGCCAGCCCGATGGCGCCGGGCACCCGCGTGCCGTCCTCGAACAACAGGGCCGGCGTGCCGGTGATGCGGTGCTTGCGCGCGAAGGCCTTGTTGCGTTCGAGCGCCTCGTCGTCGCAGCTGGCGCCCTCGGTGGGCGGCTTGGCGCGCAGCATCCAGTCGAGCCAGACGGTGGCGTTGTCCTTGGCGCACCAGATGGCCTTGGACTTCTTGGTCGAGTCCTCGCCCAGGATCGGCATCAGGAAGGTGTAGACCGTGACGTCCTTGAGGTCCTGCAGCGTGCGCTCGAGGCGCTTGCAGTAGCCGCAGTTGGGGTCGGCGAACACCGCCAGCTTGCGCTCGCCGTTGCCGCGCTTCCAGACCAGCGCATCCTTCAGCGGCAGACTGGCGAAGTCGACGCTGGAGAGTTGGTCGATGCGCGCCTGCGTCAGGTTGCGCTTGGTCTTGAGGTCGATCAGGTGGGCGTCCTGCAGCAGGTACTGGCCGGTGGCGTCGCTGTAGAACAGGTCCATGCCGACGCGCACCTCGAACAGGCCGGGGATGGGCGTGCTTCGCACCTCGTCGATCTTCGGGAAGTCCGGCAGACGCTCGGCAATGCCCTTGCGGATGGCGGCCTCGTTGGCATGGACCAGCGGGCTCAGTGCGAGGGCGATGGTGGCGGCAGCCACCCAGGTCAGGCGTTTCATCGGTTTCCTTGGTTACTTTCGTTCAGGCCCATGGCCTGACGACTCATCCAGCGCTTCAAGGGCGCGGCGCGGTCCAGCAGCGAGAACCCCTCGGCCGCAGCGTGCCGCAGCCACGGGGGCGATTGCGCGAAACCGCGCCACAGCCCGTCGGTCAACTCACCCATCAACCATACGTCGGCGGCGCGCGCGCGTTCGTAGCGACGCAGAAGCTTGGGGTCGCCCAGCGCGCGCCAGGGCTCACGCCGGGCCAGCACGCGGTCCAGCGCCAGCACGTCGGCAAAGCCCAGGTTCAGACCCTGACCGGACAAGGGGTGCACGAGGTGCGCGCAGTCGCCCAGCAGCACATGGCCGGGGGCGCAGACCGTGCGGCTGCGCAGCCAGCGCAAAGGCCAGCGCTGGCGGCTGCCGGCCAGGCGCAGCGCCTGAGCGCAGCGCGCCTGCAGCGCCCGCTCGAATTCCTCCACCGGCATCGCGGCGCGTTCGGCCGCCAGCGCGGCGGCTTGCGACCACACCAACGCAAAGCTGCGCCCCGGTTCGGGGCGGTCGAGAGGCAGCAGGGCCAGCACCTCGCCGTCGTCGCCAAACCACTGCCAGGCGATGCCGCGGTGCGGCTGTTCGGCCACCAGCCGGGTGGCCAACGCGTCGTGCCCGTAGCGGCGTTCGTCGGCCTCGATGCCGAGCTGCGCGCGCCCTTCGCCGGCGCGACCCTCGCACAGCGCCTGCAGTTGGTGCGCGGGCGTGCCGTCGACGCGCTGCACATGCGGGCAGTAGCGCAGGGCTTCGTCGAACGCACGGTCGAGTTCGGCGGCGTCGACGATCCAGGCCAGTTGGTCGGCCTCGGCGTTCCAGGCGCTGAAGTCGAGCCGGCCGCTGCCGGCGTGCACGCGCATCTCGTTGACGGGCGTGCGCGCCTGCGCCGGCAATGCATCCCAGACGCGCAGACGCTGCAGCAGGTTTTGCGAGGCCGCGTTGAGGGCGTAGGCGCGGATGTCGTCGCCCTGCGGCGTCTGGCGGCCCTGCAGCGCGACACGCAGCCCTTGCGCAGCCAGCGCGAGCGCCAGGCTGCGACCCACGCAGCCATCGCCGCGAACCAGGACATCGACCTTCATGGCGGCATTCTAGGAAGGCGCCCCCAGCCCCTTGGCCGCCGGGGAATGGCGGCCACTAAAATTTCGGCCCCTCCCCCGACCCGCCGCACGGCGCGCGGGCCGCCAGCCCCCCCAAGGATTTCCAGCGATGAGCCTCAAATGCGGCATCGTGGGCCTGCCCAATGTCGGCAAGTCCACCCTGTTCAACGCCCTCACCAAGGCCGGCATCGCCGCCGAGAACTACCCGTTCTGCACCATCGAGCCCAATGTCGGCGTGGTGGAGCTGCCCGACCCGCGGCTGGCCGAGCTGGCCGCCATCGTCAAGCCGGAGCGCGTGCTGCCGGCCATCGTCGAATTCGTTGACATCGCCGGCCTGGTGGCCGGCGCCAGCAAGGGCGAGGGCCTGGGCAACCAGTTCCTCAGCCACATTCGCGAGACCGACGCCATCGTCAACGTGGTGCGCTGCTTCGAGGACGAGAACGTCATCCACGTGGCCGGCAAGGTCGACCCCATCTCGGACATCGAGGTGATCCAGACCGAGCTCTGCCTGGCCGACCTGGCGACGGTGGACAAGAGCCTGCAGCGCTACACCAAGCAGGCCCGGGCCGGTGGCGACAAGGAGGCCCTGCGCCTCGTGGACGCGCTCAAGCGCTGCGAGGAGGCGCTCAACGAGGGCCGGCCGGTGCGCTCGATCGACTTCAGCAAGGAGGAGCTGGCGGTGCTCAGGCCGCTGTGCCTGATCACCGCCAAGCCGGCCATGTTCGTCGGCAACGTGGCCGAGACCGGCTTCGAGAACAACCCCTTCCTCGACCGCCTGCGTGACTACGCAGCGGCGCAAAAGGCACCGGTGGTGGCGATCTGTGCCAAGACCGAGAGCGAGCTGTCCGACATGTCCGACGAGGACCGCGAGCTGTTCCTGGCCGAGATGGGCCAGACCGAACCGGGCCTGAACCGCCTGATCCGCGCCGCGTTCTCGCTGCTGGGCCTGCAGACCTACTTCACCGCCGGCGTGAAGGAGGTGCGGGCCTGGACCATCCACATCGGCGACACCGCGCCGCAGGCGGCCGGCGTGATCCACACCGATTTCGAGCGCGGCTTCATCCGCGCCCAGACCATTGCCTACGGGGATTTCATTAGCCACAAGGGCGAACAAGGCGCGAAAGATGCGGGCAAGATGCGCGCCGAAGGCAAGGAGTACGTGGTCAAGGACGGCGACGTGCTCCACTTCCTGTTCAACGTCTAGAGGAACGCCACGTCCATGAGCAACGATCTGGTTGTCGCAGCCCCCGCCGCCGGTTCCTCGACGGCAGGCAGGCCGGCCAAGCAGTTCCTCACCTTCCGCATCGGCGGCGAGGAGTACGGCATGGACATCCTGAAGGTGCAGGAGATCCGTTCCTACGAGGCGCCGACGCGGGTGGCGCACTCGCCCTCCTTCGTCAAGGGCGTGGTCAACCTGCGCGGCGTGATCGTGCCGATCATGGACATGCGCATCAAGCTCGGCGTGGAGGCGCAGTACAACGCCTTCACGGTGGTGATCGTGATGAACATCGGCAACCGCATCCTCGGGATGGTGGTGGACTCGGTGTCCGACGTGCTGGAACTGGGCGACGGCCAGATCCGCCCGGCACCGGAACTTGGCGCGGCGATCGATTCGCGCCATGTGACCGGCCTGGGCAAGGTCGGCGACCGCATCCTCATCCTGCTGGACATCAGCGGCATGGTGAACAGCCCCGAATTCGGGTTGATGGACTGAATGCCCGACTCTTAGCACTCTCAATGGTCGAGTGCTAATATCGCCTCGTCGGGTCCCGTGGCGGATCCGGTATCGAGGTAAACCCGCATGTCCACCGCTGTTGCGATTCGCGATCCCTGGGCCCTGATCCCTTCGCTGGGCCATCTGGATGCCTACATCTCGGCCGTCCACCGGCTGCCGATGCTGACCGCCGAGGAAGAGAACCGCTATGCGCGCCAGCTGCGCGAGCAGGAAGACCTCGACGCCGCCGGGCGGCTGGTGATGTCGCACCTGCGCCTGGTGGTATCGATCTCGCGGCAATACCTCGGCTATGGCCTGCCGCAGGGTGACCTGATCCAGGAGGGCAACGTCGGCCTGATGAAGGCGGTGCGTCGCTTCGACCCCGACCAGGGCGTGCGCCTGGTCAGCTACGCGATGCACTGGATCAAGGCCGAGATCCACGACTACATCGTGCGCAACTGGCGCCTCGTGAAGGTGGCCACCACCAAGGCGCAGCGCAAGCTGTTCTTCAACCTGCGCTCGCTCAAGCACAGCCTGAAGACGCAGTCCGCCGACCCCCAGCGTCAGGCACTGAGCGCGGCCGAGATCGACCGGGTGGCGCAGGAACTCAACGTCAAGCCCGAGGAAGTCGTCGAGATGGAGACCCGCATGGCCGGCGCCGATGTGGCGCTGGAGCCGCTGGAGGGTGACGACGAAACGGGTCCGGTGGCACCGATCGCCTACCTGGCCGACATGGGACACGAGCCCACCCAGGTGCTGGAGTCACGCGCCCGCGACGTGCTGGCCGACGACGGCCTGCGCCGCGCGCTCGACGTGCTCGACGCGCGCAGCCGCCGCATCGTCGAGAGCCGTTGGCTGGAGGTCAACGACGACGCCAGCGGCGGCAAGACCCTGCATGAGCTGGCGGCTGAATACGGCGTCAGCGCCGAGCGCATCCGCCAGATCGAGGCGGCGGCCATGAAGAAGATGCGCAAGGCGCTGGTGGCCGCCTGACAGGGGCGGCTCGGCCGCTCCCCCTCACTCGTCGAGCAGCACCTTGAGGTCGGCAAGCAGCGCAGGCGTCGGGGTGCCGTACTTGCTGTAGACGCGCAGCCTGCCCTGGCGATCGAACAGCAGGCACTGGGCGCTGTGGTCCATGGTGTACTGGCCCTCGACCGTGCCCGGCACCTTCTGATAGACGACCTTGAACTCGCGCGCCACGCGCTGCAGTTCCTCGTCGCTGCCGGGTCGCAGCGCCACGCCGCCGAACACCGCCATGTAGTCCCGCAGCAGTTGCGGCGTGTCGCGCTCCGGGTCCACCGTGACGAAGAGCGGCACGACGTCCTCGCCCGCCTTGCCGAGCTGCTCCTTGATGGCACGCAGTTCGCTCAGCGTGGTCGGGCAGACGTCGGGGCACTGCGTGTAGCCGAAGAACAGCACCAGCACCTTGCCGCGGAAGTCGGCCAGGCTGCGCACGCGTCCCTCGGTGTCTGGCAGCGCCAGGGACTGCCCCCAGCTGGAACCGGTCAGGTCCACGCCGTTGAAGACCGGCTTGCCACAGGCAGCCAGCAACAGCGGCGTCGCCAGCAGGCTGCGTCTAGTAAAGGTAGGGAGCGGCATAGTGATCGATGAGCAGCGCCGCGAACAGCGCGGCCAGGTACCAGATGGAAAACCAGAAGGTGCGCTTGGCGTAGGCATCCGAATAGGCCGCATAGAGCCGCCAGCCCATCCAGCAAAAGCGCAGACCCAAGCCCAGGGCCGCCGCCAGGTACAGCCAGCCGCTCATCTGGATGAGGAAGGGCAGCAGGGTGGCGGCCAGCAGGATCCAGGTGTAGAGCAGCACCTGCAACCGGGTGAAGGCGTTGCCATGCGTGACCGGTAGCATCGGCAGCCCGGACTTGGCGTACTCCTCGGCACGGTAGAGGGCCAGCGCCCAGAAGTGCGGCGGGGTCCACAGGAAGATGATCAGGCACATCAGCCAGGCCTCGGCGCCCACCTCGCCGCGCATGGCCGCCCAGCCCAGCACCGGCGGCATGGCCCCCGAGGCCCCGCCGATGACGATGTTTTGCGGCGTGGTCGGCTTCAGGTAGACGGTGTAGACGATGGCGTAGCCGACAAAGGTCGCCAGCGTCAGCCACAGCGTCAGCGCGTTGACGAACAGCAGCAGCAAGGCCGCGCCGGCGGTGCAGAGCAGGGCCGAGAAGCCGAGCGTTTGGGCGCGCGACAGCTGCCCGCGCGCCGTCGGCCGCCAGGCGGTGCGCTTCATGCGGGCGTCGATGTGCTGTTCGACCAGGCAGTTGAAGGCCGCCGCCGCCGCCGCCACCAACCACACGCCGGCGCCGGCCGCCAGCATGGTGCGCCACTCGGGCGCCGTGGGCCAGCCCGGCACGGCCAGCAGCATGCCCACCACCGCACAGAACACGATGAGCTGCACGACGCGCGGCTTGGTCAAGGCGTAGAACTGCTGCCAGCGCGGCAGGGCGACCGGCACGGAAGGGTTCGCGGTCATCGCTCGGCTCCGTGCGGCCGCAAGGGCGGCATCGGCGCGGCCGACCCGGGCGCCGCCAGCGCATGCGGCCGCACACCGGCGCGCGCGGCATGCAGCCTGGCCCCCAACACCGTCCAGGCCAGCAGCAAGGCCGCACTGCCGCCGCTGTGCATCAAGGCCGCCAGCAGCGGCCAACCCAGCACCACATTGGAGATGCCCGACAGCAGTTGCCAGACCAGCAGCGCGCACAGCAGCAGCGCCCAGCCGCGCCGGCCGGCCGCATGCAGGCGCCAGGCCAGCAGCAGCAGCAGCGCCGTCAGCACCACCGCGCCCAGGCGGTGCGCCAGGTGGATGGCGGTCAGCGCCGTCAGGCTCAACGCGCCGCCTTCACCGTCCTGTCCGAGCGGCCGTGCGAGGCGAAAGGCCGTCTCGAAGTCGGCCGGCGGCAGCCATTGCCCCTGGCAGGTGGGGAAGTCGGTACAGGCCAGCACGGCGTAATTCGTGCTGACCCAGCCCCCGAGCAGCACCTGCGCGGCCAGGGCCAGGCCGGCGGCCAGCCACAGCCCGTGCAGAGGCAGGGCGAGCGGACGCGGCTGCAGCCGTTCGACGTGCAGGGCCAGCAATGCGACCAGCGCCAGCCCGAAGGCCAGGTGCAGGGTGACGACGGCCGGGTAGAGCTTCCAGGTCACGGTCAGGGCGCCGAAGGCCCCCTGCACCAGCACCCAGACCAGCAGCAGCAGGCTCCAGCCAGGATGCGGCAGCTCCGGCCGCCGCCAACGCCAGGACAGGGCCGCCATCACCACGATCAGAAAGCCCACTGCGCTGGCCCAGTAGCGGTGCACCATCTCGATCCAGGCCTTGGTGAAACTCACCGGACCATAGGGTGCGGCGCTCTGCGCCGAGGCGATGTCGGTGCGCGCGCCCAAGGGTGATGCCGCGCCGTAGCAGCCCGGCCAGTCCGGGCATCCGAGGCCCGAATCGGTCAACCTGGTGAAGGCACCGAAAACCACCAGATCGAAGGTCAGGAACAGGGTCAGCAGGCCGAGCGCGCGCAACCGGCTGCGCGGGTCGAGCGCAGCCGAGCGTGCCGCCCACAGGGTCAGCGGCAGCGCACCCAGGGCGGCGCCCAGCAGCAGCAACTCGACGAGCGGCGCCCAGTCGACGCCGCTCATGGCCGGCCCGCCTGATCCCAGCCGCTGGCCGCCCGCAGCAATTTGTCCAGATCCCGTTTGACGCGCTGGGGTTCGGGCCGCACGGGCGAGCGCCACATCCAGCGACCGAGCGGATCGACCAGGTAGAGATGCGGCTCCAGGGTCTGACCGGCCTCGGGCTTCAACCAAGCGCTCAGCGCGGCCCGGTCGCTGCGCAGCACGCGCATGGCGGGCGTCGCCTCCAGGCTGGCCAGCAGCTTCGGGGGGATGGGGGCGTCATCGACGACCAGCCAGAGCTTCTCGACCTTGTCGCGCTCCTTGCCCAGCATCTCGCGCAGTTGGCGCTGCATGAAGAGGCGGTCCTCGCACTCGCCGACACAGGCCCCGCCATCCACCACCACCAGCAGCCACTGGTGCCGCAGCGCGGTGCTCGCCAGCGGCCCGCCCTCGAGCGTGCGCAGCGCCAGGTCGGCCGGCATCTCGACCGCCGGATGGATCAGCTCGCCATAGGCCTTGCCGCGTGGCACCAGCACATAAAACGTGAAGTAGGACGCCAGCACCGGCGCCAGGCACAGCAGCAGCACCAGCACCATGGTCCGGCGGCCGCGGCGCGTGCGCTCGCTGTCCATGAGGGCTTGGGCGACCGGCACGGCATGCACCGCCAGACCGAGCGGCGCGGCGCCTTCAGCGGCGGGCGCGTCGGCGGGGAAGGACTTGGAACCAGGCATACAGGACCAGAGAGAGAACGGCGAGCGCAAACCACTGCGCGGCGTAACCGTGATGTTTGGCCACGCCGCTGTCGGGGGCCGGCCAATCGCAACGCAGCGGCGCGCAATCGACCTGCTGCCACAGCACCCAGGGCGCCATCACCACGCCCGGCAGCGGCGGCTGCGCGGGGTCGAGATTCTGCCGGACCGCCCCCTGCCCGGCCTCGCCAAGGTCAAAGCTGCGTGAGGCTTCGTGCGCCAGCCGCCCCGCCACGCTGACCTCGCCCGCCGGGGTTGGCGGCCAGGGCGGCGCCGCGAAGCCCGCCTGCGAGCGCGGGTGGAAACCGCGCTGCACCCAGAGCCAGCGCCCGTCACGCAGTTGCAGGGGTGTCAGCAACACGAAACCCGCCTGGCCGCCCTGGCTGCGGTTGGCCAGCCAGACCTGATGCCGGGCCTGCCAGACGCCCTGCAAGGTCGCCCGACGGTGTTCCTGGGCACCCTGCAAACTCGCCAGCGGCGGCAGGGCCGCCGCGCGCTGCTGCGCCGCCAGCAAGGCCAGCTTGAACTCGGCACGCCGCAACTGCCAGGCGCCGAGCGAGGCCGTCACCGCGGCGACCCCCAGCGCCAGCAGCAGCCAGGCCAGCTTACGCATAGAGTGCGGCCATGAAGTTCGTGATGCTTGTGGCGCTGATCGCCATCCTCGGCGCGCTCGCCGCGGCCGGCTTTTTCATGTTGCGCCGGCCCGGCCAGGAGGCGCCCCGCAAGGATGCGATGGCACGGGCCTTGGCGCTGCGCGTGGGCTTGTCCATCCTGCTCTTCCTGTTCGTGCTGCTGGCCTGGGCGATGGGTTGGATCGAGCCGCGCAGCAATCCGCTGGGTTGAAAACGAGCACGCCGCCGGACGCGGGCGTCCGGCGGCGTGGCGACGCGGTGGCCGTGCCGGCTTACAGCCAGTAGACGATGAGGTAGAGGCCGAGCCAGACCACGTCGACGAAGTGCCAGTACCAGGCCGCCCCCTCGAAGCCGAAGTGACGCTCGGGCGTGAAGTGGCCCTTTTGCAGTCGCAGCGTGATGAAGAGCAGCATCAGCATGCCCACGCAGACGTGGAAGCCGTGGAAGCCGGTCAGCATGAAGAAGGTGCTGCCGAAGATGCCGCTGGACAGCTTCAGGTTCAGGTCCAGGTAGGCATGGCGGTACTCGTAGGCCTGCACCCCCAGGAAGGTGGCACCGAGCAGCACCGTGATCCACATCCAGGTGATGGTCTTGGCGCGGTTGCCGGCCAGCAGGGCGTGGTGCGCGATGGTCAGGGTGACGCCCGAGGTCAGCAGCAGCGCGGTGTTGATGGTCGGCAGCGGCCAGGGGCCGATCTTGCTGAAGGGCTCCACGGTGCCGGCCGGCGAGGCGGTGATGCCCGGGCCTTCGCTCGGCCACAGGGCCTTGAAGTCCGGCCACAGCAGCTTGTGTTCAGCGTCGCCCAGCATCGGCACCGAGTGCACGCGGGCCCAGTACAAGGCGCCGAAGAAGGCGGCGAAGAACATCACCTCGCTGAAGATGAACCAGCCCATGCTCCAGCGGAAGGACATGTCGATGCGATCGCTGTAAAGCCCGCCCTCGCTCTCGCCGATCGCGTCACCGAACCACTGGTAGAGCACGAAGAGCCAGATCGCCAGGCCGGCCATCAGCGAGTAGGCGCCCCAGCCGTGGCCGTTCACCCACTGGCCGGCTCCGAGGATGACGAAGAACAGTCCGAGCGCCGCCGCGGCCGGATGGCGCGACGGGTGCGGGACGTAGTAGTAGGGCGTGCTGCCATGGGTGCTCGCGGCCATCGGGTCGTTCTCCTCGCGTCGTTCTTGCGTTTGTATGGGGTTTGAATCAGGTTGTGGCGACGCCGCTGGACACCACCCAGCGCACCAGCAGCACCAGCGCCAGCACGAAGAGGGCCCCGCCCAGCACGCCCGCCACGATCAGGTGCAGCGGGTTGAGCTTGGCAATGTCCTTGGCATGGTCGGCACCACGGCGCACACCGAAGAAGCTCCAGGCCACCGCGCGCAGGGTCTGCAGCAGCGACAGGGGGCGTGCGGCGGCAGCGCGCAGCTCGTCGTGGGGCTTCGTCTCGCTCACACGCCCGCCCCGGCCGGCGCCTGCGCCAGCTTGCGGCCGGGCACCTCGAAGAAGGTGTACGACAGGGTGATGGTGTGCACGTCCTTGGGCAGCTTGGGGCTGACCACGAAGACCACCGGCCACTCCTTGGCCTCGCCGGGCTGCAGCGTGTACTCGTTGAAGCAGAAGCACTCGAACTTGTTGAAGTGGGCACTCGCCTGCATCGGCGCATAGCTCGGAATGGCCTGCGCGGCCATGACGCGGTCCTGCCGGTTGCGGAAGGTGTAGTTCACCGTGACCATCTCGCCCGGCCGCACCTTGACATGGCTCTTCGCCGGCTTGAAGTCCCAGGGACCGCGGGCGTTGGCGTCGAACTCGACGGTGATCCAGCGGCTCTCGTCCACCTGGGTGTTGCGTGCCGCGCTGGCGCGCTCGGTGCTGCTGAGCACGTTGATGCCGAGTTGCTCGCAGATGGCGCGGTACATCGGCACCAGTGCGTAGCCGAAGCCGAACATGCCCAAGGCCACCACGACGAGCTTGAACAGCATCTCGCGGTTGGCGCGCCGCAGGGTGGCGAACCAGCGGTTCATGCCTCAGGCTCCTGACAGCGCGATCTTGGCCATGAACACCAGGCCGAAGGCCAGCGCCACGCCGGCCAGCACAAAGGCCAGGCGACGGTTGGCGCGGCGCTGGGCGTCGTTCATCAGCCGATCACCTTGGTGGCGCTGGCGTCCAGCTTGGGCGGGTTCTCGAAGGTATGGAAGGGAGCCGGCGACGGCACTTCCCACTCCAGCCCCTCGGCGCCCTCCCAGGGCTGCTGCGGGGCCTTCTCGCCACGACCGCGCATCACCGGCACCACCACCAGGATGAAGAACAGCAGCTGCGTGATGCCGAAGCCGAAGGCGCCCACCGAGGCCAGCGCGTTGAAGTCGGCGAACTGCAGCGGGTAGTCGGCGTAGCGGCGCGGCATGCCGGCCAGGCCGAGGAAGTGCATCGGGAAGAAGGTGACGTTGAAGAAGATCAGCGACAGCCAGAAGTGCAGCTTGCCGAGCTTCTCGTTGTACATGACCCCGGTCCACTTCGGGCTCCAGTAGTAGAAGCCGGCGAACAGCGCGTACAGCGAGCCGGCCACCAGCACGTAGTGGAAGTGCGCCACCACGTAATAGGTGTCCTGGATCTGGATGTCGACGGGCGCCATCGCGCAGATCAGGCCGGTGAAACCGCCCATCGTGAACACGAAGATGAAGCCCACCGCCCACAGCATCGGCGTCTCGAAGGTCATCGAGCCGCGCCACATGGTGGCCAGCCAGTTGAAGATCTTCACGCCCGTCGGCACCGCGATCAGCATGGTGGCGTACATGAAGAACAGCTGACCGGTCACCGGCATGCCGGTGGCAAACATATGGTGCGCCCAGACGATGAAGCTGAGGATGGCGATCGACGAGGTGGCGTAGACCATCGACGCGTAGCCGAACAGGCGCTTGCGGGCAAAGGCCGGCACGATCTGGCTCACGATGCCGAAGGCCGGCAGGATCATGATGTAGACCTCGGGGTGACCGAAGAACCAGAAGATGTGCTGGTACATCACCGGGTCACCGCCACCGGCCGGGTTGAAGAAGCTGGTGCCGAAGTGGCGGTCGGTCAGCGTCATGGTGATGGCGCCGGCCAGCACCGGCATCACGGCGATCAGCAGGAAGGCGGTGATCAGCCAGGTCCAGCAGAACATCGGCATCTTCATCAGCGTCATGCCGGGCGCGCGCATGTTCAGGATGGTGACGATGATGTTGATCGACCCCATGATCGACGAGGCGCCGAGGATGTGCATCGCGAAGATGCCGGCGTCCATCGACGGGCCCATCTGCAGGGTCAGCGGCGCGTAGAGCGTCCAGCCGGCGGCCGGCGCACCGCCCGGCATGAAGAAGCTGCCGGCCAGCATGGTGGCGGCGGGGATCATCAGCCAGAAGCTGAAGTTGTTCATGCGCGCGAACGCCATGTCACCGGCGCCGATCTGCAGCGGGATCATCCAGTTCGCGAAGCCCACGAAGGCCGGCATGATGGCGCCGAACACCATGATCAGACCGTGCATGGTGGTGAGCTGGTTGAACAGCTGCGGATTCACGTACTGCAGGCCGGGCTGGAACAGCTCGGCGCGGATGCCCAGCGCCAGCACGCCGCCGAACATCAGCATGGTGAACGCGAACAACAGGTACATCGTGCCGATGTCCTTGTGGTTCGTGGCGAACACCCAGCGACGCCAGCCGCTGGGGGCATGGTGGTCGTCGTGGGCGTGGTCGTGGGCCTTGCCGTGATGGTCAAGCACTGCGCTCATGGTCTTGTCCTTGCCTCTTGTTTACTGCGCGCGCGCGGCCACCAACTCGGCGGGCTGCACGACCTGGCCCGTCTTGTTGGACCAGTTGTTCTTCGTGTAGGAAATGACGGCCGCCAACTCGGTGTCGCTGAGCTGCTTCCACGACGGCATCGCGCCGTTGCCAGCTCCCTTGAGCAGGATGGCGATCTGCTTGGCCTTGTCGGCGTCGAGCACCACGGCCGAGCCGTCGAGCGGCTTGATCGGACCGGCGCCCTTGCCGTCCTCGCGGTGGCAGGCCGCGCAGTTGGCCTTGTAGACCTTTTCACCGCGCGCCACCAGGGCGTCCAGTTCCCAGACCTTGCCCGGGTCGTCGGCCTTGGCGGCCATCAGCTTCTTCTGCCCTTCCACCCAGGCCGCGTAATCGGCGCCGCTCAACACCTTGACGTGGATGGGCATGTAAGCGTGCTCCTTGCCGCACAGCTCGGCGCATTGGCCGTAGTAGTCGCCCACCTTCTCGGCGCGGAACCAGGTGTCGCGCACGAAACCGGGGATGGCGTCCTGCTTGACGCCGAAGGCCGGCACCATCCAGGCGTGGATGACGTCGTTGGCGGTGGTGATGATGCGCACCTTCTTGTCCACCGGCACCACCAAGGGGTTGTCCACCTTGAGCAGGTAGTTGTCGATGTCTTCGGGCTTGCCCGAATCGCTCATCGCGCGGTGCGAGGCATCGAGCGTCGACAGGAAGCCGATGCCCTCGCCCTCGCCCTTGATGTAGTCGTAGCCCCACTTCCACTGGTAGCCGGTGGCCTTGATGGTCAGGTCGGCGTTGGTGGTGTCCTTCATCGCCACCACCACCTTGGTGGCCGGCAGGGCCATGCCGATGACGATCAGGAAGGGCACCACGGTCCAGGCGATCTCGACGGCCACCGACTCGTGGAAGTTGGCGGCCTTGTGGCCCTGGCTCTTGCGGTGCTTGAAGATCGAATAGAACATCACCCCGAACACGGCGACGAAGATCACCGTGCAGATGGCCAGCATGAACCAATGCAGCCACCATTGGTCGGCAGCGATCTGCGTCACGCCCTGGGTGACGTTCAGCTGATTGACACCCGGGCCACCGGGCAGGTCGTTGACGGCATGGGCCGCGCCCAGCCAGGCCATGCCGGCAGCGGCCGCGGTGCGGCAAACGAGGCGGTTCAAAAGAGTTTTCGTGTGGTTCATGGGCGCGGGGGCTGTCGTTCGCTGCTGGGCACGCTGCCGCTGGATTGCAGCGGGGTGATGGCGTCCGTTCTTGCCTTGACGTGGCACAAAACGCGCTCACGCAAGGCCTCAAAGCGGCGCGATTCTAGCCATAGCCCCCCTAGGGATTTGCGCTAGGTCAAATCGGAAAACCCCAGGCGGTCATCCGGAAAAGCAGGGCCAAGGCCATGCAGTTGACTGGCCGGTTCGAAGGGCGCTTTCGGCCCAGCGCCGAAGCGCCCTTGCCGACAACATGCCGACCCATGACGACGCGACGCCCGCCCAGCATGGGGCCGCGGTCCAGGCATGTCCTGGCAAAGCGGCTCGCGCGCGCTCGTCTGAGGGACCCAGCGTCCTTCGCGGCCGGCCCCTCGCAGCCCCACGCATCCGCGTCTCAGGGCGAGGTGGCCGGCACGCCCTCACGGGATCGGGTGCAGAAGCCGCTCCAGGTGCTGCTCCCGAATGCCCCAGAACTGACGCAATGCGTCGAGCTCGGCGGCCGCGCGGGCGTCGCGCGCCGCATCAGGCTGGCGTCGCCGGATCGCGACCAGCATCTTGTTCTTCTGCGTGTGCTCGAGCGAGATGAACTCGATGACCCGACAGTCGTAGCCCTGGCTCTCGAGCAGCAGGGCGCGCATGCCGTCGGTGACCATCTCGGCCTCCTGTCCGAGGTGGACGCCGTGGCGGAACAGCGGCCGCAGCGCCGACGGCGGCTGCAACTGCCCGCGCAGCTGCTTGTGGCAGCAGGGCGCGGCAAGGATCACCGAGGCCCCGGCACGCAGGGCATGGTGCAGGGCCACGTCGGTGGCGGTGTCGCAGGCGTGCAGGGCGATCATCAGATCCAGCGGCTGCACGCTTTGATGGCCGACGTCGCCCTGCGCGAAGTGCAGGCCCTCGATGGCGAACTGGCGCGCCAGCGTCTCGGTCTGGTCCACCAGTTCGGCACGCAGCTCCACCCCCAGCACATCCGCCTTGCATCCCTGCCCCGCCAGCAGCAGGGCCACGGCAAAGGTGAGGTAGCCGCGACCACAACCGAAATCGGCCACGCGCAGCGGCGCCCGGTCCAGTCCGGCCTCGAGCAAGGCGTGCTGCAGCAGCTCGGTGAAGCGGTTGATCTGCTTCCATTTGCGCGCCATGGCCGGCACCACCCGGGGCTCGCCCCCACGGCCGGCCTCGGCCACGCCGAGCGCCACCCAGAGCGGGTGGCCGAGGTCCAGCAGATGTTGCTTGGCGCGGTTGTGCCCGCTGAGGGTCGCGGCCGGCGTGGCGTCGCGGTGGCGCACCAGCTTCCAGGCCCCGGAGCGCTGCTGATCGAGTTGCCAATGGCCGGCCGGGGTCCACAGCGCCGCGCTGCGCCAGCCGCCCTGCAGCCAGGCGCGCAGGCGTGCCGCGCCCTCAGTCGCGGGCCAGTTCTCGGTGAGGTCCTTGCTCGGGTGCTTCCAGACACCCTGCCAGCACGCTGCGCCTCGCAGGGTCAGCGGACGCAGCTGCAGGCGCTCGGCACCGCCCGCGTCCGGCGGGCGGGTCAGCTGCAGGCGCACCAGATCGCCGGCGGTGGCCAGCGAGATGAACTGCTCCAGGGCTTCAGCATTCGACATGGCGGGCATTGTCCGGTCACTACCATCGCGACCCGAACATGAACGCACCGGGAACCGACCAGATCATCGCTGCCGTGCTGGCCTGGCAGCGCCGCGCCAGTCCGCTGTCCCAGCGTCTCGATGCATCGGCGGTGCACAGCATCGGCGTGGTGGCGCTGCCCTTTCTGCGCGAGAACCCCGAGGACGCACAGCGCCCGGCCCCGGCCTGGCGGCGCTGGCTCAGCAGGCTGCCCCGGCCGGGCGTGCGCTTCGAGACGGGCGCTGGCCCGCAGCCCAGTGCGGCATTCAGCGAGTCCTTCATCGACGGTCTCTCGGCCGCACGCACGGCGGCCTTTGCCCGCCTGCACGGCGTGGAGGACCTGCAGGGTGCCGAGGAGTGGCCGCAGCGGCGCATCGAGGTGGACGGCCGGCTCTCCGAATCGATCCATGGCGGCTGGCCCTACGAACTCTGGCTCGTCACCGCGGCCGTGGAGGGCCGCCACGGGCGCCGCCGGGTGCTGCTGGCCCCCCAGGCGAAGGCGGGCCGCTGGCCGGTGCTCGGGCGCCGGCATTGGCACCGGGATCGGGTGGCCCTGGTGGGGGTGCTGGCCGCCGCCCTGCTGGCCGGGGCGGCCTGGCTGCGCCAGGACGACCTGGACCGCGAGCCTCCCCAGGTGCGGGTGGCGGGCGCGGTCAGTCCCGGCTTCACGCCGGCGTCCGCGCCAGCGGTCGCATCCGGGGCCGCGATGCCGCCGGCGTCGGCTGCCCCTGCGGCCTCGGCGCCGCTGCAGCTTGCCGTGCAGTCCGCTCCGGCATCGGCTCCTGCATCGGCCCCTGCATCGGCTTTCGCAGCGGCTCCGGCCTCGCATGCAAGCGCCCCCGACACCGCCCCGCCCGAGGCCGCCGCCACGAGCGGCAGCGAGCCCTTGATCGACATCCGTCCGCGCCTGGGTCCACGCCGCGCGGCGGATCGCCCTCGCCCTCCGCTGCTGGCGGGCGCGCCACCGGCAGCGCAGCGCATGGGCGCCGCATCCTCAGCGGCAGCACCGCCCAGGCCGGCGGCGCCCGAGGGCACCGAAGCCCCACCGACGCCGGCCACCGCCGCCACGCCGGATCGCCCCGACCCCGAGCGCGTACAACCGCGCTGGACCGAGGCCGGGGAGCGCACGGTGGCCATCGTCAGCCCGTCCTTCGCCACGCGCGCCGAGGCGCAGGCCATGCTCGAGCGCATGCGCGAGCATGTTCAGAAGACCCTGCCTGAAGGCACGGAGTTGGGCGCCGAGGTCTTCGAATCGGGGTCGGGCTTCCGTGCCGCGCTGTACCCGTTCGGCAGCCGCGAGGAGGCGCAGATCCTCAACGCCACCATGGTGGCGCGCGGCTGGCGCACGCGCGCCGTGGACTTCTGAACCCGAGCCCGCTCGCCTATGACCGGTAATCGGCGTTGATGCGGACGTAGTCCTCGCTGAAGTCGCAGGTCCAGACCGTACTGCTGGCGCTGCCGCGGTGCAGGTTCACGCGCACGTCGATCTCGGCCTGCTGCATGACGCGCGCGGCGTCGGCCTCCACGTAGTGCGCATCGCGACCGCCGGCGCTGACGACCTGCACGCCCCCGAGGTGCAGGTCGATCAGGGCCTGATCGAGATCGTCGATGCCGGCGTAGCCGACCGCGGCCAGGATGCGGCCGAGGTTCGGGTCGCTGGCGTAGAAGGCCGTCTTGACCAGCGGCGAGTGGGCGATGGCGTAGGCCGCCAGGCGGCACTCGGCCTCGTCGCGCCCGCCCTGCACCGTGATGGCGATGAACTTGGTCGCCCCTTCGCCGTCGCGCACGATGGCCTGCGCCAGCTCCACGGCCAGGCTGTCGAGCGCGGCGGCAAACGCGCGCGCCTCCGGGCTGTCGGCGTCCGTCAGCGGCGCATGGGCCGCAGCCTGGGTGGCCAGCGTGACGAAGCAGTCGTTGGTCGAGGTGTCGCCGTCGACCGTGATGCGGTTGAAGGAGGCATCGGCCGCCCGCCGTGTCAGCGTCTGCAGCAGATCGGCACCGATGCAGGCGTCGGTGGCGACGAAGCCCAGCATGGTGGCCATATTCGGGCGGATCATCCCGGCGCCCTTGGCAATGCCGGTCAGGGTCACGGTGCGGCCGTGAATCTGGATCTGGCGCGAGGCGGCCTTGGGCTGCGTGTCGGTGGTCATGATGGCCTGCGCGGCCTCGAGCCAGGCATCGCCGCGCGCTGCCGCGATGGCGGCCGGCAGCCCGGCCTCGATGCGTTCCACCGGCAGCGTCTCCATGATCACGCCGGTCGAGAACGGCAGCACCTGTCGCGCATCGAGGCCGAGCTCGCGGGCCAGCGCGGCGCAGCTGCGTCGAGCCCGTGCCAGTCCGTCGGCACCGGTGCCGGCGTTGGCATTGCCGGTGTTGATCAGCAACGCGCGAATGCCTTGCTGCGCAAGGTGCTCGCGGCAGACCTGCACCGGCGCGGCGCAAAAGCGGTTGCGCGTGAACACGCCGGCCACCACCGACCCTTCGGCCAGCAGCCAGACCGAGAGGTCGCGACGACCCGCCTTGCGCACCCCGGCCATGGTGCTACCGATGCGCACACCGGCGACGGGAAGAAGGGCCTCGGCCTGAGGCAGCGGAAGGTTGACGGGCATCGCGGTCTCCGTGTGAGGGCCGCGGATTCTAGAAACGACAAAGCCCGGCAGAGCCGGGCTTTGTTCGAGACGCCGAGGAGGTTCAGGCAGCGCGACGGCGCTGGGCCCAACCCACCAGACCCAGGCCGCCGAGCAGCAGCGCGTAGGTGCCGGGCTCGGGGACCGCGGTGGCCAGCACGAGATCCTGGTACCCGCCGCTGCTCAAGCGTTGGATGTCGTACAGCGCCGGACCGCTGTAGGCCGCGGCTGCCGTCAGGTAGCTGGTGGCGAGTGCAGCGAAATCCTGGTTGGCCGAGGCGGAGCTGGTGCGCGACAGGTAGAGAAATTTGAAATCGCCGGCGGCCAGATCCAGGGCAGCGCCGCTCTCGGTGACGATCTCCCACACCGCCATCTGGAAGGCGCCGCGCTCGTAGCCGGTGCTCAAGCTGCCGAAGCTGCTCGAGAACAGGCCTTGCAGCAGCGTGGCACGACCGTCGTCGAAGCGGCTCAGCGCATAGCTCACGGCGCCGTCGGCGGCAACCGCGTGGCCCTGCGTCGGCTCGACGCAAAACGCCTCGAACGACTGGCCCTGGCCATCCGCGTAGAACATCGAGCCGCCGACGAAGCGGCTTGTGAAGTTCGTATAAGCCGACTGGCCGGACTTGCCCGTGTAGGTCAGGCTCAGGCTGTCGGCGCTGGCCACCGACGCGCCCGCGCCCAGCAGCAGCGCCATCGTGATCTGTTTCATGCTTGTGTTGCTCCGGGTCATGGTTCAGCCCTTGCGGCGGGTTGCGCCGCCTGCGGCGGCCAGGCCGGCCACCAGCACCAGGGCCAGTGCCGCGGGTTCGGGCACGCGGCCAGGCGCCGCGCTACCACGCAATTCGTAGGAGGACCACAGCTTGTTGTCGCTGTCCTGGCCGTAGACCAGCACCGACCAGAAGCCGGCAGTCAGCAGCAGCGGATCGAGCGCGTAGTCGGCATAGGCATCCGTCGAGGCACCGAAGGCCATTTGCCCGCCACCCAGCCGGCGCAATTGGCTGCCATCCGCCGCCGCATCGAATTCGATGCTGCTGCCGTCACGGACGAACACCACGCGGCTGATGGTCAGATCGGTCGCCGCACTGCCCTCGGTCAGCACGCGCAGCGAGAAACCGAGCTCGATCGGCGTCGCCAGCGGGTCCAGTTCGAAACGGTGTTCGAAGCTGCCGCTGATACCCAGGTCCGGATCCACCACTTGATCCGAGGACAAGGTGATGCTGGCGGCGTGGGATAGGCCCGAGGCTGCCAGCGCGCAAGCGGCAATCAACGAAGCAAGGGCGGGACGGAAGTTCATGGAGGGCTCCAACGTTCAGCCGCGACCGGCTTGAAACATTTTGATGAACTTCATTCTGGGGGGGGTACCCGGCCCATGGCCACCCCCTCGCTAGGGGGCGAGCCGCGAATTACTGCACGAATCCGGGTGGATTCCCCCGACCTGCGGGGGGTGTCGGGCGGCTCAGGCCAGCTTGCCGTGACAGAACTTGAACTTCTTCCCGCTGCCACAGGGGCAAGGGTCGTTGCGTCCGACTCCGGGGTAGCGCTGCGTCAGGGTGGCCGGGTCGACCTCCTGCGACACCGAGCCATCCTCGTTGGGATGGGTGTAGGTGACGTTGCGCACCTGTTCGGCCTGTCGCGCTGCCGCCTCGGCGGCGGCCTGGGCCTCGTCCTGGCTCTGGATGCGCACGTTCATCAGCACGCGCGTCACTTCCATCTTCACCATGTCGAGCAACTGCGCGAACAGCTCGAAGGCTTCGCGCTTGTACTCCTGCTTGGGGTTCTTCTGCGCGTAGCCGCGCAGGTGGATGCCCTGGCGCAGGTAGTCGAGCGCCGCCAGGTGTTCGCGCCAGCGGTGGTCGATGCTCTGCAGCAGCACCATGCGCATGAAGGGATTGAAGTTCTGCACGCCGATCTGCTCGATCTTGCGATCGAAGGCCTCGTTGGCGGACTTCAGCGCCAGCGCCAGCACGTCCTCGTCGGTGTAGGCGTCGGCGGCCTGCGCGGTGGCCACCAAGGGCACCTCGAGCTGCCACTCGTCGAACAGCTGCTGCTGAAGCTGCGGCAGGTTCCACTGCTCCTCCAGGCTTTCGGCCGGCACATGCTGACGCACGATGTCGGTGACGGCGCCCGTGCGCAGCGAGGCGATCTGCGGCAGCAGGTCCTCGGCCTCCAGGATGGCGTTGCGCTGCTGGTACATGACCTTGCGCTGGTCGTTGGCAACGTCGTCGTACTCCAGCAATTGCTTGCGGATGTCGAAGTTGCGCGCCTCGACCTTGCGTTGCGCCCCCTCGATGGAGCGCGACACGATGCCGGCCTCGATGGCCTCCCCATCGGGCATCTTCAGCCGTTCCATGATGGCCTTGACGCGCTCGCCGGCAAAGATGCGCATCAGGTTGTCGTCCAGGCTCAGGTAGAAACGGCTCGAACCCGGATCCCCCTGGCGCCCCGAGCGGCCGCGCAGCTGGTTGTCGATGCGCCGGCTCTCGTGGCGCTCGGTGCTGATGACGCGCAGCCCGCCGGCCGCCTTCACCTGATCGTGCAGGCCCTGCCACTCGTCCTTGAGTTGCTGGATGCGGCGCTCCTTCTCGGCGGCCGCCATGGCCTCGTCGGCCTCGATGATCTGGATCTGCTTCTCGACGCTGCCCCCGAGCACGATGTCGGTGCCGCGACCGGCCATATTGGTGGCGATCGTCACCACGCCGGGCCGGCCGGCCTGGGCAATGATCTCGGCCTCCTTGGCGTGCTGCTTGGCGTTGAGCACCTGATGCGGCAGCTTGGCCTCGGTCAGCAGCTTGGCGACCAGCTCCGAGTTTTCGATCGAGGTGGTGCCCACCAGGCTCGGCTGGCCGCGCTCGTGGCAGTCGCGGATGTCCTTGATGACGGCCTCGTACTTCTCGCGCGTGGTCTTGAAGACCAGATCGAGCTCGTCCTTGCGGATCGTCGGCCGGTTGGGCGGGATCACCACCGTCTCCAGCCCGTAGATCTCCTGGAACTCGTAGGCCTCGGTGTCGGCGGTGCCCGTCATGCCGCCGAGCTTGCCGTACATGCGGAAGTAGTTCTGGAAGGTGATCGAGGCCAGGGTCTGGTTCTCGGCCTGGATCTTCACGCCCTCCTTGGCCTCGACCGCCTGGTGCAGGCCGTCGCTCCAACGCCGACCGGTCATCAGGCGTCCGGTGAACTCGTCGACGATCACCACCTCGCCGCCCTGCACCACGTAATGCGTGTCGCGCTGGAACACATGGTGGGCACGCAAGGACGCGTACAGATGGTGCACCAGCGTGATGTAGGCCGGGTCGTAGAGGCTGGCCCCGGCGGGCAGCAGGCCCTCCTGGCTCAGCATCTGCTCGGCCTTTTCATGGCCGTCCTCGGTGAGGTAGATCTGGTGCGACTTCTCGTCGACCGTGAAGTCGCCCGCCTCGATGACGCCCTCGCCGGTGCGCGGGTCAGCCTCGCCGATCTGCTTCTTGAGCAGCGGCGCGACGCGGTTGATGTGCTGGTAGAGCTCGGTCTGGTCGTCGGCCTGCCCGCTGATGATCAGCGGCGTGCGCGCCTCGTCGATCAGGATCGAATCCACCTCGTCGACGATGGCGAAGGCCAGGCGCCGCTGCACCCGGTCCTCGATGCCCTGCACCATGTTGTCGCGCAGGTAGTCGAAACCGTATTCGTTGTTCGTGCCGTAGGTGATGTCGGCGGCGTAGGCGGCCTGCTTCTCCTCACGGCTCATCTGCGGCAGATTGATGCCGACCGTCAGGCCCAGGAAGTTGTAGAGCTTGCCCATCCACTCGGCGTCGCGTCGCGCCAGGTAGTCGTTCACCGTGACCAGATGGACGCCCTTGCCCGTCAGCGCGTTCAGGTAGACCGGCAGGGTGGCCATCAGGGTCTTGCCCTCGCCGGTGCGCATCTCGGCAATCTTGCCGTCGTTGAGCACCATGCCGCCGATCAACTGCACGTCGAAGTGGCGCATCTTCAGCGAGCGCTTGCCCGCCTCGCGCACCACGGCGAAAGCCTCGGGCAGCAGCGCATCGAGCGTCTCGCCGGCGGCATGACGCTCCTTCAGCAAGCGAGTCTGGTCGCGCAGCGTGGCGTCATCCATGCCCTCGAAGCGCGACTCCAGCGCATTGATCGCCTGCACATTGCGACGGTACTGACGCAGCAGGCGCTCATTGCGGCTGCCGAACAGGCGGGTGAGGATGGAGGGAAACATGGCGGAGGGGAGGGTTCGACGGGAGTGCCGGGCCACCAGCAGCGGCTGGCAGCTGCGGGTCGGTGCAGCGCGGGAGCTTGGGGCGAACCACGCGGGATTCAAGCCCCGCGAGCCGGCAGCCGATGGCAGCAGCCCAAAGCGCGCGAGTTTAGCAACGCCCTAAACTGGGCCGGTGAAGCCCCCCAGCTACCTGAAGCGCAGCACGGCCCCGCAGGTGCCGCGAGCCCAGGCCCTGCGCGAGACCCTGCGCGCCGACGCGGCATTGCGCTCGCTGACCGAACGGGCCCGCGCGGCGGAACAGCGACTCGAGTGCGTTCGGCTCGCCCTGCCCAAGGGCCTGCACGGCGCGGTGCTGGCGGGCGGCACCGATGAGGACGGCTGGACGCTGCTGGCCCGCAACGCCGCCGCAGCAGCCAAGCTCAGGCAGATGAAGCCTCAGCTGCAGATGCTGCTGGCCGAGCGCTTCGGCCCCGGCGAGCTGCGCATCAAGCTGTTGGGCGTGGTTTGATCGTGTGGGGCTTGGTGCCGGCTTTCGGAATCGAACCGAAGACCTTCCGCTTACAAGGCGGGTGCTCTACCAACTGAGCTAAGCCGGCGTTCGCTACTTGACGCGCGTCAGGGTCGGGCGGGGAGCGGGGTCGGGGGGCGGCGGATTGTCGCTTTCGCTGTCCTGCCGAGGGACTTCGGCGACCGCCAAGGCGGGCGTGTCGGCCGTGGCAGGCGCATCGACGACCTGGAAACCCAGGCCTTGCTGGTTCTCGCGCGCGAAGATGGCCTCGACACGCTCGATCGGCACCAGGATTTCCCGTGCGACGCCGCCAAAGCGGGCCTTGAACTCGATCCAGTCGTTACCGAGCCGCAAGCCCTGGGTCGCGTCGGGCCCCACGTTGAGCGTGATGCGACCGTCGCGGACGAACTCCATCGGCACCCGCACACCCGCCCCGACCACCACGGTCAGGTAGGGCGTGAAGCCGCTGTCGATGCACCACTCGTACAGCGCCCGCACCAGGTACGGGCGCTGAGAGGGAAGTTCAGCGACCTCGCTCATCGCCGGCCGATCATCGACGCATGACCTTTTCCGAGGGCGTGAGCGCCTCGATGAAGGCCGGACGGCTGAAGATGCGCTCGGCGTACTTCAGCAGCGGCGCCGCGTTCTTGCTCATGTCGATGCCGTAGTAGTCGAGGCGCCACAGCAGCGGCGCGATCGCCACGTCGAGCATCGAGAAGTCATCGCCCAGCATGAAGCGGTTCTTCAGGAAGATCGGCGCCAGCTGCGTGAGCCGGTCGCGGATCTGCGAGCGTGCCTTCTCGAGCTGCTTGTCGGTCGGCTTGGTACCGCCGGCACGGTTCTCCAGCAGGTTCACGTAGGCGAACAGCTCCTTCTCGAAATTGAGCAGGAACAGGCGAACGCGGGCGCGCGCCAGCGGGTCACCGGGCATCAGCTGCGGGTGGGGGAAGCGCTCGTCGATGTACTCGTTGATGATGTTGCTCTCGTACAGGATGAGATCGCGCTCCACCAGGATGGGCACGTCGTTGTACGGGTTCATCAGGGCGATGTCCTCGGGCTTGGCGAACACATCGACATCGCGGATCTCGAAGTCCATGCCCTTTTCGAACAGGACGAAGCGGCAGCGGTGCGAATAAGGGCAGGTCGTGCCCGAGTAGAGGACCATCATGTCGGTGGACTCCGGATCAGTCTTGCGTCAAAAAACAAAGCGCAGTGCGCTGCGACAGCCGCACTGCGCGAGAGCGAACAAGCCAAAAAGGCTTACTTCACGTCCTTCCAGTAGGCGGCATTGAGCCGCCATGCGAACAGGGCCAACACGCCCAGGAAGAGCAGCACCCAGACACCCAGACGGTAACGCTGCTGCGCCACCGGCTCGCCCATCCAGGTCAGGTAGGCCACCAGATTGCCCACCGCATCATCGAACTCGGTCGCGTTCAGGCTGCCGGGCTTGACCTGCTCCCAGCCCTTGAACACATGGGTCTCGTGGCCGTGGTCACCCACCACCTCGAACACCGGCTTGCGCTCGCCCTGCAGTTCCCACAGCACATGCGGCATGCCGATGGAGGGGAAGACCAGGTTGTTCCAGCCCGTGGCCTTGGTCTCGTCGCGGTAATAGCTGCGCCACAAGGTGTACAGGTAGTCCGGTCCGCTGCCCTTGTGGGCATCGGCGCGCGAGCGCGCGATCAGCGTGAGGTCGGGCGGCGTGGCGCCGAACCAGTCCTTGGCCTGCTTGGCGTCCATGCTGATCTTCATGGTCTCGCCGACCTTGTCGGTGGCGAACAGCAGGTTGTCCTTGATCTGCTGATCGGTCAGCCCGATGTCCTTGAGGCGGTTGTAGCGCTGGAAGGCGGCCGCGTGGCAGTTCAGGCAGTAATTGACGAACAGCTTGGCGCCGCTCTGCAGCGCTGCCATGTCCGACAGCTTCTGTTTGGGGAAGCGGTCCCAGGCGACGCCATCACTGGCGGCGAAGGCCGTACCGGTCAGCGCCAGCAGCAGCGAGGCGAGGATCTTCTTCATCATGTCGGTGCAGCTCCTGGCGATCAGTGGGCGTGGAAGGTCACGCGCTCGGGCGGCGTCTTGAACTCGCCGAGTTGACTCCACCAGGGCATGAGCAAGAAGAAGCCCAGATAGAACAAGGTGCCCACCTGCGACACCAAGGTGCCGGCAACGCTCGGCGGCTGGATGCCCAGATAGCCCAGGATGACAAAGAAGATCACGAACACCGTGTAGAGCCAGACGTTGCTCGACGGCCGGTAGCGGATCGACTTCACCGGGCTCTTGTCCAGCCAGGGCAGGAAGAACAGGATGACCACCGCACCGCCCATCACCACCACGCCCCAGAACTTGGCGTCGAAACCATGCAGCAGTTGCGGCAGCTCGACCCCCATCCAGCCCAGCGCGATGCCGTGCACGTCGAACAGGAAGAACAGCAGCGCCATCAGGCCCCAGTAACCCACCTTGAAGCTCGCCGGCAGCGCCGAGCGGCGCACGCTGATGAAGCCCACCAAGACGAAGAACAGCCAGAAGAAGGGCATGAAGTCCGAAGTGGTGGCGCGCAGCATCGAGTAGAAGGGCGTGAAGTACCAGACCGGCGCGATGTGCGCCGGCGTCTTCAGCGGATCGGCCGGGATGAAGTTGTTGTACTCGAGGAAGTAGCCCCCCAGCTCCGGCGCGAAGAACACGATGGCGCTGAACACGATCAGGAACAGCGACACGGCGTAGATGTCGTGCACCGTGTAGTACGGGTGGAAGGGGATGCCGTCCAGCGGCTTGCCCGTTGCATCCTTGTGCTTCTTGATCTCGACGCCGTCGGGGTTGTTCGAGCCGACGTCGTGCAGCGCCAGCAGATGCGCCACCACCAGCCCGATCAGCACCAGCGGAATGGCAATCACATGGAAGCTGAAGAAGCGGTTCAGCGTCGCGTCGCTGACCACGTAGTCACCGCGGATCATGATCGACAGCTCGTTGCCGACGAAGGGAATGGCGGCGAACAGGTTGACGATCACCTGGGCGCCCCAGTAGCTCATCTGTCCCCAGGGCAGCAGGTAGCCGAAGAAGGCCTCACCCATCAGGCACAGGAAGATGGCGCAACCGAAGATCCACACCAGCTCACGCGGCTTGCGGTACGAGCCATACAGCAGGCCGCGGAACATGTGCAGGTAGACCACCACGAAGAAGGCCGAGGCGCCGGTGCTGTGCATGTAGCGCACCAGCCAGCCCCAGGGCACGTCGCGCATGATGTACTCGACCGAGCCGAAGGCCAGGCCTGCATCCGGCTTGTAGTGCATCACCAGGAAGATGCCGGTCACGATCTGGATCACCAGCACCAGCAGCGCCAGCGAGCCAAAGATGTACCACCAGTTGAAGTTCTTCGGCGCGTAGTACTCGGCCATGTGCACCCTGTAGGCGTCGAACGCGGTCGGGAACCGGTTCTCCAGCCAGGTCATGGTCTGCACGCCAACGCCCGCACCTGCCGGGGCTTCCTTGAAATCGGCCATGAACGCTTCCTTTATGCCTTGGTGTCGTCGCCGATCAACAGCTTGGCGTCGCTCAGATATTGGTGCGGCGGCACTTCGAGGTTGTCGGGTGCAGGCTTGTTCTTGAACACGCGGCCGGCCATGTCGAAGGTCGAGCCGTGGCAGGGGCAGAGGAAGCCTCCCGCCCAGTCGTCCGGCAGCGAGGGCTGTGCGCCAGGCTGGAACTTGTCAGACGGTGAGCAGCCCAGATGCGAGCAGATGCCGACCGCCACGAAATACTCGGGCTTGATCGAACGGTGCACGTTCTTGGCGTACTCGGGCGTGGGGTAGGCGGTGCGTTTCGAGTCAGGGTCGGCCAGTTGCGGCGTCAGCTTCTCCAATGCCGCAACCTGCTCGGGCGTGCGGCGCACGATCCAAACGGGCTTGCCACGCCACTCCACGGTGCGCATCTCGCCGGGCCTCAATGCCGAGATGTCGACCTCGACCGCGGCGCCCGCGGCCTTGGCCCGTTCGGAGGGCGCGAACGTGCTGACGAAGGGCACTGCAACGGCAGCACCGCCCACCGCACCAGCGCAACCGGTGGCGATGAGCCACGTGCGCTTGCTGTTGTCCACTGGGGAGTCGCTCATGGGCATCCTTCGGTCGTTCTTCTGGTCATTTGAAGCGGGCGGCATTCTAGCGGCAGGGTCCGTCCAACCCCGGCGCCCGCAAGGGTTAGCCGCAGGCAGCGCCGTCACCGGGGCCTTTGACAATGCGCGCATCCAACACCTTGCGAGGCCTGTGCATGAGCTTTTTCTCTGAATTTCGCGAGTTTGCCGTCAAGGGCAACGTGATCGATCTGGCCGTCGGCGTGATCATCGGCGGCGCGTTCGGCAAGATCGTCGACTCGCTGGTCGGCGACGTCATCATGCCCGTCGTCAGCAAGATCTTCGGCGGCTTGGATTTCAGCAACTACTTCATTCCGCTGGCCGGCCAGACCGCCACCACGCTGGCCGACGCCAAGAAGGACGGGGCCGTGCTGGCCTACGGCAGCTTCATCACGGTGTCCCTGAACTTCATGATCCTGGCCTTCGTGATCTTTCTGATGATCAAGCAGATCAACCGCCTGAAGCGCGAAACCCCGGCGCCCGCCGCTGCGCCCGCCGCGCCGCCCGAGGACGTGCTGCTGCTGCGCGAGATTCGCGATGCCCTGAGCAAGCGTTGAGCTCAAGGACTCAGGCATGATCGGCGGCGGCGCCCGGTGCGCCGCCTTTTTTTCGCTCCCGCATGGCCTCCACCGACCCCGTTCTTCAGCACTGCCTTCAACAGCTTTGCATCGCCTTCGACGCCGCCATCGCCAAGACGGTCGAGGCGACCGGTCAACTGGCGATGTCGGCGCTCAAGGCGGCTCGGCGTGATGAGTTGCTGCTCACCCAGGGCCTGCTGCGGCAACAGCAGTCGGCCAGCGTGCGCCAGTTTGAACAGGCGCTGACGCGCGAATGGGACCGCCAGCAGGACAAGACGCCAGCGCCACGGGCCAC
>JAYRUQ010000013.1:0-84900 GCA_041919015.1 Inhella sp.
CAGCCAAAGATACGCCTGGCCGAAGCGAACAGCAAATGCTGTCGAATCAACGCCTTACAGGCGCACCCCCGCGCCGTTGCTGGGGATTCGTACCGTCACTTCTTGCACCGAAATCAAAGGGCCCCCAGCCTGGAGGACTTCGAGCGGCACCCGGACCTGCGCATGGGCGTGGTGCGCTCGTTCAGCTTCAGCCCCCACTACGACGCCGCGGTGCAGCGCCTGCGCGCGGCGGGCCGGCTCTACGAGGTGAGCGACTCGGCCACGCTCTACCGCATGTTCGCCAGCCGCCGATTCGAGGCCTTCATCGCCTCGCAATTCCTCTACGGCCACTACCTCAAGCGCTTCAGCATCCCGGTGCCGCGCCGCATCGAGGACTGGGACCCCGACCCCGCCACGCCCAGCGGGCTGGTGATCGCCAAGCACCGCTTCAGCGCCGAGCAGGCGCAGGCTTGGCAGCGTCTGGTCCAGAGCCTGCTGGACGACGGCACGCTGCGCCGCATCCTTGTCAAGCACCTCGGCGAGCAGGGCGCCGAGCGCGCGCTGTACCGGCCCGTGCCGCACTGAGGCGCCCGAGCAGGGGCGTGGCGCGAGGGCAAGGACAATCGGCCCCGATGAGTCCGAGCACCCCACTGCGCATCGTCGTCGGCCTGTCCGGCGGCGTCGATTCCGCCGTCTCCGCCGCCCTGCTGAAGCGCCAGGGCCACGAGGTGGTGGGCATCTTCATGAAGAACTGGGAGGACGACGACGACTCCGGCTACTGCGCGTCGAACGTCGACTTCGTCGACGCGGCGGCGGTGGCCGAGGTGATCGGCATCGAGATCGAGCACGTCAACTTCGCGGCCGAGTACCGCGACCGCGTGTTCGCCAGCTTCCTCGCCGAGTACCAGGCCGGCCGCACGCCCAACCCCGACGTGCTGTGCAACGCCGAGATCAAGTTCAAGGCCTTCCTCGACCACGCGATGCGCCTGGGCGCCGACGCCATCGCCACCGGCCATTACGCGCGCCGGCGTGCGCTGCCCGGAGGCGCCGTCCAGCTGCTCAAAGGTCTGGACCCGCTCAAGGACCAGAGCTACTTCCTGCACCGGCTCACGCAGGCGCAGCTCGCCAAGGTGCTGTTCCCGGTCGGTGAGCTGCCCAAGACCGAGGTGCGTCGCCTGGCCACCGAGTGGGGACTGCCCAACGCCAAGAAAAAGGACAGCACCGGCATCTGCTTCATCGGCGAGCGGCCGTTCCGCGAATTCCTCAACCGCTACCTGAGCCAGGAGCCCGGCGACATCGTCGACGAGCGCGGGCGGCGCATCGGCCGGCATATCGGCCTGTCCTTCTACACGCTCGGGCAGCGCCAGGGCCTGGGCATCGGTGGCGTGAAGGACAAGGGCGCGCCCCCGGGCTCGAAAGGCGGCGGCGAGCACGCCCCCTGGTTCGTGGCCGAGAAGGACCTCGAACGCAACCGCCTGGTGGCCGTGCAGGGGCACGAGCATCCGAAGCTGCAATACCGCGCGCTGCGCTTCGCCGACGCCAGCTGGATTGCCGGCGACGCGCCCGCCGACGGCCGCTACGCCGCCAAGACCCGCTACCGCCAGGAGGACGCCGCCTGCCAGCTGGCCGGCGACCGGCTCGGCTTCGATGCGCCGCAGTGGGCCGTCACGCCGGGGCAGAGCGCGGTGCTGTACGACGGCGAGGTCTGCCTGGGCGGCGGCGTGATCGACAGCGCCACAAGGCTGGCGTGACGAAAGGCGCCACCGCGCTGCGCCGTTAGGCTCCGGCCGTGTCTGCTGCCGTGTCCAGCCCCTCTGCCGCGGGCGCCCCGCGCCCCTGGATCGACCGCCTCGTCGAGCCCTCGTTCGCGCTGCGCGGTGCGGCCCTGGCGCTGTCCTTGCTGGAGTTGCGCGCCGCGCTGGCGGCGCTCGCCGGTCAGGCCGGCGAACCCTACAACGGCCTCATCATGCAGCTGTGGCTGAGCGCCGGAGGCGACCCCACCGATCGCGGTCCGCTGCTGCTCACCATCAGCCTGCTGCTGTTCACGGCCTGGAGCCTGTGGCGGCTGGCGCAACCCCAGCACATCGACCAGCCGCCGCCGCGCACCCTGCACTGGCTGCTGGGGCTGGACCTGCTGGCCTTCCTGGTCACACCGAGCCTGGCCTTCATCGTCACCGTGCTGGCCGGCCTGCTGCTGCGGCCGCGCTGGGCGCTGGGCTTTGCGGCGCTGCAGGTGGCAGTGGCGCTGGCGCTCTACGCCCTGCTGCCGACCGAGGCGCAGGCCGCCGAACAGGCCACGCGCGGTTGGCTGGGGGCGCTGCTGACCGAGGGCCTGACCATGCTGGCGCTCTACGGCCTGGGTTTCGGCCTGGGACGCCTGACGGCCGTGCAGGCCGAGCGGCGCCGCTGGCTGCAGGCCATGCTGGCCGAACGCCGCTCCAACGAGCAGCTGCACGACGAGCAACTGCGCTACGGCGAACGCCTGGAGATCGCGCGCGAGCTGCACGATCTGATGGGCCACCACCTGGCGGCGCTGAACCTGCAACTGCAGCTCGGCCAGGCCCTGCTGGAACGCGAACAGGGCGCCCAGGCCGGCGCCCAGCTGGTCAAGGCGCGCCAGGTGGCCGAGACCCTGCTGGCCGACGTGCGCCAGGCCGTGAGCGCGCAGCGTGCCCAGGGTGGCATCGACCTGAGCCGCGCGCTGCGCCTGCTGGCCGCCGGCATCGACAGCCCGCTCATCACGCTCGGGCTGGACGAAGACGCCGCGCACAACCTGCCGCCGCGCACCGCGCACGCGCTGCTGCGCTGCATCCAGGAAGCGGTGACCAACACCGTGCGCCACGCGCGCGCCCGCCACGTGCACATCCATCTGCAGGCCGAGGGCCGCGAACTGGTGGTGCAGGTGGAGGACGACGGCGAGGGCGCCCCGAAACTGTCGGCCGGCAACGGCCTGACCGGCATGAACGAACGCATGCAGGAACTCGGCGGGCGCGCGCAGGTGCTGCGCCGCACGCCGGGTTTCCTCATCGAATTCCGTTGTCTGCGCGAACCCGAAGGAAGCCCGCCATGAACGCACCCGCCACCCCCATCCGCCTGCTGCTCGTCGAGGACCAGCAACTGGTGCGCGAAGGCCTCAAGGGCCTGCTGCAGCTGTGCCCCGACATCGAGCTGATCGGCGAGGCCGAGGACGGCGTGCAGGCACTCGAGCGCATCCAGGCCGACATCCCCGACGTGGTGCTGTCGGACATGCGCATGCCGCGCCTGGACGGCATCGGCCTGATTCGCGCGCTGGCGGCGCGCCAGCTGCCGGTGCCGGTGCTGCTGCTGACCACCTTCGACGACCGCGAGGCCTTCGACGAGGCGGCGCGCGCCGGCGCCAAGGGTTTCGTGCTGAAGGCCATCAGCGTGGAGACCCTGGCCGAGGCGATCCGCGAGGTGGCCGCCGGCGGCACCGCGCTGCGCCCCGGCCTGACCGAGCGCGCCACCCGCCCCGGCGCCACCGAGCGCGCCTTCGAGGGCCTGCCCGACCCCGAACCGCTCAGCCCCAAGGAGCTGCAGGTGCTGCGCCTGGTGGCCAGCGGACGCAGCAACACCGAGATCGCCACCTTGCTGGGCAACAGCGAGGGGGTGATCAAGAACCACTGCTCGGCGGTGTTCGCCAAGATGGGCGTGCGCGACCGCACCCAGGCGGTGCTGCGGGCCATCGATCTGGGCTGGATTTAGGCGGAGCGAGCCAAGGGTTTCCCACAGTTCATCGCGCTGGGCCGCCGTTGCGGCGCCGGTTCGTGCAACTCGTCGCAAGCGCCTGGGAAGGGCCGCGCTGATCGCCCAAAGTTCAGCCATCGCAACGCAATTCGCCAGTTCGCGATACCCCCCAGGAGATCACCATGAGCAAGTTCACCACCGCCCCCCTGAATGCCTTGAGCGACGTCATGACCCTGGCCGTGATGGCCGGATTGACGATCGCCAGCGCCGCCGTCATGGCCCTGCCGCTCGGCCCGCAAACCCCCGCCGTGGTGCTGCCCACCGTGGTGGTGACGGCCAAGTCGCCGCGCGCCACCGAAGCCGTCCGCCTGCCCACCGTGGTGGTGGTCGCCAAGCGCGGCGACAACGCTTCGTAACGCTCCCCATTCTTGGGGGATCGACGGCCCACTTCGGTGGGCCGTTTTCATTTCGGCCCACTTCGCTGGGCCGTTTTTTTGGGCCGCCCCCCGCAGCGGGTCGCAAGCCGCGATACCGGCGGTGCCGGCACCCGCCACAGCGCCGGGCGCGCTGGCCGGGCCCCGCAGGGCGCGTCGACCATGCCCTCACCTTCACTCGGCAACGCGCCATGAACCCCCTGACACCTCGCGACACCAAGGCCTGGCAGGCCCAGGTCTGGATCTCCTTCGGCATCGCCGTCTTGCTCTGCGGCAGCGGGCTGGCCTGGCTGCCGGTCGGCCCCATGGAACGCGCCTTCATGGTGATGGCCTATCTGTTCTGCCTGTGCGCAGTGTTCGTGCTGGCCAAGTCGATCCGCGACCGCCATGCCGGCCTGCCCGAGGCGCCCGGCTGGCGCCTGGTGGCCTGGGGCGGCTTCGGTGCCGCCGTGGGCCTGACCGGCTGGGGTCTGACGGTGCTCAGCATCGCGCCCAGCCACGCCGCCTTCCTGCTGGTGGGCTGGCTGTTCCTGATGTCCAGCGCCTTCACGCTGGCCAAGACCCTGCGCGACGCGCAGGAAGCGAGGACCCTGTGAAAACCTGTCTGATCTCCGCGCTGCTGGCGCTCTGCCTGAGCCTGCCGACGCAGGCTCAGTCCGACCTGTCCGAGGCCAGCGCGCTGTCGCTGCTGCCGGTCGCCGTCTCGGTGGCGGCACCGGTGGCGCTGCTGTCGGCCGGGGTCACGCTCAGCGTGGTGGCGGTCGAGGCCAGCGCCACCGGCACCGTCTGGGTGCTGGAGCGCGCCAGCGACGGCGTGCGCGTCAGCCTGCGCTTCGGCGGCCAGCTCGCGCAATCGACGCTGTTGGGCGTGGGGACCGCGGTCACGGTGTCGGCGGTCGGCGCCGGCGTGGTGCTGTCCGCCGCCGGCCAGGCCCTCTGCTTCGTGCCCAACGCCATCGGCCGGGCGCTCACCCACCACGAGAGGATCACGCCATGAGGGCGCTGCGCTGGTGGGTGTGGGTGCTGGCGCTGACGGCGCTGACGGCGCCGGCCGTGCGCGCCGGTCGGCCCTGTGAGGCGCAGGTCGCCGGCGTGCAGGCCGTGGTGCAGGGCCTGGGGCTGGCCGAGCGCAGCGCCCGCGCGCTCGACGCCAGCGGCGCCCAGGTGGTGGTGCTGGCGCGCGCCGGCCAGGACCTGTCCCAGTGGGGCCTGCGCTGGTCGCATCTGGCCTTCGCCTACCGCGAGGCGCCGCCCGACGCGGCGACGCCGGGCGCGGTCGGCAGCTGGCGCGTGCTGCACAAGCTCAACCATTGCGGCAGCGACCACGCGGCGCTGTACCGCCAGGGCCTGGCCGAGTTCTTCCTCGACGACCCGCACCGCTACGAGGCCGCCTACGCGGTGCCGAGCCCCGAGCTGCAGCAGCAGCTGCTGCCACTGTTGCGCGACAACGCGCGCGTCGCGCACTGGCACCAGCGGCGCTACAACCTGCTGGCCTACCCCTGGAGCACGCGCTACCAGCAGAGCAACCAATGGCTGATCGAGACCCTGGCCGGCGCCGCCGAGCCGGCCGCCAGCGACCGCGTGCGAGCCCAGGCCTGGCTGCGCCTCAAGGGCTATCAGCCCACGGTGCTGCGCATCGACGCCTTCAAACGCCTGGGCGCCCGCATGACGCGCGCCAACGTCGCCTTCGACGACCACCCGAGCAGCCAGCGCTTCGCCGACCGCATCGCCACCGTCAGCGCCGACTCGGTGTTTGCCTGGCTGCAGGGCAGCGGTCTTGCGGATGGCGAACGCATCGTTCGCTGATAGCCTGCGCACCCCATGAGCGCCTCACACCATCCCAGCCAGTTCGCGCTGCTGACGCAGCGCCGCTTCGCGCCCTTCTTCTGGACGCAGTTCTTCGGCGCCGCCAACGACAACCTGTTCAAGGGTCCGTTCACCGTGATGGTGACCTACCAGCTCAGCATCGCCTGGCTGCCGCCGGCGCTGGCGGGACTGGTGATCGGCGCCATCTTCATCCTGCCCTTCGTGCTGTTCAGCGCCACCTCGGGGCAGCTGGCCGACAAGCTCGACAAGCGCCTGCTGATGCGCGCCATCAAGGTCTTCGAGCTGGGCCTGATGCTGGTCGGCGCCTGGGGCCTGTACCAGAAGCATGTGCCGACCCTGCTGGGCTGCATCTTCCTGCTCGGCCTGCACAGCACCCTGTTCGGGCCGGTCAAGTACGCCTACATGCCGCAGCATCTGCGGCCCGACGAGCTGACCGGCGGCAACGGCATGGTGGAGATGGGCACCTTCGTGGCCATCCTGGTGGGCAACATCCTGGGCGGCCTGCTGATCTCGATGCCCGAGGTCGGCGCGCAGTACGTCGCCTGGGGTTGCCTGCTGCTGGCCTGCGCCGGCCTGGTGGCGGCGTGGCAGCTGCCCCCCACCCCCGCCAGCGATCCGCAGCTGGCCATCAACTGGAACCCCGTCACCGAGACCTGGCGCAACCTGAAGTTGGCGCATCAGGGCATCGCGGTGTTCCGCTCGCTGCTGGGCATTTCGTGGATGTGGTTCGTCGGCGCGGTCTTCCTGGGCAACTTCCCGTCCTTCGCCAAGGAGGTGCTGCACGGCGACGAGCAGGTCGCCACCCTGCTGCTGGTGGTGTTCTCGGTGGGCATCGCCATCGGCTCGCTGCTGTGCGAGATGCTGTCGCGCCGCATGGTCGAGATCGGCCTGGTGCCGCTGGGCGCGCTGGGCATGACGGTGTTCGCCATCGACCTCTACCTGGCCTGCAGCGCGCTGCCGGCGCATGCCGGCGCGGCGCTTGGCCTGGCGGCCTTCGTGCAGGCTCCCGGGCATGCACGGGTGCTGGTCGACCTGGGCCTGCTGGCGCTCAGCGCCGGTCTCTACAGCGTGCCGATGTACGCGCTGATCCAGCTGCGCGCGCAGCCCACGCACCGCGCCCGCATCATTGCCGCCAACAACATCCTCAACGCGCTCTTCATGGTGGCGGCCAGCGTCATCGCCGGCCTGCTGCTCAAGAGCGGCTTCAGCATCCCGGAGTTGTTCGGCCTGCTCGGGCTGGCCAATGCGCTGGTGGGGCTCTACATCTTCCTGCTGGTGCCCGAGTACCTGCTGCGCTTCGTCGCCTTCGTGCTCTCGCACACCGTCTACCGGCTCAAGCTGCAGGGCACGGAGCGCATCCCCACCGAGGGCGCGGCCCTGCTGATCTGCAACCACGTCAGCTTCATCGACGCCATGCTGCTGATGGCCGTCAGCCCGCGCCCGGTGCGCTTCGTGATGGACCACCGCATCTTCGCCACGCCGGTGCTGGGCTGGATGTTCCGGCTGGCCAAGGCCATCCCCATCGCGCCGCAAAAGGAAGACCCGGCCACCTACGAGCGCGCCTTCGCCGCCGCCTCGCAGGTGCTGCGCGAGGGCGAGATGCTGGCCATCTTCCCCGAGGGCGGCATCACGCGCGACGGCAGCCTGCAGGCCTTCAAGGGCGGCGTGCTGAAGATCCTGGAGACCGACCCGGTGCCGGTGGTGCCGATGGCCTTGGGCAATCTCTGGGGTTCCTTCTTCAGCCGCATCGACGGGGCGGCGATGCGCAGCCCCTTCCGCCGCGGCCTGCTGAGCCGCGTCGAGGTCAGCGTCGGCGAGCCCATCGCAGCCGATGTGGCGCAACAGCTCGGGCTCGAAGGCCTGCGCCAGCGCGTGGCGGCGCTGCAGTCGGCGCTTCGGTCGGCATGAAGCGGCTGCGCACGGCGCGCCTGCATCTGCTGCCGGCGCACCCGGCCTGGGCCGTTGCCACCGCCGAGTTCTTCGCCCGCAACGCCGCCCACCTGGCGCGCTGGGAGCCGCGCCGGCCGGGGCTGACCGACGCCTCACGCCAGGTCGAGTGGCTGTCGCAGGCCGCCGCCAGCGCCGCCGAGGGCAGCGCCTGGCGCTGGCTGCTCAGCCTGGACGGTTTCCAGGTGCTGGGCTCGATCAGCGTCAGCCAGGTGGTTCGCGGCTTCCACCACAGCGCCACGCTGGGCTACGCGCTGGATGCATCGCAGCAGGGCCGGGGCCTGATGCACGAGGCGCTGCAGGCCGTCATCGCCGAGGTGTTCGAGCCCGGCGGCATCAACCTGCACCGCCTGCAGGCCGCCTACCGGCCCGAGAACCTGCGCAGCGGCCAGGTGCTGCAGCGCCTGGGCTTTCGCGAGATCGGGCTGGCGCGCGACTACCTGTGCATCGACGGCGCCTGGTGCGATCACCTGCTGACCGAACGGCTCAACCCCGACTTTCGCGAAGCCGACGACGCTACATTGCGCTGATGCGCCAGTGGGTGGATCAGCTTGCCGACGTCACCGGAGTCCGGGACCTGGAGCAGCTCGACCTGTCGCTGGTCGGCCTGCTTTGCGAGACCTTGATGCCACGCCGCGCCTGCGTGTACGCCACGGTCAGCGACGGCGAGGACACGCGTTGGTACCTGCGCGCCAGCCAGACGCCCGGCGAGACCCTGCCCAACTCCGACGCGCTGACCCTGCGCATGGACGAGCTGCCGCTGCGCGCCGAGCGCCCGCTGCTGGCGCGCTGCGCCGATGAGCAGCGCCTGTGCAGCGCCCCGTTGGAGCAAGGCGGGACCGCTTCGGCCTTCGCGCTGTTCGACGACCCCGGCATGATGGGCGTGCTGCTGCTGGAGACCGAGGCCACGCTGAGCGCGGCGCAGCTGCGTTTGGTCGGAAGCCTGCTGCGCTTCTACGCCAACTTCCGCTGCCTGGTGCACGACAACGAGCGCGACCTGCTCACCGGGCTCTACAACCGCAAACCCTTCGACGAGCATTTCGACCGCGCGCTGGACACGGTGTCCGCGTCGGCGGATGGGGCCACCCCGAGCAGCTGGCTGGCGGTGTTCGACCTCGATCACTTCAAGCGCGTCAACGACCTGTTCGGCCACCTGGTGGGCGACGAGGTGCTGCTGCTGGTGGGGCGCCTGCTGCGCCAGTCCTTCCGATTCAGCGACAAGGTGTTCCGCTTCGGTGGCGAGGAATTCGTACTGCTGCTGCGTGGCGCCGATGCCGAGGACAGCTTGCGCGTGCTGGAGCGCTTCCGCGAGCGGGTGGCGACCCATGAGTTCCCACAGGTCGGCCAGATGAGCGTGAGCATCGGCTACACGGCGCTCAAACCCGACGACACCCCGCACAGCGCGCTGGAGCGCGCCGACCGCGCCGTCTACGCCGCCAAGGAAGGCGGTCGCAACCGCGTGTGCCACTTCGAGCGCCTGGTCAGCGAGGGCCTTCTGGCGCCGCAGGAAGCGGGCGGCAGCGTGGACTTCTTCTGAGCACCCCCAGGTCCGGGCCAGCCCGGCCCGCCCCCGGCGGGGGTTAAGGTGCCGGGCAAAGCCCGTTCACCTTAAGAGCCCCGGGGTCGCCGGGCCGGCGCCGCGGTGACGAACGTCAGGCGCGCGAATCCGGCGCGCTGCGCGGCAGCTCGACCACCATGCGAGTGCCCTGGCCCGGCGCGCTCTGCGCGCTGATCCTGCCGCCCAGGGTGCCGGTCACCACGTTGTAGGCGATGTGCAGGCCCAGCCCCGAGCCCCCCTTGCCCAGCTTGGTCGTGAAGAAGGGCTCGAAGATGCGCCCCAGGCTGCCTGGCGCGATACCCACCCCATCGTCGCTGACGACGATGCGCGCCCGGTCCGGTCCGGCCGCGCTGGCGGTAAGGGTCACCGTGCCGCCCCGCCGGCCCTCGAAGGCATGGATGATGGCGTTGTTGATGAGGATCATCAGCAACTGGGTCAGGGCGCCGGGGAAGCTGTCCATCTCGACGTTGTCGCGCAGCTCGACCACGAGGGCGACATGGGCCTTGCGCAGGCTGGGGGCCATCACGATCTGCACTTCCGACAGCATCTCCTGCAGGTCGAAGCCGCGCCGCTGGTGGTTGTTCTGGTCCACCGCCACCTGCTTGAAGCTGCTGACCAGATCCACCGCACGCGTCAGATTGCGGGACAGCATGGCGCCGGACTCGCGCACGGTGTCCAGGAACCCGTTGAGCGCCGCTCGGGTCAGCCCGGTGCCGATCGTCTCGCGCATCCTGGCCTCGACGTCGACCAGGGTGCTGGCCACCGTCACCGCATTGCCGATCGGCGTGTTCAGTTCGTGCGCCACGCCGGCCACCAGGGCGCCAAGCGCGGCCAGCTTCTCGGACTGGATGAGGTCCTGCTGGGTGCGGTTGAGGTCGTTCAGCGCCTGACTCAGCTCCCGGGTGCGCGCCTCGACGCGCGACTCCAGCGACTGGTTGAGTTCCTGCAGATCGCGCTCGGCCTGCTTGCGCGCCGTGATGTCGACGTCCATGCAGACGAAGGCCGTGCGGCCTTCGCCCATCGGGATGGGGAAGGTGGTTGCGAGCACCGAGACGATGCGTCCATCCTGCCGCGTGATGTCCACCTCGTAGGGGCCGTAGGCCTTGCCGCTGGCCTCGATCGTGCGGATGACGTCGAGCAGGCCCTGCAGTTCGAGTTCGTCGGCGTACAGGGCGCCGAGCGGTATCCGCCCCAGCACGTCCGCCGCCGCAACACCGTAGAGGGCCTCGGAAGCCGGGTTCCAGTAAAGCACCCGCCCGTCGCGATCGAACCACTGCACCGCCACCGTCGGCGTGTTGTCCAGGTTGGCCATCAGCTGCGCGCGGCTCAGCGCCAGCTCGGCCTCGGCGCGCTTGCGCTCGGTGATGTCCAGCTCGATGCCGTCCCAGATGATGTGGTGCTCGGCATTGCGGCTGGGGGTCGAGCACAGATAGAACCAGCGCTCCTCACCGTCCGGTCCTCGGCCGCGGTACTCGGTACTGAACTCCGACAGGCCCTGCAGGCACTCGGCCTCCTTGGCCGCCAGCTGCTTCAGGTCCTCGGGGTGGATCTGCGCATAGAGCAGCTTGGCGTCGCGCAGCACATCGCCACGTGCCAGACCGTGCAGATGTTCGACACCGGCGCTCAGGTAGCTGAAACGCCGCGTGCCGCCGTCCTCCCCGCAGTCAATCTGGTAGACCATGCTGTTGGGCAGGTTGTTGCTGATGGTCTCGAGCCGCAACTCCGTTTCCTGCTGGCGGATCTGGTTGCGGTGCGCGACGACCAGTTGCCCGATGGTGGCGGTCAGCGGGCGCAGGAAGTCGATGACGCCCTCGTCGTAGCCGCCGGGCCGGTTGGACAGTCCGACCAGGGCCACCATCTCCCCGCCATGGAACACCGGCACCCCGAGGAAGGCGTCGAGCGCCGGATGCCCCTCGGGCAGACCGGCGCGGCGGGCGTCGTGCGCCGGGTCGTTGGCGATCACCGGCTGTCCCGTCGCCATCACCGCGCCGAACAGGGATCGCGGATTTCTGAATTCCATGCCCTTGGGGGCATCGGCCTCGTAGGCGGCCCATGTCGCCTCGTTCCAGGCGATGTTGGTGATGGCGAAGGTCTTCAGGTAGGGGAGGCCCTCGGCGTCGCGCAGCACCTCGCCGATCAGGCCGTACTCGCTGTCGGCCAGCGCCAGGATGTCGGCCAGCAGGCCGTCGAAGGACTTGCGCCGGTCCTTCTGCACGATGAACTGCAGCTGCGCACGGGCGATCACCTCGGCCATCTGCCGGGCTTTGCGCAATTCGACCTCGGCCAGCTTTTGCTCGGTGATGTTGATGTGGGTGCCCACCGTCACATCGCCCAGACTGCCGTCGGCATTGCGCAGCGTCTGTCCACGCGACCAGATCCACACCCAGTGGCCGTCGGCATGGCGCATGCGGAACTGGCTCTCGTACAGACCGGCCGAGCCGGCCTGCAGGTAGTTGGTGAAGCGGCGCAGGCAGGGTTGCACATCGTCCGGGTGCAGCAGCTCGACCCAGCCGGCCTGCAGGGTGGCGCGACCGTCCGCGGGGTAGGCGGCCGGATCGAGCCCCAGCATGGTGAAGTACTCCGGGCTGCACCAGAGGCGTTGATCGGCGGCCTGGAACTCCCAGGCGCCGGTGTTGGAGACGGCGATGGTGGACTTGAAACGCGCCTCGCTGCGCGCCAGGGCGAGTGTCCTGTCGCGGTCCTCGGTGACGTCGCGCAGCACGGCCACCAGACGCCCGGGAACCCCTTCGACATGCGTCAGCGCCACCTGCGCCGTGAACGGCTGACCGTCGGCACGGCAGTGGCGCCAGTGGAAGCGCTGCGGCTCCCCGCGCAGCGCCGCGGCGATGAGCTCGCGGGCCGCCAGCGCCGACGCCCGCCCATCGGGCTGGGTGGCGGGCGACCAGTCCAACGGGCTGCGCCCCACCAGATCCTGGGCCGCGCTGCCGAAGATGCGCTCCACGGCGACGTTGACGGCCGTGATGAGGCCCTGGTCGAGAAAGAAGATGCCATCGTCCGCGCTCTGCACCATGGTTTCGAACTCGCGCAAGCGCAGTTCGTTGGCGCGTTGCCGGGTGACATCGATGAAGGTGCTCACCACGAAGGGGCCATCGTCGGACTCGATCACGCTGCCCTGCATCAGGCAAAGCATCTCCGCGCCCGAGGCGTGGCGCAGGCGGACCTCGAACGGACCGGCGCGTCCCTGTTCCAGCACCCGGCGCATATAGCCGGCGCGGGCCTGCGGCTCGACGTAGAAGTCGAACTCGTCCCCCCCCACCCCCTCCTTGGAGCCGCTGGCGTAACCGAAGCTGCGGTACCAGGCCTGGTTCCAGTAGGAGTGGGGCACCCGTCCGTCCGCGACCGGCGTGAAGGCCATCGGAATCGGTGCCTGCTGCAGCAGGGCCTGCTGGACGGCGCGGCTGCGCTGCAAGGCCGCCCGGGTATCGCGGTTGCTGGCCTCGGCCTCGCCCCGGGCTTGCAGTTCGCGCACCAGCTCGCTGCGAATCCGCACCAGGCTGGCCGACAGCAGCACCAGACCGACCATCGCGTAAGGCAGGGCGGCCAGGTAGCGCGCGGCGCGCATGTCCAGCCCCACGGCCAGCAGCACCAGCAAGCTCAGGGGATGGACCGACAAGCTCAGCGCCAGCAAACCATGGCCGACGCCCGGCTCCCGACGGACGGCCGACACGCTCAGCGCGGCGCCGTAGAGAAACAGACCCGCCGCAACCAGATCGCCGCCGTAGCGCAAGCCCAGCATCCGGGCAGCGGCCAGCACCACGATCTGGGCCGAGAGCCACAGCACGAGAAACAGCCGCCATGGTCGCGGCGGTGCCCGCAGCACATAGTGCCGCATGCCCACCACCAGTGCGGCCAGGCTGCCGAAGCCGAGCGTCAGGGCAAGCAGCCCGGCAAGACCGGGCCTGGGATCGATCAGCCCGGCGCGCCAGGCCCCGGTGACGAGCATGGGCGCCAGCAGGTTGGTCAGCGCCGCCAGGGCCATGGCTGCGGCCAGCCATCGAAGCCCCCAGGCAGGGCGCATGGCATGGTGGCGCCACAGCAGGCCGGCGATGCCGGCCATCAAGGCGCCACAGGCCATGGCAAAACCCTCGGCGACGGCGACGTCTTCGCCCATGCTCTTCCCTCGGTCTCCTGGATGCCTCGCTATTGGAGACCAGAAAAGCGCGGCGCCGGCAGCGCCGACCTACTCAAGGCTCGGGCTTGCCCGACGCTTCCTGGGGTGTGCAGCGCCTCAGCGCGGCGTCGAAGCGGTCCATGAAGTCCGCAGCCTGACGCGCCAGGAAGCGCTGGGTCAGGTAGACGCCCAGCGGTTTGTCCAGCGCCAGCGTCGAGCGCACCTCGTGGCCGCGCGGGTGCCGCTCGAGCAGGCGCGTCATCACCAGATGATTGGCCAGGACGCCGTCGACGCGCCGCAGCAGCAGCATCTGCAGCAGGTGCTCGGACTGCAGCGGCGGCACTTGCGCGTCGTAGCCCTGCTCCTTCAACCAGCTCTGCATATTGGCGCCGACGAAGCTGCTGACGCGGGCCCGCGACTTGAAGAGCGGATCGCCCGGCTGCAGCACGCTCTGGGTCAGCGTGTACCAGCGCCACTGCTGCGGCGCGATGCTCACGCTCCAGCGCGCGTAGGCGTCGCGCGCCGCCGACTGCGAGGCGGCGAAGAAGCCGTCGGACAGGCCGTGCTGGGCGTGCAGCTGCGCGCGCGCCCAGGGCACGAACTCCAGCTCCAGGGCCAAGTCCATGCGCTGCGCGGCGCAGCGCACCACCTCGACCGCGATGCCGGTGGGCCGACCTTCGGCCTGCGTCGAATAGGGCGGCAGCTCGTGCGTGCTGAGCTTGAGGGCGGGCGGCGGCGCGCCGACGGCGGGCGGCGTGGCCAGCATCAGCATCAGCATCAGCATCAGCATCAGCAACAGGGCGCAGGCGAGGGGCGGCAGCGGGCGTCTCACCGGCGGCAGGATAGGGCCTCGAGCGTGCGCCGTCTTGCGCAGCAATGCCCTCAGCAGCGGATCTGCCCCTCGCCCAGCACCACCCACTTCAGCGAGGTCAGGCCCTCCAACCCGACCGGGCCGCGTGCGTGCAGCTTGTCGGTGCTGATGCCGATCTCGGCCCCCAGCCCGTACTCGAAGCCGTCGGCGAAACGCGTGCTGGCGTTGACCATGACCGAGGCCGAGTCCACCTCGCGCAGAAAGCGCATGGCGCTCGGGTGGTGGGTGGTGAGGATGGCGTCGGTGTGGTGGCTGCCGTGGCGGTTGATGTGGGCGATGGCGGCGTCGAGCGAATCGACCTGCTTCACCGAGATGTCGAGCGACAGGTACTCGGCGTCCCAGTCGGCCTCGGTGGCCGGCACGGCCCGCGCTCCGAGCAGCGGCAGGCTGTCCGGGCAGGCATGGAAGGTCAGCCCCTTGGGCTCCCAGAGCGCGGCCAGGCGCGGCAGGAAGGCCGCGGCGACTGCGCGGTGGACCAGCAGCGACTCGGTCGCGTTGCAGGGCGAGACCTTCTGCGTCTTGGCGTTGTCCACCACGCGCAGCGCCTGATCGAGGTCGGCGTGCGCGTCCACATAGCTGTGGCAATTGCCGTCCAGGTGCTTGAGCACCGGCACCCTGGCCTCGCGGCTGACGCGTTCGATCAGGCCCTTGCCACCGCGCGGGATAATCAAGTCGATGTACTCGGCGGCGCCGAGCAGCCAGCCCACGGCGGCGCGGTCGGCGCTGGCGATGAGCTGCACGCACTCGCGCGGCAGGCCGGCCTCCTCCAGGCTGTCCTGCACCAGCTCGACCAGCACGCGGTTGCTTTGCAGCGCCTCCGAGCCGCCGCGCAGGATGCAGGCGTTGCCGCTCTTGATGGCCAGCGAGGCGGCCTCGATGGTGACGTTGGGCCGGCTCTCGTAAATCATGCCGAAGGCGCCCAGCGGCACGCGCATCTGCCCGACCTGGATGCCGCTGGGGCGGCGGCGCAGCTGCGTGATCTCGCCCACCGGATCGGGCAGCGCGGCGATCTGCTCGCAGCCCTCGGCCAGGGTGGCGAGGATCCTGGCGTCGAGCTTCAGGCGGTCGCGCAGCGGCGCGTCCAGATCCACCGCGGCTTGCAGATCCAGCGCGTTGGCGGCGTCGAGCGCCGGCAGCGGGTCACGCAGCCGGTGCGCCAGGGCCAGCAGGGCGGCGTTGCGCTGCGCGGTGGTGGAGGCGGCCAGCACGCTGCTTGCGTCGCGGCAGGCCTGACCCAGCTCGTTCAAGGCGTCGAGTTGCATGCGAGGCATTGTCCGCAAGCTGGATCTGCAGGGCGGCAAAGCAGGGTTCGCGCAGCGGCGTTCACCACAGATGTCCGCTCAGGGGCGTGTCCACCATGGGCAAGCCGGCCCGCTTCCAGGCATCGACGCCGCCGCGGTACCAATGCACCTCGCGGTAGCCGGCCTGGACCAGGCGCAGGGCCGCGTTCCAGGACAACCAGCAGTCGGCGTTGGAGCAGAACACCACGATGGGCGTCGACTTGCTCGGGGTCAGGGCGCGCATCGCAAGCCGCAGATGGGCGTCGATGCGTGGGTTCAAGGTCGGATCCTCCCAGCCTGCGCCCTGCAGCCAGTGCGCGGTCGGCAGGCTCGAGCGGATCAGATTCTTGCCATGCAGGGTGTCGATGAGCAGGGGCTTGCGCGCTTGTGTGAGCAACTGCACCACGCCGGCGGTATCGATGAGTCGGCTTCCCGCCGGCGCCGCCCCCGGCGTGCTGCCGTGCATCTGTTCGCCGCTGCGCAACTGTGTGGGAACGGGCGCGTCCGATGCCGCCGCACCGACCGCCTCGGCGAACGGCTGCTGCGCCCGCTGGCGCAGCGTCTTGAGGGCGGCCTGGCTCGCCGCACGGGACTTGGCGTAGTGCGGCCAAACGACCTCGTCGTTGACCAGCCAGATCTGGCACAGGGTCTTGAACTGGGCCAGACAGCCCACCGAAGCCCCGCGCACGGCCTCGAAGGATTGCTCGCGTCCGATCACGGCCGCATAGGCCTTGGCGTCGCGGCTGACGGCAAAGGCCTTCTGCGCGGGCGCGGGCTTGAACTGCTGGTGATAGCCCTGCGCAGCCACCGCATCGAGCTCGGGGCCGGGCGGCAGCTTGGCGGCTGTCGGTCGCCCGACCTGGGCCTGGGCCGCGACGCCGATGCACAGCGCGAGTCCCAGGGGAAGCTGGCGCGCGAGCCGCACCATGAAACCGGCCACTGGGCTGCGCATCAGCTCGCCGCCTTCGCGGCACCCGTCTTGCGCGCCGCGCCGCGTGCGGCGGTCTTGCGTTCGGGTCGCGGCTCGAACTCGAACACCACCTTGCCCTCCTTCTTGTCGAACACCAGCTTGGCCTTGAAGGCGCGCCGCGTGCGGTTGGAGACGAAACCCTCGAGGTAGTCGGTCGCGCCCTCGTGCAGCAGCTTGTGGATCTGTGCCGCATCCACCGGCTGGGTCAGGATGATCTTGCCGGTCTTGAAGTCGCAGGTCACGTGCGCGCCCACGCTGTGCTCGCAGACGTAGTTGCTGCCGTGCTCGTAGACATGGCCCTGGCACTTCGGGCAGGCGCCGTGACTCGTCTGGGCGCTGAAGTCGACGGGCTGGCCGTCGTCCTCGCTCTTGTCGTCACCGAAGTCGAACTCGAGCTTCCAGTTCTTGACCTCGTCGTCGAACACCAGCTGCAGCTCAGCCGTGAAGGGCCGGCCCAGGCGGCTGCGGAAGCCCTCCAGCGGGCCGATGCGCTTGTCCTGCAGGAAGCGCTCGACCTCGGGCAACTCGAAGCTGCGCCCGCCGGGGATCTTGGTGATGCTGAACTCGCAGGCGCCGCAGGCGAAGCGACGGTAGTTCTCGCTCACCACGCCGCCGCAGTTCGGGCAGGGCGTGGCCAGCGTGGCGTAGTCGCCCGGCACGGTGTCGCGGTCGTAGCTCTTGGCCTTGGCCACCACGCGTTCGGCCATGGCGGCGATCTCGGCCATGAAGGTCTCGCGCGCCAGCCGGCCCTTCTCCATCTGGTTGAGCTGGTACTCCCACTGACCGGTCAGCTCGGGCTTGGTGAGCTCCTCGACCTGCAGGCCGCGCAACAGGGTCATGAGCTGGAAGGCCTTGGCGGTGGGAATCAGCTCGCGGCCCTCGCGCAGCATGTACTTCTCGGTCAGCAGGCCTTCGATGATGCTGGCCCGCGTGGCGGGGGTGCCCAGGCCGCGCTCGTTCATCGCCTCGCGCAGCTCGTCGTCGTCGATCAGCTTGCCCGCGCCTTCCATGGCGCCCAGCAGCGTGGCCTCGGTGTAGCGCGCCGGCGGCTTGGTCTGCAGGCCCTTGACGTCCACGGACTCGGTTCGCACCACCTCGCCCGGGGCGACGGCGGTCAGCAGCGCGTCCTCGTCCTGCGCCTCCTTGCCGTAGACGGCCTGCCAGCCGGCGTTCACCAGCACCTTGCCATTGGTCTGGAAGGCGTGCCCGGCGGCCGTGCTGATGCGCGTCGTGACCTGGTACTCGGCGCTCGGGAAGAACACCGCCAGGAAGCGCTTCACCACCAGCTCGTAGAGCTTGGCCTCGGCCTCGCTCAGGGACTGCGGCGCGTGCAGGGTCGGGATGATGGCGAAGTGGTCGCTGACCTTGGCGTTGTCGAACACCTTCTTGGTCGGCTTGATGTAGTCCTTGGCGAGCGCCGTGGCGGCGTGCCGGGCCAGCTCGGCCGGGCCCTGCTCCTTGAGCATCTGGGCGGTCTCACGGGCCACCTTCAGGTAGTCCTCGGGCAGGTGGCGGCTGTCGGTCCGCGGGTAGGTCAAGGCCTTGTGCTTCTCGTACAAGGCCTGGGCCAGCGAGAGCGTGGTCTTGGCGCTGAAGCCGAAGCGCGAGTTGGCCTCGCGCTGCAAGGTCGTCAGGTCATAGAGCAGCGGGCTGCTCTGCGTGCTGGGCTTGCTCTCCTCGGTCACCGTGGCAGGCTGACCCTGCACCGCCGCGGCAATGGTGCGCGCCTGCGCCTCGTCCCACAGGCGGTCGGCGCGCGCGTGCTCATCGTCGCCCTTCTTGAAATTCGGCTGGATGTAGCGGCCCTCGTACAGGCCGGCCTGCGCGCCGAAGCTGGCACGCACCTCCCAGTAGTCGCGCGGCACATGCTTGCGGATTCTTTCCTCGCGCTCGACGACGATCGACAGCGTGGGCGTCTGCACCCGGCCCACGGTGGTGAGGAAGAAGCCGCCGTCGCGGCTGTTGAAGGCCGTCATGGCGCGCGTGCCGTTGATGCCGACCAGCCAGTCGGCCTCGGAGCGGCAGCGCGCCGCGTCGGCCAGCGGCAGCATCTGCGCGTCGGGACGCAGATGCGCGAAGCCGTCGCGGATCGCCTCGGGCGTCATGCTCTGCAGCCACAGGCGCTGGACGGACTTGTCGAACTTTCCGGACTTGGCCGCCTTCGCAGGCTGCGCGTACTGCAGGATCAGTCGGAAGATCAGTTCGCCCTCGCGCCCGGCGTCGCAGGCGTTGACGATGTGCTCGACGTCCTTGCGGCGGATCAGCTTGACCAGCGCGTTGAGGCGTGACTTGCTCTTGTCGATCGGCTGCAGGTCGAAGTGCGGCGGGATCACCGGCAGGTTGGCAAAGCTCCATTTGCCGCGCTTCGGGTCCACGCCCTCGGGGGCGGCAATCTCCACCAGATGGCCGACGGCCGAACTGACGACGTAGTGCTCGTTCTCGTGGTACTCGTCGTGCTTGTCGAACTTGCCGCTCTTGGGCGTGAGGGCGCGCACGATGTCGAGCGCCACCGAAGGCTTCTCGGCGATGACCAGGGTCTTGGTTTGCATACGGTTCCGGACGTTTTCTGAACGGCACAATGCGCCGCCTCGCGTGCGTGCGCGCTCACACGCGCGCTCGCCCATGAACTCAATATACGCAGCCGCCATGAACGCCACGTCCACCCGTCGCATCCAGGTTCGCCGCTCCGGCGTGCACGGGCGGGGTGTCTATGCGCTGGCGCCGCTGGCCGCGGGCGAGCGCGTGGCCGAGTACCGCGGCGAGCGCATCAGCGATGCCGAGGCCGACCGGCGCCACCCGGCCGACCCGGCCAACCCGACGCACACCTTCTATTTCTCGCTCGAAGGCGGCGGCGTCATCGACGCGCGTCACCAGGGCAACAGCGCACGCTGGATCAACCACTCCTGCGAGCCCAACTGCGAGGCCGCCGAGGTCGACGGGCGCGTCTTCATCCACGCGCTGCGCGACATCGAGCCGGGCGAGGAGCTGTTCTACGACTACCGGCTGTTCGTCGAGGAACGCCTGACGGCCCGGCTCAAACGCGACTACGCCTGCCGTTGCGGCTCGGCGAACTGCCGCGGCACCCTGCTGCTGGGGCGCAGCCGCTGATGTTCGGCGCCGCCCTGGACAGCCTGGGTGCCTTGCTGGGTCCGCGCCTGGTGCTGCGCAGTGTGGCCGAGACCGACTCCACCAACAGCGACCTGCTGGAGGCGAGCCGCCTGGACTCCCGGCCGCAGCTGCTGGTGGCCGCGCACCAGCGCGCCGGGCGCGGCCGGCTCGGCCGCAGCTGGAGCTCGCGTGCCGGCGACTCGCTGACCTTCTCGCTGGCCTGGCCGGTCAGCGCACCGCTGGCCGGCCTGTCGCTGGCGGTGGGCAGCTGCCTGGCCGACAGCCTGGACCCCGAGGGCCGCTCGCTGCAGCTGAAATGGCCCAACGACCTCTGGTTCCAGCAGCGCAAGCTCGGCGGCATCCTCATCGAGACCGCCACGCAGGGCGTGGTGGTGGTGGGCGTGGGCTTGAACCTGAGCGCCCCCGCCGTCGATCAACCCAGCGCCGGCCTGCTCGAACTCGACAGCCGCTGGACCGCCCCGCTGGCGCTGCAGACCGTGCTGCCGCCGCTGGTCGACCTGCTGCACACCTGGCGCGGCTTCGACGCCGCGCGGCAACGCGCCTTCGCCGCGCGCGACGGCCTGCTCGGCAGGCGCCTGCAGGCCGGCGCCCAAGAAGGCGTGGCCGCAGGGGTCGACCACGACGGCGCGCTGTGCCTGCGCCAACCGGGTGGCGCGCTGCGGCGGGTGGTGGCCGGCGAGCTGCGGCTGCTCGAGGGGCCGTCGTCATGAGGCGGCTCGGTCTGCTCGGACTGCTGCTGGTGGCGCTGGCGCTGGCCCACGCCCTGCTGTGGGTCTGGAGCCAGGGCTGGCTGGGCGGCAACCCCGGCTCGACGCAGCGTGAGCCGGCCCGGCTGGCCGCGCAACAGCACCCGGAGCGCTGGCAGTTGCTGGCCCCGCAGGCCGCCAGCAGCGCGCTGGCGCCGCTGCAGTGCCGCGAGATCGGCGCCTATGGCGACGAGGCCGGCCTGCACGCCGCCGAGGTGGCATTGGTCGGCCACATGAAACTCGCCAGCGGCCAGTGGCAGCGCCTCGATCGCTCGATCGCGGGCCAATGGCTGCTGGCCTCGCGCGCCGCCGACAACGCGGCCGACCTGGAACGCAAGAAGCAGGCGCTGCAGCGCGCCGGCGTGGAGCCGCTGCGCGCGCAGTCGATCAAGGGCGAGAGCGAGCCGAGCTGGATCGTGCAGCGCTTCGACAACGAGACCGCGGCCCTGGCCGCCCAGAACCAGCTGCGCGCCAAGGGCCTGCGCCAGGTCCGCCTGGTGGCCATGCGCCTGCCCGCCCAGCAGACCTGGCTGCGCCTGCCGGCCCTGCGCCAGGACCAGTTGCGCCTGAGTCATCCGGCCTGGCCGGGCGGGCTGCGGCCCTGTGCCGCCGAGACGGCACCCGTGGCGGCGGCCGCTTCGGCCGCGTCGACGGCGCCCTGAGCGGGCCGCAAAAAAAGAGGCCCGCAGGGCGGGCCTCGGCTTGCCGGAACCGATCGGCTTCAGGGGTAGAGCCCGCGCTCCTCGCGCGCCTGTAGCACCCGGGTGCAGGCCACGGTGAAGGCGGCCGTGCGCAGCGGGATCTTGTGCTGCTCGCCGGTCTCCCAGATGTGCTTGAAGGCGCCGATCATGATCTTGTCCAGGCGCAGATTGATCTCGTCCTCGGTCCAGAAGAAGGACGAGAAGTCCTGCACCCATTCGAAGTAGGACACCGTCACGCCGCCGGCGTTGGCGATCACGTCGGGCACCACCACGATGCCGCGATCGGCCAGCACCGCCTCGCCGTCCGGCGTGGTCGGGCCGTTGGCGCCTTCCAGCACCAGGCGGGTCTGCAGGCGGCGCGCGCGCTCCTCGTTGATCTGACCTTCCAGCGCGGCCGGGATCAGCACGTCGGTCTTGACGTTCCAAAAATCCTCGTTGGCGATCAGGTCACCGCCCTTGAAACCGGCCACGCCGCGCGTCTTCTCAACATGCGCCAGCAGGTCGCTCATGTCGAAGCCGTTCTCGTTGAGCAGGGTGCCGGTGTGGTCCTGCACCGCGACGATCTTGGCGCCGTTGGCGGCGAACAGCTTGGCGGCGATCGAGCCGACGTTGCCGAAGCCCTGCACCGCCACGCGGGCGCCTTCCATTTCGATGCCCAGGCGACGCATCGCCTCGCGGCCGACGACGAACACGCCGCGCCCGGTGGCCTGCACGCGGCCCAGCGAACCGCCCAGCGGGATCGGCTTGCCGGTGACGACGCCGGTGGCCGTGGCCCCCACGTTCATCGAGTAGGTGTCCATCATCCAGGCCATGATCTGGCCGTTGGTGTTGACGTCCGGTGCCGGGATGTCCTGGGTCGGGCCGATGATGATGCCGATCTCGCTGGTGTAGCGGCGGGTCAGCTTTTCCAGCTCCTTGTTGGAGAGCATCTTGGGCTCGACGCGGATGCCGCCCTTGGCGCCGCCGTAGGGCAGGTTGACGGCGGCGTTCTTGATCGTCATCCAGGCCGCCAAAGCCATCACCTCTTCCAGCGTGACGTCGGGGTGGTAGCGCACGCCGCCCTTGCCCGGGCCGCGCGTCAGGCTGTGCTGCACGCGGTAGCCCTCGTAATGCGCCACGCTGCCGTCGTCGAGCTCGATGGGGCAGTCAACGATCAGGCAGCGCTTGGGCCGGCGCAGGGTCTCGACCCAGCGGCTCAGCGAGCCCAGGTACGGCTCGACGGCGTCGATCTGGCTCAGGTAGGTGCCCCAGGGGGAATTGCGCGAAGGCGAAACAAACGAAAGGTTGGACACGGGGTCTCCGAAGGATTTGTTAGTGGGGCGAACGGTAACCCGGCGAAACCTTGTCTAGACAGGTCGGTCTACGCGGCTTCGACATTCCCTTATGCGGGCCGTGCATCGTCGGGCCTGGAACGTGATCCCGTCAACGCTGCGGCTCGATCACCAGCTTGCCGCTGGCCTGGCGCTCGGCCAGCGCACGCAAGCCCAGCGGTGCCTCGGCCAGCGCGTAGCGCGCGCTCACCAGGGGCTTGAGCCGGCCCTCGCGCAGCCAGCCCAGCAACTCGGCCAGGCCGGCCGCCCAGGCCTTGGGCTCGCGCTTCACCCATTCGCCCCAGAACACCCCCACCAGGCTGCTGCCCTTGAGCAGCAGCAGATTGAGCGGGATGGACGGGATCGCGCCGCTGGCGAAGCCCACCACCGCGTAGCGGCCGCGCCAGGCCATGGCGCGAATCGCCGGCTCGGCGACCTCGCCGCCCACCGCGTCGTACACCGCATCGACGCCGCGCCCGGCCGTCAGTCGCTTGAGCTCCTCGCGCAGGCCCTCGTAGCCGATCGCCTCGGCGGCACCATGCGCGCGGCAGAGCGCGCGCTTGGACTCGCTCGATGCCACGGCGATGACGCGCGCGCCGATCGCCGCAGCGATCTCGACCGCCGCCAGGCCCACGCCGCCGGCCGCGCCCAGCACCAGCAGGGTCTCCCCCGCCTGCAGCGCGAGGCGGTCGCGCAGCGCATGCCAGCTGGTGCCATAGGCGAGCAGGAAGCCGGCCGCCACGCCGGCGTCCAGCCCCTCGGGCAGGGGCAGGCATTGCGCAGCGGGCAGCACGGCCTGCTCGGCAAAGGCGCCCAGCCCGCTGAAGCCGATCACCTTCTGCCCGACCTGCAGATGCCGCACGCCTTCACCGAGCGCCAGCACCTCGCCGGCCAACTCGGCCCCGGGCGTGAAGGGCAGCGGCGGCTTGAGCTGGTAGAGCCCCTGCACGATCAGCAGGTCGGGGAAATTCACCCCGGCCGCCAGCACACGCACCAGCACCTCGCCGGGGCCGGGCTGGGGGGCGTCGATCTCTCGGACTTGCAGGGACTCGGGCGGTCCCCATTGCAGGCATTGCAGGGCGCGCATGGCAGGGCACTCCGGTGGGTGAGGCGCGCAGACTATCCTCCCGCCCCATGTATTGGCCGTCCTTCGGTCTGGCGCAGGACCCCTTCAGCATCGCGCCGGACCCCCGTTTCCTGTTCATGAGCGAGCGCCATCGCGAGGCGCTGGCGCACCTGCTCTACGGGGTCAAGGGCGGCGGCGGCTTCGTGCTGCTGACCGGCGAGATCGGCGCCGGCAAGACCACCGTGTGCCGCTGCTTCCTGGCCCAGCTGCCGCCCGACTGCGACGTGGCCTACGTCTTCAACCCCAAGCTCAGCGCCACCGAGCTGCTGCACACGGTGCTGGAGGAATTCCGGCTGCCGCGCCCCGCCGAGGACGGCCTGAAGGCCTGCGTGGACGCGCTCAACGCCTTCCTGCTGGCCGGGCATGCGGCCGGACGGCACCGTTTGCTGATCATCGACGAGGCGCAGAACCTCAGCAGCGAGGTGCTCGAACAGCTGCGCCTGCTGACGAATCTGGAGACCGACACGCACAAGCTGCTGCAGATCGTGCTGATCGGCCAGCCCGAGCTGCGCCAGCGCCTCGCCGAACCGGGCCTGGAGCAGCTCGCACAACGCGTCATCGCGCGCTACCACCTGGGTCCGCTGGACGAGGCGGAGACCGCGGCCTACCTGGCCCACCGGCTGGCCGTGGCCGGCCTGCACGGCGAGCTGCCGCTGCGCAACGATGCCCTCAAGGCCCTGCATCGCCTCAGTGGCGGCGTGCCGCGGCGCATCAACCTGCTGGCCGGCCGCGCCCTGCTCGGCGCCTATGCACAGGGGCGCCACAGCGTCGACGCCGGCCTGGTGCGCGGCGCCGCGCACGAGTTGTTCGCGGACGGCACCGCGCGCCGCCGCGCGCCACCGCCACGCTGGACGCTGGGCGGTCTGGCCGTGCTGGGCGTGGCCGCTGCGCTCGTCTGGGCCGGCACGCGGCCGGGCACGCCCCAAGCGCCCCCCCTCTCCGCCCCGCCCGAGCCGACGCCGCGGGCGGCCGCCCCCCTCAGGGCGCCGGCTGCCGCGGCCACCACGCTGCCGCCGCGGCCAAACGCCGATCCGCTGCCCGACGCCGATCCCCTGCTCGACGCCGCAGCGCTGGCGGCGCGCCTGCCCGCCAGCGGTGGCGGTGAGGAACTCGCCTGGCGCGCCCTGCAGGAACGCTGGGGCGCGCCGCGCGAGCCGGCGCAGGCCGACGAGGCCGACGAGACCGGCAAGACCAGCGCGCCAGGCGAGCCGGGCGAGGCCGCGGCGCCGGGCCGACCGCTCTGCGCGCAGTTGGGGGCAAGCGGCCTGGCCTGCTACCAGGGGCAGCTGACGTTGGCGCAGATCCGCCAGCTCGACCGGCCCGGCTGGATCCGCCTGCGCGGCGCCGCACAACCCGCCACCGCCGTGCTGCTGCTGGGGCTGGATGGCGACTCGGCCTTGCTGCAGGACGCCCAGGGCCGCCTGCGTGTGCCGCTGCCCGCGCTGGCCACACTCTGGCAGGGCGACTTCGCCACGCTGTGGCGCCTGCCCGCGGGGGGTCGCGAGCCCGGCGCGAGCGCCTCGACGACGAACGCCGAACTGCGCGACTGGCTGCTGGCGCAGCTCGGTCGCTACCAGCAGGATGCGCTGCCCCTGGACGTCGATCTGCCGACGCGCATCGCCGCCTTCCAGCGCGCCCAGGGCCTGCGTGCCGACGGCCGACCGGGTCCGTTGACCCTGATGCAATTGAACCGCGCGGCGGCCGTGGCCGAGCCGCGCCTGGAGACGCCCTGATGTCCTACGTGCTCGATGCCCTGCGCCGTGCCGACGCCGAGCGCCAGCAGGGGCGCCCGCCCGACCTCAACGCCCCCGGCGCGCTGCGCGCCGGCGCAGCGCCGGCGCAGCGCGTCGCACCGGCCGCTCGCCTGGCGCGGGGCTGGCCGGGCTGGGCCCTGTTGCTGGTGGCCAGCCTGGCCGCCGGGCTGCTGCTGCTTTGGGCACCGGGGGGGCGTCTGGACCCGCCGCCGGGCAGCGTGCCGCTGGGCACCGAAGCCACGGCGGTCGCGCCCCGGGCCGCCGCTCCCGCGCCACGCCCCTTGCCGGCCCCCTCGCCCGGCCTGGGCGCGGCGCCGGTGCCACCGCGCCCGGTGCTCGCACCCACGCCCACGGTGGCCCCGGCGCCACGCGCCGCCATGCCGACCGCTGCCGCCACTGCCCCCGCTGCACCCAGTGCGCCCGGTGCAGGGGCCGCGCTGCCGCTCGAGCGCCTCGACCCCGCGCTGCGCCAGTCCCTGCCGCCGCTGGCCTTCAGCGGCGCCATGGACTCCGCGGATCCGGCCGCGCGCATGCTGATCGTCAACGGCCGCCTGCTGCGCGAGGGCGATGCCATTGCCGCCGACCTGGTGCTCGAGCGCATCGCGTTGCGTTCGGCCGTGCTGCGCTGGCGAGGCCAACGCATCGAGGTGCGCTACTGATGCGTGCATTGCTGCTGCCCTTGCTGCTGGGGTCCGCGCTGGCGCCACGCGCCCAGACCCTGTCGCTCGACGCCTTGCCGCGCTATGTGGCGCCGCCCGCCGAACGCGGTCCGGTGGTGCCCGCCGCCGTGCAACGCTGGCGCGATGAGGCCAAGCAGCTCGAGCATGGCGACGGCGATCTGCCGCGCGACCCGCAGCGCGCCGCCAGCCTCTACTGCCGCGCCGCGCGCTTCGGCGACGCCGAGGCGCAGTTCAACCTGGCCTGGATGCTGACCAATTCACGCGGCATCCAACGCGACGATGCGCAGGCCGCCCATCTCTTTGCCGCCGCCGCCGAGCAGGGCCATGAACAGGCGCAGAACATGCTGCAGCGCCTGGGCACGCCCTTGGGCGCGCCGCCGCCCTGCCTGCGCCCGCCGGACGGCGAGGAGCCTGCCGCGCCGGCCAAGCCGGTGCTGGTGAAGGGCAAGCCCGTCGAACTGCCCTGGCCGCCGCCGCCCGAGCGCGCGCCCGAGCCGATCGTCCAGTTCGTCAAGCTGGTGGCGCCCGACTACAAGCTGCAGCCGGCACTGGTGCTGGCGGTGATGGCGCAGGAATCGAACTTCAACCCCAACGCCCTGTCACCGAAGAACGCGCAGGGTCTGATGCAGCTGATTCCGGACACGGCGCGCCGCTTCGGCGTGCGCAATGCGCTCGATCCGACGCAGAACATCCGCGGCGGCATGGCCTACCTGCGTTGGCTGCTGGCGCATTTCGAGGGCGATCTGCGCCTGGTGCTGGCCGCCTACAACGCTGGCGAAGGCGCGGTGGCGCGTTACCGCGGTGTGCCGCCCTACGCCGAGACGCGCGACTATGTGCGCCGCATCACCGCGTCGCTGGGTTACCGATATCGGCACCCTTTCGACGCAGCCGCAGCCGAACCCTCCCCGGCGCTGGCGCTGATTCGCGGGCCGGGACGCTGGCAGTGAGGATGCGGTGAGGGGAGGCCCGACCCGCCGCGCAGGGCGGGGGGCCGGGTAGTCGGGCACAGCCGACTTTCGTCGGCAGTTGTCCGGGCTGCCGGGCGAGGACGCCCGGCTCTTCGCCAGGCACAAGACGCCCTCAGGGCGTCTTGTGTCCGGGCTCAGTACCCGCCGTTGTTGCCGCCGCGGTAGCCGCCGCCACCGCCACCGCCGCCGCCCGGGCCGCGGCCGTAGGGGCTGGCAAAGCCGGCCGGACGCGCTTCGCGCGGACGGGCGACGTTGACCACCACCGGACGGCCCTCGAGGGCCTGACCGTTCATGCCGTTGATGGCGGCCTGTGCCTCGGCGTCGGTCGCCATTTCGACAAAGCCGAAGCCCTTCGAACGACCGGTTTCGCGGTCCATCATGACCTTGGCCGAGCTCACGGTGCCGAAGCGGCCGAAAGCTTGTTGGAGTGTCTCGTCGCGCACGCTGTAGGAAAGGTTGCCGACGTAGAGCTTGTTGTTCATGGGAAAGCCCTTAGCAATAAACAAAGTAACCGCAGGCGCTTCAACCCATCTCAACCAACGAATCAACGCGTCCCAACCGGCCACTTGATTATTCCGATGCCGCTTGACAGACCAAGCGCGCAGCCCCTCAGATGTTGTATTTCCGGCCCGAGGGCAAACCCTCAAGCCCCGCAGCGGCTTCCTACACTGCGCGCCCCATGCCCACCTCCCTCCTGCGCTGGCGCGACCTGGGCGCCCTGCTCGACAGCCTCAACGCGTTGCACAACCGCCCGGTGCTCAGCCTGTTGCTGCTCAGCGCCTGCGGCACCGGCGTCGGCCTGTCGTGGGCCGAACAGGCGCTGGCGGGCGATCGCGGCGGCGCGGCGCTGCTGTACTTCCTGCTCGCACTGAGCCTGCTGCTGACCGGGCTGAATGCGGCGGGTTGGTGGCTGGCGAGGGAAATGCGCGCCGATGCGCGCCTCGACGGCCTGCGCTGGACCGATGCGCTGCACGAGGGCGTGCGGCTGCTGCCGCGCCAGCTCGCCGTCTGGCTGCGCCTGCTGCTGCCTTGGCTGCCGGTGCCCTTGGCGGTGCTGGCGCTGCTCTGGGCGGCTCGCCTGGCGTGGGTCGGGCCGGTGCTGCTGGCCTTCACCACGCCGCTGGCGGTGCTCGCCGCCGCGGCGGCGGCCTGGGCGCTGCTGGTCGTGGTGGGTCCGCTGGCCGGACCGGCGCTGTGGTCGGGCGCCACGGTCGGCGAGGCGGTCGCGCAGTTGCGCCGCATCACGCGGCAGCGGCTCATCGAGGCCACCCTGCTGAAGCTGGCCCTGCTGGGCCTGGTGGCGGGCCTGACCGCCGTGCTCAGCGCCGCCCTGCTGGCCGGCGCACGCGCCTTGGCGCTGCTGGGCTGGTTGGCCGAACTGCAGGTGCCGCCCCAGCAGGTGCTGGCGCATCTGTTCGGCCACACGTTGCGCGCGCTGGGACAGGCCGGCGCGCCGGTGGTGGCCAACTCGCAGGCCGCCGCGCTGTCGCTGGGAGGTGGGGTGCTGGTGGCCTTGCTGCTGGTGCTGCCCACCGCGGTCTACCTGCGTGGTTGCTGCGCGATTTACCGCAGCCTGTCGGACGCCGCCCCGGACAATGCCGCGCCATGGACATCTTCAAGCCGCTGATCGCCCTGGTGGCGATGGTCAACCCGATCGGGGTGATTCCTTTTTTCATCGCCTTCACGCAGGAGTTCGACGGCGCCCAGCGCCAGCAGACGATCCGCGTGGCGGCCTTCACCTGCTTCTGCGTGATTGCGCTGTCGGCGCTGTTCGGGCTGAAGCTGATCGAGTTCTTCGGCATCAGCATCGCCAGCTTCCAGGTCGGCGGCGGCGCGCTGCTGCTGATCAACTCGCTGCAGATGCTCAACGCCAAGACGCCCGAGGGCGGCAGCGTGGACAGCGGGGCCAGCACCCATATCGCCGTGGTGCCGCTGGCCATTCCGCTGCTGACGGGTCCGGCGACCATCTCCACCATGGTGATCTACGCGCAGAAGTCGCAGACCTGGTGGCAGCAGGGCGTGCTGGTGGCCTATGGGGCGGTGATCGCCGGCGTGGTGTTCCTGTGCTTCAGCGCGGCCGGGCGCATTGCCCGGGCGCTCGGCCCCACCGGCATCAACATCATGACGCGGCTGATGGGCCTGATCCTGGCCGCGCTGGCGGTCGAACTGCTGGTCAGCGGGCTGATGGACCTGTTCCCCATCCTGTCCGACCGCGCCTACATGCGCCAGCAGTGATCTCGCGTCAGGCGTAACGCCGTTCCAGCCAGCTGAGCAGGGTGCGCAGGGTCTGCGCCTCGCCGCCCACCGGGCGGCCGGCGCGGGCGTGGCTGTTCCAGGCGTACAGGTCGATGTGCATCCAGTCCTGCGGGTCCGGGATGAAGCGTTCGAGGAACAGCGCCGCGGTGATGGCGCCGGCAAAGGGCGAGCTGCCGCTGTTGGAGATGTCGGCCAGCGGCGTGTCGATCAGGTGCTGGTAGCCCTGCCAGAGCGGCAGCGGCCACAGCGGGTCGCGCTCCTGCAGCCCCAGCTCCACGAGTTGCTGGCCGCGCGCCAGGTCGCGGCAGAACAGCGCCGGCAGCTCGGGGCCGAGCGCCACGCGCGCCGCGCCGGTCAGGGTGGCCAGGTCGATGATGAGGTCGGGCTGGCCCTCGACGGCGTAGCTGAGCGCATCGCACAGCACCACGCGGCCCTCGGCGTCGGTGTTGCCGATCTCGATGCTGCGGCCGCTGCGGGTGCGGAAGATGTCGCCGGGGCGGAAGGCGTTGCCGGCGATGGCGTTCTCCACCGCCGGGATCAGCAGCTGCAGGCGCACCGGCAGGCGCAGGCTCATGACCATCATGGCCAGACCGATGGCATTGGCCGCGCCGCCCATGTCCTTCTTCATCAGGCGCATGCCGTCGGCCGGCTTGATGTCCAGCCCGCCGCTGTCGAAGCACACGCCCTTGCCGACCAGCGACAGCAGCGGCAGCGTCTTGTCGCTGCCCCAGTTCAGCTCGATCAGGCGTGGTGCGCGCTCCGGCGCCGCGGCGCGCCCCACCGCATGGATGGCCGGGAAGTTCGCCTTCAAGAGCTGCTCGCCCTCCCAGACCTTGATCTTGGCCTTGTGCTGCTTGGCCAGGGTACGCAGCACCGCCTCGAGGTGCTGCGGCCCGCAGGCCTCGGCCGGGGTGTTGACGAGATCGCGCACGGCGGCGATGGCGCCGGCCAGCAGCAGGCCGCGCTGCGCCTCGGGGCCGTCGCCCAGCAGCAGCTCGGGGCTGACCCGGCTGCGCGCCTTGTAGGCGTCGAAGGCGTAGTCGCCCAGGCTCCAGGACAGCGCGGCGGCCTGTGGGTCGAGCGCCAGACCGGCGGCGTCGAGCCGGTAGCGACCGGCCGGCAAGGCGCCGCTGGCGGCCGCCAGCGCGAAGGGGTCGTCGGCCGCGCGCAGCCCCACCAGCACCCGCTCCAGCGCCCCCTTGGCGTCGGGCAAGAGCAGCTGGGTGTCGGCCTTGCCGGTGAACCCGGCCGCCTTGGCCCAGGCGCGCTGCGCCGGCTCGAGCAGCGCGCTGTCGTCCTTCCAGCGCTCGGCGCTGGTGCAGAACAGGGGCGTGGCGGCGGGCAGCTTGGCCGATTTGCTGAGGGTGACGCTCATGGCGGATGGCAAGGAGAGGGACGAGGTGGGCGATTCTCGACGCTCGGCGGCCGCTCCCAGCCGAAGCCGACCAGCGCCCGCAGGCCGGCAAAAACGCGTCGGCCGGTCTGTCAACCGCCGGACGCGGGGCGCCGTTGTCCCGCCCATCCGACCGCAAGAGCCGGCCGCCAGCCCCCGAAAAACATGCCCAGCACCGCCCCGACCCGCTCGCCCGCCCACCCGCAACGCCCGCTGCCGCCCGACCTGATGGGCGAATTGCGCGCCGACAAGGGGCCGAAGAACTTCGGCCTGGACGCCTGGTTCGCCGGCAGCGAGCGGCGCCCCCACGAGGTGGCGCGCAAGCAGGATCGCAAGCGCTGAACCTCCGCTGCCTTGTGCCTGCGACGGCCCGCCTTGGCGGGCCGTTGGCTTTTTTGCCCGCCTCGGCCGGCCGTTGGCTTCTTTACCCCGCCTCGGCAAGTCGGCGGCGTTGATGCCGCCCACCCCGCCACCCTGGCAGACTGCGCGCCCGATGAAGACCCTGACCCGCCGCCTGCTGCTGGCCCTGCTGCTGCTCAGCCTGCTGATGGGCCTGGCATTGCTGCTGGCCTTGCAGCGCGCGCCGCTGGTGCCGGCCGTCGAGGATGGCGGCGGCGCCCGCCTGGCCACCCAGGCGCGCCTGCTCTGGGCCCAGGTGCGCCCGGGGGCCGCGCCGGCCGGCGCGCTGCGCCTGACGCGCCTGACCGAACGCGATCTCAATGCCCTGCTGGACCAGGCCAGCAGCGCCCAAGGCGGAAGGCTGCGGGCGCGCCTGCAACTGCGCCCCGACGCGCCGACCACCCTGCTGAGCCTGCGTCTGGCAGGCGGCCAGGCCTGGCTGAATCTGCAGCTCGACTGGGCCGCACACCCGCAAGGCACCGCCCCGCCGCGCCTCGCGCGGGCCCGCCTGGGCGACCTGCCGCTGCCGGCGAGCTGGGTGGAGGCGGCGGCGCTGGCCTGGCTGCGGCGCCAACCCGCCGGGGAGGCGCTGCAGGACCTGCTGCCGATGCTGGAGGACTGGCGGCTGACGCCCGGCCAGCTGTGGCTGCGCTGGCGCTGGCGACCGGAGCAGGCGCGCGAGGCCGTGGCGCGCTTCGTCACGCCCACCGAGCGCCAGGTGGCGCAGGCGCAGCGCCATCGGCTGCGCGAGCTCTTGCGCGCCCATCCGGGCGGGCTGCCGCTGGAGGAGGCGCTCGGCGCGCTGGCCCGCCTGGAAATCGCCGGCAGCGCCGACGAGCGCCTGCGGGCGCTGTTCACCAATCTGGCGCTGCACGCCGCCGGGCGCGACCTCGGCCACTGGCTGCCCGAGGCCCAGGCGCAGGGCGCCATGCCCACCACCCTGCTGCTGCTGGACGGACGCGATGACATGGCCGCCCACCTGCTGATCTCGACCCTGCTGGCCTGGCAGGGCGGCGAGCGCAGTGCGCAGATGCTCGGTCTGGCCAAGGAGTTGGCCGACAGCCGGGTGGGCAGCGGCTTCTCGTTCAATGACCTGGCCGCCGATCTGGCCGGCACCCGGCTGGGTCAGTTGGCGGCGCGTGACCCGGCCGCCCTGCTCGCCCGCCTGGCAGCCGGACTGACCCAGGGCGATTTCTTTCCCCGCGTCAGCGACCTGCCGGAGTTCCTCTCGCCGCGCGAATTCGCGCGCCGCTACGGCGAGGTGGGCAGCCCGGCCTACGAGGCGCAGATGCAGACGATCCGCCAGCGCGTGGCGAACCTGCCGCTGTTCCAGGGTTTTTCCTCACCCTGAACTTTTGGCCACAGGCTTGCCGGGCGCCTAGGCTCGTCGCCTTTCGTCTCCCCTGGCAGGTTTTCATGAGCAAGTTCCTCCTTTCCACGCTGGCGCTGGCCGCCGCCCTGGCCAGCGGCAGTGCCGTGCAGGCCCAAACCCGTTCCGGCGTCGACCAAAGCGGCTTCGACCCCGCCGTGCGCGTGCAGGACGACCTGTTCCGCGCCGTCAACGGGCAATGGCTGAACAAGACCGAGATCCCGGCCGACAAGCCGCGCTACGGCACCTTCATCCAGCTGCGTGACAAGAGCGACCGCGAGGTGCGCGCCATCGTCGAGCGCCTGGCCGGCCAACAGCACAAGGGCGGCAGCGTCGAGCAGAAGATTGGCGACTACTACAAGACCTACACCGACCTGGCGGCGCTCGACGCCCTGGGCGTCAAGCCCGTCCAGCCGCTGTTGGCCGAAGTGGACGCGCTGAAGACCCCGCGCGACCTGTCGCGCTACATGGGCCGCCAGCAGGGCCTGATGAACGTGCCGGTGAACCTGGGCGTGGAACCCGACTTCAAGAAGCCCACCCACTACAAGCCGCTGACCTGGCAAGGTGGCATCGGCGTGCCCGACCGCGACTACTACCTGAAGACCGAGGATGAGCGCTACGCCAAGGCGGTCGCCGCCTACCGCGTCTACCTGGTGACGCTGGGTCGGCTGGCCGCACTGCCCGACCCCGACAAGGCCGCCGACGACACCCTGGCCATCGAGCGCAAGCTGGCCGAGGCGCAGTGGGACAAGGTCGAGCTGCGCAACCCGGTCAAGCTCTACAACCCGCGCACCCTGGCCGAGATGGCCAAGGAAGCGCCCGGCATGGACTGGGCCGCCTTCTTCGAGGGCGCCGGGCTGAAGGGCAGCCAGCAGCTCTCGCTCAGCCAGCCCTCGGCGCAGGCCGGCGCCGCCAAGCTGCTGGCCGAGTTGCCCATCGAGCAATGGCGTCACTACTTCAAGCTGCACCTGCTCGACACCCACGCCGACACCCTGCCCAAGGCCTTCCGCGACGCGCGCTTCGCCTACCAGGGCACGGCGCTGAAGGGCACCACCGAGGAGAAGCCGCGCTGGCAGCAGGGCATCGACCAGGTCAACGGCGCGCTGGGCGAGGCGCTCGGCCGCGTCTACGTGGCCGAGCATTTCCCGCCCGAGGCCAAACAGCGCATGGTCAGCCTGGTCAAGAACCTGCTGGGCAGCTTTGGCGACAGCCTCGACGGCCTCGCCTGGATGAGCCCCGAGACCAAGGCCAGTGCCAAGAAGAAGCTCTCCACCTACCTGATCAAGATCGGCTACCCCGAGAAGTGGCGCGACTACGGCCGCCTGCAGGTGGTGGCGGGCGACGCGGTCGGCAACGGCCTGCGCGCCGCGCGCTTCGAGTGGGCGCGCCAGGCCACGCGCGCCGGCAAGCCGGTTGACAAGACCGAGTGGGGCATGACGCCGCAGACCGTCAACGCCTACTACAACCCGTTTGCCAACGAGATCGTGTTCCCGGCCGCCATCCTGCAGCCGCCCTTCTTCGACCTGCAGGCCGACGACGCGGTGAACTACGGCGCCATCGGCGCCGTGATCGGCCACGAGATCAGCCACGGCTTCGACGACCAGGGCAGCCAGTTCGACCACGACGGCGCGCTGCGCAACTGGTGGACCGACGCCGACCGTGAGGCCTTCAAGAAGCTTGGCGACCAGCTGGTGGCCCAGTACGAGCAGTACGAACCGGTGCCCGGCAAGAAGCTCAACGGCCGCCTGACCCTGGGCGAGAACATCGCCGACCTGTCGGGACTGCAGATCGCCCACAAGGCCTACATCAAGAGCCTCGGTGGCAAGCCGGCACCGGTGATCGACGGCATGAGCGGCGAGCAGCGCTTGTTCTTCGGCTGGAGCCAGGCCTGGCGCGAGAAGTCGCGCGACAACTACCTGGTGCAGCAACTGGCCACCGACCCGCACTCGCCGGCCGAGTACCGTGCCAACGGCGCCGCCATCAACCACGACGGCTTCCACAAAGCCTTCGGCGTGAAGGACGGCGACAAGATGCACAAGGCCGAGGCCGAGCGCATCCGCATCTGGTGAGGCCAGGGGCCGCGCGACGCGCGGCCCCTTTTCAGAGCCAGTCGAGCAGCTGCCGCGCCACCGCGCGGCTGCTCAAGAGGTCCAGGTGGCCGACGCCCTCGGCCACCCACTGCCGCTCGGGCGCGAAGGGCAGGCGGCGCGCCGGGTCGCGGTGCCGACCCAGCGCGCTGTTGAGGCGCACCAGCCCGTCGCCCAACAGCTGCGGCGCGAGGCCGCGCGCGCCCTCGCCCAGCAGGCCCGCCAGCGCCCAGCAGCGCGGTCCCTCGGGCAGGCCCACGCCCGCGTCCAGGCCATGGCGCAGGTCGGTGATGCCGGCGCTGCGCAGGCGCCCGAGGCGCGCCAGCGGTGCGGCATAGGGCGCGGCACCGAGCAGCAGGTCGACGCCGTGGCCGGCCTTCTCCAGCGGGGCCCCGAAGTGCGGCGTGCCGAGGCAGACGAGGTCGCTGACGCGGCGCGTCCAGGCCGCCCGCGCGGCCTGGTGGAAGGCGCTGCGCGCCACCAGCCCGCCCATGCTGTGCGCCAGCAGCACCACGCGCGGCCGTGGATGCGGCCAGGCCCGCAGCAGCGTCGCCATCAGGGCCGCGAACCGGCGCCCGTTCTCGGCCACCGGCAGGCCGCTGTTGTAGCGCAGGTAGAGCGGCGCCAGGCCGCGCGCCGCCCCCAGCTCGGCGCCATGGTCGTGGCCCTTGCGCCGCCATTGCCGGTCGTTCATGCACAGGCCGTGCAGCATCACCAGCAGGCCCTGGCCGGGCTCCGGGAATCGCGCCGCCAGGGCGCTGCGCGTCAGGCCCAGCGCCTCACCCGCGCAGCACAGCTGCATGGCCTGGGCCAGCGGGTTGCCGCTGGCCTCCAGGTGGTCGCCCAGCACGCCGTTGAGGGCCGCCACCACGGCGTCGCGACGCGGGCTGCGCGGGCCGCGCGCCACCGCATCGGGCAACAGGCCGAGCAAGGCGGTGCTGCTCAGGCCGACCCCGCGGGTGACGCCGCGCACGCCGCGGTAGACCAGCCCGGTCAGGCCGCGCGTGCGTCCGTCGGACGGACCGGGCAGGGGGTGCTGGATGCGCGCGTGCATCGCCTCGACCAGGCGCACCAGCGCCAGACTGCCCTCGGCGGCGAGGCGCGCCGCCCCCTGCAGATCGCCCGTCGCCGACGGCCTCACGGGGCCGAGCAGTTGATCATCCAGCGGATGCCGAAGCGGTCGGTGCAGGAGCCGAAGTAGTCGCCCCAGAACATGACGGCCATCGGCATCGTGACCTGGCCGCCCTCGCTGAGCGCGGCGAACAGGCGGTCGGCCTCGGCGCGGCTGTCGGGCTGCAGGTTGATGTGGACGTTGCTGCCGTCCTGGAAGGGCCCGCAGAAGGCCTCGGGTGCATCGCAACCCATCAGCTTGAAGCCCCCCAGGATGGGCAGGGTGACATGCATCACCAGCTCGCCGATCTCGGCGCTGAGCGGCGCGGCGTCCGGCTGGGGTGGCATGTCCTTGAACCGGTGCAGCCCTCCCTCGAAGTCGCCTCCGAACACCTCGCGATAGCGGGCGAAGGCGGCCTCGCATTGGTTGCGGAAGTTCAGGTAGACGCTGACGCTGGGCATGGTGGGGTCCTTTCAGGTGCCGGCTGGAATCTGGGGCTCGACCAACTGGGCGAGCTGGATCAGCGACTCCTGCCAACCGAGGTGGCACATCTCGGGCGGGATGGCATCGGGGATGCCGGCCTGCTCGACCCGCAGCTCGGTGCCGCAGCTCACGGCGCGCAGGCTGATCGTTTGGACCATGGTGCCGGCGAGCGCCGGGTCGTCGAACGCATCGGTGTAGACCAGGCGTTCGAAGGGCAGGATCTCCAGGTAGCGCGCGCCGAACGAGTGGCTGCCGCCGCCCGAGAAATTGGTGAAGGACATGCGCATGCCGCCGTCCACCCGGAAGTCCATCTCGTGCACGGTGCCGAGGAATCCGAACGGCGGCAGCCAGCGTTCCAGCGCCTTGGGTTCGCTGAAGGCGCGCCAGACCCGCTCGGGCGGGGCGCGCAGCACACGCTGCAACTGGATGGTGGAGGGCATCGTCAATCCAGGGCGTTCAACAGGGTGAGCGGATGGCGGACGCCGGCCTCGTAGTCGGCCAGGCCGGCCAGCACCAGCGGGGAGCGCAGCTCGGCGGCGCGCTCGCGCAGCGCGGCCGGACCGAGCCACAGGGTCTCGATGATGCCCTCGTCGAGCGCCTCGCGCTCGCGCGGCCCGACGCGCCCCACGAAAGCGAAGCGCAGGTAGCGCAGGCCGTCGCGCGGCTCACCCAGGTAGACGCCCAGCAGCGCGCTCGGCTCGAAGCGCCGCCCGGTCTCCTCCCAGACCTCGCGGCAGACGGCGTCGACCAGCGAGGCGTCGTCCAGCTCGAGATGGCCGGCGGCGTTGTTCAGACGCGCCCCGGCCGCCGTGTGCTCGCGCACCCACAGCAGGCCCTCGGGGCCCTCGATGTAGGCGGCCACCGTGACGTTGGGCCGCCAGCGCGCGCGCATCGGACTCAGGTGCGGAACACCGCGACCGACTCGGCCACGCGCCGCGCCTGGTCGCTCAAGCTCTCGGCCGCCGCGGCCGACTCCTCCACCAGCGCCGCGTTCTGCTGCGTCACCTGGTCGAGCTGCGAGACGGCGTCGCTCACCAGACCGATGCCGGTGCTCTGCTCGCCGGTGGCGGCGCTGATCTCGCCAATGATGTCGCTGACGCGCTGCACGCTGGCCACGATCTCCTGCATGGTGCTGCCGGCGGCGTCCACCTGGCGGCTGCCGGCGTCGACCTTCTCCACGCTGCTGGCGATCAGGCTCTTGATCTCCTTGGCCGCTTCCGCGCTGCGCCCGGCCAGCAGGCGCACCTCGCCCGCGACCACGGCGAAGCCGCGGCCCTGCTCGCCGGCACGGGCCGCCTCCACCGCGGCGTTCAGCGCCAGGATGTTGGTCTGGAAGGCGATGCCGTCGATCACCCCGATGATGTCCGCGATGCGGCGGCTGGCGGTGTTGATCTCCTGCATCGTGGTCACCACCTCGGCGACCGCCTCGCCACCGCGCCGCGCCACCTCGGCCGCGCTGCCGGCCAGCTGGTTGGCATGCGCGGCGGACTGCGCCGCCTGGGCGGCGGTGGCGGTGATCTGCTCCAGCGAGCTGGCGGTCTGCTGCAGGTTGCTGGCCGCCTCCTCGGTGCGCTGCGACAGGTCCTGGCTGCCCACCGCCACCTCGCGCGACGCCGTGCTGATGCCCTCGGTGCCGGCACGGATCTCGCCCACCACGCCGCGCAATCGCTGCTGCATCTGCGCCAGGCTGCGCAGCATGTCGGCCAGCTCGTCGGCGCCCTCGGTGCGCAGGGTCTGCGTCAGGTCACCCTGGGCAATCGCCTCGGTGTTGTGGCGGGCCAGCTGCAATGGCGTGGTCACCGAGCGGGTGATGAGCCAGCCGGCCACCGCGGCCACCGCCACGCACACCACCAGCATGGCGACCAGCACCGTCTGCGCGAAGGCCTTGTCGCCCGCCGCCTGCTGCTCCTGCGCGCTGGCCTGGGCACGCTGGAAATCGACGAACTCGCCGAGCGCCTTCACATAGGCGTCGACGGCCGGCAGCATCTCGCCGTCGATGCGCTGCATGCCCCCCGCCAGGTCGCCGCCCTTGAGCTGGTCGAAGACCTGGTTGCGCTTGGCGATGTAGTCCTTGCGCGCCGCCGCGATGGCGGCCATCAGCGCCTTGCCCCGGTCGCTGCCGACCGAGGCCTCGATGCCCTTCTGGATCTCGTTGATGGTCGCGGTGGTGGCCTTCACCTGCGGGTCGAAGTGCTTGACCACGTCGGCGTTGTAGCCCGACTTGGCGATCGCCAGCGCCCGGTTGGCGTTCAGGTCGGTGTTCTTCATCCAGGCCTCGGCGGCGGCGGCGCGGCGCTCGAAGGCCAGCACCTGGTCCTTGGCCTCGTTCATCTGGTTGAGGCGCTGCAGCGCCACACCGAGGCTGACGGCGATCAGCAGCGCCATCAGGCCGAAGCCCAGGCCGAGGCGCTGGCCGATCTTGATGCGGTTCAGGTTCATGCGGCACTCCAGCCCGTGGCGGGGCCGCAAGCCTAGCGCAGGGAGCGGCGGCGGGAACAGCGCACCGGCCCGCGCCAAATGCGGCCGCGCGCCGGCGGCAAGACCGGGTGCTTGCCCTGCGAAGGCTCGCTGAAAGCTGCGTGTAAGCTGCGCCGCCCCGTCGAGGAGGATGCCGCATGCTGATTGGAGTGCCGCGCGAGAGTGCGCCCGGCGAGACCCGGGTGGCCGTCACCCCGGAGACCGCCAAGAAGATGAAAGCCGCGGGCCACCGCGTGCAGGTGGAGCGCGGCGCGGGGCTCGGCGCCGCCTGCACCGATGCCGCCTACGAGGCCGCCGGCGCCGAACTGTGCGACGCCGCCACCGCCCTCGCGGCCGAGCTGGTCATGAAGGTGCAGCGCCCGTCGGCCGACGAGCTCGCCCGCATGCGGCCGGGCAGCGTGCTGCTGGGACTGCTCAACCCCTTCGATGCGGCGGGCCTGCAGCAGCTGGCCGGCGCCGGCCTGACCGCCTTCGCACTGGAAGCCGCGCCGCGCACCACGCGCGCGCAGAGCCTGGACGTGCTGTCCAGCCAGGCCAATCTGGCCGGCTACAAGGCGGTGATGCTGGCCGCCGTGCACTATCCCAAGCTGTTCCCGATGCTGATGACGGCGGCCGGCACCATCAAGGCGGCGCGCGTCGTCATCCTGGGCGTGGGCGTGGCGGGCCTGCAGGCCATCGCCACGGCCAAGCGGCTCGGCGCGGTCATCGAGGCCAGCGACGTGCGGCCGGCGGTGAAGGAACAGGTCGAATCCCTGGGCGCCAAATTCATCGAGGTGCCCTACGAGACCGACGAGGAGCGCGAGGCCGCGCAAGGCGTGGGCGGCTACGCCAAACCCATGCCGCCGAGCTGGCTGCAGCGCCAGGCCGCCGAGGTGGCCAAGCGCGTGGCGGCGGCCGACGTGGTGATCAGCACCGCGCTCATCCCCGGTCGCCCGGCCCCCACGCTGGTCAGCGAGGCGATGGTCCAGAGCATGAAGCCCGGCTCGGTGATCGTCGACATCGCCGCCGGACGCGGCCCCGGTGGCGTGGGAGGCAACTGCCCGCTCACAGTCGCCGACCAAACCGTCAAGGTGCACGGCGTGACGATCATCGGCGAGACCAATCTGCCCGCCACGGTGCCGGCCGACGCCTCGGCGCTCTACGCGCGCAACCTGCTCGACTTCCTGAAACTCATCGTCGACAAGGAGGCGCGTCTGGCCATCCCGAGCGACGACGACATCGTGAGCGCCTGCCTGATGACCCAGGGCGGCGAAATGAAAAGGAAATAGACCATGGACGCCGTCTCCCCGACCCTGATCAATCTGATCATCTTCGTGCTCGCCATCTACGTGGGCTACCACGTGGTGTGGAACGTCACGCCGGCGTTGCACACGCCGCTGATGGCCGTCACCAACGCCATCTCGGCCATCGTCATCGTCGGCGCCATGCTGGCCGCGGCGCTCACCGAGACGAACTTCGGCAAGCTGATGGGCACGCTGGCTGTGGCGCTGGCGGCGGTCAATGTGTTCGGCGGCTTCCTGGTGACGCGCCGCATGCTGGAGATGTTCAAGAAGAAGGACACGAAGAAATGATCAGCATGAACCTCGTCGTCCTGCTCTACCTGGTGGCCAGCGTCTGCTTCATCCAGGCGCTCAAGGGCCTGTCGCACCCGACGACCTCGATCCGCGGCAACCGCTTCGGCATGGCCGGCATGGCCATCGCCGCGCTCACCACCGTGGCGCTGATCGTCAAGCTGGCCGGCCAGATGGGCGCGCCCAATCCCTGGTTCGGCCTCAGCTATGTGCTGGTCGGCCTGCTCATCGGCGGCGGGCTGGGCGCCTACATGGCCAACAAGGTCGAGATGACCAAGATGCCCGAGCTGGTGGCCTTCATGCACAGCATGATCGGCCTGGCTGCCGTCTGCATTGCCGCGGCGGCCGTGGCCGAGCCGCAGGCGCTGATCCCCGGGCTGACGGCGGGCGCCGCGATCCCGTTCGGCAACCGGCTCGAGCTGGCCCTGGGTTCGGCCATCGGCGCCGTCACTTTCAGCGGCTCGGTGATTGCGTTCGGCAAGCTCAGCGGCAGCTACAAGTTCCGCCTCTTCCAGGGCGCGCCGGTGCAGTTCAAGGGCCAGCACCTGCTCAACCTGGTGCTGGGCGTGGTGCTGATCGGCCTGACCGGCTACTTCGCCTGGACCGGCAACCAAAGCGCCTTCGCCATCGTCACCGCCATCGCCTTTGTGCTGGGCGTGCTGCTCATCATCCCGATCGGCGGCGCCGACATGCCGGTGGTGGTGAGCATGCTCAACAGCTACTCGGGCTGGGCGGCGGCGGGCATCGGCTTCTCGCTGGGCAACAGCATGCTGATCATTGCCGGCTCGCTGGTGGGCAGCTCGGGGGCGATCCTGAGCTACATCATGTGCAAGGCGATGAACCGCTCGTTCTTCAACGTCATCCTGGGCGGCTTCGGTGGCGAGGCCACCACGGCCGGCGCCGTGCAGCAGCAGCGCGCCGTCAAGAGCGGCAGCGCCGACGACGCCGCCTTCATCCTCGGCAACGCCGAGAGCGTGGTCATCGTGCCCGGCTACGGCCTGGCCGTGGCGCGCGCCCAGCATGCGGTCAAGGAACTGGCCGAGAAGCTCACGCACAAGGGCGTGACGGTGAAGTACGCCATCCACCCGGTGGCCGGGCGCATGCCGGGTCACATGAACGTGCTGCTGGCCGAGGCCGAGGTGCCCTACGACCAGGTGTTCGAGATGGAGGACATCAACGGCGAGTTCGGCCAGGTCGACGTGGCCATCGTGCTGGGCGCCAACGACGTGGTGAACCCGGCCGCGCTGCAAAAGGGCAGCCCGATCTACGGCATGCCCATCCTCGACGCCTACAAGGCGCGCACCGTCATCGTCAACAAGCGCTCGATGGCGGCCGGCTACGCCGGCCTGGACAACGAACTCTTCTACATGGACAAGACCATGATGGTGTTCGGCGACGCCAAGAAGGTGGTGGAGGAGATGGTGCGGGCGGTGGAGTAACGGGCGGGCGGTGGAGGGTGGGTCGTCCACCGACCACCCTCCAAAGCCCTTGCTGGCGGGGTGTCCATGGTCTGGCGCCAGCGTTCCCCTCTATGATTCGTTTTGTTACACCCGACCCAATCCGGGCGGTCGTCAAGGCCGAAAAGAACGAAATCAGGGGGAAGCAGCCACGATGCTGCGCGTGTTCGTCACGGTCGACGTCGAGCTTTGGTGCGAGAGCTGGCAGCAATTGGATGCCGGCTTCCCCGAGGCCTTCGCCAGCCACATCATCGGACGCACATCGCGCGGAGACTACGGCGTGGCGTTCCAGGCGCGCATGTTGCGCGAACACGGCCTGCAGGGCGTGTTCTTCGTCGACCCGCTTTTCGCCACCCGCTTCGGACTGACGCCACTGGCCGACACCGTCGGCATGGTTCAGCTTGAGGCGCAGGACGTTCAACTGCACCTGCACACCGAGTGGCTGGACGAGGCGCCGGTGCCCCTGTTGCCGCACATCACCGACAAGCGCCCGCTGATGCGCCAATTTCAGGAGCACGAGCAGCGCCTGATCATCGAGGAAGGGCTTCGGCTGTTGCGCGACGCCGGCGCGCCGCGGGTGGACGCGTTTCGCGCCGGCAACTTCGGATTCAATGCCGCGACCCTGCCGGCTCTGGCCGCCAACGGCATCCGTTTTGACAGCAGCTACAACGCCTGCGTGCTGGGCCCTGACAGCGGGCTGCTGCCCGGCTTGACCCTGACCGAACCTGTCGAACAGGATGGCGTCTTGGAGTTTCCCGTAACGGTGTTTCGCGACGGCACCGGCACCCTGCGCCCGCTTCAGATCACCGCCTGTTCCTGGGCCGAGATCGAAGCGGTATTGTGGAAATCGCTGGAAGCCGGGCGCGAGTCCGTCGTCATCGTCTCTCATGGGTTCGAGTTGCTGGATGCCACTCGCTCCAGACTCGACCCCATCGCCCTGCGGCGATTTCGAAAGCTTTGCGAGTTTCTGGGCCGGCACGGCGATCAGTTTCCGTGCGGTCCGTTCAGCGGGCTTTCGAGTCCGGTCGGGAAGGCGCAGCCAAAGGCCATCCGCCCGGCGCGCTGGACCAGCGCGCTGCGTCTGGCGGAGCAGGGCGTGCGGCGCCTGCGCTATTGAGTCCGCCTGCTGCCTTGAAGGGTGGCAGGCTCCTAGGGACGCTCTGCATAAACCCCGGGCAAGTCAGCTACCGCAGGAGCTGATCGGCTGAGACGATTCGGAGCATGAAGCAATCGAGCCTGGGGCTGGGCCAATCGAGCAAGCCGACGCGACGACGCGTGTTCCTCGAAGAGATGGATCGCGTTGTGCCGTGGACGGAGCTGGTGGCATTGATCACGCCCTACTTTCCGGAGGGCCGTCGCGGTCGGCCGCCGTTCGCCGTCGAAGCCATGCTGCGCATTCACTTCATGCAGCAGTGGTTCAACCTCAGCGACCCGGCCATGGAAGACGCCCTGCACGACGTGGCCCTGTTCCGCGACTTCGCGGGCCTGGGCAGCTGGTGCGATCTGTTGCCCGACGAGAGCACCATCTTGAGGTTCCGGCACCGACTCGAGGAGCACAAGCTCGCGCCCAAGATCCTTGCCACGGTCAATGAGCTGCTGGAACGCAAGGGCTTGCTGCTGCGCGCCGGCACCGTGGTGGATGCGAGCCTGATTGCCGCGCCGAGCTCGACCAAGAACCAGGGCGGCCAGCGCGACCCCGAGATGAAGAAAAGGCAGAAGGGCCAGCAGTGGTACTTCGGCATGAAGGCGCACATCGGCGTGGACGCCGAGTCGGGCCTGGTTCACACGGTGCGTGGCACATCCGGCGCCGTGAACGATGTGGTCGAAGCCAACGCGCTGCTGCACGGCCAGGAGAGCGAAGCCATCGGCGATGCGGGCTACCAGGGGGCGGACAAGCGGCCCGATGCGAAGAGCGGGGTGCGTTGGCATGTGGCGATGCGACCGGGCAAGCGCAAGGTGCTGGACAAGACGCAGCCGCTGGGCCGCTTGATGGACGAGTTCGAGAAGCTCAAGGCCAGCATCCGGGCCAAGGTGGAGCATCCGTTCCGGGTCGTCAAACGGCAGTTCGGGCACGTGAAGGTGCGCTACCGCGGACTGGCCAAGAACACCGCGCAGTTGCACACGCTGTTTGCGCTGTCCAATCTCTGGATGGTGCGCGGCAAATTGAGCGCAGCGCAGGCATGAGTGCGTCTGCAAGGCGCGAAATGGGCTGCGGCGGCGCCCGATTCGCGTCGAATGACCGGCAAACCGACTCGAAATAGCGCCGCGCGATCCAGAAATCACTTCAACGCACGGTCAGCACAGAAGCGAGCGCTTTGTGCAGACCATCCTTAGGCCAATTCCCTAGAGGCCGGTCGCGCGCGCCCTCCCAGAATCTGCCGCTCTGACAGGAGGCTGACGATGGAGCGCATCTGGCTCAAGCACTACTCTGCCGGCGTGCCGGCTGACATCGACCCGGGGCGCTACGCCAACCTCATCGAGCTGATCGAGACCGCGTTCAAGACCCACGCGGCCAAGCCGGCCTACAAGATGATGGGCGCCACCCATACCTTCGCGCAGGTGGACGAGGCCTCGCGCGCGCTGGCCGCCTACCTGCAGGGGCTGGGGCTGGCCAAAGGCGACCGCGTCGCCATCATGATGCCCAACGTCTTCCAGTACCCGGTGGCGATCGCCGCGGTGCTGCGTGCCGGCTACGTGGCGGTCAACGTCAACCCGCTGTACACGCCGCGCGAGCTCGAGCACCAGCTCAAGGACAGCGGCGCCAAGGCCATCGTCATCGTCGAGAACTTCCTGCCCACGCTGAAGGAGGTGTTCGACCGTGTGCCGACCAAGCATGTGGTGCTGGCCTCGATCGGCGACATGTTCGGCTTCGTCAAGGGCCTGCTCGTCAACTACGTGGTGCGCAAGAAGAACAAGATCGTGCCGCTGAAGCTGCCGGGCATGGTGCGCTTCAACGATGCGCTGGCCAAGGGCCGCTCGATGAGCTACACGCCGCCCAAGGTGGCGGCCGATGACATCGCGCTGCTGCAGTACACCGGCGGCACCACCGGCGTCAGCAAGGGGGCGGTGCTGCTGCACCGCAACCTCGTGGCCAATGTGCTGCAGGCCGAGGCCTGGTACGACCCGGCGCTCAGGAAAGTCCCGGCCGGCGAGTCCGTGCACACGGTCTGCGCGCTGCCGCTCTATCACATCTTCGGTTTCACCGCCAACCTGATGCTGTCCATGCACAAGGGTGGCGTCAACGTGCTGATTCCCAACGCGCGCGACATCCCCGCCGTGTTCAAGGAGCTGAGCCAGCACCGCATCCACAGCTTTCCGGCCGTCAACACCCTGTTCAACGCCATGGCCAACCACGCCGACTTCAACAGCGTGGACTGGAGCCATCTGGTGATCAGCGTCGGCGGCGGCATGGCCGTGCAGCAGGCCACCGCCAAGCTCTGGCTGGACAAGACCCACTGCCCGATCTGCGAGGGCTACGGCCTGTCGGAGACCTCGCCGGTGGCGACCTGCAACCCGACCGACTCGAAGGCCTACACCGGCACCATCGGCCTGCCGGTCTGCAGCACCGAGCTGAAGCTGATCGACGACGACGGCAACGAGGTGGCGTTCGGCCAGCCCGGCGAGATCGCCATCAAGGGCCCGCAGGTGATGGCCGGCTACTGGCAGCGCCCCGACGAGACCGCCAAGGTGATGACCGCCGACGGCTTCTTCCGCACCGGCGACGTCGGCGTGGTCGACGAGCGCGGCTACTTCAAGATCGTCGACCGCAAGAAGGACATGATCCTGGTCAGCGGCTTCAATGTGTACCCGAACGAGGTCGAGGACGTCCTCACGCAGATGCCCGGCATTCTTGAGTGCGCGGCGGTCGGCGTGCCCGACGAGAAGGCCGGCGAGGCGGTCAAGGTGGTCATCGTGAAGAAGGATCCGGCCGTCACCGAGGCCCAGGTGCGCGCCTACTGCGAGGCCAACCTGACCGGCTACAAGCGGCCCAGGATCGTCGAATTCCGCACCGAGCTGCCCAAGACGCCGGTCGGCAAGATCCTGCGCCGCGAACTGCGCGACAAGCCCAAGGCCTGAGCCGGCATCGGCGCCGGCGCGGGGCGCCTAATATGCGCGCCCCCATGGACGACAGCAGCGCCGCCATCGACTTCGACCCCACCAGCCCGGCGCTGGTGGCGGGCGAGCGCCTGGGCCTGTGGCGCCTGCTGCAGGTCCTCGGCGACAGCCCATCGGGCGTCTGGTGGTGCGCGCAGCACCTGCGCAGCGGGCACGCCGCGCATCTGCTGGCTTACCACCGCGCCGCCGACGCCGGCGCCGTGCTGCTGCGCATGGCGCAGTCCGAGGGGCAGCCCTGGACCCACCCGGACGTGGCCTGGCCACTCGATTCCGGCCTGCTGCCCGATGGCCGTCCCTATGTGGTGATGCCCGCCCTGGACGGCGAACCCCTGACCCGCGTGCTGCCCGAGGCCTCGCTGCGCCAGCGTCTGCAATGGGGTCTGCAGCTGTGCGAGCTGCTGCTGCTGGCCCAGGCCAAGGGCCTGTCGCTGGTGGAGCTCGACCCCAGCCTGCTGTGGGTCGGTTCGCAGCGCCAGCTGCGCCTGCACGCACTGGCCCTGGTGCGGCTGGATGCCGGCGCGCTGCGCATGGGCAGCCTGGAGGGGCAGTTGTGCGTGGCGGCGCAGGCCCTGCAATGCCCCGCCAGTGCGCGCGGCAAGCCCGGCAGCGCCACCGGCCTGGTGTTCTCGGTGGGCACGCTGCTGTGCTGGCTGGTCAACGGCCGCTTGCCCGACGGCGGCGAGCCGACCGGTGCGGTGCTGACCTCGCTGTCGCAATGGCTGACCCTGCCGAGCGCGGCGCGCGCCGAGCTCGACGCGCTGCTGCACCAGGCGGTCGACGTCGATCCGGCGCGCCGCCCGCCCGACCTGGAGCAGCTGGCGCTGGCCATCGAGTCCTGGCTGGAACGCAGCGGCGCGCTGGCGGCGACCGCGGCGGGTGCCCTCACACCGGCGGAGCCGGAGCCCTTGCCCATCACCTCGCCGGTGGAGCGAGCGGCACCCCGCGCCCCGGTTGCCCGACCGCCCGCGGCCGAGCCCGCGGAGCCCGACGCTTCCTCGAATGAACGCGTGCCGCGCTGGACCCTGGGCCTGCTGCTCCTGATCCTGGTGCTGGTGGCCCTGGCCGTGCTGACCGGGCAGCGCGCGACGCCCTGAACGACCCGCGCCCCCCCATTCGGACGCCTCGCTTTCCTCCGGGCGCGCACCGGGGCGCTGGCTAAGATCGTCGACCATGGTCAGCCCGTCCTCCAGCGTCGAATCGCCCCCGTCCGGCGTGGTGCCGCCCCGACGCAAGCGTCGGCGCCTGCGTCGGGGCGAGCGCCGCGCCAACATGGGCTTGCGCTGGCTGGCCGGTGTGCTGGGCGCCGGTCTGGGTCTGCTGGCGCTCTGGCTGGCCGCGCAGCACCCGCTCGGCCCGTTTGCGGCGGGTGCCGGCGTGCTGCTGGTGCTGCTGCTGGCGCGCTATTTCTGGACGCTCTGGCCGGGCTGGATGCTGGGTCTGGTGCCCTGGCTGGGACTGGCACCCTGGAGCGGCTGGATGCTGGTCGAGGAGTTCGACCTGCTGGTGCTGGCCAGCCTGGCCGGCGGCTACCTGGCCCTCAGCGGTCCGCACCGCCATGAGCCGCCGCCCCCGGTGCCGGTATGGCGCCGCGAGTTGCGCTGGCGCCGCCTCACCGTGCTGTTGCTGGGGATTGCCGGCGCCTCGACCCTGCTGGCCCTGGTGCACGGCATCATCGACGCCGAGGGCCTGTCGCCGAGCCTCTACCAGGGTTACTTCGACAGTGGCGAGCCGCTGCGCGCCGCCAAGTCGCTGCTGTGGTTGCTGCTGTTGATGCCGCTGTGGCAACGCGTGGCGCGCCGTTCGCCGCAGACCTTTGCACCCTCGGTGCAGCAGGGCCTGCTGCTGGCCTTGCTGGGCTGTTGCGTGGGCGTGCTGGTCGAGCAATGGCAGCAGGCCGACGGCGTGCGCGTGGCGGCGGCCGGCTTTTTCTGGGAGATGCATGTCGGCGGGGGGGCGCTGGCCGGGGCCTTGGCCTTGCTGCTGCCCTTCGCGGCGCTGGCGGCCCTGCGCGGGGGCCGCGGCCTGGGTTTCGCCTACGCCGTGGCGCTGCTGCTGCTGGGTCTGTATGCGGTGCTGGGCACGGCCTCGCGCGCGCTCTACCTGGCGGTGGGGCTGACGTTGCCGCTGCTGGTCGGCCTGTGGGTGCAACAGGAGAAGCGCCGGCTGCGCGGCGAGCGCGACCCGGCCTCGAGCTGGCTGCCCGGCCAGGTGCTGCCGCCCGATCTGCCGCGCAGCCTGCCGCCGCGCCGTGCCCTGCTGCCGCTGGGCTTGCTGCTGCTGCTGGGCGGCTGGGCCGCCGCCACCCTGTGGCCGCTCGGCGGCTACCGCAGCGCTGTGCCGCTGGCCGGTGCGCTCGTCGCCCTGCTGGCCCAGCCCTCGCCCAGCGCGCCGGGGCATCGCGCGCGCATGCTCTCCAGCCTGCTGGGCCTGCTGCTGGCGCTGGCGCTGCTGGCCCCGCTGGTGCTGCTGGTGCAGCAGGTCGACCGCTCGGCCTACCTCGTCTATGCGCTGTGCTGGGCCGCCTCGATGGGTCTGGCCCGCCTGGCCTGGAGCGGCCGCCGGCCCTGGCGCTCGCCGCTCGGCGACGCCCTGCGCGCCGGCCTGTGGCTGGCCACGGTGGGCAGCGTGGCGCTGATCGTGCTGGGCTGGGGGGGGCTGGCGGCCGTCGAACCGGCCTTGCTGCCCTTGGCCCTGCTGGCGGCCGCCTGGCCCTTGTGCCAGGGCGGCTGGTACGGCGAGGCGCTGCAGCAGCTGGGCTGGCGCCTGCGCGTCACCGGCATGGGCCTGGCGCTGCTGGTGGCCGTGGTGGCCGGGCAGTTGGCGGCCACGGCGGGCTGGCAGGCGGTGCGCAGCGATCGCAGCGAACTGGGCGAGCGCATCGAACACTGGCGCCGCACGCTGGTGCTGCTGGACGGTGAAGGCGGCTGGGCCTTCGGCGCCGGTGCCGGCCGCTTTGCGGCGGTGTACGCCGGCAACGCGCCGGTGGCGGACCGCCCGGGCAGCTACGCCTGGCAGGGCGGCAGCCGGCCGCATCTGCTGCTGTCGGCCGGTCGCCACGAGCAGACCGACGCGGCGCTGCTGCGCATGACGCAGCGCCTGCGGCAGGGTGCACCCGGCCTGGTGCTGACGCTCAAGGCGCGCAACGAGGTGGACCTGAAACTGCACGCCGAGGTCTGCCTGAAGCGACCGCAGGGCGGAGGGCCCTGCCTGGGCCAGACGGTGGCGCTGCGCGCCAACCCCGACGGCTGGCGCGAGCACCGCGTCGAGCTCGGCGGCGCCGGCGAGCTGGGACAGGGCAGGCTGCAGTTCGCGCTGGCGGTGGCCAGTGCCGGGCACCAGGTGCTGCTGACCGATCTGTCGCTGCGCGGCGCCAACGGCGAGGAGCTGCTGCGCAACGGCGACTTCCGTTCGGAGTTGCGCCATTGGCTGCCCGCCGTCGAGGGCCACCCCGACCCCTGGCATGCGCGCAATGCCGTGCTGCAGCTGCTCTTCGAGCAGGGCGTGGTGGGCCTGCTGGTGGGCGGCGGCCTGGTGCTGCTGGCGCTCGGGCGCCTGCTCATCGGCCCGGCGCGCGACCACCCGCTGGCCCCGGCCCTGACGGCGGCGCTGCTGGCCTTCCTGGTGGTCGCTCAGTTCGAGAGCCTGGTGGACGTGCCGCGCCTGGCCCTGCTGTTCTACGTCTGCCTGATGCTGGGCCTGGGCCTGCGCGCGCCGCCGCCGCCACCGATCCCCAAAGCGGCCTGAGAGCTTGTGGACAAATCCCTGACGCCCGCTCATCCCGCCAGGAAGGCGCAGCTCTGCGTTGCCCATTGCGGAGGGCTCCGCCGGAAGCGTTCGCAGGAAGCTCGCCGTAGCCCAAGCTACGGCTGCGCTTTGCGCCTTGTTCCACAGCTCCCTGACGGCCTGCTCGGACGCCCTGAATTCATTCACAAGCTCTGAGAGGGCGATGGCCGAGGGACTCAACCCCGCCCAGCAGCAGGCGGTGAATCACGTTGCCACGCCCTGCCTGGTGCTGGCCGGCGCCGGCTCGGGCAAGACGCGCGTCATCACCACCAAGATCGTGCGCCTGCTGCAGCTCGGCCTGGCGCCGCGCGAGATCGCCGCCATCACCTTCACCAACAAGGCCGCCCAGGAGATGCGTGAGCGCGCCAAGGAGCTGGTGGGCGCCAAGCCGGCCCGCGAGCTGGTGATCTCCACCTTCCACGCGCTGGGCGTGCGCTTCCTGCGCGAGGAGGGGCCGCAGCTGGGGCTGAAGCCGCAGTTCAGCATCCTCGACGCCGACGACGCACTGAACCTGATCCGCGACTGCGCGCCGACCACCGACGTGCGCCTGCCCAAGCTCTGGCAATGGCAGATCTCGCTGTGGAAGAACGAGGGCCTGGACGCAGCCGGCGCATTGGCGGTGGCCGAGGGCGAGCACGAGCGCCAGGCGGCGCTGGTGTTCCAGCAGTACGGCGAGCGACTGGCCGCCTACCAGGCGGTGGACTTCGACGACCTGATCGGCCTGCCATTGCAGCTGCTGCGCAGCCACCCCGAGGTGGCAGCGCGCTGGCAGCAGCGCTTCCGCCACGTGCTGGTCGACGAAGTGCAGGACACCAATGCCGTGCAGTACGCGCTGCTCAAGGCCCTGGTCGGTCCGAAGGGCCTCTTCACCGCGGTGGGCGACGACGACCAAAGCATCTACGGCTGGCGCGGCGCGACGCTGGAGAACCTCAAGAGCCTGTCGACCGACTACCCGACGCTCAAGGTCATCGCGCTCGAACAGAACTACCGCAGCACGAGCGCCATCCTGCGCGCCGCCAACCACGTCATCGCCTCCAACCCCAAGCTGTTCGAGAAGAAGCTCTGGAGCGAGCTGGGCGAGGGCGAGGCGGTCGCGGTGCTGGCCTGCGACGACGAGACGCACGAGGCCGAGCGCGCCGTGCAGCGTCTGAAACTGAAGAAGGAACAGGACGGCGCGAACGGCCAGTGGAGCGATTGCGCCATCCTCTACCGCGCCAACCACCAGGCCAAGGTGTTCGAGCAGGTGCTGCGGCGCGCGCAGATTCCCTACAAGGTCAGCGGGGGCCAGAGCTTTTTCGACCGCGCCGAGATCCGCGACCTGTGCGCCTGGCTGCGCCTGCTCGTCAACGAGGACGACGACCCGGCCTTCCTGCGCGCCATCAGCACGCCCAAGCGCGGCGTCGGCCACACCACGCTGGCGGCGCTGGGCGCCTTTGCAGGCAGCCGCAAGCTGAGCCTGTTCGCCGCCCTGTCGCACGAGCGCCTGGCCGACGCGCTGTCCACCCGCCAGCTGCACGCGCTGCACGAGTTCGGCCGCGACATCGACGCGCTGCGCGAGCGCGCCACGCAGGCCCTCGGCCAGAAGGCCGCGCACGGCCTGTGCATGCAATGGCTGCAGGACATCGGCTACGAGGCCCACCTGCAGTCGGGCGAGGACAGCGAGAAGGCGGCCGCCAAGCGCTGGGCCAATGTGCTGGACTTCGTCGACTGGATGGCCAAGCGCTGTGGCGGTGAGGGCACGGAGCGCGAGGAGGCCAATCTGTTGGAGGTGGCGCAGACCATCAACGTCATCGTCAGCCTGATGGAGCGCGGCCAGGAGCAGGACCAGCTGGTGCTCTCCACCCTGCACGCCGCCAAGGGCCTGGAATGGCCGCATGTGGTGCTGGCCGGCGTCAACGAGGGCCTGCTGCCCTTCGCCACCGAGGACGATCCGGTCACCCCCGAGCGCCTCGCCGAGGAGCGGCGCCTGATGTACGTCGGCATCACGCGCGCGCGGCGCTCGCTGGCGGTGAGCTGGCTCAAGCGCAGGAAGCGCGGCCGCGAGCTGGTGGCCGGCCAGTCCAGCCGCTTCATCGCCGAGATGAAGCTCGACGAAGGCGGCCCGAAGCGCGACGCACGCGCCGAGTTCCTGGCCATGCGCGCCAAGCTGGCGGCGCGCAGCAGCGAAGGCTGATCAGCGGCTGGTCAGAAGCGCCAGACGACTTGCGCGTGCAGCCCCTGGTCCTGCCAGGCCGAATCGTGCGGCGGCGGGTTCTGCTGTTGCAGGCGTTTGGCCGCCACCAGCTCCAGGCTCCAGTGGGCTGCCTGCAGCTGCAGCGCCAGGCCCCACGAGGACAGCGTGGCCCAGCGCTGGCCGCGGTTGCGCAGGCGCGCATGGTCGTAGAAGGGCTGCAGCAGCAGGCGCAGGCCGTTCCAGGCCTGCGGTGCAATCGGCAGCTCCAGCTCGAAGTTGAGCACCCAGCCCTCGTCGCGCAGCAGCGCGTTCTCGCGGTGCCCGCGCACGCTGCGCACACCGCCGGCCGACAGGCCGTCCTGCGGCAGCAGGCGGTCGCGCGCCAGCTGCACCGTGCCGCGCAGCGTGCCCTGCAGGCCCTCGACCCCTTCCACCTCGATGCGCCGCACCCACTGCGCCTGACCGGTCCAGTAAGCGAAACGCGGCGCCGGCGCCGGCTCCACGCCGCTCTGCAGGGTCTCGGGCAGCACATTGCTGTGGCCGAAGGCGAAGCTCGAGCGCAGCGCCAGCAGCTCCCGGCTGCTGCGCCAGCTGGTCTCCTGCCAGAAGCGCCAGACGCCGGCGCGCAGGGCCTCGCCCTCGGGCAGATTGGGCAGGAAGAAAAAGTGCTGCCCCAGCAGCGTGGACGACTGCCGCCGCTGCTGGTGCTGCAGGCCCAGGGCCAGGCGCTCGGCCGGGCTCTCCCAGACCGTCTGCGCCAGCCCCAGGTCCAGGCTGCGCACGCGGCTCTCGATGTCGAGCCGCGCAACCGGCTCCTCCACCACCGCCGCGTCGCTGTGTTCGGTTCCCAGCTGCAGCTGGGTGGCGCTCCAACCCAGGCCGGTGAGCGGCCAGCGCCAGCCCAGCGCGACCTGGCCCTGGCCGCTGTGCGCCAGCGCGCGGTTCAGGTTCAGGTCGAGGCGGTCGCCGAAACCCGTGAGGTTGTGCACCTGGCCCTGCACACCGGCCTGCCATTCGCCCACCGAAACCGGCCGGTGGTTGTTGATCTGCGCCTGAAGCTGCCAGGGCCGGGCCCGCTGCAGCTCCAGCACCAGCAGGGCCTCGCCGGCCTGTTCGCCGGGCATCAGGCGCGCATTGGCGCGCGCCACCAGGGGGTCGGCCAGCAGCAGTTGGAAGCGCTCGCGCAGTGCATCCATGTTCAGCACCGCATCGGGGCGCCAAGCCAGACGCGCCAGCACATGGCGTTCGTCCAGCCCATCCAGTCCGGTGACCCGGACCTTGGCCAGTCGGCCCTCGACGGCACGCAGCCGCAGGGTGCCCGCCGCGTCCGGCTCGGCGAGCAGCAGCAGGCCGGAGTTGACGTAGCCGCGCTCCACATAGGCACGCGTCAGCGCTTGGCGCAGTTGCTCGATCTCGGCCTCGTCGAGCGCCCGACCCAGCCAGGGCGCGGCCACAGCTTCGAGCAAGGCCGTCGGCAAGACCCGGTTGCCTTCGAGCGCGAGGCGCTCGACGCGCCGCGGCGCCGCCGAATCCGCCTGCGCCAACGCGCTGCCGCCGAGCAGCGCAGCCACCACAAGCCAAGCAGCGAGGCGGCTCATGGGCAGTCTCCCGCCAATTGGACCGCTGGGGCCACTTGGGCCGCTTGGGTCGCCCGCGCCACCGTGGGCGAGCTCGGCCGTTCAGGCGCCGCCGGCACGCCCGGCAGACCCAGCCAAGACGGCAAGCCCCCGCGCCCGCTCAGGCCCAGCGAGCTGCCGCCCACGCGGTCGCACGGCCCGCGCCCGAGGCCGACGGCGTCCAGCAGGCGACGCTCCAGCAGGGCCAGGGCCGCCGCCAGGTCGATCTGGCTGGTGACCGCCACATTGCCCGACACCCCGTCGGGTGCGGCGGCCTGGATGACGTTGACCCGGTTCTCCTCGGGGATGAACTCCAGCGGCAGGTCGCCGCCCACCATCAGGCGCCCACCCACCGGCAGCACTGCCCCCACGTCGATGCGCACATTGCCGCCGCGCGCGCCGGCTGCCGCGGTGTTGGCCTGGATGAAGCCCTTGTCCATGACCAGCAGCTCGGTCTGCACCAGGATGTCGCCGCCGTCGCCTGTGGCTTCGGTGCCGAGCACCGAGGTGATGAGCCCGCTGTTCTCCAGTTTGATGGCGCGCCCGGCGCTGGCGCTCAGGTCGCCACCGTCGCCGTCATTGGCACTGGTGATGACCAGGCTGTCCTTGATGTCGAGTCGTTCGCCGGCCTTGATCTCGATGCGGCTGGCGTTGGCGTTGCCGGTGGCCGTGGCCGAGACCTTGGCGGATTGCAGCTCGATCACGGGAGCCATCAGGCTCAGCACCGTGGGCCGCAGCGCGGCCGGGTCGGCCACCGTGACGACGTTGCTGATGCTGGCCTCGCTGCCCTGCATGATCAGCCGCTCTGCGGCCATCAGTGCAATGTTGCCGGTCTGGCCGCCCGATTCCTCCCCGGCCACGGCGCCGATGAGCGCCCCCGCGCCCAGTTCGAGCAGGCCGCGCGCCTGCACCTCGATCTGGCCGGCCGCGCCCGCTCCGAAGGTGGACGAGTTCAAGAAGGCGTTGCCGATGCGCACCTCGCCGCCCTGCACAACGAGACTGCCGGCCGCGCCGCTGCCGAAGGTGCTGCCCTCGATATGGCTGCCGCCCTCGATGCGCAGCAGCCCGGCGGCCTGCAGCGCGATGGTGCCGGCCGGCGCTGCGCCAATGGTGGCGCTGCTGACCAGCGCGCGGTCCAGCAGGCTGAGACTGCCGCCCGAATCCAACAGGATGCGGCCGGCCGCACCGGTGCCGAAGCTGCTGCTGTCGATGCGCGAGCCGCCTTGCACCACCAGGCGGTCACCCGCCAGCACACGCACCTCGCCGCCTGCGCCGCTGGCGCTCTGAAACACGCTGGCCAGCACCTTGGCATTGGCGTCGATGACGATCTCCGGTGCCTGCAGCAGGATGGCGCCGGCATCGCCGGCGCTGGCCGTCACGGAATTCACGTCGACGCCGATCAGGTGCAGCGCGCGGCTGGCGCGCAGGCTGACGCTGCCTGCATCACCCGTGCCGCCCTGGGCGTCGCTGGCCACCACCGCATTGCCCTCGATGCGCAAGGTCTGCGCCTCCAGCTCCACCGTACCGCCCCGGCCTTGCGCCTGCGCGTTGCTGCTCACACGGCTGTCGTTGAGCAGCAGTTCGCGGCCGGCTTTCAGGAACACCGAGCCACCCTCGCCGGAACCATTGTTGCTGGCGCTGTCGATGCCGCTCTGGCCCGTCACGCGCAGGTCGCGCCCGGCCTCGATATGGATGGCGCCGCCCTGCCCGGTGCCTTGCGCCGCGATGGCCGAGGCAATCAGGCTGCCCGTCCCGATGTCGATGTCCTGCGCCTTGAGCTCAACGCGGCCGGCGTTGCCGGCGCTGCTGGTGGAGCTGTTCAGCACGCTGGTCTCCAGGCTCAGCAGTTGCTGCGCCGTCAGCGTGATGGAGCCGGCGTGGCCGCTGCCCTCGAAGGTCGCGCTGCTCAGGCTGGCCCCCGACAGCTCGATGACCGGCGCCTCGAGCAGGATCGCACCGGCGTCGCGGTTGCCGAAGGTGTTGGCGGCGATCTGTGTCCCAGCGTCGACGCGCAGGCGACTGAGTCCGCGCAGGGTCAGGTCGCCGGCGCGGCTGTCGCCAAAGATGGACGAGGTGAACAGGCGGCTCGCCTCGGTGACCGTGAGCTCACCGCCCAGCAGCAGCACATTGCCGGCCTGGCCGTCGGCCAGCCCCAGATTGCTCACGCCGCTGGCCGACACGCCGAGGCTGCCGGCGGCTTGCAAGGTCACATTGCCGGCCTGCGCGCCGGCACCCTGGGCGCTGTTGAGCACCAAGCTGCCGCGCTGCAGCCTCAGGTCCTGCCCCTGCAAGAGAAAGTCGCCGGTGCGCCCCGACTCGGTGGTGGCACGCACCTCGCTGCCGTCGAGCAGCAGGGTGCCGGTGCTCAGCAATTGCGTGGCGCCGGTGTTGCCGCCGCCCTCCAGGCTGGCATGGTTGACGCGGCTGTCCAGCAGTTCGATCTGCGCGGCCTGCAAACGCAGCAGCCCGGTGGCGCCGCTGCCCAGCGTGGTTTGCGTGATGCGGCTGTCCGTCAGCTGCAGACGACCGCCGGCCGACACCGAGGTGTCGCGCCCCGCGCCGCTGCCCTCCAGCGTGTTGAGCACGGCTGCACCGCTGCTCATTGAAAGGTCGCCGTCGCTCAGCAACGTCAGCGCGCCGCCCCGACCGCCACTGCTGGCAACCACCTGCACGTAGCCCCCGAGGCTGAAGTCCATGCGGCCGGCCTGCGCGCGCAGCGATCCGCCATCGCCGTCGCCGAAGCTGGCGCCGTACAGCGAGGCTTCGCCGCTCAGGCTCAGGCTTTGCGTCACACGCAGGTCCAGATCGCCGCCGCGTCCGGCGCCCACGCTGGTGGTCTGCAGATAGGCCCCCTCCGACAGGTCGGCCTGACGCGCACTGAGCGTCAGCTTGCCGCCCGCCGCCGCAGTGCCCGTCAGCGTCTCGATGTAGGCGCCACCGAACATCTGCAGCTCGTCGGCCAGACGGATGGACAGGTCGCCGCCGGCGCCGCTGCTGCCTTGACGTGTCTGGCTGAGCAATGCCGCGCCAGCGCCCATGAACAGGCTGCCGGCGTGCAGCTGCAACGCACCGGCATCCTGCGCACCGGGCGTCACCGCGCCGACCCGCATGCCCGCGCCGATGCCCACGCTGCCGTCCAGGTCCTCGGGCAGCGCGGCCTGCAAGGACAGCTCCGCGGCACGGCTGCCGACGGCCACCAGGCGCAGGCCGCCACTGGCCACCGCGCGCTCGCCCGTCAATAGCAGGTCGCCGCCGCTCAGGCTGAGCGCCGCACCATCGGCCCCCAGCAGTTGTGCGTCTCCCAGCACCTGCAGCGCCGCGGCGCGCTCGCTGCCCAGGAAGCCGAAGGCCTCGGGCGCTGCCGCGCTGAACTGGCTGTCGGCCTGCGTGGTGTCGAGCGACTCGCCGCCGGCAAAGCGCAGGCGCGGCGCGGTGCTGGCGTGAAAGGCCCCCGGCACGTCGATGCGCGCGCCGTCGCCGAACACCACCCCGGCCGGGTTGATGAGGAAGAAGGCCGGCGCGCCGCCGGCCGCCTGCAGGCTCAGCAGGCCCTGCAGCTGCGAGACCTGGCCGCCAGTGACCCGCGCGATGACGTTGTCCAGCGCCGCCGTCTGCGTCGTGAAGGTGGCCGACTCGCCGCTGGCGAGGCCGAAGCGCTGGAAGCTGTGGAACAGATTGCGGCCCGCCAGGCGCCCGAGCGCCTCGGGGATCAGGTACTGGGGCCCCTGCAGCACGATGGGCTTGCCGTCGTGCGTGCTGGCGTCGGTGACGATGCTGGAGACGCGCTGCGCCACGGCCGGCACGGGCAGCAGGGCGGCGCACACCAACAGCAGCAGCAGCGGCGTGCGTGGCGAGGGGGGCCGAGAGGGATGTTTCATCGCCAGTTCCCGATCAGCGCGAAGGGCGCCCAGTAGTAGGGGTGACGGGTGTCGCGGTTGCGCAGCAGGGCCAGCTGCGCCGAGCGCAGGGCGGCCGCCTTGCCGGCCTCGGGCTGCGCCAGCCACTCGCGGTAGAAGGCCTGCATCAGGCGCACGGTGGCGGCGTCGTCGACCGGCCACAGCGTGCCCAGCACGGCACGCGCACGCGCCTTCAGCGCCGCACCCGACAGGCCCAGCGGCGCCCGTTCGTTGCCCTCGGCGGTCTGGCAGGCCGAGAGCGTCAGCAGCTCGATGGGCTGACGCCGCGAGGCGTCGCTGCGCAGCAGGGTCTGCAGGGTGTCGAGCGTCAGCAGGTCGTCGTAGGCCAGCAGGTAGCTGCTGGCGGCCGAGCCGCCGAACACCCCATGCGAGGCGATGTGCACCACGCGCCGGCCGCCCTGCTGCACCGCGCCGCTGAAGGACTGCACGGTAAAGCCGGCGTCCTGCAGCGCCACGCCCGGCATCAGCTTGCGCAGGCTGTCGATCTCCTCGCCGACCCCCGGCAGCTCAAGTGCCTCGCGCAGCCGCGTGGCCTGCAGCGAGCGGCTGGCGCCCGGCGACTCGGCCTCGACCCCCAGCAGCTGGCGGCGCAGCGGCTGCGCCCAGGTCTCGGACGCCAGCCGTTCGGCCACCGCCCCGAAGCGACCGGCGCCGGCCAGCAGCGCGTCGCTTCGGCGGCCGGTCGGCGCCTCGGTATTGGTCATGCTCATGCCCAGCACGCTGACCATCTCGTAGCGCTCCAGCGCGTGCCGCTGGCCGTCGAACAGCGCGCCCATGGGCACCAGGCGCAGCGCGCCGGCGTTGACCCACACCAGGGTGTGCGCGCCGCGCTGCGTCAGCCAGGGCTCGATGGGTTGCAGCAGGCCGTCGTGCAGCGTGCGGGCGGCGCTCAAGAAACCCGGCGCCCGCTCGCGCAGACGCGCCGCCAGGGTCGTTGCGGCCGCGCGCAGGCGCTGGCTGTCGGCCTCGGGCGCGGCCAGCAGCTCCAGGCCGCCGGCGTCCTCCACCAGCAGCGCCACGCGGTCGGCCAGCAGCAGTGGGTAGACCGCCGCGCTGCCGGCCGGCAGCTGGCGCGCGTCGGCGCGGCCCTTCACGGCATCGACCTCGCAGCGATCGCCCAGGTAGTCCTGCAGTTCGGCCTGGTAGAGCTGTTCGAGGGCGTCGCGCGCCTGGCGCAGCCAGCGCTGGCGGGCCTCGCCCTGGCTGGCGGCGGCGCGCTGCGTCAGCGCGTCGACCAGGGCCATGTAGAGCGGCTCGAACAGCGCGGCATGGCTGGAGCGTCCGTCGGCCTGCTGCAACGGCCAGTCGTCGCGCACCGCCTCAAGCTGGGCGACGGCCCGTTGCAGCCCGGCCAGCCGTGCCGCACCGTCCTGCAGGCGCGCCACGCGCCAGCTCAGGTGCACGCGCAGATCGGCCTGCTGGGCCTCGGGCAGGGTGGGCAGCAAGGCCAGCGCCTGCTGGCTGAGCCGCAGCGCGGCCTCGCGCTCGCCACCTGCCTCGTGCAGCGCGGCCTCTTGCGTCCAGGCCTCGGCACGCTCGCGCGCGCTCAGGCCGGGCTGCTGCAGCGCGCGTTGCAGCGCCTGCGCGGCCAGCTCGGGCTGCGACGCGGCGGCTTGCTCGGCCAGTTGCAGCAGCAGACGCGCCTCGCCCAGCTCGGGCAGCAGCGCGCGCCAGGCGCTCAGGCGTTCGGCCGGTTCGGCCAGCGCCGCCAGGTGCAGGCGGGCGCGCTGGGCCAGCGCCGGCCAGGGCGAGCGGGCGACCTCGCTCCAGGCCTCGCGGGCCGCCTCGGGCCGCCCCTGCGCCGAGGCCGCGCGGCCCTCGTCGAGCCGCAGGGCGGCGCGCTCGGCCTCGCTTGCACCCGGCAGCGCACGGCGCAGCGCGGTCTCGGCGTCGGCGGGTCGGCCGGCCTGCAGCGCGGCCTGTGCGCGCAGCGCCCAGCAGCGCCGCAGCACGGCGGGATCGGCATCCGGCGCGGCCGCTTCCACACAGGCGCGCAGCAGGCTCTCGGCCTGGTGCAGGCGTCCTTCGGCCAGCAGCTGCTCGGCCTCGTCGGCCGGCGCGGCCAGGGACGGGCCCACGAGCAGGGCCAGCGCGGCGCACCACAAGCTCCCCCGGATTCGCCCCATCGTGCTACTCCCGCTTGTCGACCGGAGCGCAGGGTAGGCCAGCCGGCCCGCCTTGGACAGTGGGGAAACAGGGGTGGCCGGGCCGCCCCCGCCCGATCAGGGGAGGGCGCGGCGGATCTGCGCGGCCAGCGCCAGGCCGTCGAGCGGCTTGTAGAGCACCGGCAGGCCGGCGGCCCGCGCTTCCTGGATGCGCGGCGCCGAGCTGTCACCGGTGACCAGCCAGGCGGGGCCGCGAAAACCCGCCTGGCGCAGCGCGCCGAGCGCGTCCAGTCCGGTGACGCCGTGGCGCAGCCGGAAGTCGAGCACCGCGGCATCGGGCTGCCAGCCCTGGCGCAGATGCTGCAGCGCGGCATCCAGCGAGCCGGCGCCGCGCGTCTCCCATTGCAGGGTGGCCAGCAGCGTGGCCAGGGCCTCGCGGATGGTCGGTTCGTCGTCGACCACCAGCACCTTGAGCACCCGCCCTGGGTCGGGCAGGCGCGTCGGCGAAGGGGCCGGAGCGGGCCGCTCCAGCAGCGGCTCGCGCTGTGCATCGAGCGCCGGCAGGTGCAGCGTGAAGCAGCTGCCGCTGCCGGGTCGACTCTGCAGGCTCAGGCGCAACCCCAGCAAGGCGACCAGACGGCGCACGATGGCCAGGCCCAGGCCCAAACCCTGGCTGCGGTTGCGCGCCGGGTTGCCGACCTGGAAGAACTCCTCGAACACGCGTTCGTGCAGCGCCTCGTCGATGCCGGGCCCGCTGTCGACCACGCTGAGCGCGATGGTCTCGCCGTCGCGATGCAGGCGCAGCAGCACCTCGCCGCGCTGCGTGAACTTGAGCGCATTGCCCAGCAGGTTCTGCAGCACGCGGCGCAGCAGGGCCTCGTCGCAACGCACCTGCCAGGGGCCGCCGCCGTCCTGCCGCTCGGCGTAAAGGCGCAGGCCACGCTGCCCGGCCTGCGCCTGGTGGGCCTCGACCAGCGCCTCCACGAGGCGCTGCAGATCGACGATCTCGGCGTTGGGCTGCACGGCGCCGGCGTCGAGCTGCGACACCTCCAGCAGGCTGTCGAGCAGACCCTGGCTCTCGGCCAGCGAGCGGCGCAGGCCGTCGGCCACCCGCGCCAGGGCCTCGTCCTGGCCCAGGCGCGCCAGCGCCTCGACGGTGGCCACGTTGTACGACAGCGCGGTGAGCGGCTGGCGCAGGTCGTGGCTGGCGGCAGCGAAGAAGCGCGTGCGCGCCTCGGCGGCCTGCTCGGCGCGCTCGCGCTGGCGCTCCAGGTCCTCGTTGAGACGGATCAGGTCGACCTGCACCAGGCCCTGGTCGCGCACATAGTTGACCAGCACCCCCAGCAGCAGCACGAAGAGGGCGGCGGCCAGCCCGGCCTGCGGGCTGTCGCTCGTCAGCCAGCCCAGGCACAGCGCACCGCCCAGCAGCAGGGAACCCGCCGCATAGCTGCGCGCGTGACCGGCCGCCGACGACACCGAGCCGGCCGCCACCCCCAGCAGCACGGTGGTGTAGAGATGGTGGCTGACCCCGACGCTGTGGCGGAACACCAGCGTCGTCAGCACCGCGGTCAGCGCCGGGTAGACGAGCAGGCTGCCCGCCATCACGCGCAGTTGGAGATCGACCGGTGCCGAGCGGCCTGCCAGGCCTTGAAGGGCCGACAGCCGGCTCAGCTGCACGGCGGCCGACACGGGAACGAACAGCAGCGCCCAGGGTCCGACGCCGCAGCGCAGCGCCAACCAGGCCAGCGCGATGTCGGCACACAGGCCCGGCAGCAGCACACGGCGCGCCTGCATCAGCCCGAGGCGCACGCGCTCGCCGGCCAGGCGCTCGGTCTGCTGCGGGGTCAAAGGGGGTCCGGGCAGCCAGCGCATGGGGGCGGCAGCATAGGGCTGCGGCCCGGGTTCCATCCGGAGATCAGCCGCAAACCCAGCCGCAAGTTCAGCTGCGTGCGCCGGCCTGTCGCGCCTGGAAGCTGGCCTCGCCGCGGCTGTGCACGCCCAGCGCCTGGAGGATGGCGCGCACATGGGTCTTGACCGTGGTGTCGCCGATGCCCAGCTCGCGGGCGATCTGCTTGTCGGAGACGCCGCGCAGCAGCGCCGCGAAGACCTCGAGCTGGCGCTCGCTGAGCTGCGGGTAGAGCGTGGCCAGCTCGAGCGCCGGCAGGTCGTGGCGCGGTCCCGTGCTGGCCGGCGGCAGCGCGGCCTGTTCACCCGCCAGCACGGTCTGCAGCGTGGAGATCAGTTCGGACGGCTCGGCCGACTTGCGCACATAGCCCGCCACGCCCAGTTGCAGCGCGCGCTGCATGACGGCGGCACGGTCGTCGCCCGACACCACCACCATCGGCGCGCGGCAACCCTGGCGGCGCAGCGCCTCGATGGTCTGCCCGCCCTCGCGGTCGCCGAGCCACCAGTCGAGCAGCACCAGCTGGTAGGGAATGCGCTCCACGCAGCCCAGCGCCGTGGGCAGGTCGCGCGCCTTGTCGATCGACAGCTCGGGCATCACCACCTGCAGCAGCAATTCCAGCGAGTCACCGATCAGCGGATGGTCTTCGATCCAGAGGGCACGCATGGCTTCACCAGAAACACGAGGGTCGCCTGCAGGCACGGCTTGACCGCGCAGGCAGGGCGGGCGGAGAAAACGCCGGGAGGCGTTCGTCGCCGAACGCCTCCACGAGGCCAAGTCCTCCCTGAACCTGTGCCGACAGCAGGGGCGCGACCTTAGCAGCGGGCCGGCGGTCCGACCATCCTTCCGAAGAAGGAGCGGGCGGAGCAAATACCGACCGTGGCGACCGTGACCGATGGCCCGTCCGGCCCGGGCTGCTAGCCTGCGCGCATGCGACACGCCCTCCTGCTCCCCCTCCTGCTGGCCCTGGCCGGCGCGGCCGGCGCGCAAGCGCCTGTCAAGCCCCTGCAACCGCTGCGCAGCGTCGAAGGCATCCACGAGTACCGGCTGGCCAACGGCCTGCAGGTGCTGCTGGCGCCCGACGCCAGCAAGCCCAGCACCACGGTCAACGTCACCTACCGCGTCGGCTCCAAGCACGAGAACTACGGCGAGACCGGCATGGCGCACCTGCTCGAGCACCTGCTCTTCAAGGGCTCGCCCAAGCACCCGGCGCCCTGGGGCGAGTTCAGCCAGCGCGGGCTGGACGCCAACGGCACCACCTGGTTCGACCGCACCAATTACTTCGCCAGCTTCAGCGCCAACCCCGACACCCTGAAGTGGTACCTGGGCTGGCAGGCCGACGCGATGGTCAACTCCAACATCGCGCGCAAGGACCTGGCCACCGAGTTCAGCGTGGTGCGCAACGAGATGGAGATGGGCGAGAACAACCCCGGCTCCATCACCTGGGAACGCCTGTGGGCCACCATGTTCCAGTGGCACAACTACGGCAAGAGCACCATCGGCGCGCGCACCGACGTGGAAAACGTCGACATCGGCCGCCTCAAGGCCTTCTACAAGCTGCACTACCAGCCCGACAACGCGACGCTCATCGTCACCGGCAAGTTCGAGCCGACGCAGACCCTGGCCTGGATCCAGCAGGCCTTCGGGCCGCTGCCCAAGTCGCGCCAAGCGCGGCCGCGCCTCTACACCATCGACCCGGTGCAGGACGGCGAGCGCAGCGTGACGATCCGCCGCAGCGGCGGCACGCCCTCGGCCACCCTGGGCTACCACGCGCCGCCGGCCGCCCACCCCGACTTCGCCGCCGTCGAGTTGCTCAGCATGGTGCTGACCGAACCGCCGGCCGGGCGACTGCACAAACGCCTCGTCGAGGAACTGCGCAGCGCCGCCAGCGTGAGCGGCTACGCGGTGCCGCTGGCCGAGCCCGGCGCGCTGCTGCTGGGCGCCGACACCCAGCCCGGCGGCGACGCCCAGGCGCTGTCGGTCGAACTGATCCGCGAGGCCGAGTCGCTGGCCGCCAAGCCCATCACCCAGGCCGAGCTGGAGCGCGCCCGCACGCGCTGGCTGAACCGCTGGGACAAGCTGTACGGCGACCCGCAGGCCGTCGGCACCGTGCTCAGCGAATACCTGTCGGCCGGCGACTGGCGCCTCTTCTTCCTGCTGCGCGACCGCGTCAAGGCGCTCAAGCTGGAGGATCTGCAGCGCGTCGCCCAGGAGCGCCTGCTGCCCGCCAACCGCACGCTGGCGCTCTACATCCCGACCGAGAAGCCGCAGCGCGCGCCCAAGCCGGCGCAGGTGGACGTGGCCGCGCAGCTGCAGGACTTCGTGCCACGCCCGGCCGCCGCTGCCGTGGCCGCCTTCGACGCCGCGCCGCTGGCCATCGAGGCCCAGGCCAGGCGCCTGCAGTTCAGCAGCGGCCTGCAGGCCGTGCTGCTGCCCAAACCGACGCGCGGCAACCAGGTGGCCGGCCAGGTGCAGCTGCGCCTGGGCGATCTGCAATCGCTGCGCGGCCAGCACGCTACGGCCGACCTGCTCGGCGCGCTGCTCGACAAGGGCACGCGCACGCTCGACCGCCAGCAACTGCGCGACCGCCTCGACGCCCTCAAGGTCGAGCTGCAGGTGCAGGACGCGACCGGCGCCCTGACCCTGGCCTTCAGCACCCAGCGCGAGCACGCGGTGCAAGCCGTGCGGCTCATCGTCTCCATGCTGCGCGAGCCGCGCCTGGAGGCTGCCGCACTCGAGGAAGTGCGCAGCCAGGCCCTGGCCGGCCTCGACGCGCTGCGCAGCGAGCCCGAGCACATCGTCGCCAATCGCCTGGGCCTGTTGCGCAGCGTCCATCCGGCCGGCGACCCGCGCAACGAACGCCCCTTCGACACCGTGGCGGCCGAGCTCAAGGCCGTCACGCTGGAGGGCCTGCGCAGCTTCCACAGCCGCCACTACGGCGCGGCCCGGGCCACGTTTGGCCTGGTCGGCGACTTCGACGCCGCCGCTGTGCAGGCCGCGCTGGAGCAGGCCAGCGCCGGATGGCAGGCCGGCGTGACGCCGCAGCGCCTGGAGAAGCCCTGGGCCGAATTCCAGTCGGTCGACGAGCGCCAGCGCACCCCCGACAAGCAGAACGCCACCTTCGGCGCCGTGCTCTCGCTGCCGCTCAACGACCGCCATGCCGACTTCGTGCCGCTGATGCTGGCCGACTACCTGCTGGGCGCCAACACCGACTCGCGCCTGTGGGTGCGCATCCGCGAGAAGGAGGGCCTGAGCTACGGCACCTGGAGCTATGTCGACTGGAACGCCTTCGAGGCCCATTCGAGCTGGACCTTCGGCGCCATCTTTGCGCCGCAGAACCGCGACCGCGTCGAGAAGGCCTTCCGCGAGGAGCTGGCGCGCGCGCTCCAGGACGGCTTCAGCGCCGCCGAGCTCGTCAACGCCAAGCGTGCGCTGCTCAACTACCGGCGCCTGAGCCGCGCGCAGGACGGCTCGCTGGCCGGCTCGCTGGCACTGCAGGCCTACTTGGGTCGCGACATGAAGCGCGTCGCCGAGGTCGATGCCGGCATCGAGGCCGCGACCCTGGTCCAGGTCAACGCCGCGCTGCGCCGCTACCTGCAGCCCGAGAAGTTCCAGATCGTCTGGGCCGGCGACTTCCCCGCTGCACCTTGAGACGGCGCGCGCTGCTGGGGGCCGCCGTGCTGGCGGGCTGCGGCGGCACGCCTCGGCCCAGCGCCGCACCGGCCAGCGCCGTGGCAAGCGCAGCGCAGAACAGGGCGAATGGCCCGCCGGTCACCCCACCCGCCGGCGGGCGTTTGTGGCGGCTCGATGCCGGGGCCTCGCAACTGCGCATCGTCGTGTTCCGCGGCGGGGCGGCGGCACGGCTCGGGCACCACCACATCGTGCAGGCCGCGCGCTGCGAGGGCTGGCTGTGGCTGCCCGAGCAGGGGCTTGAGGGCGCGCAGGGCCGCATCGACGTGCCGCTGACCGAGCTTCAGCTCGACGAAGCCGCCTGGCGACAGGCGGCCGGCGGCGAGTTCGACGAAAGGCCGCTGAGCGCCGAGGACCGCAGCGCCACGCTGCGCAACCTGCTGCGCGTGCTCAGGGCCGACCGGTACCCCAAGGCCAGCCTGCAGTTGCAGGCGCTCGGTGGCGCCGCGCCCTGGTGGCTGGCCGAGGTGGGATTGAGCGTCGGCGGCGGGCTGGCGTCCTTGCGTGTGGCGCTCGATGTGCGGCTGCACGGCGCAAACCTGCGCACCGCCGGCCGCCTGCCGCTGCGCCACGCCGACCTCGGCCTGCAGCCCTTCAGCGTGCTGGGCGGGCTGCTGGCGGTGCGCGAGGAACTGGTGCTGGACTTCGACCTGCACTGGCGGCGCTGAGCCCCCTACATTCACGGCCCGCATGGCCGAACTCGCCCTCGTCACCCTCGCCTCGCTGCTGGCCGGCTGCGTCGACGCCATCGTCGGCGGCGGCGGGCTGATCCTGGTGCCGGCGCTGTTCGCCGCCTACCCCGGCGCCGCGCCCGCCACCCTGTTCGGCACCAACAAGGGCGGCGCCATCTGGGGCACGGCCTTCGCGGCCTGGCGCTTTGTGCGCCGCGTCGAGCTGCGCTGGCGCACCTGGCTGCCGGCCTGCGCCTGTGCGCTGGCCGGCAGCGCAGCCGGCGCCTGGGCGGTCACGCAGATCGACGCGCGGCCGCTGCGCATCGCGCTGCCGCTGGTGCTGCTGGCCTTGCTCGCCTACACGCTGGCGAGGAAAGAGCTGGGCCGCGCGCACGCACCCCGCCACGCGCCGCGCCAGGAGGCGCTGTGGGCCGGCGCCATCGCGTTGGTGATCGGTTTCTACGACGGCCTGTTCGGCCCCGGCACCGGCAGCTTCTTCGTGTTCCTGTTCGTGCGCCTGCTCGGCTTCGACTTCCTGCACGCCAGCGCCGCCGCCAAGCTGATGAACACCTCCACCAACGCCGCCGCGCTGACCCTGTTCGCCGCCACCGGCCACATCTGGTGGGGGGTGGCCCTGCTGCTGGCCGCGGCCAATATCGCCGGCAGCTTCATCGGCACGCATCTGGCGCTGAGCCGCGGCGCCGGCTTCGTGCGCGGGGTCTTCATCGGCGTGGTGGGCTTGCTGATCCTCAAGACCGGCTGGGATGCCTGGCGTTTGCTGGCGTTGTAAAACTTGGTGAGCGGGTCCCTTGCCCAGGGGGTGTGAGCCGGGCCGGTGGCCCGCCGCTGCCACAAATACTGTGCGCCCTCGCCATCACGACGCTGCCCTGAACCCATGAAGACCCGCCTTGCCGCCCTGTTTTGCCTTGGCCTGAGCAGCACCGCCTGGGCCGACGACACGCCGCGCGCCGGCTGGTACGCGACGCGCACCGAGATTTCGCTCGACGGCAAGACCTGGCGCGAACTGCCGGCCCCGCAGCAGGGTCTGTGCGTGCTCGGCCTGAAGGCCGCCGAACTGGAGCAGATCTACCGCGCCAGCTTCGAGCGCGACGGCTGCACGGTCAGCAGCTTGCACATCGGTGGCGGCAGCGGCAAGGGCCTGGCCGTCTGCTCGGTGCAGGGCCGTCCGATGCACATGCAGATCAGCGGCAGCTACGGCAGCGAGCATTTCAAGACCCTGGCCGACGGCCAGGGCGTGCTGGTGGTCGAGAAGAATGCCTCCCTGCCCTTCCACGCCCGCTCCCGCTCGGAAGGCCAGCGCCAACGCGACTGCAGCGCGGCCGAACTGGCGCAATCCCGCAAGGCCCTGTCCTCCGGGGGTTGAACCCGGACCGACTTGGGGTGGCGGGCTTGCTAGCATCGGCTCCTTCCCCTGCCTCGAGGCACGACATGTCCGTCGATCCCGAACTGCGCTCGCTCGATATCGAAATCCCCGCCCAGCCCGAGGTGCTCGTCAAGCTCTCGGTGCTGATGGCCGAAGAGGAAATCGACCTGCTGGCAGTCTCCGCGCTCGTCGAGGGTGACATGGCGCTGGCCGCCGCCGTGCTCAAGGCGGTCAACAGCTCGCTCTACGGCCTGCGCGGGCGCGTGCAGACGGTGCACCAGGCGCTCACCTACCTGGGCATGCGCGAGGTCAGCGCCATCGCCTTCGAGATGAGCCTGCGCGCCGCCTTCCCGCCGGCCGCCGAGCTGGAGCCGGTGTGGGAACGCGCCGCCAAGCGCGGCCTGATGATGGGCCGCATCGGCCAGACCATCGGCGTCGACCCCTGGGCCTGCCATTCGGCCGGCCTGTTCGAGGAATGCGGCAAGGCGGTGCTGTACCGCCACGCGCCGCAGCATTACCCGGCCATGCTGCGCGCCGCAGCGTCCGACTCCGAGCTCTGCGCGCTGGAGACCAGCGCCTTCGGCGTCAGCCACGACGCCCTGGGCGCCGCGCTGTGCGAGAGCTGGGGCCTGGCGCCGGCCGCGGTGGCCAGCGTGCGTCACCACGTCACCCTGCAGGCCAGCGGCCAGATGCCCGAGGCCCTGCAGCGGCGCGGCGTGGCCGCCGTGTCCGACATCGCCCACACCCTGACGAACGACCCCGACACGTTGGAGAACCGTGTGGCCCTGCTGGCCGAACAGGCCCAGCTCGACCCCGCCGCCTGCCTGCGCGCCGCACGGCGCGTGCAGGAACAGCTCGAACAGGCCGCAGGGCGCTGATGGCGGGTCTGGGCCGCCGCCAGCTGCTCGCCGCGGGCGCCGGCCTCGGCCTGGCGCTCGACGAGGCGCTGGCCGAGGCGGCGCGTCAGGGCTTCGACATCCAGGGCACGGCCGAGAGCCTGCGCGCGCTCGGGCTGGCCGCACCGCAACCCAGCCGCGAACTGGAGCTGATCGCCCCCGACATCGCCGAGGACGGCGCGCAGGTGCGCATCGAGCTGGTCTGCAAGGCCGCGGGCTTGCGCCGGCTGTGGCTGCTGGCCGAGCGCAACCCCGCAGCGCTGCTGGCCAGCCTGAGCTGGAGCGAATGGCTGGAGCCGCGCCTGGTCACCCAGGTCAAGCTGGCGCAGAGCGGCCGGGTGACGGGCGTGGTGCAGCTGGCCGACGACCGCCTGCTGATGGTGCACAAGGACGTCAAGGTGACGCTGGGGGGCTGCGGGGCATGAGCAGCAATGCGTCACCGACCCAACCCAGCCTGATCCGTGCGCGCATGACGGGGCCCGCCAGCGCGCTGCTGCGCCTGCGCATGCGCCACATCATGGAGAACGGCCAGCGCCGCGACACCGCCGGCCGGCCCATCCCGGCCTGGCACATCCGCGAGTTCACGTTGACCCTCAACGGCCAGCCGCTGCTCAGCGGCCAGTTCGGCGGCGGCATCAGCAAGGACCCCTTCCTGGAGCTGACGCTCAAGGGCGTCAAGGCCGGCGACCGCCTGCAGCTCGACTGGACCGACACCCAGGGCGCGCAGCGCAGCGACCGCAGCGAGATCCAGGCGAGCTGAGGCGCGCGGACCGGGGGGCAGACCCTCCCTAGAATCGGCGCCCTTTTGCCCCCGGGCCTGGCGCCGCCGCGCGATGAGTTTCGAAGACGTCAAGACCATGCTGCCGCAGCAGCTGCTGCCCAAGCGCCTGCTCACCGAGCTGGCCGGCGGCATGGCCCGCTCGCAGGGCGGTGCGCTCACCACCTGGATGATCCGGCGCTTCATCGCGCGCTACGGCGTCAACATGGCCGAGGCGGCCAACCCCGACCCGGCCAGCTACGCCAGCTTCAACGCGTTCTTCACGCGGCCGCTCAAGGCCGGCGCGCGGCCGCTCGCCGATGCGCCCTGGATCTGCCCGGTGGACGGCGCCATCTCGGCCTTCGGCCCCATCGTGCGCGACCAGGTCTTCCAGGCCAAGGGCCACCACTACAGCACGCTCGAGCTGTGCGGCGGCCAGGCCGACATCGCGGCGCCCTACGAGAACGGGCACTTCGCCACGCTCTACCTGAGCCCCAAGGACTACCACCGCATCCACATGCCCTGCGCCGGCAGCCTCAAGCGCATGGTCTGGGTGCCGGGCAGCCTCTATTCGGTGAACCCGGCCACGGCGCGCGCGCTGCCGGGCCTGTTCGCGCGCAACGAGCGCGTGGTCTGCGAGTTCGAGACCGCGCACGGCCCCTTCGTGCTGGTGCTGGTGGGCGCCACCATCGTCGGCAGCATGGCCACCACCTGGCACGGCGTGGTCAACCCGCCGCGCCTGCGCGATGTGAAGCTGTGGAGCTACGCGCCCGGCCAGCACCGCTTCGAGCAGGGCCAGGAGATGGGGCGCTTCCTGCTCGGCTCGACGGTGGTGATGCTGTGGCCCAAGCAGGGCCTGATCTTCAACCGCGACTGGGAGAGCGGCCGCGGCATCCGCCTGGGCGAGCGCATGGCGACGCTGGCATGAAGTCCGCCACCCCCACCCGCCGCGTGCTGACCGGCATCACCACCACCGGCACCCTGCACCTGGGCAATTACGTCGGCGCCATCCGCCCGGCCATCGCCGCCTCGCGGCAGGACGGCGTGGAGAGCTTCTTCTTCATGGCCGACTACCACGCGCTGATCAAGTGCGACGACCCCGACCGCGTCGAGGCCAGCCGCATGCAGATCGCCGCCACCTGGGTGGCCGCGGGGCTGGACGTCGAGCGCGCGCTGCTCTACCGCCAGAGCGACGTGCCCGAGGTCTGCGAACTCAACTGGATGCTCACCTGCCTGACCGCCAAGGGGCAGATGAACCGCGCCCACGCCTACAAGGCGACGGTGGATGCGGCCGTCGCCGCCGGCGAGGACCCCGACTCGCGCGTCAGCATGGGCCTGTACTGCTACCCCATCCTGATGGCGGCCGACATCCTGCTGTTCAACGCCCACCGCGTGCCGGTCGGCAAGGACCAGGTGCAGCACATCGAGATGACGCGCGACGTCGCGCAGCGCTTCAACGCCACGTATGGGGAAGGTGCGGACGGCGAGTTCTTCGTGCTGCCCGAGGCGCAGGTGGACGCCGAGACCGAGCTGCTGCCCGGGCTCGACGGCCGCAAGATGAGCAAGAGCTACGACAACGTGGTGCCCCTGTTCGAGGGCGGTCTGGCCGCCCTGCAGGCCGCCATCGCCAAGGTCGTCACCGACTCGCGCCTGCCCGGCGAGCCCAAGGAGCCCGAAGGCACGGCCTTCATCCAGCTCTGGGACGCCTTTGCCGATGCGCACGAGCGCGCCGCCATGCGCGCCGAGCTGCAGTCCGGCCTGGGCTGGGGCGAGGCCAAGCAGCGCCTGGTGGCGCAGATCGAGCGCGAGCTCGGCCCCATGCGCGCCCGCTACGAGCAGCTGATGGCCGACCCCGAGGCGCTCGAGGCCATCCTGCTGCGCGGCGCCGAGCGCGCGCGCGCCATCGCCCGGCCGCTGCTGGCGCGGCTGCGCGAGGCGGTGGGCCTGCGCCGCTCGCGCCGACTGACGGGCCTTCAGGCCGTGGCGGTCAAGGACAACGTGGCGCCGCTCGTCAAGCAGTACCGCGAGGACGACGGCCGCTTCTACGTCAAGCTCAGCCAGGGCGAGCGGACCCTGCTGCTGTCGCCCGGCTTCGAGCAGGGCCGCGCGGCCGGCGACTGGTGGAAGGCCGTCAAGGCGACGCCAAACCCCGACCCGGTCGTGGAGGCCGCGCTGCAGCAGCTGCGCGAGCTCGACGCCGCCAAGGCGGCGGGCAAGGCCAGGCCCTGATGGAGCCGGCCGGCGTCACCGAGCTGCTGCAGCGCAGCCGCGCCGGTGACGGCGAGGCGCTGAGCGCGCTCTACGCGCGCCTGTACCCGGAGATCAAGCGCGTGGCCCATGCGCGGCTGCGTGACAGCGGCGGACGCTCGACCGGGCTCGACACCACCGGCCTGGTCCACGAGGGCTTCCTGCGCATCGCCGAGCAGGAGGGCCTGCGCGGCGACACGCGGGCGCAGTTCTTCGCCTACGTCGGCCAGGTGCTGCGCTCGGTCGTCATCGACCAGCTGCGCGCCCGCCAGCGTGACAAGCGCGGCGGCGCCGACTCGGTCTGGGTCACCCTGTCGCAGGCCGATGGCCTGCCCAGCGCCGCCGACCAGCCGCTCGACCTGGTGGCGGTCGGCGAGGCGCTCGAGCAGCTGCGCCGCCTCGACCCGCCACTCGCCGAGCTGCTCGACCAGGTCGGCTTTGCCGGGCTCGAACCGGCCGAGGTGGCCGAGCTGCGCGGCGTCAGCCTGCGCACCGTGCAGCGCGAACTGGCCAAGGCCCGCGCGCTGCTTGCCGAGATGCTGTGAAGGAAGGCGTCGACTGGGCCCGCCTGTCGGCCCTGTACGACGCCGGCCAGGCGCTCGACGCAGAGGCGCGCGACGACTGGCTGGCCGGCCTTGAGGGCGACGACGCGCGCCTGGTCGAGCGCCTGCGGCGCATGCTGACCGCCGAGACCGGCAGCACCGCGGCCCCGGTGGCGCGGCTGCGCCAGGCGGTGGCCGCGGCGCTCGGCCAAGAAGCGGACGCAGCGGACGGTACCGACGCAACGGACGCAGCGGACGCAAGGGGCGCACCACACGCCGAGGCCGCGTTGCGCAGCGGCGCGCGCCTCGGTGCCTGGCAGCTCGAAACCCTGCTGGGCGAGGGTGGCATGGGCCAGGTCTGGCGCGCGCACCGCGCCGACGGCCTCTACGAGGCGGTGGCCGCCATCAAGCTGCTGCGTGCCGAGCTCGGCAGCGAGGAGCTGCGCCAGCGCTTCGCGCGCGAGCGCCGGCTGCTCGGCCGCCTGCGCCACCCCGGCGTGGCGCAGCTGCTCGACGCCGGGGTCGACGCCCGGTACGGCGCCTACCTCGTGCTGGAGTTCGTGGCCGGCCAGACCCTGGCACCGCATGTGCGCGAGCGGCAGCTGCCAGTGGCCGCTCGCGTGCGCCTGCTGGTGGACGTGGCGCAGGCCGTGCAGGCGGCGCACGCGCAGCTGGTGGTGCACCGCGACCTCAAGCCCGCCAACGTCATCGTCGGCCCGGACGGCGCCACCAAGCTGCTCGACTTCGGCATCGCCACCCTGCTCGACCCCGACACCACGCAACCCCACAGCGAGTTGACGGCCTGGGCCGGTGCGCGCCTGACGCCGGCCTACGCGGCGCCCGAGCAGGTGGCCGGCGAGGCGGTCGGCACCGGTGCCGACCAATACGCACTGGGCGTGATGCTGTTCGAACTGCTCACCGGCTTCCTGCCGCAGGGCGCCGGCCAGCTGACGCGGGCCCAGCTCGAGCACGCCGTGCTGCACCGCGAGCCGGCGCGCTTCGCCGAGCTGCTGCGCCTGCCCGAGCGGCGCGAAGGCTGTGGCCGTCCGCCCGACGCGCCCGCTGCGCTGGGCGACCTGGAGGCGGTGTGCGCCAAGGCACTGCGCAAGGAGGCCGGCGAGCGCTACGCCAGCGTCGGCGCCTTCGTCGAGGACCTGCAGCGCTACCTGGCGTCGCAGCCGGTCAGCGTGCGGCGCGAGGACTGGCAGCACCGCACCCGGCTCTGGCTGCGCCGCAACCGGGCACTGGCCCTGTCCACCACGCTGGTGCTGGCGGCGCTGAGCGGCGGCCTGGCGTTGGCGCTGCACCAGCGCACGCTGGCGCAGCAGGCGGCGCGCGACGCCGAGGCCGTCAGCCACTACATGACCGAGCTGCTGGAGTCGGCCAGCCCGGACCGCCATGGCGGCCGGCCGCCCAGCGTCATCGAGCTGCTGGAAAGCCGGCGCGCCGAACTGCCGCAGCGCTTCACGGACCAGCCCGCCGTCAAGGACCGCGTGCTGGCCACCTTGGTCGCCACCTACCTGGGCATGAACCGCTTCGACATCGCCATCCCGCTGGCCCAGCAGCGCCTCGACGCCGCGCGGCGCGAGTGGGGCGAGGAAGCCGAGCCCACCGAGGAGGCCCTGGTCGGCCTGGCGCGCCTGCACACCGCGCTGGCCAACCGCAGCCCGGCGGCGGCGCTGCTCGAACCCCTGCTGCCGCGCCTGCGCGCGCGCCACGGGCCCGACCACGAGCGCACCGTCACCGCCCGCCAACAGCTCGCCATGGCCTACGCCGGGCTGGGCCGGTTTGCCGAGTCGGAGGCGCTGCTGACCGAGGAATGGGCGTCGGTGCAGCGCAGCTACGACGCGCCGCACTACAACCGCGCCTTCCATGCCCAGTACCTGTTCGTGCTGCGCACCGAGCAGGGCCGACTGGTCGAGGCCGAGCGCCTGATCGCCGCGCTGGCCGAGCAGCAGGCGCTGGCCTCGCCGCAGCAGCAGCGCTTCGTGCGCGTCAGCGAGCGCAACCACGCGCAGTCGCAGTGGCGCCTGCTCATGCAGAACGCGACGCAGGCGGTGGCGCGTGCCGAGGAGCTGGGCGCACGCATCGACGCGCTGCTGGGCCCCGGCAACGACCTGCACGGCACCCTGCGCAGCGCGCTGGCCGAGCATCTCTGGCAGCTCGACGAGGCGGACGCCGCGCTCGAGCACCTGCTGCGCTGGCAGCGCGAGCAGCGGCCGGGCGCTGCCGATCCAGCGGCCAACCAGGTCGCCGGGCTGGTGCGCGAACTCTCCGTGCTGGCGGCGCGGGCGCGTGCCGGCCAGGCGCTGCCGCCCGCGGCGATCGAGGACGGCCTGCGTCGTCTCGACGCCGAGCCCCTGCTGGCCGGCCAGCGCCGCGCCGACGGCCTGCTGCAGCTGGCCGATGCCGCGCTGCTGGGCCTGCCGCCCGCCACCGGGCAAGCGATGCTGGAGCGGCTGCTGGCGGCCCTGTCGGCACCCGGCCTGGTCGCCCTGCCGCAAAACCAGGCGCGTGTCGAGCGCCTGCGCGCGCTGCACGCGTTGCGCGCCGGGCGTCCCGAAGCACGACTGCAGGCCGCGCGCCGCGCCAGCCAGCTGCTGGCTGGCCTGCCCGAGCCGCAGGGCCTGGCGAGCTACGCCGCCCATCTGCAGCTGGCGGCCGCGCTGCGCGCCAACGGCGCGCCGGCCGCCGAGCAGCAGGCCGCGCTGGCGCGCGCCGACGCCGCCCGGCCGGCGCGCCTGGACGCCGCCATGGCCGGCCGCCGCCACCCGCTGGACGGCCTGCGCCGCCAGCTCGCCGAGGGCGAGCCGAATCCCTCCTGGCCCTGGGCCTATTGACCCCGCCGCAGGCCCGGCTCGGCTTCAATCGGGGCTCGGCGTCCCTCCTGCCCTGGGGGATTCACTCTAGTCACAGCCCGGAAAAGCCCCCAGACGCAGCAGCGCGCCGAACCGCTACCGTCGCTGTCCCGCGCAGTCCACTTCCAACGAGCACCATGAGCACACCGATCTCCCCCGACCACCTCGCACTGCAGTGCCTGTACTACTGGGAATCGGCCGCGCCCAGCCGGGTGGCGTTGACCCAGCCGATGGGCCATGGCGAGGTCAAGAACTACACCTGGGGCCAGGTGGCCGACGAGGTGCGCCGCATGGCCACCTTCCTGAAGAGCCAGGGCTGGCCCGAGGGCAGCAAGGTCGCCATCCTGTCGAAGAACTGCGCCTGGTGGCTGATGAGCGACCTGGCGATCTGGATGGCCGGCTACGTCTCGGTGCCGCTCTACCCCACGCTGGCGCCCGGCACCATCACCCAGATCCTCGAACACAGCGAGGCCAAGGCCTGCTTCATCGGCAAGCTCGACGGCTGGGAAGGCATGAAGCCCGGCGTGCCCGCCGGCCTGCCCTGCTACAGCTACGCGCTGAGCCCGGACGACGTGCGCTCCGCCTACCAGAGCTGGGACGAGATCGTCGTCGACAACACCCCGCTGGTCGGCCAGCCGGTGCGCGGCGCCGACGAGCTGGCGACCCTGATCTACACCTCGGGAACCACCGGCGCGCCCAAGGGCGTGATGCACACCTTCGGCAACTTCGCCTGGGCGCTGATGGCCGGCCTGGGCCGCATCACCATGGGCCAGAACGACCGCATGCTGAGCTACCTGCCGCTGGCCCACGTGGTGGAGCGGGTGCTGGTCGAGCACGGCTGGCTGCGCACCGGCATGCACATCTTCTTTGCCGATTCGCTCGAAACCTTCGTGGCCGACATCCAGCGCGCGCGACCGACCATCTTCTTCAGCGTGCCGCGCCTGTGGGTCAAGTTCCAGCAGGGCATCCTGTCCAAGCAGCCGCAGGCCAAGCTCGACAAGCTGCTGCGCATTCCCATTCTCTCCAGCATCGTCAAGAAGAAGGTCAAGACCGCGCTCGGCCTCGACCAGTGCCGCATCGCCGCCGGCGGCGCCGCACCCATGCCGCCGCAACTGCTGGCCTGGTACCGCAAGCTCGGCCTGCCGGTCTGCGAGGGCTATGGCATGACCGAGAACCTGGCCGTCAGCCACATCACCGTGCCCGGCAAGGACCAGACCGGCACCGTGGGCCCGGCCTATGACGGCGTGCAGGTGCGCATCGACAAGAAGACCGGCGAGATCCAGATGAAGTCGCCGGCCGTGATGAAGGGCTACTACAAGGAGCCCGAGCTCACCGCCGAGGCCTTCACCCAGGACGGCTGGCTGCGCACCGGCGACAAGGGCGAACACAACGCCGAGAAGTGCCTGAAGATCACCGGCCGCGTCAAGGACCTGTTCAAGACCAGCAAGGGCAAGTACGTGGCGCCGGCGCCGATCGAGGACAAGATCGTCATGAACGGTGCCGTCGAGGCCTGCGCGGTGGTCGGCGCCAACATGGGCCAGCCGATCGGCCTGGGCATGCTCAGCCCCGGCGGCATCGAGCGCGCCGCCAGCGACCCCGAGGGCCTCAAGGCCGAATTGGCCGAGCACCTCAAGAGCATCAACGAGACGCTCGACCCGCACGAGCAGATGGACTGCATCGTGCTGTTCAAGCAGCCCTGGACGGTCGACAACGGCCTCATCACGCCGACCTTCAAGGTCAAGCGCAACGACGTCGACAAGGCCTTCGGCAAGCAGTACGAGACCTGGGCCGAGAGCCGCCAGAAGGTGATCCTGGCGGATTGAGGCAGCGCGCGGCGCGCCTAGGACACACCCAAGGGCCCCGCATGGGGCCCTTTTTCACTGGATCTCGATGCGCCGCGCCCCGCCGCCGCTGCGCTTGGGAAGCAGCAGGGTCAGCACGCCGTCCTCCAGCCTGGCCTGCACGGCGGCCTCGTCGATGTCCTGCGCGAGCGTGAAGCTGCGCGCCACGCTGCCGCTCACCAGCTCGCGCAGCAGCACGCGCTCGCCTTCCTTCTGCTCGCGGGTCTGCTGGCGCTCGGCGGCGATGGACACCGCGTTGCCCTCGACGCGCACATGGATGTCCTCCTTGCGCGCGCCGGGCATCTCGGCCCGCACGGTGTAGGCGCTCGGCGTCTCGCTGACGTCGAGCCGGATCTCGGCAGGCACGCCCTCCGCCGCACGCGCCGGCAGGCGGGCGAACACCTCGGGCCAGAACTCGCGGAAGGGATCGAAACGGGTCGTCATGGCGGGCATGGTGGGCTCCTTGTGAATCGGGGAGGAACAAAGGGCATCCCCTTGAACCCGCACATAGGGCCGCATCCGGGCATGTCAAGATGCCCCGCCACAGCTTGACGACAAGGGGTCGACGTGCATCAAGTGCCCGGTCTGGACGCGCTATTCCTCCATCTGGAGACGCCCGAGATGCCCATGCATGTGGGCGCGCTGCACCTGTTCGAGCTGCCGCACGGTTTCCGCGGCCGCTGGATCAACGCGCTGCGCAAGCACCTGCAGGCGCGCCTGCCGCACGCGCCGGCTCTGCGCCGCCAGTTGGCCGAGATGCCGCTCAACCTGGTCAACCCGGTCTGGCTCGACGTCACGCCCAAGCTCGAGCAGCATGTGCTGGCCGAGGCGCTCGAACCCGGCGCCACGCTGGCCGACCTGCACGCCGCGGTGGCGCGCCTGCACATGCAGCTGCTGCCGCGCGACCGGCCGCTGTGGCGCTTCCATGTCTTCGAGGACCTGGCGCCCTCGGACAACGGACACCGCCGCGTCGCGCTCTACACCCAGCTGCACCACGCGGCGGTGGACGGTCAGGCCGCGGTCGCCTTGGCCCAGGTGCTGCTCGACCTCGGCCCCGAGCCGCGCGAGATGCCGGTGGCCACCAAGCGCCGCCGCGCCGGCAAGGACGTGCCGCCGCTGGGCACGGTGGACCAGTGGCGGCTGGCGCTGAGCGAGCAGGCGCGCCAGTTCATCGACCTGGCGCGCGCGCTGCCCGGCTCGACCGGGGTGCTGACCAAGGTGGCCGGCAGCGCCGCCGGCGACGTGCTGGCGCGCAGCGCCAAGGCGCTGCTGGCACGCGTCAAGGGCGAGGCCAAGGCGCCGACGCCGGGCCATTCCTCGCTGAATCTGGCGCCGCGCACGCGCTTCAACGTGGCGGTGTCGGCCACGCGCAGCTTCACCACCCTGCACCTGCCGCTGCCGGCCCTGCAGGCGGCGCGCAAGGCGCTGCAGTGCAGCCTCAACGACGCCGTGCTCTACCTGTGCAGCACGGCGCTGCGCGAGTACCTGAAGGGCGCCGGCGAGCTGCCGCGCAAACCGCTGATTGCCGCCGTGCCGGTGTCGATGCGCGACGCCGGCGACGACGCCGCCAACAACCAGGTGACGATGAGCAGCCTGAGCCTGGGCACGCAGATCGCCGACCCGCGCAAGCGCTTCAGCCATGTGCTGGAGGCGAGCCGGCACATGAAGGCCGGTCTCGGTTCGCTCAAGCAGCTGATGCCGACCGACTTCCCCTCCATCGGCCTGCCCTGGCTGCTGCCGGCCGCCGCACGGGCCTGGGGCGGCGTGGCCGAGCGCGTGCCGCCGCTGGTCAACGTGGTCATCTCCAACGTGCCGGGCGTGCCGGTTGCGCTCTACCTGGCGGGCGCGCGCATGCTGACCAATGCGCCGGCCTCCATCGTGGTGCACGGCATCGCGCTCAACATCACGGTGCAGACCTACGAGAAGCACCTCGAGGTGGGGCTGATCGCCTGCGGCGAGGCGCTGCCCGACATCGACCTGCTGGCGGCGCACCTGCGCCGCGCCTACGACAGCTTCATCGAGCTGGCGGCCGAGGACTGAGGACAATCCCCCCATGCTGATGCAACGCCGCCGCCCCAAGCCCGCGCCCGACGTCGAGGTCGCCCCACCCAACCCGCTGCTGCTGCTGCTGGAGGGCCGCGCGCCCTGGGAGCTGGCCGCGCTGGGCGCCGCACTGCCGCTGCTGCGCCGCGCCGCGCCCGGCGACACGCACCCGGTGCTGGTGTTTCCGGGCCTGGGCGCCAGCGACCTGTCCACGCTGCCGATGCGCAATCTGTTCGACCGCCTCGGCCACATCGCGCTGCCCTGGAACCAGGGCCTGAATTTCGGTCCGCGCCCGGGCGTGCTGGAGCAGTGCGAGGCCGACCTGGAGGCGGCCTACCGCCGCTACCACCGCAAGGCCAGCCTGGTGGGCTGGAGCCTGGGCGGCCTGTACGCGCGCGAAGTGGCCAAGCGCCGGCCCGACCTGGTGCGCAGCGTGGTGACGCTGGGAACCCCCTTTGCCGGCCACCCGCGCGCCACCCATGCCTGGAAGCTGTTCGAGCTGGTCAGCGGCCAGGACAGCCACGACGAGGAGGCGCTGGCGCCCTTGCGCGAGCCGCCGTCGGTGCCCTGCACCAGCGTCTACTCGAAGAGCGACGGCGTGGTGGCCTGGCAGTGCAGCGTCAACCCGCCGGGGCCGCGCGTCGAGAACGTCGAGGTGCCTTCGAGCCACATCGGCCTGGGCGTCAACCCGCTGGCCATCCATGTGGTGACCGACCGGCTGGCGCAACCCGAAGGGCAGTGGAAGCCCTTCGAGGCACCGGCCGCGCTGCGCTGGCTGTACCGCTGAGCGCCTGCATGGAGCGACGCCTGCGCGTCGGCGGCCAGGAACTGGTCTGCGTCGACGAAGGCCCTGCCGATGGCGAGGTGCTGCTGCTCGTCATGGGCCTGGGTCTGCAGCTGACGGCCTGGCCGCAGGGCCTGATCGAGCGCTGGACGGCGCGCGGCTTTCGCGTCATCCGCTACGACCACCGCGACATCGGCCTGTCGAGCAGCCAGGACCATCTGCCCACCCCGCCCCTGCTGTGGTCGGCGCTCAAGCATGCGCTGCACCTGCCGCTGCGCGCGCCCTACACCCTGGCCGAGCTGGCCGACGATGCCGCCGCGCTGCTTCGCCAGCTCGGCATCCGCCGGGCCCAGGTGCTCGGTGTGTCGATGGGCGGCATGGTGGCGCAGCATTTGGCACGGCGCCATCCGCAGCTCGTCGGCCAGTTGCATCTGTGGATGACGGGCAGCGGCGCGCGCCGCCTGCCCTTGCCGGCGCCGCGCCTGCGCCGCCTGATGCTGAAGCGGCCGCGCAGCCGGCTCGAGGCGCTCGATCACTACACCCAGCTCTACAAGGCGCTGGCCGGTCCGGCCTACCCCAGCCCGGAAGCCGAGCTGCGTGCCAAGGTCGAGGAGAGTGCGGCGCGCGCCTGGCGCCCGCAGGCCACGCTGCGCCAGCTGCTGGCCATCGCCGCCGACGGCGACCGCAGCCGCTGGCTGCACGAGCTGCGCATGCCGGTGCACATCGTGCACGGCAGCGCCGATCCGATGCTGCCGCTGGCCCATGGCCGGCAGCTGGCGCGCTGCCTGCCGCAGGCGCGCCTGACGGTCATCGAGGGCTGGGGCCACGACCTGCCCGAGGCGCTGTGGCCGCGCCTGGCCGACGCGGTGGTATCCACGGGCCCACAAGCGCTGTCAGATTGCGCATCCATCGGCTCCCTCAGCTTTCGTCGCTTGAGGTGAACGGGCTTTGCCCGGCACCCCACCTCCCGCCGGGGACGGGCCGGGCAGCCCTGGTTCTGGGGTGCGCAGAGGACTCGCCATGCCTCTGACCAAACCTCGTTTCGCCTTCATTGTGCTGACCTCCGCCATCGCCCTGCCCGCCTGGGCGCAGGAGCGCGGCAGCAAGGAGGAAGCCACCGCCATGGTGAAGGCGGGCATCGAGCCCCTCAAAAAGGTCGGTGTCGCACAGGCCCGCACAGACTTCACCGAGGACAAGGCCAACTGGAACAAGAAGGACCTCTACGTGATGGTCCACGACGGCAAGAACGTCGGTCTGGCGCCCGGGGCCAACAGGGCCATCGTCGGCAAGGACATGGGCGGCCTGAAGGACGCCAAGGGCGTGGTCATCGTGGTCGACATGAACAAGATCGGCGCCACCAAGGGCAAGGGTTGGCTGGACTCCGGCTGGCCGCACCCGCAGACCCAGAAGATCGAGACCAAGACCCCCTGTGTCGAGAAGCTGCCCTCGGGCGACGGCTTCATCGCTGTGGGCGTCTGCCGCTGAACGGCAAGCCGCGCAGGGGCGAGCCATGGACCGGATCCGCAACGCTCCCATCGGCCTGAAAGTGGCGCTGGCGCCGCTGGTGGCCATCGTGCTGATGCTGGCATTGGGTCGGCAGTCCTGGCTCGGCGGCCGCGCCCAGCTGCAGGACCTGCAGGCGCTGGGCACCGTCTCGCTGCAGCCCGTCTCGAGCGCCCAGGATCTGCTGCTGCGCATCACGCAGCTGCCGCTGGCCATCAACCAATCGCAGACTTTCCCGGGCATGGGCCATGCGTGCCGAGGCCGTTCAAGGCATCGTCGAGGCCATCGCCCGCGTCTCGCAGAGGGTCGACGACGTGACGCGCGCCGCGGCCGAGCAATCCGTCGGCATCTCGCAGGTCAACGCCGCGGTGGCCGAGATGGACCGCAGCACGCAGCAGAACGCCGCCATGGTGGAGCAGGCCGCCGCCGCCGCCGCCACGCTGCGCCAGCAGGCCGAGGGCCTGGTCAACGCGCTGAGCCGCTTCCGCACCTGAGGGCCCGGCGCCCGGATTGGGCGTCGCGTCTGGGTGTTTCTCTGGCATGGGCAGGGGCTTGCGCGCGTCGAGAATGTCGCGCATGAGCGAGCTTCCGCGCCTGTTGCGCGCCCTGGCACTGATGCTGTGCCTGCTGTCGGCAGGTGCCCCGGCTGCGCCCGAGGGCGAAGCGCTCGCGTCGGCGTTTCAACGCGCCGAGAAGATGCCCCGGACCCAGGCCGCCGAGCGCCTGCAGTTGCTGCGCGGGCTGAGCCCGCCGCCCGGCAGCGCCGAGGCCTTGGAGCGCCTCTACCTGTTGGCGACCACGGCAGGGGCACCCGCCAATACCGTCAGCGAGGCCGACTGGCGTGCCTGGCAGGCGGCCGCGCCGCCCCAGCAGGCGCCGCTGGCCGACCTGGTGCGTCAAGTGGCGGCGCTGTGGCGCCTGCTGGATGCCGAGACCATCAGCGAGGCCAAGCAGTTCGCGCAGTTGATGGCGGCGCCGCCCACGGAGGCGCCGGCGCTCTGGCAGGCGCGACAGCGCCAGGCCCGCGCGGCGGCCATTGAGGAAGGCGGCGACCCCGAGTACGCCATGGTGCTGCGCCTGGAGGCCCTGAACTGGCTGGAGCAGGTCGGTTCCGACAGCCGGCGTTCGGCGGCCCTGGCCGCGCTGGCCTTCGCGCAGGGCCGGCTCGACCAGCACGAGCGCGCGCTGCGCAGTGCCGAGGAAGCGGTTCGCTTGGCCGAGAAGGGCGACGACGACGCCCTGAAGTCGGGCGCATTGGACTCGCTGGCGGCCGTGCTGGGCTTTGCCGGACGCAATGCCGACAGCCTGCAGATCGGCGAGCAGGCGCTGCAGCACGAGCGCCGCGCCAACAACCCCGAGAGCCTGGCGCTGATGCTCGCCAACCTCAGCGACTCCCACCTGCTCAACCGGCAGCCCCGCCAGGCCCTGCAGCTTGCCGACGAGGCCATCCAACTGACCAGCCGCCTGATCGAGGAGGCGCGCCGCCAATCGCTGCCGCCGCCTTCGAACAGCGCCCTGATCCTCGGCCTGCACAACCGCGGCATCGCCAAGATCCTGCTGGGTCGCGTCGCCGAGGGCGCCGCCGACGTGCGCCGCTCGGTGGACATGGAGCTGCAACGCGGCGGCCGATTGCAGGCCGCGGTCGGGCTCGAGGAACTCGGGGAGGCGCTGCAGAAGGCCGGCGACCTGTCCGCCGCCTACCGCGCCTTCACCCAGTACCGTGCGCTGGCGCAGGAGCACACGCGGGCCGACCGGCGCGCCTTGCTGGCCAAGGCGCAGCAGAATTTCGACGCCCAGCAGCGCGAGATCGAGGCCAAGCTGCTGACCGAGCAGAACGCGCTGCGCGAGCAGACCATCCGCGCGCAGCGCCTGCGCTACGGCATGGCCACCCTGGTGGTGCTGGTGGCCATCGCCCTGATCGCCTTGCTGACGGTGCTGGTGCGGCGCCTGCGCCGCACCAACCGGCTGCTGGCGCGCAGCAACCGCGACCTGGCCGCGCTCAGCGAGGTCGACCCGCTCACCGGCCTGGGCAACCGCCGCGCCATGCAGGGCCTGCTGACGGGCCACAAGCCCTCGGGCAGCAAGGGCGCGGCGCTGGCCCTGATCGACATCGACCATTTCAAGATGCTCAACGACGCCTACGGTCACGCCGTCGGCGACCTGGTGCTGCAGGCCATCGCCGGGCGGCTGCGCGGCGCCGTGCGCGAGGTCGACCGCGTGGTGCGCTGGGGCGGCGAGGAGTTCCTGATCTGGTTGTCCGAGGCCGACGCCGAGTTGCTGCAGGGCATGCTGCGCCGCGTGCTCGAGGACATCGCCGGCAGCCCGGTCTCGCTGCGTGACGGCCGCTCGGTGCCGGTCAGCGTGTCGATCGGCGCCTTGGTCTGGCCGCTCGGCGCGCTGCCCTGGCCGGGCGACAAGGCCGTCGACACCGCCGACGTGCTGATGTACCTGGCCAAGTCGAGCGGACGCAACCAGGCCTGGTGCCTGCTGGATGCGCGGGTCAGCGACTTCGCGGCCCTGAGTGCCGCGCTGATCGACTTCAATGCCGCCCAGGAGCGCGGCGAGCTGCAGCTGGCGCAGATCAAGGGCCCCGGAGGCTCGCGATGAGCGCGATGAGCGCGATGAGCCTGCTGGGCCGCTGGCTGCGCCGCTGCGCCGCAGGGCTGCTGGTCGCCGGCCTGGCGCCAGCATGGGCCGACGAGGCCGCCGACATGGATCGCCTGCGCCGCCTGTCCGAGCAACGCCCGGCCGCAGCGGTCGATGCGCTGCGCCAGCTGCCGGGCGACGAGGGCGCGCTGCGCCACTGGATGAGCGCCTGGCTGCTGGTCAAGGCCGGCCGTGTGCAGGACGCCCAGCGCGCGCTGGGCAAGGCCGACGAGGCGGCCGGGCTTTACCTGCGCGCACTGCTGGCGCGCCGCGCCGGCCGCGAGCCGGTGGCCGTCGAGCTGCTGCAGCGCGCGTTGGGCGTGCACGCGCGCTGTGCCGAGCGGGGGCCCTGCGACGAACGCCTCGGCTACGAGATGTGGTGGCTGCGCGCCCACCTGCACAAGCACTTCGAGGAAATCGGCCAGGCCCTGTTCGCCCAGCAGCAGGCGCTGGCGGCGGCGCGCCGCCTGGGCGACCCGGCGCGCCAGGCCGACAGCCTGGGCCATATGGCCATGCTGCACGCGCTGCGCGACGAGCGCGAGGCCGCCCAGCAGCAGCTGCGCAGCGCCCTGGCACTGCCGGGGCTGGACGAGGTGGCGCAGGGCTATGTGCAGGTCAACGTGGCCATCGTCGCGCGCCTGCAGCAGGACTGGGCCACCCAGGGCCAGGCGCTGGAGCGCGCGCTGCAACTGGCGCAGCGCCAGGGCGCCGAGGGCCTGGCCACCCTGGCCCGCGTCAATCTGGCCGACCACTACCTGCAGCAGCGCAAGCCGCAACAGGCGCGCACGGCCGCCGAGGCGGCACTGGCCGCGACCGCGCAGGTCAACAGCCCGGCGCTGCATCGCAGCCTGCGCCACAACCTGAGCCTGGCGCTGATCCAGTTGCGCGAGTTCGCCGCGGCACGCGCCCAGATGGCGCTGCTGGGCGCCAGCAACGAGGCCGCCGAGCCGCCCCGCGCGCGCCAGGAGATGCTGCGCGAGCGCGCCGACGCCTGGGCACTGGCCGCGCAATGGGACGACGCGCTGCGCGCCTACCACGCCGAGCGCGAGCTGGCCGAGTCGGTGCAGCGCGACGAGCGCGAAGGCCAACTGGCCGACCAGCAGGCCGCACAGGCCAAGGCGCGCCAACAGGCGCAGCTGGCCCTGCTGCGCGAGCAGCAGACCCTGCAACAGCGCACCCTGGAGAACCAGCAGGCGCTGCAGTGGATCTTTGCGCTGGCCGCCGCATTGGTGGGCATCGGGCTGACGCTGGCGGCGCTGCTATGGGCCGGCTCCAACGCCGCGCACCGCCGACTGCGCCACAACCAGGCCCGCCTGCAGAGCCTGGCCGACCGCGACCCGCTCACGCAGCTGCTGAACCGCCGCGCGCTGCTGCAGGCCTTGGCCAAGAAGGGCGACACGGACGGCCTCAACAGCGGTGCGGGCGGCTGGCTGATGCTCGACATCGACCACTTCAAGGCCATCAACGACGGCTACGGCCACGCCGGCGGCGACCAGGTGCTGCAGGCCGTCGCACAGCGGCTGGCGGCCCAGGTGCGCAGCGAGGACCTGCTGGCGCGCTGGGGTGGCGAGGAATTCCTGCTGCACATGCCGACGGTCAGCGCCCACGAGCTGCGCCACGTGGCGCAGCGCCTGATGCGCACGCTGTCCGGCGCCCCCATCGCGCTGGACGACGGCCGCTCCCTGCGCGTCACGGCCTCGGTCG
>JAYRUQ010000014.1:0-84141 GCA_041919015.1 Inhella sp.
TGCGCCCGCGCCACGACTTTTCGGGCTGACTGGCCAAGGCGTGAGCCGCAGGCCAGGCTGGCGGCCTGGGCAAGGTTCGCAACGCCGGCCATCACCCGAAAAGTCGCTGGCCCGCATGGGTTTGCGATATAAGCGGCCCGCTCGGTCGTTGGCGCGCTCGGCTGTCGGACGGCGAGTCCGACCTTCGCGCGCCGCCTACGAGCCGGCCGCTTCTCTCGCAAACGCGGGCCGCACGGGGTGATGCAGACCCTCCCTAGGGAGCCAACAGCGGCGTCCGTTGCCCGCTCCCGGTCTCGTCCAGGCTGCTGACGCGCTCGCGACGGCGCACATTGACCTCGCCGCGCGCTTCGCGCTGCACCAGCGAGCGCTGCTGCATCACGCGTTCGTCCAGGCGCAGGCGGCCGGTGACGAAGAAATACTCGCTGCGGAAGGCCACGCGCTCGCCGTCGAGCGCGCCGGCCGGCAGCTCGGGCAGCAGCAGTTTCAATTCACCGACATCCCGAAACGCCTGGTTGCGCCGCCGCTGCACGATGCGCTCGGCATACGCCAGGTTCATGCCGTCGGCGAGCGCCGCCAGCACCTCGCGCGGTGCGGTGTTGACGTTGACCGGCTTCTTCTCGGGCAGCAGCACCAGCCAGGGCTCGAGCTTGGCGCGGGCCGTGGCGTCCAGCCCGTACCAGGCCAGTTGCTCCAGCGAGCGGGCGCGCAGTGGTGCGTCCTGGGCGTCGGGACTGGCGTGGCGGGCCTGGCGCAGCTGCTCCAGCCAGACCTGAACGGCCGCGCGCGACAGCCCGGCGCTCTCGGCCAGGCGCTCGACGACGCGCGTCTCGGCGCCGTCGGGCTCCTTCTTCTCAATTGCATTGGCCAGGTTGTAGCGGCCCTGCGCGTCCTCGATGCTGCCGGACAGGAAGGCCTCGGGGCCGGCGTCGGCGTCCAGGCTCTGGCCCTTGTCGGCGGCCAGGAAGGTCGACAGGCGCGCCTCGGCCAGCGGCACGGCCCAGACCTCGCCGAGGTGGTCGACCGGCTCGCGCTCGTTGGCGCGGGCGTCCTCGCGCAGGATCAGCCGTGCCCAGTCCAGCGCGCCCACCAGCACCCAGCCGGCCTGTGCACGTGCGCGGTCGGCGGCCTCGATTTGCACGGCGCGGAACTGGCGCCAGACCATGGCCGCCGCCAGGCTGGCCACCAGGGTGACGATGACCATGGCGGTCAGCAAGGCCGCGCCTCGCCGGTGGGTGCGTGGGGTCTTCATGGCGAGGACACCAGCTGGACCTGGCGCGTCAGCGTGCCGCCCAGGCCGCTGGCCGGCGCAAACTCGATCTGCATGCGCAGGCCCCTGGGCAGCGCCTGCGCTGCGGCCTGCGGCTGGCCCTGACCCTCGGGCGTCTTGGCCGGCGGCGCCTCGCCGCCGGTGGACAGCGCATTGGCCCAGGCGTTGTCCCAGAAGTAGTAGAGCTGCCAGCCGGCCACGCCCTCCAGCAGGGTCAGGCTCTCGCTGGCCAGCGTCAGCGGCTGCTCGCTGCGCTCCCAGGCGGCGCGCAGTTCGGCCAGGCGCGTCACGGGGCGCGAGGCCCAGCGGCTCCAGCGGCCCTCGGCCAGCATCCACACCACCACCTGCAGGCCCTCGGGCTGGCGGCGCGTGAAGCGCAGGCGCAGGCCGTCGAAGTCGAGCGGCGCACCCACCACGCCGCTGGGTTGGATCTGATCGAGGTCCTGCTCCCACTGCGCCAGCACGGTCTGCAGCAGCGCGGTGCGTTCGATGGCGGCCTGCGTCACTTCGCGCGAGCGCAGCATGCCGTCCAGACCCTGCCAGGCCATGGCGCTCATGAGGGCCATCAGCATCAGCGCGACGAGCACCTCCACCAAGGTGAAGCCGCGCCCAGGGCGTCGACCGGAAGCAGGCAGGGACGGCATCAGAACCTGCCGATGATGGTGGACAGCGTCAGCAGGGCGGGCACCTGGGCGTTGCCCACCACGGCGTCGACGCGCCGGAAGTTGGGGTTGGGCGTGGCGCGAACCTGCAGCTGACCGATGAAGCGGCGACCGAGTTGCTCGCAGTCGAAGCGGCTGTCGCCGACGCCGGGGAACTGACGCTGCAGGCGCAGCTCCACCAGCTGGTTCTCGGCGCACCACTGGGCGGCGCTCATCAGCTGCAGGCGTTCGGCGTTGTCGGTCAGGCTGCCGGAGGCGCGCACCCCGGCGCCCAGCGCGACGGCCACGATGGCCAGCGCCACCAGCACCTCGATGAGCGTGAAGCCCCGCGGCCCGGTCGTGCCCGCGCCCCGCACCGGCAGGCGCAGACGGCAGGCCAGGGCGTTCATGGTTCGATGGCGAAGGGCTTCAACCCGTCGCTGCCGATGCGCAACTGCTGTTCGCCCAGGCGCAGTCGCAGGCCCTGGCGCGGCAGCAGGGGTTCGGGGCCGAGCAGCAGCTCGCGCGCCTCGCCGTCCAGATCGACGATGACCGGCTCGCCCAGCCAGGCCTGCGGCAGCTTGACGCGCTGCGGCAGGCCGACGAAGGCAAAGGCGGCGTCGCCCTGCGCACCGCCGGCCGCGGGCCGCCAGCGCACCGGCAGCCCGGCGGCGCGGGCCTCGGCGCGTGCGGTTTCCAGCAGGGCGATCAGGCGTTCGGCCTCGCGTTCCAGCTGGGCCTGGGCCGGGTCGCGCAGCGCCAGGCCGATCGTGGCGGTGGCCACCGCCACCAGCGCCACCACCACCAGCAATTCGATCAGGGTGAAGCCGCGGCCGCGCTTACTGCCAGGAACCGATGTCGGCATCCGCGTCCTCGCCCCCGGCAGCGCCGTCGCGGCCGAAGCTGAACACGTCGACCTCGCCCTTCACGCCGGGATTCACGTACTGGTAGGGCCGGCCCCAGGGGTCGTTGGGCAGCTTCTCGATGTAGACGCGCCAGTTCGGCGGCGGCGTGCCGACGCTGGGCCGGCGCACCAGTGCCTCCAGGCCCTGGTCGGCGGCCGGGTAGCGCTGGTTGTCGAGGCGGTAGAGCTTGAGCGCCTGCATCAGGTTGTTGACGTCGGTGCGCGCCGCGGTGACGCGGGCGTCGTCGGCGCGGCTCAGCACATTGGGCACCACCAGTGCGGCCAGCACGCCGATGATGATCAGCACCACCAGCAGCTCGATGAGGGTGAAACCGGACGGACGGCGGGCGGGGAAACGGCGCATGGCGGCAGCAGGGGAGGGGACGCGGCTCATGATAATGGCCGCATGTTGCTGCGAAGACTGACGACGCTGACGGTCTGGGCCCTGGTGGGCTGGACCGCCATGGCCCTGCTGCTGCGCCTGTTGGCCACGCCGCTGGCGGCGCCCCCGGGCACCCAGGTGCTGGCGCCCGAGCTTCCGGCAGCGGCCGACCTGACGCCGCTGTTCGGCGCGGTCGAGGTCGCGCCGGTCGAGGCGGCCGCACCGGCCGCGCCCGAGCTGTCGAGCCGCCTGCAATTGCTTGGGGTGGTGGCGCCGCGCGAGCCCGGCCTGCAGACCCAGCAAGGATTGGCCTTGATCAGCGTGGACGGCACGCCGGCGCGCGCCTTCCGGGTCGGTCAGCCGGTGCTGGAGGGCTTGCGCCTGCTCAGCGTCGGAGCGCGTTCGGCGGGCCTGGGCCAGGGGCAGGCGGTGCAGGTGCAGCTGCAAGTTCCCGAGCTGGCACCCGCCAGCACCGGCGTGCTGCCGGCGGTGGCGCTCAGCGCCGCCCCTGCGCCGCCCCCTGTGATGCCGCAGGCGCCGCAGCAGCAGGCCGTGCCAGCGGGCCTGTCACAGCCCGGCGCGCATTCGCAGCCGACCATCCCGCAGACCAGCCCACAGATGCCGGCCTACAACGCCAACCAGGTTCCGGAACGCGACGACGACGGCGGGCCGCGCCGCCCGCCACCGACCTCGCCGCATCACATGTCGCGCTGAGGCAGGGTGGTGTCCGAGGCCTCGTCGAGCCGCTCGGTGATGACGGTGTCGCGCGGGTCGGTGAGTGCCGGAGCCGGCTCCGGTGCGGACAGGGGCGCCACGCTGCCTTCGTGCACGTCGGACAACAGCGCCGCCGCGCTGCGCAGCAGCGGCCAGGCCAGCGCGGCACCCATGCCGTCGCTGGTGGAAAGACCGAGCTCGAGCAGGGTGCCGGCCTTGAAGCCCTGCAGCGCCACGTCCAGACCGGGGTCGTTGCTGCTGCGGCAGAACACCGCGTAGTCGGTCACCGGTGCGGCGATGGCGGCGGCCACGCGCAGCGCCGCGCAGGCCGGCAGCCCATCCACCAACAACAGCTTGCGCTTGCTGGCGCCCACCAGCATGGCGCCCACCATCACAGCGATCTCGAAACCGCCGAAAGCGGCCAGCGCGTCCATCGGATCGAGCGCCTCGCGGTGCCGGTTGAGCGTCAGCTGCAGCAACTCGAGCAACTGCGGTGCGGCGTCGAAGGGCAGCATCTCGCCGAGATGGCGGGCGTCGATGCGCGCCAGCAGCAGCAGCGCGCTCTCGGTGCTGCCCTGGCCCAAGCCGGCCAGCGCCAGCACGTTGCCGCTCAGCGCATCGGCCAGTTCCATGCCGACGCGCAGCGCCGCCTGCACCTGGTGCGGCTGCATGGCCAGCCCGACGCGCGCGTTGCGCGTGCCGTGCGCCACCTTGCGCAGCAGCAATTTGGGGTGGGGCGCCAGCTCCTGCGCCAACCCGCAGTCCACCACCTGCAACTGCAGGCCGTGCAGTCGCGCAATGACGGCGCAGGGCAGTCGCGACTGCAGCGCCAGCAGGGCCTGCTCGTGGCTGGGCCGGCCCCAGGGCTGGGGAAGGCCGTCCACCGCCAGGCCGTGGTCACCGGCAAACAAGGTCAGCACCGGGTCGCGGAAGCGTGGCGTCAGGCTGTCCTGCATCAGCCCGATTCGCAAAGCCAGCGCTTCGAGCTGACCGAAGCCGCCCGCGATGGCGGCATGGCGCGACATGCGCTCGCGCAGCCCGCGTTCCAGCTGCGGGTTGGCGGTCGGAGAGATCAGCGACTCATGGATCGGCATTCGAGGGCTCCCTTTGGCGCCGATGCTACGGGCTTTCCCTCGCGGCACCGCGAAGGCCGGCGCGGCAGCATGGCGCATGGCCGAGCTGCACTTCACGCCGCAACTGCGCCGTTTCACCGCAGCGCCGCAGCTGCACTGTGAGGCGGCGACCTTGAGCGAGGCGCTGGCGGCTGCCTTCGCGGTGAACCCCAGGCTGCGCGGCTATGTGCTCGACGACCAGGGCGGACTGCGCCCCAACGTGGCGGTGTTCGTCGACGGCCGCCGCAGCACCGATCTGCTCACCGCGCTGGCCCCTTCCAGCCAGGTGCATGTGCTGCAGGCCCTTTCCGGAGGATGAGTCATGAGGGCTTGGCTGGCGACCCGCAAGGGCCTCTTGGAACTGCAGCGCCGCGGTGGTGGGTGGGATGTGGCACGCATCAGTTTTCTGGCCGAGCCGGTGAGCATGCTGCTGCCGCCCGACGCCGACGGCTTCATGCTCGCGGCGCTCAACCTTGGGCACTTCGGCGTCAAGCTGCACGCCAGTGACGACTTCGGCGCCCACTGGCGCGAGGTCAGCTGCCCCCAGTACCCCGAGCAGCCGGACGAGCCGCCGCAGCCCTTCCCCTGGAAGCTCGGCCTGATCTGGAGCCTGGAGCGCAGCGTTGACGGGCGGCTTTGGTGCGGCACCCTGCCCGGCGGGCTGTTCGTGTCGAGCGACCGCGCGCAAAGCTGGCAACTGGTGGAGGGCCTGTGGAACCGGCCCGAGCGTCTGGGCTGGTTCGGTGGCGGTTACCCCGAGCCCGGCATCCATTCCATCTGCCCGCACCCGACGGACGCCGCCGACCTGCTGGTGGCCGTCTCGTGCGCCGGCGTCTGGCGCAGCCGCGACGCCGGGGTGAGCTGGCAGGTGCATTGCAAGGGCTTGCGGGCCGATTTCCTGCCACCCGAGCAGGCCGAGGACCCCAACGGCCAGGACCCGCACCGCGTGCAGCGCTGCGCCGCGGCGCCCGAGGTGCTGTGGATGCAGCACCACTGCGGCATCTGGCGCTCCGACGACCACGCGCAGGTCTGGCGGGAACTGCGCGCCCAACCCAGCAGCTTCGGCTTCGCGGTGGCCGCCCACCCGACGGACCCGAACACCGCCTGGTTCGCCCCGGCGGTGAAGGACATGCAGCGCGTGCCGGTGGACGGCGCGCTGTGCGTGACCCGCACGAGCGATGGCGGGCACAGCTTCGAGGTGCTGCGCGACGGCCTGCCACAGCAGCATTGCTACGACCTCGTCTACCGCCATGGGCTCGAGGTGGCGGCCGACGGCCAGACCCTGCTGATGGGCTCGACGACCGGCAATTTGTGGACCAGCTTCGACGGCGGTGGACGCTGGCAGCATGCCTTCGGGCATTTGCCGCCGATTGCGGCGCTGCGCTTGTAGGGAAGCGCTGGCCAAGTCCCGCGACCCCGGGGCTGACCTGGCGACGGCCTGCACATTGCGGTCGCCGATGTGCTGACCTTGCGTGGGCTTGAGCGTTGCTGCGGCGAAGCACGCCACAGCCGGAGCATGATGCGTTTCAATCTGCGGTCCGAATGCCTGCGTGGCGAGCCCACAAGGCAGTTTCACGTTCTGCCCTTGACCCGAGAGCCCGTCGCATGCCCGCCTCACCCCAACTCGACGCCGAAGGCGTCGCCTGCGTCACGATCCAGGCCGACGGCAAGACCCTGCCTTCCACGGTGCAAGTGCTGACGCTGCGGGTGCGACACGCGGTGAACACCCTCCCCTGGGCGCGGGTCGTCATTGAGGACGGCGACCCGGTCACACAGCGCTTCGAGCTTGCCGACGGCGAACTGCTCAGGCCGGGCACCGAGTTGTCCATCGCCTTGGGCTATGACCATCTTGAGTGCCCCGTTTTCAAGGGCGTGGTGGTGTGCTTCGGCGTCAAGATCGGGCCCGAGTCGGCATCGCAACTGGTGCTCGAATGCCACGACAAGGCCGCCGCCATGGCCCTGGGGCGTCGCCACCGCGTGTTCCTGAAAAAGACGGACAGCGACATCCTCAGGTTGATCATTTCCGAGTACGGGCTGAGTGCCAATGTCGTGGACACCGAGGTGATGCACGGCGAAATGGTGCAGCACGATTGCAGCGACTGGGATTTCATGCTGGCACGCGCCGAAGCCAACGGATGCGTGGTCGTCGTCAGCGGCGGCAGGATCAGCGTCAGACCGCCGCAGACCGACGGCGATCCCGCGCTGAAACTCAGCTACGGCGTTGACATCCTGGCTTTCGACGCAGACATCGATGCGCGCACGCAGGTCGCCACCGTGAAGACACTGGCTTGGGATCCCACGTCCCAGGCCTCCGTCAGCGCCAACGCGTCGCCGAAGTCGCTTGTCCCGCAGGGCAACCTGGACGGTGTCACGTTGGCCAAGGTGATGCCCAAGGCCTCGTGCACCTTGCGCACGAGTGCCGCCCAGGAACCGTCTGTGCTGACACGGTGGGCCCAGGCGCAGCAACTGAAGGCCGAACTGGCGCGCGTGCGCGGACGCGTGAGCTTCCAAGGCAGCTCACAGGCCGCGGCCGATGCACCGCTGGAGCTTGCAGGCGTGGGTCAGCGTTTCAACGGCAAGGTCTACGTCAGTGCCGTGCAGCACGAGGTCGGCGACGGCCAATGGACCACCGAGGTGGAATTCGGCCTCGACCCGGACTGGCAGGCCACACGCACCGATGTCGTCGCACCCCCGGCTGCTGGGTTGGTTCCCGGCGTGCAGGGCCTGCAGGTGGCTGTGGTCACCCAACTCGACGGGGACCCCGCGGGAGCGCACCGCATTCAGGTGCGCACTCCGGCCTTGGAGGCCGATGCCAACCGGGTCTGGGCTCGCCTGCTCATGCCCTATGCGTCCGATGCTTTTGGCGCCTGGTTCGTGCCCGAAATCGGCGACGAGGTGTTGGTCGGCCATTTGTCCGGCGACCCGGCTCATCCCGTGGTGCTGGGCAGCCTGTACAGCGCCCGGCATGCACCGCCCACGCCGCTGGACAAGGAAAACAGGATCAAGACCCTGGTCACACGTTGCAAGCACAGACTGGAATTCGACGACGACCGGAAGATCATCACCTTCGTCACGCCGGCGGGGAATCGCTTGGTGCTCGACGACGAGGCCAAGACGATCACCCTGAATGATCAGAGCGGCAACCTCGTCGAATTGTCCGAAACGGGCATCCGGCTCGACAGCCCGAAGGACATCGCCGTTCATGCCCAAGGCCAGGTCAGGGTGAGGGCCGGCGCTGGAATCTCGCTGGAGTCGAAGGCCGACTTCAATGTCGAGGCGTTGAACGTGGAGTGCGCGGCTCAGATCGGTTTCAGCGCCAAGGGCAATGCCAGCGCCGAGTTGTCCGCCAGCGGCCAGACCACGGTCAAGGGCGCGCTGGTGATGATCAATTGATCGCGTACCGAGCCATGCCACCCGCCGCCCGTCTCACCGACATGCACACCTGCCCGACGCTCACCCCCGGGGTTGCGCCCATCCCGCACATGGGCGGGCCGTTGATCGGGCCTGGGGTTCCTTCGGTACTGATCGGCAAGCTGCCGGCAGCCGTCGTGGGCGACCACGCCGCTTGCGTGGGCCCGCCCGACGCCGTCGTCAAGGGATCGGCCACGGTGCTCATCGGCGGACGGCCGGCAGCGCGCCTCGGCGACACCACGGCCCACGGCGGCTGCATCGTCATGGGCTGCCCGACCGTGCTCATCGGCGGTTGACGTCATGGCGCAGGAGCGCCGTTGGGATGAGCGCCGAGGCATTGCATGCCCAAGTCCCATTCCCATTCCCCTTCCCCTTCTTCGCATCCGCCCCGTCAATAGTGCGGCGGCCGCTCGTTCAGAGGCATGGCCTCGGGCTGCTGCTCGCGCAGGCGCTGCAACTCGCGGGCCAGCAGGTCGATCTGCTGCTGCTGACGCGCCACCACGGCGTCGAGCTGTTCGACCTGGTCTTCGAGGAAACTGGCCTTGATTTCCAACTGGGTGAGGCGGTCTTGGTCGCGCATCGCGGTAGCCTTGGGGGATTGAACCGGATGGTCGCATGAGCGCTTTGCCCCCCACTTCCTCTCCCACAGCCCTGTCCACCCGCCTGGTGCACGGCTCCGGGCACGACAGCCAGCACGGCGGTGTGCACCCGCCCATCCACCCCTCGGTGCAGTACGGGCACGCCAGGGTCGAGGACCTGATCGGCGTGTTCCAGGGCACGTTCAAGGGCGGTTTCAACTACGCACGCCAGGGCACGCCGACCACCGCCGCGCTGGAGGCCCTGGTCACCGAGTTGGAGGGAGGCCTGGGCACGGTGAGCTTCGCCACCGGCATGGCGGCCATCCAGGCGCTGTTCTTCACCTTGCTGAGAAGCGGCGACCACCTGGTGGTGGGCGACCAGCTGTTTGGCAACACCGCCAGCCTGCTGGGCACGCTGGAGGGCTTCGGCGTGCAGGTCAGCCGCGTGGACACGACGCGCGCCGATAGCGTGCGCGCGGCGCTGCGCGAGCAGACGCGCATGGTCTTCGTGGAGACCATCGCCAACCCGACGACGCGCATCCCCGATCTGGCCGGCATCGGCGCGCTGTGCCGCGAGCATGGCCTGCTTTACGCGGTGGACAACACGGTGACCTCGCCGGCGCTGTTCCAGCCGCGCGCGGTGGGGGCCGGGCTGGTCGTGAACTCGCTGACCAAGACCCTGGCCGGCCACGGCGCGGCGCTCGGCGGCGCGCTCAGCGACACCGGCGTCTTCGACTGGTCGACCTACCCCAACCTCTTCGCCGCCTACCGCCAGGGCGACCCGCGCGGCTGGGGCCTGCAGCAGGTCCGCAAGAAGGGCCTGCGCGACATGGGCGGCACGCTGTCGAGCCAGGCGGCGCACAGCATCCTGGTGGGTGCCGAGACCCTGCAGCTGCGCCTGCAGCGCTGCTCGGACACCGCCTTGCAGCTGGCGCGCTGGCTGGAGGCGCATGCGGCCGTGGCGCGGGTGCATTACCCGATGCTGCCTTCGCATCCGCAGCACGCGATTGCGCGCGAGCACTTCCAGGCCTGCGGCTCGTGGATGCTGAGCTTCGAGCTGCGCGAGGAGGCCGCGATGCTGCCCTTCATCAACCGCCTGCAGTTGCCGATCAAGGCCACCGGCCTGGCCGACACGCGCACGCTGATCATTCCCGTGGCGCCGACCATCTTCTTCGAGATGGGCCGCGCGGGCCGCGAGCGAATGGGCATTGCCGAAGGGTTGGTGCGCCTGTCGGTCGGGCTGGAGGACGCCGGCGACCTGCAGGCCGATCTGGAGCAGGCGCTGCGCGGCGCCTGAAGGTCGAGGGCCAAAGGTCAACGGCCACAGGTCAGCGGAAGTCGCGCGAATGGCCGGCCCGGCCGCCCAGGCTGGCCAGTTCGCCCAGCCAGGCGCTGCGGTCTTCGAGCCGGTGGGCGATCAGGTGGCAGACGGCGCCCTCGCGCTGCCACACGCCCCACACCGCCAGCAGGCGCGCCTGCAGCAGCGCGGCGCGGAAGCGCTCGCGCACCTTCTTCCAGACGATCAGCTGCACATAGCCGTGCTCGTCCTCCAGCGTGACGAAGGTGACGCCGCCGGCCGTGCCGGGCTGCTGGCGCACGGTGACCAGGCCGATGGCACGCGCCAACCGACGATTGGGCAGTTGCTCGAGCGTGCGGCTGTCCAGGAAGCCGGCGCCGGCGGCTTTGCGGCGCAGCAGGGCCAGCGGGTGCGAGCGCAGCGTCAGGCCCAGGCTGGCGTAGTCCCAGCGCACGTCCTCGCCCTCGGGGGCGCTGCCCAGGGCCTGCGCATCGAGCGCTTCCTCGTTGAAGGCGGCGTCCTCGAGCAGTGCCGGCAGGCGCTCGAGCGCGGCGGCGTCCCAGAGCTGCTGGCGGCGTGAGCCGCTCAGGCAGGCCAGGGCGTCGGCGGCGGCGAGTTGCTGCAGGTCGGCACGGCTCAGGCGGGCGCGCAGCAGCAGGTCCTCGGCGCTGTCGAACAGCCGCCGCCCGGCGGCAGCTGGCGCGTACGGGCCCTCGGCCCAGGGGTTGTGCGCCTCGCCGGCCGGCGAGGCGGCGGCGCGTGCGCTGCCCCTGCCCTCGCGCGCCGCGACGATGCGCTGCGCGGCCTCGCGCTTCAGGCCCTGCACCAGGTGCAGACCCAGGCGCACGAGCTCGGGCGCCTCGACATGGCTCTCCCAGAAACTGGCGTTGACGCAAGGGGGTTGCACCGTCACGCCGTGGCGCTGCGCGTCGCGCACCAGCTGACCCGGCGTGTAGAACCCCAGCGGCTGGCTGTTGAGCAGCGCGGTCAGGAACTCGGCCGGGTGGTGGCATTTCAGCCAGCTGCTGGCGTAGGTCAGCAGTGCGAAGCTGGCGGCGTGGCTCTCGGGGAAGCCGTATTCGGCGAAGCCGAGGATCTGCTGGTAGATCTGCTCGGCAAACTGCTGCGTGTAGCCGCGCTCGCGCATGCCGCCGTACAGCCGGTCGCGAAAGCGCGCCAGGTCGCCGTGGCGCTTCCAGGCCGCCATGCCGCGCCGCACCTGGTCGGCTTCGCCGGGGGTGAAGCCGGCGGCCACCACCACCACCTGCATGACCTGCTCCTGAAAGATGGGCACACCCTCGGTGCGCTCCAGCACCTGGCGCAGCGCCGGGCTCGGGTACTCGACCTTCTCCAGCCCCTGACGGCGCCGCAGGTAGGGGTGCACCATGCCGCCCTGGATGGGACCGGGGCGCACGATGGCGACCTCGATGACGAGGTCGTAGAAGCGCCGCGGCTGCAGGCGCGGCAGCATGCTCATCTGCGCGCGGCTTTCCACCTGGAAGGTGCCGACGGCGTCGGCGCGGCACAGCATCTCGTAGGTGGCCGGGTCCTCGGGCGGGATGTCCTGCAGCTCGAAGCGCTCGCCGCGCTTCACCGAGAGCAGATCGAGCGCGCGGCGGATGCAGGACAGCATGCCGAGCGCCAGGATGTCGACCTTCAAGAGGCCCAGCGCGTCGAGGTCGTCCTTGTCCCACTGGATGACGGTGCGGCCGGCCATGGCGGCGTTTTCGATGGGCACCAGGCGCGACAGCGGCCCGCGCGTGAGCACGAAGCCGCCGACATGCTGGCTCAGGTGGCGCGGTGTGCCGATCAGCTCATCGGCCAGGCGCCGCAGCAGCGGCAGGCGTGGGTCGGAAAGGTCGACGCCGAGCTCGCGCAGACGGGCCTCGTCGTGCAGGCGTTCGTCCCAGCCGCCGTGGGCGCGGGCCAGGCGCTCGACGGCCTCGGGCGCGAAGCCCAGCGCCTTGCCCATGTCGCGGATGGCGCTCTTGGGCCGGTAGCGGATGACGGTGGCCGTGAGTCCGGCACGGCGCCGGCCGTATTTGGCGTAGAGGTACTGCATGACCTCCTCGCGGCGCTGGTGCTCGAAGTCGACGTCGATGTCGGGCGGCTCCTTGCGCTCGCGGCTGATGAAGCGCTCGAACAGCAGCGCGGAGCGGCTCGGATCGACCTCGGTGATGCCCAGCAGGTAGCAGACCGCCGAATTGGCCGCCGAGCCACGCCCCTGGCAGAGGATGCCGCGCGAGCGGGCGAACGCCACGATGTCGGCGACGGTGAGGAAGTAGTGCTCGTAATGCAACTCCTCGATGAGCCGCAGTTCGTGCTCGAGCTGCTGCTCAACGGCGCCGGGAACGCCGGCCGGCCAGCGCCGCGGTGCACCCTCGGCCACCAGCGTGCGCAGGTGCTCGATGGGGGCGCGACCGGCCGGCACCACTTCGCTGGGGTATTCGTAGCGCAGTTCGGCGAGGCTGAAGTGACAGCGCGCTGCCACCGCCAGGGTCTGCGCGATCCACGCCTCCGGGTAGCGAGCGGTGTCCAACGGCTGCAGGGCGGCGGACGCGCTGGCTTCCAGGTCCTGGCCGCAGCCCTCCAGCGCCCGATGCAGACGGGTGGCGGTCAGCGCATCCAGCAGTGGCTTGCGCGCCGTGCGGTGCATGCGCACGCGCGGTGCGGCGACGACGGGCAGCGCGGTCTGCTCGGCCAGCCAACGCAGGCGTTGCTTCCAACGCGGGTCGTCCAGTTCGTCGCCCAGGTCGGCACCGATCCAGGCACGGCCCATGAAGTGTTCGAGCAGCCAGCGGCCCAGGCCGAGCAACTCGGCGTCGGAGGCGCGCCGTGAGGGCAGGGCGATCACCAGCAGGCCCGCCAGCCAGCGCGGCTGCACGGCGCGCCAGGGCAGGTGATAGCGGCCTTTGGGCGAGGCACAGCGCAGGTCGGTGATGAACTGGCAGAGGTTGCCGTAGGCCTCGCGCTCCGGTGCGATCAGCAGCAGGCGGAACAGCGGCTCGGCATCCGGTGCAGGAGCGGCGGGGAGGCGCAGGCCGCGGTCCAGGCCCGGCGCGGAGTCGTCCGGCGCCGCACGCAGCGGCAGCGCCCTGCCCGGGTTGCGCTGCACGTCGAAGCTGGCGCCGATCAGCAACTGCAGCGCGCCAGGAAGTTTGGCGGCCGCCTGATGCGCGCGGACCACACCGGCCACGCTGGCATCGTCGCAGAGCGCCAGTGCGTGCAGGCCCAACTCGGCGGCACGGCGCACCAGTTCTTCGGGGTGGCTGGCAGCCTGCTGGAAGCTGAAGTTCGACTGGACCTGAAGCGCGGCCTGCTGGTGCACGGCGGAGGGGGGCGGAACGGGCGTTGAGTACTGTGAAAAACAACAGTATCACGGCGGCGGCAAGAAGTCCGCAGGAGCCGGTGCGCATGTCAGCGCGCCGTGCGTCCTTGAAACAATGGATTGGTCGGGGTGAGAGGATTCGAACCTCCGGCCTCTACGTCCCGAACGTAGCGCTCTACCAGGCTAAGCTACACCCCGACTGTTGCGGTGAAGGCAGACGACCCATCGGGTTCGACCTGCCGGCGGCTCTCAGGAAGAGCGACCCACCGAACGAATTGCGAACTTTAGCAGAGCTTTTGTCCATTCGTTGTCTGGAAGGCACGAAAGGCATTCCGCCGCCCACTGTGTTTCTTTCCGGGCCGCTTCGCGCGTGGCATCCAGTGCGCCGCTGCTGCGTACGATTTGAACGATGTCCTGCAGGTGTTCCGTTTCGCCGTGCAGGACGGCTGCACGCAAGGCCGCTGCCTGCTCGGCGGACCCCATCTTCATCGCCAGAAGCAGCGGCAGCGTGGGTTTGCCCTCGCGCAGGTCGTCGCCGATGTTCTTCCCCAGCAACTCGGCGTCACCCTCGTAATCGAGCACGTCGTCGATCAGTTGAAAAGCCGTGCCCATCGCGCGGCCGTAGGAGGCGCAGGCTTCCTCTTCGTGTCGGCCGGCATCGGACAGCATGGCGCCCAGACGCGCACTGGCTTCGAACAGCTTGGCGGTCTTGAAACGGATGACGCGCAAGTACTGCTCAACCGTGGTGTCCGGGTCGTGCACGTTCATCAGTTGCAGCACCTCGCCTTCCGCGATCACGTTGGTGGCTTCGGCCAGCACCTCGAGCACGCGCATGCGATCGACCGACACCATCATCTGGAAGGCGCGCGAGTAGAGGAAATCGCCGACCAGCACGCTGGCAGCGTTGCCGAACATCGCATTGGCGGTCTGCTTGCCCCGGCGCAATGCGGACTCGTCCACAACGTCGTCGTGCAGGAGCGTCGCGGTGTGGATGAACTCCACCACTGCGGCCAACTCGTGGCGCTGCTCACGCGGGTCGCCCAGTGCGTTGGCGAACATCAACAGCAGCTTGGGACGCATGCGCTTGCCCCCTGCGTGCACGATGTAGCCGGCGATCTGATTGATCAGCGCGACGTCTGAAGTGAGTCGCCGCGCAATGAGTCGGTCGACGGCCTGCATTTCGGCGCTGAGGGCGGACAGGATGTCGGCGAAGGCGTCAGCGCTCTGAACGGATGGCACTATGGACTCGCGCAGCCAGGAAGGCTGGTGGGGGCTGAAAGGAAAAAATTATAGGAAGGCGCGGGGAGCATCTGGGCTGGATGACGCTCGCCGGGGCTGCAGTCCGGAGGACTCCAGGGTTTGCTCTATACTTGCAGGTTCTTCGCTTGGTTGGCGGAGAGTCATTGCAAGAAAGGTCAAACATGTACGCGGTCATAAAAACCGGTGGCAAGCAATACAAGGTTGCTGCTGGCGAAAAGATCAAAGTAGAAGCGATTGCTGCGGACGTGGGCCAGGAGATCGTCATCGAACAGGTGCTCGCCGTCGGCAACGGCGCTGAGCTGAAGGTCGGTACGCCTTGGGTCGCGGGTGCAACGGTCAAAGCCACGGTGTTGGCGCATGGCAAGCACGACAAGGTGCGCATCTTCAAGATGCGCCGTCGCAAGCACTACCAGAAGAACCAGGGGCACCGTCAAACCTACACCGAGCTGTCCATCAGCGCGGTCAACGCCTGAGGCAAGGAGTAGCCATCCATGGCACAGAAAAAAGGCGGCGGCTCAACCCGCAACGGTCGCGACTCCAAGCCGAAGATGCTGGGCGTGAAGGTGTTTGGCGGCCAGGTCGTCAGCGCCGGCTCCATCATCGTGCGTCAGCGCGGCACCAAGTTCCATCCCGGCGTCAATGTCGGCGTGGGCAAGGACCACAGCCTGTTCGCCTTGGTGGACGGGCAGGTCAGCTTTGCCGTGAAGGGCCCGATGGGTCGGCACACGGTCATCGTGACGGCGGCCTGATTCCCAGGCAGCCTTCTCGGCAGGCAAGGCCCCGCTTCGCGGGGCCTTTGTGTTTGTGCGCTCTACGATGAGAGCGCAGCGAAAGGGGTTGGAATGAAATTCGTGGACGAGGTGACGATCGACGTGGTTGCCGGCAACGGTGGCAGCGGCTGCGCCAGCTTTCGGCGCGAAAAATTCATCCCCTTTGGCGGTCCGGACGGCGGCGACGGCGGCCGAGGAGGCAGCGTCTGGGCGCAGGGTGATCGCAACCTGAACACCCTGATCGACTACCGCTACGCGCGCCGCCATGAGGCGCGCAATGGCGAGGCCGGACGTGGCTCCGACTGCTTTGGCGCGGCAGCCGACGACATCGTGCTGCGCATGCCGGTCGGCACGATCGTGCGCGACGCCGAAACCGAGGAAATCGTTGCCGAGTTGCTGGAGCCTGACCAGAAGATCCTGTTGGCGAAGGGGGGCGACGGCGGGTTCGGCAATCTGCACTTCAAGAGCCCCACGAACCGTGCGCCGAGGCAGAAGACGCCCGGATGGCCTGGCGAGGCCAAGACCCTGAAGCTAGAACTGCGGGTGTTGGCCGATGTAGGCCTGCTGGGCCAGCCGAATGCGGGCAAGTCGACCTTGATCGCCGCCGTGTCGAATGCGCGGCCGAAGATTGCCGACTATCCGTTCACCACGCTCTACCCGAATCTCGGCGTGGTGCGCGTGGGCCCGGAGCAGAGCTTCGTGATGGCCGACATTCCGGGATTGATCGAAGGTGCCGCTGAAGGCGCAGGCCTCGGGCACCAATTCCTGCGCCACCTGCAGCGCACGCGCGTGCTGCTGCACCTGGTTGACGTTGCACCGCTCGATGAAGGCGTGGACCCGGTGGCGCAAGCCAAGGCCATCGTGGCCGAGTTGAAGAAGTACGACCCCGAACTGCACGCCAAGCCGCGCTGGCTGGTGCTCAACAAGATCGACATGGTTGCGGCCGAGCGGCGTGAGGCATGCGTCAAGGACTTCGTCAAGCGCCTGCGCTGGAAGGGTCCGGTGCACGTCATTTCCGGCTTGACCCGCGAAGGTTGCGAGCCGCTGCTGCGGGCCATTTACGAATTTGTCGCAGCGCAGAAGGTGCCGGTGATACCGGAGCCGGACCCGCGTTTCGACGCCGACGATCCTCGCAACGCCGGGTGAACGCTCCCGTGCAAGGCGCACGACGCATCGTCGTCAAGATCGGTTCGACCTTGGTCACCGATGAGGGGCGTGGCGTGGATGCCCGCGCCATTGGCGATTGGTGCCGGCAACTGGCCGTGCTGGCCGGACAGGGCGTCGAGGCGCTGGTGGTTTCCAGTGGCGCCATTGCCGAGGGCATGAAGCGCCTGGGCTGGCGCGAGCGTCCGCGTGAGTTGCATGCCCTGCAGGCCGCTGCCGCGGTGGGGCAGATGGGTCTGGCGCAGATGTACGAGAGTTGCTTGCGGGAACACGGCCTGCTCAGCAGCCAGGTGCTGCTCACGCACGCCGATCTGGCCGATCGCGAGCGCTATCTGAACGCCCGGAGCACGCTGCTGACCCTGCTTCAGCATCGCGTGCTGCCGGTCATCAACGAGAACGACACCGTCGTCAACGACGAGATCAAGTTCGGCGACAACGACACCCTCGGCGCCCTGGTCACCAATCTGATCGAGGCCGACGCGCTGGTCATCCTGACCGACCAGCAGGGCCTCTTCACGGCCGATCCCCGCAAGGACCCGGGTGCCGAATTGGTGCGCGAGGCGGTTGCCGGCGATGCGCGCCTCGAGCGCATGGCGGGTGGCGCCGGCAGCGGCCTGGGCAAGGGGGGCATGCTGACCAAGGTGCTGGCTGCCAAACGTGCCGCCCGCAGCGGGGCGGCCACGGTGATCGCCTATGGGCGCGAGCCCGACGTGCTGCTGAGGCTGGCCGCCGGCGAGGCGATTGGCACCGCCTTGAGCGCGCAGACCGCCAAGCGCGCTGCGCGCAAGCAGTGGATGGCCGACCACCTGCAACTGCGTGGCCGCATCAGCGTGGACGCGGGCGCGGCCCGCGCCTTGTGCGAGGGCGGCCGCAGCCTGCTGGCCGTGGGGGTGCGCGAGGTGTCGGGTGAGTACCGGCGCGGCGAGGTGGTGGCGATCTGCGACCTGCAGGGCCGCGAACTGGCGCGTGGCTTGGCCAACTACGCCAGCAGCGAAACGCGCCGCATTGCCGGCCATGGCTCGGGCGACATCGAGGCGCTGCTGGGCTATGTCGCGGAGCCCGAACTGGTGCATCGCGACAACTTGGTGCTCAGCTAGTCCCTTCGTTGCCCAAGGGCGCGGCAAGGGTCTGGGCGGCAACATCCTGGGCGTGCGCGGAGCGATCCGTCGTACCGTAAGGTGAGCGCGGCGAGTCGCGACCCGGCGCGCGCAGGCCCGAGCGAAGGTAGCGGTTGTGCGGATGGCCACCCGGACGCGGCAGATAGCGCGCCAGTTCGGTCAGCGCCAACTGGTAGACGCCGCGCTTGAACTCGATCACCGCATCGAGCGGCACCCAGTACTCGTTCCAGCGCCAGGCGTCGAATTCCGGATGATCCGTGGCGCGCAGGTTCAAGTCGCTGTCGTGCGCCGTCAACTGCAGCAGGTACCAGATCTGCTTTTGCCCGCGGTAATGCCCCCGCGCCTCGCGGCGGATGTAGTGGTCGGGCACCTCGTAGCGCAACCAGTCACGCGTGCGACCGACGATGCGCACCTGCTCCTGCCTGAGCCCGACCTCCTCGTGCAATTCACGGAACATGGCCTGCTCGGGCGTTTCGCCGTGCTTGATGCCACCTTGCGGGAACTGCCAGGAGTGCGTGCGAATGCGCTTTCCCCAGAAAACCTGGTTACGCGCATTGAGCAGGACGATGCCGACGTTGGGCCTGAAGCCTTCACGGTCGAGCATAATCAACCCCAAATTTTGAACTGCCCCGATTCTGCACCGTCGCGGTGCCGTTCATAGGGCGGTGAAAACCTGAACCCCAGGGCTGACGCGGGCTTGCTGTGTTGCGGCGCGGCGAGCCCGTTTTGTTTTCCTGCACAAGCCACGGCCATGAAAGCCTCGCAGTTCCTCATTTCCACGCTCAAGGAAGCTCCCGCCGATGCCGAGATCGTCAGCCACAAGCTGATGATGCGCGCGGGCCTGATCAAACGGCTTGGTGCCGGCATCTACAACTACATGCCGATGGGCCTGCGGGTGATCCGAAAGGTCGAGGCCATCATCCGTGAGGAGATGAACCGTGCCGGCGCGGTCGAACTGCTGATGCCCGTGATCCAGCCTGCCGAGCTCTGGCAGGAAACCGGCCGCTTCGACAAGATGGGCCCCGAGTTGCTGCGCGTGAAGGATCGCCACGGACGCGACTTCATCGTCCAGCCCACCAGCGAGGAAGTCGTCACCGACATCGCGCGCCAGGAACTCCGCAGCTACAAGCAGCTGCCCAAGAATCTGTATCACATCCAGACCAAGTTCCGCGACGAACGCCGCCCGCGCTTCGGCCTGATGCGCGGCCGCGAGTTCACGATGAAGGACGCCTATTCCTTCGATCGCGATGAGGCCGCTGCCGGCAAGAGCTACGAGCGGATGTTCGCCGCCTACTGCCGCATCTTTGATCGGCTGGGCTTGCAATACCGAGCGGTGGCGGCCGATACCGGCGCGATCGGTGGGGATCGTTCGCACGAGTTCCAGGTCATCGCCGAGACTGGCGAGGACGCCCTCGTGTACTGCCCGGACAGTGACTACGCCGCCAACATCGAGCTGGCCGAGGCGCTGGCGCCGACTGTGCCGCGTGCTCCTGCCAGCCAGGCCTTGACGCTGACGCCGACGCCAGGCAAGAGCACCTGTGCCGATGTGGCGACCCTGCTGGGCCTGCCGCTGCAGCGCACGGTGAAGAGCCTCGTGCTGGCCACCGACCGCCGCAACGAGGCGGGCGATGTGATCGGGACCGAGGTCTGGCTGCTGCTGGTGCGGGGCGATCACGAACTCAACGAGGTCAAGGCCGGCAAGGTCGACGGTCTGAAAGAAGGGTTCCGATTTGCCACCGTGGCCGAGATCGAGGCGCACTTCGGTTGCAAGCCGGGCTACCTGGGGCCGGTCGGGTTGAAGAACGTGAAGATCGTCGCCGACCGCAGCGTGGCCGCGATGAGCGACTTCGTGTGCGGTGCGAATCAATGGGATCACCACTTCGCGGGGGCCAACTGGGGACGCGATCTGCCCGAGCCCGATGTCGTGGCCGACATCCGCAACGTGCTGGCCGGCGAGCCGTCTCCGGACGGCAAGGGCCTTCTGGCGATCCAGCGCGGCATCGAGGTCGGCCATGTGTTCTTCCTGGGCACCAAGTACAGCCAGGCCATGAATGCCACCTTCCTGGCCGAGGACGGCAAGCCACGGCATTTCGAGATGGGCTGCTACGGCATCGGTGTGACGCGCCTGCTGGGCGCGGCCATCGAGCAGGGGCACGACGAGCGCGGCATCGTCTGGCCGGTCAGCATGGCGCCCTTCCAGGTGGTGATCTGTCCGATCGGCATGGACCGCAGCGAGTTGGTGCGCGAGCAGTCGGCGACGCTGTATGCCGAACTGAAGGCCGCTGGTGTCGATGTGCTGCTCGACGACCGCGGCGAGCGTCCGGGCTCCATGTTTGCCGACTGGGAACTGATCGGCGTGCCCTTGCGCGTGGTGCTGGGAGAGCGTGGGCTCAAGGAAGGTCAGGCCGAAATGCAGGGCCGGCGCGATGCGGCGGCCGTCAACGTGCCCTTGGCTGAGTTGCTGGTGCGCTTGCAGGAGCGCCTCAAGGCGTGAATCGGCGGCGACTGCTGCTGGCGGCGCTGACTGCCGCCGGCGTGCCGCGGGCCGCGCGCGCCGGTGCCCAGATCGAGGAGCCGCTGATCGACTCGGTGCGTTCGGCGCTGTCGGGCGCCATTGCGCAAGCTGCGCCGCCGCGGCCGCGGTTCGAGCGCATCGAGGATCGACTGGTCTACTTGCGCTGGCTCGGTGAGATGAGTGAACGTCTCAAGCGCCGCAAGAAGGAGGCGCAGACGCGCATCGAGTTTCTCGAGACCGTCTGGTACGAAAGCAAGCGGGCCGGCCTGGAGACCAGCCTGGTGCTGGGCCTCATCCAGGTCGAGAGCGGTTTTCGCAAATACGCCATCAGCAGTGCCGACGCGCGGGGTTACATGCAGGTGATGCCGTTCTGGACGCGCGCGATTGGCGATGGCAATGTCTCGCGCCTTTTCCACATGCAGACCAATTTGCGTTTCGGCTGCGTCATCTTGCGTCACTACCTGGACCGCGAGAAGGGCGATCTCTTCATGGCGCTGGGGCGCTACAACGGCAGCCGCGGCAAGGCCGAGTACCCCAATCTGGTGTTTGGCGCGCGGCGCCAGTGGCTGATGCCGGGCGAACGATGAACCCGCCTACAGGCCTTGCCAGGTCTGAGGCAGTGCCTCGCTGACCCCGCAGAGCTGCAGCACGCGCTCCACACTGTCATCCACCAGGGCCTGCACGCTGACGGGCTTCAGGTAGAAGGCGGGTAGCGGCGGGAAGACGATGCCGCCCATCTCGGTCACGGCCGTCATGTTGCGCAGATGCGCGAGGTTGAAGGGGGTTTCGCGCACCATCAGCACCAGCCGGCGACGTTCCTTGAGCGTGACGTCGGCGGCGCGGGTCAGCAGGTTGTCGCCGAAGCCATGCGCAATGGCCGCCAGCGTTTTCATCGAGCAGGGTGCCACCACCATGGCCGTCGTGGCGAAGCTGCCGCTGGCAATGCAGGCCCCCACTTCGCCGACCCCATGCACCTCGTCGGCCTCGGCGTCGAGCTGGGCGCGTGTCAGTCCCAGCTCGTGGTGCACATTGAGCAGCCCGGCCGGCGTGCACACCAGATGGGTGTGCAGACCCAGCTGGCGAGCGCGGCGCAACAGCGTCACGCCGTAAGCGGCGCCACTGGCGCCGCTGATCCCGACCACCAGCCGCCGGATCAAGCCTTGGCCAGCAACTGCTGCAACTCGCCCGACTCGTACATCTCCATCATGATGTCCGAGCCCCCCACGAACTCCCCGTTCACGTACAGCTGCGGAATGGTCGGCCACTGCGCATAGTCCTTCACGCCCTGGCGCACGTCGGCGTCGTCCAGCACGTTGAAGGTGTGCAGATCGTCTGCACCGCAGGCCTTGAGGATCTGCACCGCGCGGCCCGAGAAGCCACACATCGGAAACTGGGCCGAGCCCTTCATGAACAGCATCACGCGGTGGCCCTTGACCAGCGCGTCGATGCGCTGTTGCACATCACTCATGGAAATACCTTGATGGGAGGAGGCCTGATTATCACGGGCCGATCAACGGCCCCGGGATCGGCTGGGGCAATGTGGGGTCTCTTGAGCCGAACGGGCTTTGCCCGGCACCATCACCCGCGCCGGGGGCGGGCCGGGCTGGCCCGCACCTGGGGGTGCTCAGAAGCGGTAGCTGAGACCCAGTTGCAGCATGGGCGTCCACTGCAGGCGCCGCAGCGATTCGTCCAAGCTGTTGGCAAAAGCGCTGGCCGAGCCGAGGCGCAAACCACTCGGGCTGCCATTGACGGCCACGCCAAGATCGGCGCTGAACGCCCAATCGCCACCGTGACGGCTGATCCCCATGCCCAGGTAGGGCTGGTTGGAGGATCCCTCGTTGTGAAGTCCCCCCAACAGGCGGCGCTGAGCGACGCCCAGGCGCCCGGGTTGCGTGGGCGTCATGCCGCTGGCCAGCAGGCTTTCGGGACCCAGCATCAGGCCGCCGCTGACGCGCAGCCCCCGGCTGCCCAAGAAGTAGTCGCCCAGCAACTGAGCCCCCAGCAATCGCGTGCCTTGACCGTACTCGTCGCCGGACAGCAGGTGCACGCGGGCACGCAGCGGGGTTTCGGCCTCAGGCTGCAGTTTCAAGCCCTGAGCGGCGCTGGGGCCGTTGAGGGCGAGCAGCAGCAAAGGAAGGAGGACGGGGCGCAGCATGGCAAGTCTCCGGCTGGGCTTGGCAGCCCATGCTAGCGCCAAGCCAGCGGCTGTGAAGCCCTCAAGAGGCGGGAGACGTGCCGCCACTGCAACGGATCCGCCCGGCCAGGTCCTGACGATGCTGGATCTGCGCAAACCCGGCTTGCGACAACAAACCCGCCACCGCTTCGGCCTGGTCGAAGCCGTGTTCGAGCAGCAGCCAGCCGCCGCACGCCAGGTGCGCGCGCGCACCGGCCGTGATTCGACGCAGATCATCCAGCCCGTCGCCGCCCGGACTGAGTGCCTCCAGGGGCTCGTGACGGAGTGCCGGCAGGTGCGGATCGCCGGCGGCGATGTAGGGCGGGTTGGACAGCAGCACATCGAAGTGCCGTCCGGCCAGCGGCTGCCACCAACTGCCCGTCAGCCACTCCACGGACAGGCCCAGGCGCCGGCCGTTGTCCTTGGCCACCGCCAGCGCCGCTTCGGAGCGGTCGGTGGCGGTCACGTGGGCATCCGGGCGCCGGTGCTTGACGGCCAGTGCAATCGCACCGCTGCCCGTACCCAGGTCAGCCAGGTGGCCACCGGGCGGCAGCCGTTGCAGTGCCCAATCCACTAGGGTCTCGGTGTCGGGCCTGGGCACCAGCGTGTCGCGTGTGACCTGCAAGGTCAGGCCGTGGAACTCCTGTTGCCCGCTCAGGTAGGCCAGCGGCTCCTGGTCGGCGGCGCGGCGCAGCCAGTCCAGCCAGCGTTGCTGCTGAGCGGTGTCCAGCAGCGCGTCACCGTGGGCAATCAGCCAGGCGCCGTCGCAACCCAGCAGCGCCCCCAGCAGGGTCCGTGCTTCCTGCCGGCTCAAGCCGGCGGCCGGCGCGGCGCGCAGCGCCTCGTCGACCCTCATCGACCTTCTTCCAGTGCCGCCAATTGCTCGGCAGCCTGTGCAGCCTGCAGCGCGGCCATCACTTCGCCCAGATCGCCATCCATCACCTGGCCGAGCTTGTAGAGCGTCAGGTTGATGCGGTGGTCGGTGAGTCGGCCTTGCGGAAAGTTGTAGGTGCGGATGCGGTCGCTGCGGTCACCGCTGCCCACCAGCGTCTTGCGGGCTGCGGCCTCCTTGGCCTCGCGCGCCGAGCGCTCGCGGTCGCGCAGGCGCGCCAGCAGCACGGCCAGGGCCTTGGCCTTGTTGCGATGCTGGCTGCGGTCATCCTGGCACTCGGCCACCAGACCGGTGGGCAGGTGCGTGATGCGGATGGCGGAGTCGGTCTTGTTGATGTGCTGGCCGCCGGCGCCGCTGGCGCGAAAGGTGTCGATGCGCAACTCGGCCGGGTTGATCGCCAACTCGGGTGTTTCGTCGGGCTCAGGCAGCACGGCCACCGTGCAAGCGCTGGTGTGGATGCGTCCTTGCGCCTCGGTGGTCGGTACGCGCTGCACGCGGTGCCCGCCACTTTCGAACTTCAGCCGACCGTAGGCGTTGCTGCCCACCACGCGCAGTACCAGCTCCTTGTAGCCGCCCAGGTCGCTGTCGCTCTGGCTCATGACCTCGGTATGCAGCCCGGCGCGGTCGCACCAGCGCAGGTACATGCGCGCCAGGTCAGCGGCGAACAGGGCCGACTCATCGCCTCCGGTGCCGGCGCGGATTTCGAGGAAGGCGTTTCTGGCGTCGTCGGGGTCCTTGGGCAGAAGCGCAAATTGAAGCTGCTCATGCAGTTGCTGCAATTCGGCGTCCGCCGCCGCCATTTCCTCGCGCGCCATGTCCGCCATGTCGGCGTCCTGCAGCAGGGCTTCAGCCTCCGAGCGTTCGCGTTCCCGCTGCTGGTAGCGCCGCCACTGCGTGACCAGGGCAGCGACCTCGGCCTGTTCCTGGCTCGTGGCGCGAAGGCGCTGCAGGTCGCCGTGCAGTCCGGGGTCCTGGAGCCGAGCGTCGAGTTCGCTCAGGCGCAGTTCAAGCCGCTCGAACTGCTGGCGCAGCGAGGCCCTCACGGCTTGCGCAGCAAGAGACGGGCCACGAGTTGCTCCAATTCCTCGCGTTTCTCGCCCTCGGCGGCATGCAACTCGGCCCAAACGCCGTGCAGCATCTTGTGCGCGAACTGCTGTGCGAATGCCTCCAGCACGGCTTGCGGCGCTTCACCCTTGGCCAGCGCCTTGCGGGATCGGACCAGGGATTGCTCACACCATTGCTCCACCTGCTGATTCAGCGCCTGGATCAGGGGCAGGCTGTGCCGCTGGTCTTGCCAATGCTGGAAGCCCTGGACGCCGGTCTCGATGATGGCTTCGGCCTGCGCCACCGCGGCCTGGCGCTTCTCGCCGGCGGTCTGCACCAGACTGCTCAGGTCGTCGACGGTGTAGAGGTAGACGTCGTCGAGCTCGCGCACGGCGGGCTCGATGTCGCGCGGCACTGCCAGATCCACCATGAAGATGGGGCGGCGGCGGCGCAGCTTGAGGGCGCGCTCCACCATGTCGCGGCGCACCAGCGCCTCGGGCGCGGCGGTGCAACTGATGACGGCGTCGAACTCCGGCAGGCGCTTGGCCAGTTCGGCCAGCGGCAGGCATTCGCCCTGCAGACGGTGTGCGAGCAGCTGTCCGCGCGCCTCGGTGCGGTTCATCACCACCAGGCGGCGCGGATCGCGCGCCGCGAAGTGCGTGGCGGCCAGCTCGATCATCTCGCCGGCGCCGATGAACAGCAGATTCAGCGCCGACAAATCCTCGAACAACTGTCCGGCCAGTCGCACCGCCGCCGCCGCCATGCTGATGGAGTGCGCGCCGATCTCGGTGCTGGAGCGAACCTCCTTGGCCACCTGGAAACCGCGCTGGAACAGCTGGTGCAGGGTCGGGCCCAAGGTGCCGGCCTCGCCGGCCTGTCGCACTGCGTCCTTGAACTGGCCGAGGATCTGCGGCTCACCCAGCACCATGGAGTCCAGCCCTGCGGCAACCCGGAAAGCATGGCGCGCAGCGGCGTCGCCATGCAGCAGATAGCTGTGCGCCTGAACGGCATCGGCGGGCAGTGCGGCATGGCCGGCCAGCCAAGTCAGCGCCGGTTCGGCCAGATGCGGGGCGCCGGCCACGTACAGCTCGGTGCGGTTGCAGGTCGACAGCAGGGCCGTTTCGGCGCCATGGCCGGGCCATGCGGCCTGCAGATGCGTCTGCAAAGATTGCACCCGCGGTCCCAAATCGCCCGCAGCCACCGCCAGGCGCTCGCGCAGGGCCAGCGGCGCGGTCGCGTGGTTCAGGCCAAGGGCAAAGACACTCATCGGCCGGATTCTAAAATTTTGATCTCGATGAGCCCGCTCACTGCCTTGTGGCACCTCCTCAACTTCATCGCGCCACCGCTGTGCGTGGCCGCGTTGCTGGTCGCTTTGGCCAAGGGACTGGTGTGGCGCCAGCTGCTCGCCGGCACGGCCTGGCGACGGCTATGGGCCGAGTCTGCGTTGTTGGGGGTATTGGGACAGATCGGTGCGCTGCTGGTGTTCGGCGTCGAGGGCAAGCTGCCGGGCTATGCGATCTGGCTGGGCCTGCTGAGCCTGCCCCTGGGTTGGCGGCTTCTCAAGGCCAGGTGATGGTCGGTGGGCAGGCGGCGTTGCCACCGCCGCCCAGAGCGTCATTCGCCGATCAGAGCTCGAAGCCTGATGAGTTGTGAACGACTGAAGCTCACACCGGCCAGAACCACGGTGTCTGTCTCGGCGTTGCCAATCACCGCCTGGTTGTCTTGCGTCGTATAGGCGCCATCACCGATGGCGATGGAGTTCGTGACATTGCGAGGCTGGAGTTCGGACGCGCCGGCGTTCGAGCCGATGAATACATTGCGTCGGCCCGACTCGATGGCGCGACCGGCAGCGACTCCGACCGCCGTGTTGGCGTCGCCCTTGCAGTAGCTCAGCGCATGGGCTCCCACGGCCACGTTCTCCGATGCACCGCCGACGCTCTCCGACATGGCGCTGAAGCCGAGCAGCACGTTGCGGTTGCCGGCATTCACCAGCAGGCCCGCCAATGCGCCCACGCAGACGTTCTGTGAGCCGGTCAGATTGCCTTCTTGACTGCGATAGCCGACGCTGGTGTTGCCCTCCCCGCTGATCGCATAGCGCAGCGCCGAGTCCCCGATTGCCGTGGTGTTCTCGGCCGAGCGCATCGAATGGGCTGCCAAACGCCCCAGGGCGGTGGCGCCCACGCCGGACTGCATCGTTTGCAACGCACCGGCGCCGACGGCCGTGCAGTCAACCGCGTCTCGTGCGCCAAAGAGCGCCAGATGTCCGACCCCCGTGCAATTGATGCCGTTTGCCAGTTGCCACAGGACCTGGTCGCCGATCGCCGTGTTGCCGGATCCCGTGGTGACGTTGCGCAAGACCATCTCGCCGACACCGACGTTCGCCCCACCGGTCGCATAGACCGCCTGTGCCGGTCCAAACACATAGTTGCGCAGGGGATTGGGCGGTACCAAGGGGTTGCCGAGCGCCGGAGGCGTTGCGGGTGCCGCCACCGGGGCGGTGGCGACCGGAGGTGCGGATGCAGAGGGCGAGGGTGGCACGGCGAATGCGGTTCGTTCGGGCCCCGCCGCCTGCCTGCCGTCCCAGCCGGGTGCAGCACCCTGCGTGCTTGCTGCGGCTGCGCTGCGCTGCAAATCGGTGCGGTCGTCACCGCCACCACAGGCAGTCAGCCCGGCCATCAGCGGCGAGGTCATGGCAAACCCCAGGCATGCACGCCGATCGACCCCGCCGGCCGTGGGCTCAACGCGGTGCGACTTTGAATGTTCATTCATCTTTCATCCTCCATGTGGTCCATGGCTCCCTGCGGTCCAAGCCGGGGGTGCAACGCGATCCTGGCGCTTTCCGTGCCCATTGCCGCACCCTTGAGGTACTCCATCCGCTTGTCGGGAAGACCGTAGAGTCGTTTCTCGTGGCCAGTGTCGGCACTTGTCAAACCGCCCGCTGCAGTCGCAGTCGCATGATCAGGCCGCCGTCACGGGCGTTGGCGATTTCCAGGCTGCCCCCCATGCGCTGCAGCGCCTTCTCGACGATGGCCAGCCCCAGGCCACTGCCGGTGGCGGCGGTGCGGGCGGCGTCACCGCGGAAAAAGGGCTTGGTCAGCTCGCTCAGCACCTCGTGCGGCACGCCCGGACCGTGGTCGCGCAGGGTCAGCTCCACCTCGTTGCCCAGGGCCTGACCGATGACCTCGACGCGCGCCGGTTCGTTGGGCGCGTGGCCGTAGCGGCGCGCGTTCTCGAAGACGTTCTGCAGCACACGGCCCAGTTCGGTGGCATCGCCCATGACCTGCAGGGTGGCCGGCACATGGTGGCGGATGCGGATCTGCTCGGGGTTGCGGAACATCTGCGCCTCGCGCTCGACCACCTCGGCCAGCGACAGCGCCTGGTGCTCCAGGTCGCCAGGGCGCGCGTAGTCCATGAACTTGCTGATGATGGCGTCGAGCTGGTCGATGTCCTGTGCCATGGCGTTGCGCGCCATCTCGTCCTCGACGCTCATCTCGGCCTCCAGGCGCAGGCGCGCCAGCGGCGTGCGCAGGTCGTGGCTGATGCCGGCCAGCATCACCGAGCGGTCCTGCTCCAGTTTGGCCATGACGCGCGCCATGCGGTTGAAGCCGCGGTTCACGTCGCGGATCTCGCTGGTCAGCGTGTGTTCGTTGAGCTGCGAGTCGTACTCACCCTCGCGCAGCCGGTTGGCGGCCACCGAGAGCTCGATCAGCGGCCGATTGATCAGTCCGGCGACCACCGCCGAGGCCAACAGCGTCGCACCCAGCAGCAGCAAAAGCCAGCCACCGCGCGGCGTGGGCACCTGCGCGGTCGGTTCGTTGAGCGCGCGCAGCCAATAGGCGTCGCGCCCGGTATAGAAACGCACCCACAGGCCCTGGCTGCCGTTGACGCTGCGCGCCACCACCGTGTCGCGGCCCAGGCGCTGCGCCAGCGCGGCGTTCATGCGTTGGGCGAAGGGCGTCTGGTCGTAGGCCTCCCAGAAATCGCGCGGCTCGGCCACCTGGACATGCAGCGTGGCGTGCTCCTCCAGCGACTTGAGCACCATCAGGCGCTGGATCGGCTCCACGTCGCTGAGCGCAGCGCGCGACAGCATCACCAGATCGCCCAGCTGCGCTGCGGCCTGCAGGGCGCGGGGCTCGGCCTCCAGGTGTCGGAAACTCAGTTGCCAGACCAGCCCCACGCTGGCCAGCAGCAGCGTCAACCAGGCAAAGGTGCGCCAGAAGACCGACAGGCCGAGGCGGCGGCGCGGCACCCCTTCGCGCGCTCAGGCCGCCTGCGCCGTGGCGCTGGCGTTCGACTCGTCGGGCACGAAGACATAGCCCAGGCCCCAAACCGTCTGGATATAGCGCGGCTTGGCCGGGTCGGGTTCGATCATCTTGCGCAGGCGCGAGATCTGCACGTCGAGCGAGCGGTCGAAGGGTTCGAAGTCGCGTCCGCGCGTGAGCTGGGCCAGCTTGTCGCGGCTCAGCGGCTGACGCGGGTGGCGCACCAGGGCCTTGAGCATCGCGAACTCGCCGGTGGTGAGCGGCTGCTCCTCGCCGTTCTTGCTCAGGCGGCGCTGTCCGAGGTCGAATTCGTAGGGGCCGAACAGCACCTTCTCGCCGTCCTTGCTCGGCGCGCCGGGCATCTCGGGCGCCGGGCGGCGGCGCAGCACGGCGTTGATGCGCGCCAGCAGTTCGCGCGGGTTGAAGGGCTTGCCCAGGTAGTCGTCGGCGCCGAGTTCCAGGCCGACGATGCGGTCGACGTCCTCGCCCTTGGCGGTGAGCATGACGATGGGCGTCATGTCGCCCTTGGCGCGCAGGCGCCGGCAGATCGACAGCCCGTCCTCGCCCGGCATCATCAGGTCGAGCACGATCAGGTCGAGGGTCTCGCGGCTCATCAGTCGGTTGAGCCCGTGGCCGTCTTCGGCCAGCAGCACGTCGAAGCCCTCCTGGCTGAAGTAGCGGCGCAGCAGGTCGCGGATGCGCGCATCGTCGTCGACGATGGCGATGCGCTGAACGCGATTGCCCAGCGGCATGGGGGAGGAATGGTGCATGCGGAAGACTCCATGACGCCCCGAGCTTCAGGGGCGGTCGGATTTTGGTCAGTCTTCGGCCGTCCTTGTTACAAATTCGCCAGCCAGCCCATTTGTAACAACGCCGTCGTTACCAATGCTCACCAAGCCATGCCTATTGCGCGGTCCAGCCGCCGTCCACCCCCCAGGCCTGGCCGCGCACATTGGCGGCCGCCTCGCTGCACAGGAACACGGCCAGCGCGCCGAGTTGCTCGGGCGTGGTGAAGGCCAGCGAGGGCTGCTTTTCGCCGAGCAGGCGCCGCGTGGCTTCGGCGGGGTCCACGCCGTCCTGCGCGGCGCGGGCGTCGACCTGCTTCTGCACCAGCGGCGTCAGCACCCAGCCCGGGCAGATGGCGTTGACCGTCACACCGCTGGTGGCGGTTTCCAGCGCCACGGCCTTGGTCAGGCCCACCAGACCGTGCTTGGCGGCCACATAGGCGCTCTTGTGGGCCGAGGCCACCAGGCCGTGCACCGAGGCGATGTTCAGCACCCGCCCCCAGCCGCGCGTCAGCATGCCGGGCAGCGCGACGCGCGTGGCGTGGAAGGCGCTGCTCAGGTTGATGGCGATGATGGCGTCCCAGCGCTCGACCGGGAAGTCCTGTACCGCCGCCACATGCTGGATGCCGGCGTTGTTGACGAGGATGTCGAGCGTGCCGAAGCGCTGTTCGCAGGCGCGCACCATGGCCTCGATTTCGGCCGGCTTGCTCATATCGGCGCCGTGGTAGTCGACCTCGCCGCCCGCGCCTGCCGCACGCGCGACCTCGGCGCGCGCCGCCTCCACCTCGCCGAAGCCGTTGAGCATCAGTCGCGCGCCGGCCTGGGCCAGCGCGCAGGCCAGCCCCAGGCCGATGCCGCTGGTGGAGCCGGTGACGAGGGCCGTCCTGCCCTGAAGGGGTTTGCTGTGCATCCGAGTTTCCTTTTGCCCGGGGGGCGCTGCCCGCAGGGCCTTTAGCATTGATCGTCCAAGAGGATAGCCAATGCCTGCCACCCCCCGCCTGCACCACGTCCAAGCCCTCAGCCCGCACGGCCTGCACCGCGTGGCCTACTGGGAATGGGGCGAGCCGGGCAACGACCGCGTGGTGGTCTGCGCCCACGGCCTGACGCGCCAGGGGCGCGACTTCGACGCGCTGGCGCGTCAACTGGCCGGGCGGTTCCGCGTCGTCTGCCCCGATGTGGTGGGCCGTGGCGAGAGCGACTGGCTGGCCGACCCGGCCGGCTACGCCCTGCCCCAGTACGTGGCCGATATGGTGGTGCTGCTGGCGCGTCTGAACGCGCGCACGATCGACTGGGTCGGTACCTCGATGGGGGGGCTGATCGGCTTGGCGCTGGCCTCGCTGCCCGGCACGCCGCTGCAGCGCCTGGTGCTCAACGACGTCGGACCGAGCATCGAGCCCGAGGCGCTGCAGCGCATTGCCGCCTACGTCGGACAGAGCATGCGCTTTGCCTCGGTGGAGGAGGGCGCACGGGCCATCCATGCCGTGTCGGGCGGTTTCGGCAGCTTCAGCGAGGCCGAGTGGCTGGCGCTCAACCGGCCGATGTTCAAGCCCGACGGCGAGGCCGTGCGCCTGCACTACGACCCGGCCATCGCGAACAATCTGCGCGCCATCACGCCGGCCTTTGCCGCCGCCGGCGAGGCCCAGCTCTGGGATGCCTGGGACCGCCTGAAACTTCCGGTGCTGCTGCTGCGCGGAGCCCACAGCGACCTGCTCAGTGCCGCCACCGCCACGAGCATGACCCTGCGCGGTCCGCGCGCCCGACTCGTCACCCTGCCCGATGTCGGCCACGCCCCCTTGCTCGACCGGCCCGATCAGCAGGCACCGGTCCTCGCCTTCCTGACTTGAAAACCTCCACCCCGGAAACCCAGCGCGCCGCCATCGTCGAACTGCTCGAAGGCGATCTGCCGCGCGCGCTGCCCGCTGCCGCGTCGCGGGCGCCGCAGCCGCTCGACGTGCTCGATCGTGCGCGCGCGTTCTCGGAACCCCTGCTGGGCCGCCAGCGCCTCGACACCGGCGAGAACACCCTGGCGCATGCCGACGGCGTGGCGGCCATCCTGGCCGGCATCGGCGCCGCGCCCGCCATCCAGGCCGCGGCCTACCTGGTGTACGCCGGCGAGCACCTCGCGCAGCCCGAGGAGTTGATCGCCCAGGGCTTCGGTGACAGCTACGCGCAACTGGTCGAGCACACGCGCAAGCTGGTGCGCATGCAGCGCGCCGCGCGCGGCGCTCAGTTCGAGGAGGCGACCCAGCAGCGCCAACAGATCGAGCGCGTGCGCAAGATGCTGCTGGCCTTCAGCCGCGACCTGCGCGTGGTGCTGCTGCGCCTGGCCTCGCGCCTGCAGACCCTGCGCTGGTTCGCCGCCAGCAAGCAGCCGGTGCCCGCCGAGGTGGCGCTGGAGGCGCGCGAGGTGTTCGCCCCGCTGGCCAACCGGCTGGGCATCTGGCAGATCAAGTGGGAGCTGGAAGACCTGGCCTTCCGCTTCCTCGAACCCGAGGCTTACCACGCGCTGGCCCACGCGCTGCACGAGAAGCGCCTGGAGCGCGAACTGCGCGTGCACCAGGCACGCGCCACGCTGCTGGCCGAGTTGCAGCGCCTGGGTCTGCACGCCGAGGTGCAGGGTCGGCCCAAGCACCTCTACAGCATCTGGAAAAAGATGCAGGGCAAGGGCCTGAGCCTCGAGCGCGTGTTCGACCTGCGCGCGCTGCGCGTCATCGTCGAGACCAAGGAGGACTGCTACGCCGTGCTGGCGCGCCTGCACGAGCTTTACCCGCCCGTCGAGGGCGAGTTCGACGACTACATCGCCCGCCCCAAGGCCAACGGCTACCAGAGCCTGCACACCGTGCTGCGCATACCGGCCGTCCCGGCATCGCCGCCGTCTTCCTCGGCCACCGGGGTGTCGGCAGGGAGCTCAGCCGCCGCCCAGCGTCCGCCGGAGGGCCAGACCATGGAGGTGCAGATCCGCACCCGCGCCATGCACGAGCACGCCGAGCATGGCGTGGCCGCGCACTGGGCCTACAAGGAGGCCGGCGCCAAGGGCTACGCCGGGCTGAGCCAGGCCAGCGACGAGGGCGTGGCCGAGGCCCGCAAGGCCGTGCTGCGTCAGCTCCTGGCCTGGGAGCGCGACCTGTTCCAGGCCGCGCCAGCTCCTGCCGAGCCGGATGAGGAGCTGTCGCGCATCTTCGTCTTCACGCCGCAGGCCGCGGTGGTCGAGCTGTGCGCGGGCGCCACTCCGATCGACTTCGCCTACACCCTGCACACCGAGCTGGGGCACCGCATCCGCGGCGCCAAGGTCGACGGCCATCTGGTGCCGCTCAACACCGCGCTACAGAGTGGGCAGACCGTCGAGGTGATGGGCGGCAAGGAGCGCGGTCCCTCACTCGACTGGCTCAACCCCGAGGCCGGCTACCTGGCCAGTCCGCGCTCGCGCGCCAAGGTGCGTGCCTGGTTCAACGCGCTGCAGCAGCAGGAGACCGTGGCGCGCGGCCGCGAGGCGGTCGAGAAGCTGCTGGCGCGCGAGGGCAAGAGCGCCATCAAGCACGAGGACCTGGCCGCCCGCCTCGGGCTCAAGGGCGCCGAACAATTGTTCGAACTGGTCGGCAAGGACGAGCTGTCGCTGAAGACCGTCGAGCAGCTGCTGCGACCGGCTGCCGCAGCGACCGAGAGCGAGGACGAGGCCGCCGCCCGCCACCATGTGCGACCGGCGCGCGAGTCGAACCGGCCCGCGTCCGGCGGGGTGCTGGTGGTCGGCGTCGACTCGCTGCTGACCAATCTGGCGCGCTGCTGCCGCCCGGCCCCGCCCGACCCGATTCGCGGCTACGTGACGCGCGGCCGCGGCGTGGCCATCCACCGCGCCGGCTGCGCCAACCTGCGCGACATGCTGGCGCGCGAGCCCGAGCGCGCCATCGAGGTCACCTGGGGAAGCGCGACCAACCGGCTCTACCCGGTCGACCTGAGCATCGAGGCCCAGGACCGGCACGGCGTGCTGCGCGACGTGCTGGAGGTGTTCGCCAAACTGCGCATCCGCGTCAGCCAGGCGCGCACGCAGAGCAGCGCCCGAGGGGCACGGCCCGACACCCAGCTGATGCACCTGACCGTCGAGCTGCCGTCCAGCGAGGCCCTGCGTGACGCATTGCGCGCCGTCACCGCGGTTCCCGGCGTGCGGGCCGCGCGGCGACGCTGAAAAGCCCTGCTATAGTGCGCGGCTTCCCGCAGCAGTGCGGGCGACCTTCAGGCGCGTAGCTCAGCTGGTTAGAGCACCACCTTGACATGGTGGGGGTCGTTGGTTCGAGTCCAATCGCGCCTACCAATTCGAAAGCCCCGTAAGTTGTTGAACTTACGGGGCTTTTTTATGTCTCGCCTTAGGGCAGCGCCAGCGCGCCGGCGCCGGCGGCGCTGAGGCTCTGCCAGACCCAGGGCATCTCGCCGCCCGGCCCGCGGTAGTCGCGTTCGATGGCGGCGCGCACCGCCTCCACCCGCGCTTGCGGCAGCAGGGCCACCACGCAGCCTCCGAAGCCGCCGCCGGTCATGCGCGCGCCGCCCTGAGGGCCGATGGCCTTTTGGGCGATCGCCACCAGGCGGTCGATGTGCGGGGTGGTGATGCTGAAGTCGTCGCGCATCGATGCATGCGACGCCGCCATCAACTGCCCCAAGCGCGTCAGGTCGCCAGCGCGTAGCGCCTTGGCGGCCTGCAGCACACGTGCGTTCTCGCCCACCACATGGCGGGCGCGGCGCCAGCTCAGCGGATCCAGTCCTTCATGCCGCGACCCGTGCAGCGTCGGCTCGTCGAGGTCGCGCAGCGCCGCCACGCCGAAGTGGCGTGCCGCGGCCTCGCACTGCTGGCGGCGCTCGTTGTAGGCGCTCTCGACCAGGCCGCGGCGCACCCGCGAATGCACGATCAACAGCGCCAGCTCGGCCGGCAGGGGCACCGCCTCGGTGTGCAGCGAGCGGCAGTCGATGCGCAGCGCGTGACCGGCCTGGCCGCAGGCCGAGACCAGCTGGTCCATGATGCCGCAGGCCACGCCGACGAAACGGTTCTCGGCGCGCTGTGCCAGCTGCGCGATGCGCTGCTGGGTCAGCGACGACAGGTCGAGCAGTTGCTTGAATCCCTGACCCAGCGCCACCTGCAGCGAGGCCGAAGAGGACAGGCCCGCGCCCTGGGGCACGTTGCCGCTGAGGGTCAGATCGGCGCCGGCCAGCGGCCAGCCGTCTTCCAGCAGCATGTGGACCATGCCGCGCACGTAGTCGGCCCAGGGCGCGTCGGGGCGGCGCTCGATGGGTTCGGTGAGCGAGAAGCGGTCGCTGGCGCCGTCGCGGTCGACGGCGATGACCCGCACCTGGGCGTCCGGCCGGCGCCGCAGCGCCACGACGGTGCGGTAGCCGATCGCGCAGGGCAGCACGAAGCCGTCGTTGTAGTCGGTGTGTTCGCCGATCAGGTTGACGCGGCCGGGTGCCTGCACCAAGGCCTCGGGCGTGCCGCCGAAGGCGTCGCGAAACGCCTGCAGGGCCTTGTCTTCGGGGCCCGTCATGGCATCACCTCGCGCAGCCGGGCGGCGGCCTGCTCGGGCGTCAGGTCGCGCTGCACCTCGGCCAGCATCTCGTAGCCGACCATGAATTTGCGCACCGTCGCCGAGCGCAGCAGCGGCGGGAAGACATGCGCGTGCAGGGTCCAGGCCGCGCTGGCGTCGCCGCCGTCGGGCCAGCGCGTGGGGGCGCCGTGCCAGCCCATCGAGTAGGGGAAGGAGCAGTCGAACAGGCGGTCGTAGCCCTGCGTCAGACGCTTGAGCAGCAGCGCGAGGTCGTGGCGGCGCGGCGCGTCCAGCTCGGGCAGCCTGGATACCGGCGCCAGCGGCAGCAGCAGGGTCTCGAAGGGCCAGGCGGCCCACCAGGGCACGAGCACCAGCCAGTGTGCGGTTTGCAGCACCGTGCGTGCGCCGTCCTGCAGTTCGCGCCGTGCGTAGTCCAGCAGCAGCGGCCGGCCATGGGCGGCGAAGTGGGCGCGCTGCTCGCGGTCCTCGCCGACCGCCACCCCGGGCAGGTGGGCGGTGGCCCAGATCTGCCCATGCGGGTGCGGCTGCGAGCAGCCCATCAGCTCGCCCTTGTTTTCGAACACCTGCACCCAGGCGTGCGCTTGTCCCAGCGCCTCGGTCTCGGCGCACCAGGTGTCGATGAGGGCCAGGATCTCGGCGGGCTCCAGCTCGGGCAGGCCGCGCGCATGGTCGGGCGAGAAACAGATCACGCGGCTGCGACCGCGTGTCGCCTCGGCCTGCAGCAGCGGCTCGCTGGGCAGGTCGGCGGCCTCGGGCAGCAGGGCCGGGTGGTCGTTGTCGAACACCCAGGGCCCGCGGTAGTCGGGGTTGGTCTGGCCGTTGACGCGGCGGTTGCCGGCACAGAGATAGCAGTGCGGGTCGTGGCGCGGCCGTTCGGCGCGCACGGCCGGCGTTTCCTGGCGGCCCTGCCAGGGTCGCAGCGCACGCTGCGGCGAGACCAGCACCCAATCGCCGGTCAGCAGGTTCTTGCGGCGGTGCGGAAGCAGTTCGGGATTCAAGCGATCAACCTTTGGTGGCGCCCAGCGTCAGCCCGGCGATGAATTGCTTTTGCATCAGGAAGAAGATCAGCACCGGCGGCAGCGCGGCGACGATGGAGCCGGCCGACACCAGCTGCCACTGCGCGACCCAGGCGCCGTTGAGCGCCTTCAGTCCGGCGGTGACGGGCATGGCGTGGTCGCCCTGGATCAGCACCGTGGCCCAGAAGTAGTCGTTCCAGACGAAGGTGAAGACCAGCACGGCCAGTGCCGCCAGCGCCGGGCGCATCAGCGGCAGCACGATGCGGCGGAACACCTGCCATTCATTGGCGCCCTCGATGCGGGCCGCCTCGATCAGCTCGAAGGGCAGCTCGCGGATGAAGTTGCGCATGAAGAAGGTGCAAAAGCCGCTCTGGAAGGCGATGTGGAACAGCACCAGGCCGCTCAGGCTGTCGTACAGGCCCAGGCGCAGGCTGAGGTCGCGCACCGGCACCATGAGGATCTGGAAGGGCACGAAGTTGCCGCCGACGAACAGGAAGAACACCAGCAGATTGGCCTTGAAGCGGTAGACACCGAGCGCGAAGCCGGCCAGGCAGGCCAGCGCCACCGCGCCAACCACGGTGGGCAGCGCCACCAGCAGGCTGTTGCCCAGGTAGCGCAGCAGCGGCGTGCCGTCGAACAGCTGGCCGTAGTTGGCCAGCAGCTGCCATTGGCTCGGCCAGCCCCAGAAGTTGCCGGCCGCCATGTCGGCCGCACCGCGCACCGAGGTCAGGGCGACGGCGATCAGCGGCAGCAACCACAGCAGCAGCGCCAGCGGCAGGCCGATGCGGTAGAGCAGCTGCCAGGCCGGTGCGGCCTGCTGGATGGGGGTCGGGAACATCAGGCGCGCTCCTGCTGGCGGATGCGCCACAGCACCCAGACGATGTAGCCCAGGGTGATGGCGAACAGCACGGTGGCGATGGCGGTGCCGTAACCCATGCGGAAGCCGTACTCCGACAGCGAACGCTCCACCATGTAGTAGGCCAGCACGCGCGACGAGCCGTAGGGGCCGCCGGCGGTCATGATGGCCACCATGTCGTAGCTGCGCAGCGAGCCGATGACGGTCACCACCACGGCGATGAAGGTGGCCGGCCGCAGCTGCGGCAGCACGATGTGCCAGAACAGGGTCCAGCGCGCCGCGCCGTCCAGGCGCGCCGCTTCCAGCAGGTCGGCGCGCAGGCCGTTCAGGCCCGTCAGGTAGAGGATCATGCAGTAGGCGATCTGCGGATAGAGCCCGGCCAGCACCACCGCGTAGGTCACCCAGTCCTCGTCGGCCAGCACCGCGATCGGCGCCTGGCCGAAGAGCCGGAACAGCGGCTCGACCAGGCCGAGGTCGGGGTTGAAGAACCAGCTGAAGACCAGGCCGATCACCACCTGCGAGATGACGAAGGGAAAGAAGAACAGCGACTTGATGGCGCGGATGCCGAACACCGTCTGGTTCAGCAGCAGCGCCAGGCCCAGGCCGGCGGGAATGGCCAGCAGGTAGCCGGCGACCCAGATCAGCGTGTTGCGCAAGGCGATGCGGAAGTCCGGGTCGGTGGCCAGCTCCAGGTAATTGCCGATGCCGATCCAGGTCGGCTGGCCCAGACCGTCCCAGTCGTAGAAGCTCAGCGCGATGGACTGGACGATCGGCGCCAGCACGTAGACGGTGAACAGCAGCAGCGCCGGCGCCAGGAACAGCCAGGGAGCCAGGCGCAGCTGGTTGCGGCCCCACCAGTCCGGTCCGCCGGGGTTGGCGGGCAGGGGATGCGTCGGCATGCTCAGCGGTGCACGCGCTTGCGCACGGCCTCCAGGCGTTCAAGCACCTCCTTGCGGCTGTCGGGCTTGATCAGGTAGCGCTGGAAGCCTTCCATGCCGGCCTTGGCCATCTCGGCCTGGGCGTCGCGGTCGTAGAACTGCGCCAGGCCGGCCGCCTTGGCCAGCAGGTCGGCGCCCTGCGCCAGCAGGGGATCGGCGGGCGGCTTGGCCTGCTGGTGCACCGGCAACTGGCCCATGCGCGCGTTGAAGCGCGTCTGCACCTCGGGCCGTGCCAGATAGCTCAGGAAGCGGCGCGCGTCGGCCTTGTTGCGGGCGCGTGCCGGGATGTGCACGGTGTCGGTGGGCGCCTCCTCGGCCTGCGCGATGTCGGCGATCTTCGGAAAGGCCATGAAGCCGATCTGCGTGTCCTTCAAGCCGCCCTTGCGCATCAGGTCGAGCGCGAAGTTGCCCATCAGGTACATGGCGGCCTGGCCGCGCACGAAGGCAGGCACGGCGTCCTGCCAGTCGATGGCCGCGTGGTTGGCCAGGAAGTAGCCGGGCCGCACCAGCTCGTCCCAGCGCTCGAACACCGCCTGCACGCGTGCGTCGGTGTAGGGCACGCTGCCCTGCGTCAGCGCCATGTGGAAGCTGTGGCCGTTGACGCGCAGGTTCAGGTAGTCGAACCAGCCGGCCGTCGGCCACAGCGCCTTGCTGCCGATGGCGATCGGCGTGATGCCGGCCGCCTTGAGCTTGGCGCAGGCGGCCAGGAACTCCTTCCAGTTGGCCGGCACCGCGATGCCCTGCTGCGCGAACAGGTCCTTGCGGTAGTAGATGCCCCAGGGGTAGTAGGTGTAGGGCAGGCCCCACTGCTTGCCGTTGATCGTCAGCGCCGCCAGCGCCGGCTTCAGATGCGTCGCCAATCCCTCCTTGGCCCACAGGTCGGAGACGTCCTCGAAGAGGCCGGCGGCGACGAAGGGCGCCATGCGGTTGCCGGCGTACCAGGTCATGAGGTCGGGCGGTTGGGCGGTCAGGAAGTTGCGCGTCGAGGTCTTGAAGCCCTCGTGGTCGAAGGTGTTCACCTTGACCTCGACATCGGGGTGGGCCTTGCGGAAGCCGTCGACCAGGTCCTCCCAGGCGGCGCGTGGGCCGGGGTCGGAGGCGTCGGTGTTGATGACCAGGGTGCCGGCCTGGGCCAGGCTGCTGCTGAGGGTCAGCGCAGCGGCGAGTTGTAGGAAGCGCATCGAAGCTCTCCGGTCGAAAGTGGGGGTGGGTTGCCGCGCAGGCCTGGGGCGTCGCGCGTGGGGGGTTCTTGCGTCATGCCGCCAGCCGTTCGTCGATCCAGCGTTCGGCCAGCTGCGGCCACTGCGCGTGCGCGCCGTGCAGCGCGCGCAAGGCGAAGCCGTGCGCCGCGTCCGGGAACAGATGGGCCTCGACCGCCTGCCCGGTGCGCGCCATGCCGCGCAGCAGGTTCAACGCGTGCTCGACCGGCACGATGGCGTCGTGCAGCGCGTAGGCCAGGAACAGCGGGCAGCGCGGCAGGCCGTGGGGGGCCTCGGCCAGGCCGATCGGCCAGGCGTCGTAGAAGGCCTGCTTCTCGGGGGGCGCGAAGTCCGGTTTGCCGGCCGGTACCTTGTGATCGCGGTGGTTGGCGTTGAGCGGCGCGTAGGCGATCAGCGCACCGGCGCAGGGCGACTGGCAGGCCAGCACGGCGGCCAGGTGACCGCCCGAGGACAGGCCGACCTGCAGCAAGGGCAGCGGTGCCAGGCCCGCCAGATGGTCCAGCGCCCGCCGTCCATCCTGCAGCGCGATGTCGTAGGGCCACACCGAACCCGGCGCGGCATCCTGGCACGGCTGGCCCGGCAATCGGTGCAGCAGCACATGGGCGTCGAGCCCCAGGCTGTTGAGCCACAGCGCGATCTCCACGCCCTCCTTATCGTGCACCAGCTGCAGGTAGCCACCGCCGGCGCAGATCAGCGCGCGGCCGCGCGCCGCCGTCGGGCACGGGTAGCTGTGCAGTTCGGCGCGCGTCGGCGCCGTGCAGCAGCGCTCGGGCCAGTCACCGCTGAGGCGGTTGGGGGCACCGCCACAGAGGGCGGTGATGCGCGGTTCGGGCAGGGGCTTCATCGGCACAGGGCTGCGAAATCCAGGGGGGCCGGCTGCGCCGAACGGTGCAGCTGCAGGCCGCGGTGGCGCGCCTCGCGCTCGAAGAGGTTGCCGCCGCCGCCCGCTGGGTAGACCGGGTCGGCCTGCGCCTGGGCCAGCGGCACGAAGCGCGCGCCGGCCTCACGCAGCCGGCTCAACAGCGCCGGCAGCAAGTCGGCGCTGAAGGCGCCGGCGTGCAGCAGCAGCACCTGCGGCACGGCGCGTCCGTGCAACTGCCGGGCGTGCGCCAGTGCGTCGGCCAACGCCGCATCGAACACCTGCAGCGCGTGGTGCCGCAGGGCGCGCAGCGCCGCGTCGTTGCCGGCCGCGCTGCAGCGCGCGAACGGCGCCTGGTAGTCCCAGTCGTTGAAGCCCAGGCTGACGTCGGCGACGCGGTAGCCGCGTTCCTGCAGCCAGGCCTGCGCGGCGGCCGCGCGCTCGCCGCGGCCGGCGTCGAGATAGGGGTGGCGGAACCAGCGTGGCGCCGCGCCGCCACCGAAGCGTTCGACCAAGGGCTCGCCGGCGACCACGTCGGCCTGCCAGATGGCCAGGTTGGCGGCCCGGCTCAGCGCGCCGTGGCCATGCGTGTGGTTGCCCAGAGGCTGACCCTCCGCCGCCCAGGCCGCCAGGGCCGCGACGCTGTCGGGTTCCTGCTCGACACCGATGGCGTTGACCAGGCCGAGGATCTCGGGGGCACCGGCCTCGCGGGCAGCGCCCAGCAGGGTGCGGGCGATGCGCTCGCGCGTCCACAGCGGCGGCAGCGGACCGTGCACCGGCAGGTCGTCGATGCTCAGCGCCACGTCGAAGCCGGCTCGGCCGCCGACCACCAGGGCGTGCTCGGCGTGCAGCGTGGCGCCGCGCAGCAGGGCGCGCTGCGGCGCGTCGTCCAGCGCCGCGGCGACCGCCGGGTCGAAGTGGACGGCGGTGTCGGCGCGGCGCGGCAGCAGGCTGATGGTGAGCGGCGCGCCGCCCGACAGACGCGCGGCGTAGCGCTTCAGGCCGATGCGCCAGGGCCGCCCCATCCAGTAGTGGTCGTCGAGCAGCTCGACGCCCTGCTGCAGGCGTGCTGCGTCGGCGTCGAAGTCGAGGTCCAGGAAGACGTCGGCCGCGCGCTCGAAGAGCGTCGCGGGCAGCTTCAGCTGCCAGGCCGCCGCCGCGTCGCCCCAGGCCTCGGCGTTCGGTGGCAGCGGGGTCTGGCGCGGGCCATGGGGCTTGGCCGGCGGCACCCGGCCGGCGGTGCGCAGCGCCTCGATGCCGACCGCGCCCGGCGCGATGGCCGCTGCCTCGGCGCGGTAGAGCTGGAACAGGCCCTCGCGGCCGGCCGGCTGCAGCGGCAGGCTGGCGGTCGGCGGCGTGGCCGGTGCCGGGTAGAGGCCGAAGCGAAAGTCCGCATCGAGCTGGCGCAGCTCGATGCCGCCTCCGGCATGGCCGAAGGCGTGCGCGCTGCCCAGCACCAGGGTGTCCCGGCCGTCCAGGCTCAGACGTGCCAGCTGGTGGGCCTGGTGGCCTGGCAGCCAGACCAGGCGTGCACGCGTCCCCGCCTGGCCGAGCAGCGTGACGATGCGGCCGGCCGGCGGGCGCAGCAGCAGCAGCTCGCGGCCGCCCTCCTTGCTGCGCTCGGCACGCGTGCCTTCGACGCCGCGCAGCGCATCGGCGTGGAACGCGAACTCGGGCGGCGCATCGGCGCTGAACACCTGCAGCGCCCCGTCGGCATCGGTCAGGGTGGTCAGCGCCTGGGCACTGGCCCAGCGCAGCTCGATGCCGCCGAGGTCCATGCGCAGCGGCCAGATGAAGGCCTGACCCGGCGCGATGCGCACGCCGTGCTGCGGCAGCGTGAGGGTCTCGCCGCCGGGCAGCTCGACGCGGAAGCGCACGCCCTCGTGGGTCGGCATGGCGTGCTGGCGCACATGGTTGTTGACGAACAGGAAGCCGGAGCGGCCGTCGCTGCGCACCGACCAGCGCAGGGTCTGCAGGTCGTCGGCGCGCGCCGGCCGCTGCTGCGGGGCGTAGACGGCCATCGGCGCCAGCCGTTCGCCGAAGGACTGCAGGAACAGATGCAGCGGCCGCAACGCGGCCAGGGTCGGGTGGGCCTGGCCGTACTGGCCCAGCGGCGCCTGGAAGTCGTAGCCGCGCTGCGGCACGTCGTTGTAGCCACCGCTGGCGACGCTCTCCTGGTGGCCGCCGGCCGGGTTGTGGCCACCCTGGAACATGTAGTAGCCCAGCAGATTGACGCCTGAACCCAGCTTGGTGACGACCATGGCGGCAATGTCCTGCGCCTGCACCCGTGGTCGGCGGCGGTACATGGCGGGCAGGCCCGCACCGTACTCGGCACCGAAGAAGGGGCTGATGTCGGTGTCGCGTTCCGCGTGGTCGGTGCTGGCGCTGCCGGTCTGGGCGCCCAGGCCCTGCTCGTTGCGCACACCGAACTGGAACAGGTAGCTGGTGCGTGGCGGCAGCACGCCGGCTGCCGTCGACCAGGGTTCGTCGACGTAGGAGCCGAAGACCGGGATGAGCTCACCGCGCGGCCACTGCGCGTGGTCCCAGCCCGTCACCGTGTAGAGCGGCAGGTCGAGCCCGAGCGCCAGCAGCTGCGCCTTGAGCGCCGCGATGTGCTCGGCGCCCTGTTGCGGGCCGGCGCGGTTGTACTCGTTCTCGATCTGCAGGCCGATCAGCGGCCCGCCGTCCTGCCAGCGCAGGCCCTCGAGCTGAGCGGCGAGCGCCGCGAAGAAGCCTTGGGTGCGCTGCAGGTAGACGGGGTCGTTGCGTCGCGTCGGCAGGCTGCCGACCAGCCAGTCGGGCAGGCCGCCGTGGCGCAGTTCGGCGTGCACCCAGGGACCGGGGCGCAGGAAGACCTGCAGGCCGAGCCGATCGGCCAGTTGCACGAATGCGCGCACATCCAGGTCACCCTGCCAGTCGAAGCGGCCGGGGTGGGGTTCGTGCAGACGCCAGATCACGTAGCTGGCCACCACGCCGACGCCGGCCGCCTTGAGCTTGCGCAGCTGTTCGGGCCATTCGGCACGCGGCACGCGCGCGTAGTGAAACTCGCCCATCACCGGAAGCAGCGGCCGGTCGTCCAGCGCCAGATAGCGGTCGTTGGCGTGGAGTCGCTGCCCGGCCGGGTTGAGCGCGGCCCGCGCGCTGCCCATGCGCAGCAGGCCCTGGCGCGGCGCCGGTGGCGGCTGACGGGCGTCCAGCAGCAGGGGTTCGCGGGCTGCCGCGGTCGTGTTGGGCGGAGTCGGTGGGGTCGGCGCGCCGGCGACGGCCGCCAGAGCCAGGGCGGTGGCCAGGGCAGCGAACAGCGAGCGGACAAGGGTGAAGGGCCTGAACCTGGGCATGGCGAAGCGAGCGGCGGGCAAGGCCGGCGCGCGCTCGGTCCAAGCAGGGACTGCATATTCGTTCGATGCTCGAACTAATGCCAGTGGTGGAAACACCGTGTTGCCGGCTGCCGGTGCTCGGCCGGGGCGCGGCTGGGCGACCGTCATCGGCATTGCAGGACCTGGAAGTCGCGCACCTGCAGGCGGCTGGCGGTGGTGCGCAAGGCGAAATGGCCCTGCAGGCGCGGTGCGCGGTCGTGGTGCTCGAACAGCAGCCGACCGTCGACGCGCCAGCGCAGCGTGGCCCGGTCCGCGTCGGTGGCCGGCCGCGAGCTGATCTCGATGGCCAGGGAGCGGCCGCCGGCCAGGCGCGCCCGTTCGCGCAGGGCCTGTTCCGGGCGCTCGCGCAGCGCCGCGTCGGCGTAGCCGGCCAGCAGACGCCGCTGGCCGTCGTAGACACGCAGCCGCGTGCTGCGGTTGGCATTGGCACCGAAGCCGACGTAGTAGGCGCGCAGGTCGTCGTAGTCGCCAAAGCGGCCGCTGCGTTGCCGCGGCGCGCTGCCGTCGGCCTCGCTGGCGTTCCAGAACATATTGAGGTCGGAGAGCCGACCGGCGTGCACGCCGGCGCTGGCCGGGGCCGGCAGGGCCAGCGCCGTGAAGCGGATGCGGTAGTCGCCGCCGATCGGGCTCGTCCACCACAGACTGAGTCCGGCCGGCGCCTGGATGTCGAGCACGCCGTCGTGCGCCGTGACCAGCGCGCGCGGGTCCTCGCTTTCGAGCCGCCAACGGCGCAGGCCGTGGCGGAAGTCGTCGCCGTCGACGCGCTGCAATCGGCGCGGCGGCGCACAGTCGGCGGCCGCCGCCACCAGCGCCGGCCAGGACAGTGCCAGCATGAGCAGCGCGCGCCGCATCAGGCCAGGTGGAACAGCGCCGGCAGTGGCCATTGCCGCGGCCGGTTGTCGCTCTCCACCTCCATCAGCGGCGCCATGTGATCCCACCAGCGGCGCATCACCGGCAGCTCGGGCAGTTGCTCGAACGGGTGGCCGGGCTTGCGCTTGAGCACGGCAAAGAGCGCCAGCGTGGCCTCGTCGAGAAAGATCCAGTAGTCGGCGATGCCGGCCGCGCGCAGCGCCGCCTCCAGTTCGGGCCACAGCGCGTCGTGGCGGCGCCGGTACTCGTCCACCACGCCGGGTTTGAGCTGCATCTTGAAGGCCAGGGTCTGAACGCCCTGGGCGTCGGTGTCGGGGATCATGGGTTTGTCCTACAGAAGGTCCTGCAGATGCATGGGCTGCGCCGAGACGTCGCGGCGCGGGTGATGGGGATCGATGCGGCAGGCCGGCAGGCCTTCGGCGACGCCCTCGCGCTGCAGCACCACCGGGCTGCCCAGCCGCAGCGCGCAGTGGCGAAAGTGCGCGGCGTCCAGGTCCAGCAGATGGCCCCCCTGCCCGGCCTCGATGTCGCAGTGCTCGAAGCGCAGCAGGCCGATGGGGGCGGCCGGGTCGGCGTCGACCTCGAAGGCGCTGCGCGCGCCGCGCGCCACCAGGCGAACCAGGCGCAGATCGTGCAAGCGCATCAGCCCTGCTTGCGGCGGCACCGGGCGGCACAGGCTCAACCAGTGCGCCGGGGCGCGCGCCGCTTCCGCCTCGGGCAGCACGGCCAGGCTGTAGGCCGGGTTCCAGTTCAGGCCGATGCGCAGCGGCACCGCCACGCCGTCGCAGCGCACATCGCTGAGGCGCAGATCACGCCCGAAGCCGCCCCGCGTGCGGGCCGACTTGAACAGCACGCCGACCGGCACCGCGGCGTCGATCTGCAGTCGGCGCACGCGCACGCGCTCGAAGCCGCCCGATGTCTCGCTGCCGAAGGCGATGCCGGTGCTGCCCTCGCGCACCCGGCAGTCGGCGATCAGCACGTCGCGCGTCGGGCGATTGACGCGCAGGCCGTCGGCGTCGCGGCCGGCCTTGATGACGAGGGCGTCGTCGTTGACCGCGATGTCGACGCGGCGCAGCAGCACGCGGCAGGAGGAGTCGACGTCGACGCCGTCGGTCGAGGGGCCGCGGCCGTCGTCGTTGTTGCGGATCGTCAGGCGGTCGACGCGCACCCGCTCGCTGTAGAGGATCTGCAGCGTCCAGAAGCCCGAGCGGCGCAGCCGCAGACCGCCGCCGATGAAGGCATCGCGCACGTTTTGCAGCAGCACGAGGCGCGGTCGCTGGGCGTCATAGTCGGCGGCCCAGCGCAGCCCGCGCGGTTCGTAGGCGGCCCGCAGCGCCCAGTAGGCGGCCCAGAAGCCGGCGCCATCGCCGTCGACCAGGCCCTCGCCGTGGATGCACACGCGCTCGGCGTCGATGGCATTGAGCAGCGCGGCCGGCCAGCGCATCTCGATGCCGGCGACGCGGGTGTCGATCAGCGGGTAGTCGGCCAGGTCGGTCGATCCGAGCAACGTGGTGCCCGCAGGAATCTCCAGCGTGCTGCCGCTGCGCAGGAACAGCGCGCCGCTGCGAAAGCGCCGTCCGGGCGTGAGGCGCAGCGGGCGGTCGCTGGCCGCCGCGGCGTCGAGCGCGGCCTGCAGCGCGGCAGTGTCGATCCGCTGGCCATCGCCCGCGGCGCCGAACGGCAGCGGGTCGAGCGCCCGTTCGCGGGTGGATTCGCTCACGCCATCGCTCGACAGCTGCACGGAAGAACCTGGTTCGCGCTGAACCTGGGCGAATCCGCCTTGACCCTGGCGCCATCTGCGCATACGGTGCGCGCCCCTGACCGCACCGAGCCGCCATCTTGCAGAACCTGCGCCGCCACAAACGCCTGCTCAAGCTGCTCGACGAGCACGGCGAGGCCACGGCGCAGCAGCTGATGAGCTGGCTGCCGGCCTCGGCCGCCACGGTGCGCCGCGATCTGGCCTGGCTGGCCGCGCACCAGCAACTGCTGCGGCTGCGCGGTGGGGCGCGTCGCCTGCCGCGTGAGGTGACCGGCGCCAGCCTGCGCAGCCAGGCGTTTCGCGATGCGCTGCAGCGTCAGGTGGCCGAGAAGCGCGCCATCGCCCGCCACGCCGCGGGCCTGTGCCGCGCCGGGGACACGGTCATCATCAACGGTGGCACCACCACCTTCCTGATGAACGAGTACCTGCCGGCCAGCGGCCTGCGCGTGCTGACCAACTCCTTCCTGCTCGCGGAGCGCCTGCTCAGCAGCAGCCAGCATGAGGTCATCCTGCCCGGCGGCAGCGTCTACCGCGAGCAGAACGTCATCGTCAGCCCCTTCGAGGACGACGTGACGCGCCACCATTACGCCAGCACCATGTTCATGAGCGCGCACGGTCTGTCGGCGCTCGGCCTGATGGAGTCCGATCCGCTGCTGGTGCAGGCCGAGCGGCGCCTGATCCAGCAGGCCGAACGCCTGGTCGTGCTGGCCGATCACAGCAAGTTCGAGCGCCGCAGCGGCCTGGTGCTGTGCGGGCTGGAACGCGTGCACTGCCTGATCACCGACGCCGGCGCGCCCGACGCCGCCGTGCAGTGGCTCGAGGGCCTCGGGGTGCCGGTGGTGCGGGTGGCGCCCGAGGCCGACTGAGGGCGCGGCCCGCGGCGGCGCCCGGCCCGAGCCGCGCTGCGCACAGCGGCGCGCCAGGCTGCGCAGGGCGTTCACTCCAGCAGGGCCTGACGCGCCAGCACCTTGACGCGTTGGTTGATCGTGCTGTCGCCGGCCGGGCGCAGCTGCGCCATGTAGACGAAGACGGTGCGCTGCTGCGGGTCGACCACGTACTGCGGCGAGTAGGCGCTGCCCCAGCCGTAGCTGCCGGGGCTGGCCAGCTCGCTGTTGCTGCCCGGGTTGCTGGCCACCCAGAAGCCGAATCCGGCGCCCTCGCCGTCGGCGCCATAGCCCGGGCCCAGATGGGGGCGCTGCATCAGAGCCACGGTGGCGGGCGCGAGCAGGCGCTGGCCGTCGAGTTGCCCGCCGTTGAGCAGCATCTGCAGCAGCCGGGCGTAGTCGCCGGCGGTGGAGACCAGGCCGGCGCCGCCCGAGGCGAGCTTGCGCGGGCCGTTGACGAAATCGGAGCGCGCCGCGGTCTCGGCCAGCTGCAGCCGGCCCCTGGCGTCGAGCGCGTAGACATTGGCCAGGCGTTGCACCTTGTCGGCCGGCACCCAGAAGAAGGTGTCGGCGAGCTTCAAGGGGGCGGCGATGCGCTCGGCGACGAAGCGCTCCAAGGGCATGCCCGACCAGATCTCGACCAGTCGGCCGAGCACGTCGGTCGAGTAGCCGTACTGGAAGGCGGCGCCCGGCTGGCCCTGCAGCGGCAACTGGGCGAGGCGCTCGGTCCACTGCGCCAGCGTCTCGTCGAGGTGCAGCAGGTACCAGTCGCTGAAGCCGGCGGCCTTCCACGCGGCCGCGGCCGGACCGGCGCCGTAGCTGAGTCCGGCGCTGTGCAGCAGCAGGTCGCGCACGGTGATGGCGCGCCGTGGTTTTTCCAGCTGGCCGGCGGCGTTCATCACCTGCATCGGCCCGAAGGCCGGGATCCAACGGCTCACCGGGTCGCGCAGCAGGAAGCGGCCTTCCTCGTAGAGCATCATGGCGGCGATGGTGGTCACCGCCTTGCTCATCGAGGCGATGCGGAACAGGGTGTCGGCGCGCATCGGCTGCCGGTTCTCGATGTCGGCCAGACCGTGAACGCCCTGGTGCACCAACTTGCCGTCGCGCAGGAGCACGGTCACCGCGCCGGCCAGTCGCTGGCGTGCGATCTCGTCCTGGATCGCGGCGTCGAGCCGGCCCAGGCGTTCCTGCGACCAGCCGGACGCCGCATGGATCTCGTCGCCCAGCGGGCGTTGCGTGCTGATGCCGGGGCTGGGCGGCAACTGCTCGGCCTCCTGGGCCGGCGGCGCGGCGCGCAGATGCGGTGTGAGCTTCTGCTCGCGCAAGGCCTGGGCCACCATTGCGGCCAGTTGCCAGGCGCCATCGCCGTTGTGATGTGTCGGGTCGACCTTGCCGTCTGCCGGCTTGGCGAACAGCGACTCGGCCTGCTGCGGGCCGAGCTGCAGATAGAGCTGGCGGCTGGCGGCGTTGAGGTCGATGACGGGCAGCTTGAACTCGGCCGCCACCGCCTTCGCGGCGTCGACGTGGTCCTTCAGGGTCCAGCGCAGCGAGCCGTCGGGTTCGAAGAAACGCCGCTCGACCGAGGTGACGATGACCGGCTTCATCTGCGCCGCCTGCAAGGCGCGCACATGCTGGCGGATCTCGTCCTGGTAGCTGGCCACCGAACCGCTGCCGTCGCGCAGCTGCTTCTGGTCGTTGTGCCCGTACTGCATCAGCACCAGATCACCGGGCTGGCCCAGGCTGATGATCTTGTCCAGGCGCCGGCGCTGCAGCGAGTCGCGGTAGCTCTCGCCGCTTTGCGCCAGGCTGACCACGGCGGCACTCGGTGCCACGAAGCGCGGCAGCTGCTGCCCCCAGCTCGCGTAGGGTTCGCCGCTCTGGTCGGCGACGGTGGAGTCGCCGAGCAGAAAGATCAGCGGCAGCTTGTCGACGCGTTCGATCTGCAGCGCCTGCAGCACCGGTTGCCGGCCGTTGATCTCCAGCGTCAGCCGGCCGTCCCAGTTCCAGGCCTCCTGCGTGCTCTCGCGCGGCGCGCGCAGGCGCACCTGTCCGCCGAGGAAGGTGGGGCGGCGCACGTGCACGCTGAAGACCTCGGTGCGCGACTCGCGCGCGGCAGTCCTGGCGCCTTGCAGCAGCAGGCGGCGAACCTCGGCGCGCAGGCTGGTGTCGCTCGCCTGCGCGCTGCCGCCCAGTGTCACGCTGACCCGGTAGCTGCCCTCGGGCAGATCGACCGAAAAATGCAGCGCGCGTTGGGGCGCGAGCACGGCGTGGCCGCGACGTGGGCCGGCGACCGCCTGGGTGGTGGCTGCCGGAGCCTCTTCCTCGAAGCCATGACCGCGCTCGGGCGTGTAGCGCGTCGCCGGGCCGACGAGCTGCTCGCCGGCCTGGACCGGGCCGTCGCCGAAGACAAAGCGCAGCGTCGATCCGGCCTGTGCCGACAGGGCCAGCGCCAGGCCGGCCAGCAGGGTGATGAAGGACTTCACGGCAGATGGTCTCCGATCAGGGCCAGGTTCTGGATCGCCGCCAGGCTCCATTGCGCGGCGTCGTTGGTGCTCACCCAGGGCGCCTCGTCGACCGGCCGCAGCACCGCCGGGGGCAGCACCTGGCGCGTGCGCAGTTGCTCGGCGCCGTAGCGCCGGTCGCGGAAGAACTCGGCCCAGGCCCGCTGGGCCAGCGCCTTGTCGCCGCTGCGCGCGGCGGCGTAGGCGGTGAGGCGCGAGTGACCGACCCACAAGGCGTTGCCGCCGCCATGGACCTGAGCGCCGAGCTCGGCCCTTTGTTGCTCCAGGGGCGCGTTGTAGAGCCGGCAGTACTGCAGCCAGGCGGCCTCGAAGCCGGGCACCTCGATCAGGCTGCTCACGTCGGCGACCATCTCGACGAGGCCGAAGACGGCGCTCAGGTGGCTGGCGGCGACGCGCTCGCCGATGACGGAGCGCAGCGCGCCGGTGAGCGGGTCATAGGCCGAGCCCGAGGCGGAGAAGAAGCCGTACTTCATGCCGGCCACCGATTCCATGCCGCGGCGGATCTTGTCGCGCCAGCGCGTGTCGCCGCTGCGCTCCCATTCGGTCAGCCAGTTGGCCAGCATCGAACCCCAGTCGGTGCCCACGCCCATCAGGGCCTGGCCGGCGGGCAGCTTGGGCGCGTCCTTGACCTTGCGGGTCGGGTTCAGCGCGATCAGTTGGCGGTCGGCGTCGCGCAAGCTGGACAGCACATCGCCGATGCGCTCGTCGGCCGTCAGGTAGTGGTAGTGGCGGCGGTAGGCCGCGGTGCTGATGCGCAGCTGCTTGGCCGAGTCGCTCCAGTGCTGCACGCCGTGGCGGGTGCCCAGGCCCTTGAAGCGGCCCAGGTGGTAGGTGTCGACCTCGCTGGTGTGGCGCACCATGGCTTCGGCGATGCGGAACACATCGGCGCGGCCGCTGCGCAGGAAGGAATACCAGAGCCAGAGATCGGGCGACAGCTCGGAGTTGTCCCAGGCATAGCCGCCGACGTCGTAACGCCATTCGTGGCGGTCGGCGTCATAGGTGTGGCGCACGTCGCCGTGGTCCCAGAAGCCGGTCCAGCGGCGCTGCTCGATCTCCTGCTTGTAAAAGCCGAGCAGGAAGTCGAGCCGGTCCTCGATCGCCGCCTTCTGCGGCGTGCTGCGGTCGGGCAGGCCCCAGAGATTGCCGAAGACCCGCGTGCTCAGGTAGCGCTGCGGCGTGGCCACCAAGAGCGGCGGGGTCTGCACCGCGGCAGCCATCTGCACCAGTTGCTCGCGCGACGGTGTGGCCGCCACCGCAAAGAGCGTGATCTCGTTGCTGCGACCCACGCCCACGGGGCTGTCGAAGCCGGGCTCCCAGTCCTCGTAGGTGACCTCCAGGCCCTGCAGCTGCTTGTCGAAGCTGTCCTGGCCCAGGCCGTCGTGATAGGGCCGGATGTCCATCGCCGGTGCCTCGGGGCTCCACAGCCAGGTCGTGACCTCCGCCGTGTCGGTGTGGGCGTTGCGGATGTCGAGCTGGGTCGGGTGGCGCTGCCAGAAGTCGCGCACGCCAAAGGCCACGCCACCGCTGGGGCCGCCGATGTAGCCCAGGCCCGAGGCGCGGCGGCCCCAGGCCGCGTGCACCCAGGACTGGCCGCTCTTGGTGCGCTTCTTGATCTGGAAGTTGTCGGGCCCGAGCTGGGAGAGGCTGACATCGCCCCAGGCCGGGATGCGCTCCAGGTGGTTGCGGATCGACGGGTGGAAGGTTTCGATGGGCGGGCAGGCCCTGCCCTCGAACTGTGCGGCGCGCACCGCGGCGCCGGGGTCGCGACGCAGGCCGGTCAAGTTGCGCACGCCTTCGGCCCACAGACCGTGGGTCTGTTTGTCATCGTGCCGGGCGGGCTCGCCGCTGAAGCGCAGATGGCGGTCGTGCGGCAGATCGCGCAGCGGCACCGCGAAGCGCAGGCCCAGACCGCGGATGAAGTCCTGCTGCGGATCGCCGTCGTAGACGAAGCTGTGAACGATGCGGATCGCGTCGCTGCCGGCGTGCAGGTAGAGGCGCAGGTCGAAGGGCAGCCAGGCTCGCTTGCCGTCGCTGTGCTGGCCTTGCAGACGGACCACCGCGCGCAGCGGGCCGCGCTGCTCGACGGTGAGCGTCTCCAGCTCGCTGCGATAGGCACGCGTGCTGGCGCCCGCTTCGGGTTGGCTGTCGACCTGCGCGACCAGCAGGCCGTCGCGCAGGATCTCCACGCCGCCGCGCAGCACGGTCTGGATCAGCTTGCTGCCCCGGCGTGGCAGCTGCACGCGGATGACACCGGTATCGACGCGCACGGCGTCGGCCGATTCCTCCACCCGAACTGCATGGGCAAAGGCCGGCGCATCGCCCGGCTCCACGGACCAGCCGGCGGCGGGGGTGATGCCCGGTGGCAGCGCGTGGCCGCTCCATTTGATCGAGCCATCGGGCCAATAGGCCAGCGGCCAGCTTTGCAGCGCATGGGCCTTGCCGGCCGCGTCGCGCAGGCGCAGGCCGACGCCTTGGGCCAGCTCGCCGCGCGCCCAGGGCAGGCCCCAGGCCAGACCGGCATGCAGCTCGGGCGCCTTGTCTTCCAGCCAGCGCAGCGCGCGCGGGTCGGTGGGGATCTGCACGGCGGCCTGCGCCAAGGCCGGCGCCAGCGCCGCCGCCGCACCGGCGGCGGCGCTGTGCACGAAGAACTGCCGGCGTGCCGGGCTGAAGCGATTCAGGCTCATCAACAGGCTTTCAGGAACTCAGGCGCGGCCCCACAGGCGCGCATAGGCGCGACCGGTGAGGTCCTCGAGGATCTGGCGGTTTTCGGCCGACTCGGCTTCAAGATGGCCGGCACGCAGCCGCTCGACCTCGTGCGCCAGCACCGCATGGGTCTGCGCATTGAGGCGGAAGTGCCGCGCCGCCCACAGGCCCAGCAGCATGACGACGATGGGGCCCAGCACCATCACCGCGGTGACGGTCTGGATGGCCTGTTCGGTCTGCACCACCACCTCGCCGGGCCGGCGGGTCGGCGACACATAGCCGCCCAGGCCGATCAACCAGCCGGTGGCGACGATGGCAGCGCTCTGTGCGACCTTGCGCACCATGGTCATCACGCCGGCGAAGATGCCCTCGCGGCGCTGGCCGGTGACGGCCTCGTCGACGTCGGGCAGGTAGTTGTAGACCGACCAGGGCACGAAGTTCAGCGTGCCGCGGCCCAGGCCCGCCAGCACGATGGGCAGGTAGAGCCAGGGCAGCGAGGGCGCCGCGGCCGCCGCGCCGCGCTGCTGCAGGTAGAGCCAGCCGTAGAGCAGGGTGGCGGCGATGAACAGGCTGATGGCGACGCGGTAGGCGTAGAGCGGACCGACCTTGATGACGACGCGGATGGCGATCATCACGCTGAGCAGTTGCGCGATGTACATGCTCGTCATCAGCTGCGAGATCGCCAGCGTGGCACCGGTCGCGCCCATCAGCACCGTGGCCACGAAGATCGGGAAGGCGGTGTTGAAGATGTCCTGCGACAGATAGCCGCCCAGATACAGCGACAGATGCTGCCGGAAGGCGCGCAGGCGCAGCGTGGAAAAGAGGTCGCGGAACATGCGCACCGGAATGCCCAGCGCCTCGTCCCAGCTGAAGGGGGCGAGCGGCTTGGCGAGTTCCTCGGCGGTGTAGGGCCGCTCCCAGGACGACAGCAGCACGATCAACACCACCAGCGAGAACAGGACGCCGAAGATCAGCGCCATCCACAGGAAGGGTTCGGCCGAGTCCTTGCCGCCGAACTGGTTGATGAGCAGGGTGGGCAGGGCGCTGGCCAGGATGGCCGAACCCTGCGCGACCAGCATGCGCGCGCCGGCGAACCTGGCCTTCTCGGCGTAGTCCTTGCTCATCTCCGCGGCCAGGGTCTCCCAGGGGATCAGGAACATCGTGTACAGCAGCTCGAAGAAGATGAAGACGAGCAGGTAGTACCAGAAGTTCTTGCCGGTGACGAAGAGCAGCGCGAAGCAGGGCAGCAGCGGCAGCACGATGAGCAGGAACAAGCGCCGCCGGCCGACGCGCCGGCCGATGCGGCTGTGGCGCAGGTTGTCGGAGACGTAGCCGATCAGCGGGCAGGTGATCGCCTCCAGCAGGCGCGGCAGACCCAGGATCAGGCCGGACTCGACGGCGCTCAGGCCGCAGAAGGTGACGAAGAAATAGAACAGCCAGCCGGTCACCACCGCCTGCGCACCGGCGCCCAGCATGTCGCCCGAGCCCCAACCCCAGTAATTGCGCCAGCTCGGCTGGCGCATGCCTTGAATAGCGGCCATCAGATGAAGCGGTAATTGAATTCGAGCAGGGCCAGCAGCGCCATCGCTTGGCCGAAGGGCATCGAGGTCAAGGGGATGTCCTTGTATTCCTGGAGGGTGTTGAACACCGGGGTGCCGAAGCTGACCTGGGTCAGTTCGCCGGCCTCGTTGATCAGCTTGCGCACCGCCAGCGCGGCGCGGCGGCCGGGCTCCTCGTAAGGGGCCGGCAGCAGGCCCAGTCGCACGCCCTTCAGGATGCCGTAGGCAAAGCCGGCGGTGGCGGCGGCTTCCTCGTAGGACGTGGCGTCGTCAAGAAGGGTGCGCCACAGGCCGTTCTCGGTCTGCAGCGGGATCAGGGCGTCGACCTGCGTCCTCAGGGTCTCGACCAAGAAGAGGCGCAGGCCATCGGTCTCGGGCAGATCGAGCAGCTCGATGAACTCCGGGATGGCGATGGTCACCCAGGAATTGCCGCGCGCCCAGCGCGCCCTGGCGAAGTGGTGGCGGCCCTCGAAGCTCCAGCCGTGGAACCACAGGCCCGTCTGCGGGTCGCTGAGGTACTTGGTGTGGACGAGGAACTGGCGCTTGGCCTCCTCGACGTAATGCGGCCGGTTCAGGACCTTGCCGATCTTGGCCAGCGGCATCACCGACATCATCAGGGTGTCGTCCCACAGCTGCTGGGGGTTCACGCTGTTGTAGACGATGTGCTGGAAGCCGTTCTCCGAAGTGCGCGGCAGGCCCTTCATCAGCCACTCGGCCCAGGTGTCGAGGTAGGGGCGATAGGCCGGGTTGCCGGTGCGCTCGAACAGATGCGCCAGGGTCAGGAAGGGCGCGACGGTGTTGATGTTGCGCGAGGGCGAACCTTCCGCGAAGCGCTCCTTGAACCAGTCCGTCATGATCGACCAGGCCTGCTCGTCGCCGGTGGTCTCCCAGACCTTCCACAGGCCGTAGAGGCCGACGCCCTGGGTCCACTCGAAGCCATGCCAGCTCTTGGTGTCGATGACGCGGCCGTCCTCCAGGCGCAGCAGGAAGCGACCGTCCTCGTCGCGGATGTTGATCAGGTTGTGGATCACGCGGCGGATCGCGTCCTGCCAGTCGCCGCGCTCGGCCCCCAGGCCGGCGACATGGTGGCCGAGCAGCGGGTGGATGCGCTCGGGGTGGGTGGGGACGAGGACTTGGTTCTTCATGGTGACGGGGTAGGGCAGTTGCGTCAGGGACGCTGAAGGTAGCGCGAAGCGGGCAGCACTTCGAGCGGGACGCCGCCACGGGCGACGCGCAGCGGCAGCAGCCTGATGGGCTCCAGCGCGTTCTCCGGCTTGCCGTCGCTGCTGACCACCAGCGCGAGGGTGTTCTCACCCTGCGGGTTCAGGATGCCCGGCGGCAGCACGAAGACGCGCTGCGGGCCGATGTGGGCGACGAACTGGCCGAGGTTCCAGCCGTTGACGAAGATCAGCGCGCGGTTCTCGACCCCGATGGAGCGCGGCAGCGTCGTGTCGCCAAAGGCCAGGCCGAGCTGCACGTCGTGGTCCTGGGGCAGGGCGAGTGTGAAGCGGGTGCGCAGCCAGTAGCTCCCCGCTGCCGGTGGCGCGGCGGTCGGCGTCGTTGCCTCCCAGCCGGTGCTGAAGTCCTTGTCGGGCGCGGCGGGCAGGTGCCAGCCCTTGTGCTCTCCCCCCAGACCGCCGTTGTTGTAGGGGCCGCGGGCCAGGTCGCGGATCGCCTCGGGCGCACCTTGCAGCTTCCAGCGGATGGGCACGCCGTAGCGACGCCCCCCCTTGGGCGCCAGCGAGGCCGAGATCAGGCCGCGCGCTTCCTTGTGCGCGTCGTCGGCGAACAGGTCCCAGTTGTGGCCCATATTGCGCAACATCACCGCGACCACATGCTCGCCGGGCGCCAGGTCCTTGAGCAACAGCTTGAAGGTGTCCGTGGTCTCGGGGAAGGGACGGCCGGTGTCCAGCTCGTGCTGGCCGTGGAACCTGCCATCGACCCAGACCTGGATCAGACCGGCACCGCCGGCGCCGTACCAAAGGGCCAGTTCGAGCGGGTTCGCGTCGTTCGTCTTGAAGCGGCCGCGGTACCAGACGTCACCCCGGTGGAAGCCGTAGTCGCTCATCGCCAGCACCGGCGCGCCCTTCTCGGCGGCCGTGTAGACCTGGGCGGCCGACGAGGGGGCATCGGCGCTGCGCCAGGCGCTGTCGTCGAAGCCGGGCTGGCTCTCGGCGACGTCGCTGCGGCGCGTCCAGCGGAGTTGGCTCAGATCCGGCAGCGAGAGCGCCGCCGGGCCGCTCAGGGGCTGGCGGGCAACCCGCGTTGCGCCCTGGGTTTGCGTTGCCAGCTCGGCACCGTTCCAGCGCAGGCGCTTGACGCCATGGCCGGCCCAGACGCGCAGCTCGCTCGCCGCCTGCGTGTCGCCGCTGAGCTCCAGTGCGTCGCCGTTCTTCACGGCCTTGCGCGGCATCGCCGGGCTCAGCACCAACACCTCACCCAGCTTCCAGAAGGCCTGGGCCGTCGCCTCGTCGGCGATCAGCAGGTGCAGCGGCGCGCGGCCACCCCCCGTGATCTCCAACTCGATCAGGCCCTGGTGGCGGTAGTTCAGACGCAGATCGCCCTTGGCCGCGTCCCAGCTCTGCTTCAGCTCACCGGCCACGACGCGCACGCGGGGCTGGCTGGCAAAGCGCAGCACGGTCTCGCCGTCGTGGCCCGTGCGCCCGTGCAAGAGGGTGAGGTCTTGCGCGCCCTGGCGGATCTGCGTCCACAGCTCGGAGGTCGAGTAGACGAGCCGGTGCTGACCAAGCGTGTAGGCGGCGAGGATGAAGCGCGCGTCCTGGCCGCTGAGCTGCAACCTGCCGGCCTGCGGGATGCGGTAGTGGCCGTCAGCCGTCTTCAGCTCGAACGAGAAGGCCTCGGTGCCGGTGTTGGACGAGGGCTTGTGCACCGCGAACAGCAGATGGCTGCCGAGCGCCGGGTTGAGGTTGTGATAGATCCTGACCTTGGCGTTGTCGGGCTCGATCGCCTCGCCGATGTCCATCTGGCCGAGCAAGTCGTTGGCCGCCTGCACGAAGTTGCCGAGCAGCTTCATGCCGAGTGCCTTGTCGCGCAGGCCGCGGTCCTCGCTGATCGGCGCGCCGTAGTCGTAGCTGCTGAACACCACGGGGGCCGGCTGCCAGCCCCAGCTGGTCCCTCCGAAGCCCATATAGACCGAGTGGACGACGATGCGGTTGATCAGGTTCGTGCCGTAGAACAGCTTCTGGTAGCCGATGCCCTGACGCTGGGCGGTGCACGCGTAGGTGCCGTTGCTGCCCCAGTAGTCGAACCAGCCGGCGCCGATCTCGGCCCCGAATCCGGGCGTGTGCGGTGAGGCCAGCGAGCCGACCTTGGGGAGGTTCTTGCCGTAGATGCCCCAGTCGGGCGCGACCGAGGGCGTGCCTGCTTGAGCGAACACATCGCAGACGCCGCCCGGGTAGCCGTCGAAGGCGTAGAGGTCGGTCGGCCCGGGGTTGGCGAACGGCGCGCTGCTGTTCTTCGGCGTCCAGTCCGGCAGGCGCGAGGCGGCGTTGTGGAACAGCGGCACGGTGATGCCGTCGGCCCTGGCCTGGTCGGCGAGGAACTGCATGTGCCGCGCGTTCTTCGGCTGCACCGAGAACAACTCGTTCTCCAACTGGTAGGCGATCACCGTGCCGCCGCCGGTTGTGAGCTGGTAGCGGGCGATGATGGCGTTGACCTGGGTCAGCCATTCGGCGGCGGCGGCCTGGTACTCGGCGGCGTCGGTGCGCGCCTCGGCGCGCTGGCGCGCCAGCCAGCCGGGGAATCCGCCCATGCTCAGCTCGGCGTTCACGTAGGGGCCGGGCCGCACGATCACGTAGAGGCCCTCGTCGCTGGCCATCTGCAGCAGGCGCTCGAGGTTGCGTACACCCGTGAAGTCGTAGTGCCCGGGCTGCGCCGAGTGGTAGCCCCAGGCGAAATAGAGCGACACCGCGTTCAGGCCCATGGCCTTGTACTTCTGCAGCAGGTCGCGCCACAGCGAGGGCGAGGGCAGGCGGAAGGGTTGGAACTCGGCGGCCCAGATGAGCTGGCGCTGGCCGTCGATCTTCAAGGAGTATTTGTCCCAGCTGATCTTCCTGGGCGTGCCGGTCGGCGCGGTGGCCTTGGCAAGCTGCCGCTCGTCCTCGGCGATGACCGTGAAATGCCGCACCGCGCCGGACACCCCGATCAGCTCCTTGCGCGCGGTCCAGGTGTTCAGGCCGTCAAAGCTGTCGCTGAAGTAATAGCGCTTGTGGATGTAGTCGTCGAAATGGATGCGCCAGCCAGGCCTTCCGTCCGCATCCTGGATGCGCACCAGGGACTGGCCCTCGACCGGCCCGCCCCAGCCGGCCCAGTCGTCCAGGCGGTCATAGGTCCAGGGTCCCTCCAGCGCGTTGGCCCAGGCGCGTTCGATGCGTTTGCTCGTCTCCTGCTTGGCGAAGGCGATGTAGCGTCCGCCCTCGCGCACGATGAAGGTGTCGATCGGGTTGCGGTCCAGGCCTTGCAGCAGCCTGGGCGCGGAGAAGGCGCTGAAGTCGCTCTTCGTCGGCTGCAGGCGGTAGGCGCGGAACGGGCCCCGGATTTGTCCGTCGGCATCCTTGCCACCGGTGGAGAGCGAGACGATCACCGAGACCGTGCCGTCGGCGTCGCGAAACCACTCGGGCGCCCAGACGCTGCTCAAGCCGGGCAAATCGATCTGGATGTCGGCCACATGGCTCCAGGTGCGCAGATCGCAGGAGCGGGCGACGCCGAAGCTCTGGCCTTCCCAGCCGGTCGTGTAGACGATGGCCCAGCAGCCGTCTGCCGTTTTCAGGATCGAAGGATCGCGCAGCAATCCCTTCGCCGGCTGCCAGGTCTCCGAGGCCAGCGAGGTGTAGCTCAGGCCGTCCTTGGAACTGAACAGGCTGAGCTGGTTTTGCGAGGTGGCGGGGAAGGCCGACATCAGGAAGCGCTGGCCGGGGGCCGGGCCGGCTTCGCGTGGCGCTGCCTGTGCGGCGGTCCCGGCGGTCGGCTGCACGACCTGGCCCGGCAGGTCCTGGGCATGAGCGCTGCTGGCGATGAGGAGCAAAGAGGCGGCGAGACGTCGCATCAGGGCGGGGGTCCGATGGGGAAGGAAGGATGTGGCGGCTGGTTGTAGCCGGCGTTCTGACCGGCCACCTGCGCGCGGTACTGGCGGTCCTGCATCAGCGTGATGAAGCGATGCGGGCTGGTGTGCGGCGAGCTGGCGATCAAGAGTTCGCGGTTGTCCGCGGAGCGCCAGACCACCTCCTCGCGCCAGTCGCCCAGGATGTCGGCGCTGAACACCGGCGTGGCCTTGGTGCCGTTGTTGGACGCGGCGCCGAGCGGACCGGCTTCGAGCAGCGGCTCCAGCCTGCCGGCGGCCGGGTTCCATTTGGCGATGGTCGTGCGGTCGAGCGACTCGCGCAGCAGATCGCCGTCCCACCAGACGGCGAAATTCACGGCGCGGGGTTTGCTTTCCGAGAGGATTTCGCCGCGCGCATTGAACAGCGGCCCCACCGAGGCCCAGCATTCCGCTCCGGGATGCGCGGGGTCGATGTCCATGCAGACGCCGCGGCCGATGTCCTTGCGGTCGCCCGGGTGGCTCCAGAGGATCTTGCCGGTGGCGGCCTCGTGCATCTCGATGCCGTGCTCGCCATAGCGCTTCGGGCTCTCGTGGACCATGAAGACCTGCAGGCCTTCGCGCGTGGGGTCGAGCTTGCCGACGTGCAGCGCGTCGCCATGACCGAGGCCGGTGCTGTAGAGCAGCTTGCCGCTGCTGGCGATGGTGGCGGCGCCGTACACGATGTCCTGCTTCCCGTCGCCGTCGACATCGGCGACCGAGAACCAGTGCGCGCCCTGGCCGAAGGCCGGCTCGCTGCCGGGTTCCGTGCTGTCGAACACCCAGCGCTGGCTGAGCTTGCCGCCGCGCCAGTCCCAGGCGGCGATCACCGCCCGCGTGTAATAGCCGCGCGAGAACACGCCGCTGGGCAGCTGACCGTCGGCGGTGCCGCCCAACCAGGCGGCGCCGGCCAGGAAGCGGTCGACGCGGTTGCCGTAGCCGTCGCCCCAGGCCTCGCCCTGGCCGCCGCGCTCGGGCACATAGGGCTGGCTGGCCAGCAACGCGCCCGTGCGGCCGTCGAAGACCGCGATGAACTCCGGACCGGCGAGCACATGGCCGCGCTCGTTGCGGTGCTTGGCCACCGCGTCGCCGAGCACCCGGCCGCGACCGTCCACCGTGCCGTCGGCCGTGCGGACCATCAACTCGGCGCGGCCATCGCCGTCGAAGTCTTCCGCCACGAAGGGCGTGTAGTGCGCGCCCGAGCGGATGTTGGGCCCCAGGTCGATGCGCCAGAGCTGGCTGCCGTCGAGCCGGTAGGCGTCGATCAAGGTCGGCGCGGTGACACCGGCCTGCGAGTTGTCCTTGGCATTCGTCGGCTGCCACTTGAGCACGATCTCGAACGCGCCGTCGCCGTCGAGGTCGGCCGGCGCGCCGTCGTTGGCCTCGTAGGTCACGCGGCTGCCGTCGGCGGCGATCCAGTCGGCGGGCTGTTGCAGCGCGATGCGCAGCAGGCCGTCAGGGCCGAAGCGCCGCGCCGCAGCCGGTGCTGCGCCGACCGGGATGACCCGGTAGCTGCCGGCGGCGGCGTCACGGTCCAGCCACTGGGTGGCGGCCACCGGCTGCTCGCTCAGACGCTGGCCGTCCCGCTCGACATGAAAGCGCAGCCCGGCGGCGTCGCCGGCCAGCTGTCGCCAGCCGACGAGCGTGCCGCCGCCGGCAGCCGGCACGGCGACCGCGCCACGATCCAGCGCCGTGGCGCTGGTCGACAGAACAGCGAGCAGCAAGCCCGCGGTCGCCTCCCGGCAGCCGCGGGTCCCCCGCCGCCGTGATGACGCACGGCGCTGCATGGCTCAGAGCTTGTAGGAGAAGCTCGCGTAGTAGCGGCGTCCCGACCAGGCCAGCTCGTTGGGCCGGCTCAGGTCGCCCGAGTAGGTGTACTCGGCCTGATCGGTCAGGTTCTTGCCTTCCAGCGACACGGTGAAGTGCTTGTTGATGCGGAACTGGATCTTGGCGTCCAGGTAGGCCGTCTCGTCGCGGAAGTTGGGGTTGCCCGACACATCGTTGCCGCCGGTGTAGTAGCGGTCGCGCCAGTGGTAGGCGATGCGCGCGTTGATCAGGCCCTGGTCGTACCAGAGGCCGACGTTGTAGGCGTTCTTCGACAGGCCCGGGTAGGGCAGCACGGAGTCGTCGAGCGGGTTGATCAGCTCGTTGCCGGGCGCATAGCTGAAGTTCATGCGCGTCCAGTTGACGTCGGCACCGAAACCCCCCAGCCAGCCGGGCAGGAAGGTGAAGGCGGTGCGCGCCGCCAGCTCCAGGCCTTCGGTCTTCGCGCCCTGACCGTTGATGGGCTGCGTGACGTCGAACAGCCGGCCGTCACCGAAGAAGTCGACGCCGGGGATGCGGATGCTCGGCCGCACATAGGTGTCGATGTTGGTGCGGAACAGCGCCAGGCTGACCTGGGTGTCGCGGCTCGGGTAGTACTCGAGGCTGAAGTCCTGCTTGGTGGCGCGGTAGGGCTTGAGATCGGGGTTGCCGCCGGTGCAGTCGTCGGTGCCGTCGCCGCCGAACTGCGTGTTGCCGCTGTTCTCGGTGCAGGTGACGTTGGGCGCCAGCAGGTTGAGCGCCGGACGCGCCATCACCTTGGCCCAGCCGACGCGGGCCAGCAGCCGACCCTGCAGCGCCGCATAGGTGGCGTTGAAGCTCGGCAGGGTGTCGGCGTAGCTGTTGTCGACCGCCACCACGGCGTTGTTGCGCACGCGGTCGGTGAAGGTCGTGCTGCCCGGTGAGTTCTCGACGCGCAGGCGGTCGCTGAACAGGCCGGCCGACTGCACCTGGGTGCGCGTGTAACGCACGCCGATGTTGCCGTAGAGCGGCAGGCCGAGTTCCTCGGCGTCCCAGTCCAGGCGCGCATAGCCGGCCTGGACCTTCTCCTGGATGTCGAAGGCCGGAATCTGCGGGTAGACCTTGCCGTCGCTGCCCAGCGCCTCGTAGACGTTGTCGTAGTTGAAGTGACTGGTGTCGAACTGCGGCGCGGCGGCCGCGAAGCTCGGCGCCATCCAGTTGCCCGGCACGCCGCTGACACCGCCATAGCCGCCGAAGAAGGTGCCCGGCGAGCGCGTGCGCACGGAGGCGATCAGCTGCTGCATCTGCGCCGAGTTGAGGTAGCGCGTCGAGTGGTTGCTGTTGATGAAGCTCTGCGTGTCGTTGGGGCGCTGCGCGGCGCCGGTGTAGAGCGGGTCCCAGACCACGGTCTGGTTGATGTTGGCGCCGATGACGTTGATGTCGTCGGCGGTCGACGCCAGGTTGGCGCCGCCGCTGGCCAGGTAGCCGCCGCCGTTGTACTGCTTGGAGCTGGACTCGCGCGCCTGCGCGCCGAACAACAGGCGGCTGAAGATGAAGCGGTCGAGCGCGTACTCGGCATCGAGCTTGGCCTGACGCTCGGTGTTGGCGGTCGACGAGGGGCGGTACTGCAGCTGCGCCTGCACATACGAGCTGTCGGCCTCGGAGTCCCAGTTGCTCGGGAAGCTGAAATGCGGCAGGCGGTCGGCACCCAGCTCGACGACCAGGCCCGGCGCGTTCTGCGTCAGCACGATGTTGTTGCTGGCAGCCTTGTAGTCGGACGTGGAGTCGACCAGCAGGCCGGTGAGCTTCCAGGCGTCGTGCTTGAAGTTGAAGCCAGCGGTGGCGTATTGGGTGTCGATGTCGAGCGCGAAGTCGCGCGCCGAGGTGCCGAATGCGCCCTGGCCGCCCTGGCCGGCCACGTACAGGCAGTCGCCGACCACGTAGCGCGTCACGTGGTGGTTCTCGACCACCATGCCGGCCGGCGTGCTGTTGGCGTTCGCGCCGTTGCAGGTGCCCGCCGCGGTGGGCACGCCGTTGGCGCCGTAGACCGGCGCACGGCCCGGGCTCGAAAGGCGGGTCAGCGCGGCGAAGTCGGTACCGAAGTTCAGGTCGTTGAGGCGCTGGCGCTGCGTGTTGGCCTGGTAGCTGACGTAGGCGTCGAAATGGGGCGTGAACTTGTACTGCGCGGTGAGCTCGGCCGAGCTGCGCTTGTGATCGCGTTCCCAGATGCCGTAGCGCGAGATGCGCGGCGAGTAGTCGAACCACTGGCGCTGGCAGGCGGTGCGGTCGGTGGCGTTGCTCAGCGCCGCGCAGTCGGCGGCGCTGCTGACCGCGGCGGCCGCGTCATTCACGCTGGTCAGGGTCTTTTCGGCCGAGAAGTCCCAGTCGCGCAGGAAGGACCAGGAGGTGTTGCGCGAGTAGTCGTTGCGCGTGTGGATCTTGTCGTAGACCAGGTTGGCCATCACGCCCAGGCGGCCGTCGAGGAATTTGTCGGCGAACAGCAGGGTGCCGCGCGGCTGCACGCCCCCGCGCGAGCTCGATTGCTCGGCCGAGATGGAGGCCGCCAGCGTGCGCTTGTTGAAGTCCAGCGGCTTGCGCGTGGTGATGCGCACGGTGCCGCCGATGCCGCCCTCGGTGAGGTCGGCGGTGCTGCCCTTGACCACATCGATCGAGGCGATCAGCTCCGAGGCCAGCTCGCGCAACTCGGCGCCGCGGCCGGCACCGCCGTTGCTGCCCAGCACCGAGGCACCGTTGATCTCGACGCGGTTGAGGTCGGGCTCGACGCCGCGGATCGACACCTGCGAGCCCTCGCCGAACTCGCGCGTCAGCTGCACGCCGGTGATGCGCGACAGCGCCTCGCCGACGTTCTTGTCGGGGAACTGGTCGACGTCCTCGGCCACGATGCTGTCGGAGACGGTCGAGGCGTTCTTCTTGCGCGCGATGGCGCTCTGGATCGAACCGCGCGTGCCGGAGACGACGACGGTCTCCATGGTCTGCGTCGCGCCCGGCTTGGGCGCGGGCTTTGCCGCCGCTTGGCTGGGTTTTTGTTCGGCCTGCGCCGGCGCGGCCGGGCTCTGCGCCCAGACCGCCGAGGTGCTGATCAGGGCGGCGACCGCCAGCGCGATGCCATGGGGCCGCGGCAGGACGACGGTGCGGGGGATGCTGTTCATGGACGGAATCTCCGGGTCGGGGATGCGCAGGCGGGCCTGTGGCACGGCTGGCTGATGGGGTATTGGTTCGACGTCGGACCCTGCGCAGGAGGGCCCGTTGGGCGCCCCAGGCACGCGGGGCCTCGGACACGAGCCCGCTCTTTGGGCCGCGGACTCATGTTCGGCCAGGCCGGCCCGCGTCACGAAGCGGACATGCCCGCAATGCACTTGCGGCTTTGCCACGGCCCGCCGGGCGCGCAGCGCCTGCGTCGCCTAGAGGTTTACCTGGATGTCGGGGGCTGGGCGCCGCGCGCCGCCGCCGATGCGTCCCGGGGGCGCGCCGGCAGGCCGCCGCGCCGCCGGGCACCGGATTAGCGCGGCTTATGGCGCGAAGAAGCGGGCGCGCATTGTGGTCATGGGACCCCGTTCGTACAGTGCCGCCGCTCGCTGGTCTCCCTGGGCCAGCCCCTCCCGCTACCCCATCGAACGCGGTCGCCCGCCGCACCCTGTCCATGAGCGAATTCCGCCCCTTCCCGCGCTGGGATGCCAGCCGCACCGCCGGCCTCGACGAACCCGGTCTGCTGCGCTACCGCAGCAATCTGCTCGGCTCCGACCTGCGCATCACCAACTACGGCGGCGGCAACACCTCGGCCAAGGTGCGCCAGCAGGACCCGCTGTCGGGCGAGACCGTCGACGTGCTCTGGGTCAAGGGCTCGGGTGGCGATATCGGCTCGATGAAGCTCGATGGCTTCTCGACGCTGTATCTCGACAAGCTGCACGCGCTGCAGCGCCTGTACCGCGGGCTGGCGCATGAGGACGAGATGGTCGGCTACCTGCCGCACTGCACCTTCAACCTGAACCCGCGCGCCGCGTCCATCGACACGCCCCTGCACTCGCAGCTGCCCTACGCGCATGTCGACCACATGCACCCGGATGCGGTGATCGCCATCGCGGCGATGGCGAACTCCGAGGCCATCACCCGGAAGGTCTGGGGTGGCGAGGTTGGCTGGATGCCCTGGATGCGCCCCGGCTACGAGCTGGGCTGCCGCCTCAAGGCCTACAACGCCGCCCACCCCGGCCTGCGCGGCATCGTGCTGGGCGGCCACGGCCTGTTCAGCTGGGGCGAGACGGCGCAGAGCTGCTACGAGAACACCGTCGACCTGATCGAGAAGGCGCAGGCCTGGCTGGCGAGCGAGCGCAAGGCGAAGAACGCGGTGGTGTTCGGCGGTACGCGCTTCGAATCCATCGACGCCGCCGAGCGCGATGCCGTGCTGGCCCGCGTGCTGCCGGTGATCCGTGGCGTCGCCGCGGCCGGGAAACCGAAGCTCCTGCATGTGAACACCTCGGCCGAGGTGCTGGAGTTCGTCAACTCCCAGGACCTGGAGTCGCTGGCGGCCCTGGGCACGTCGTGCCCCGACCACTTCCTGCGCACCAAGATCCGCCCGCTGGTCATCAGCGAGGACGTGTGGCGCCTGGACGGCGATGCGCTCAAAGCCAAGCTCGACGAGCTGATCGCCGCCTACCGCGCCGACTACGCGGCCTACTACGAGCGCTGCAAGCGCGCCACCAGCCCGCCGCTTCGCGACCCCAACCCGGTGGTGCTGCTGCTGCCGCGCATCGGCATGGTCACGGTGGCGGCCGACAAGGCCACCGCCCGCATCGCCGGCGAGTTCTACGTCAACGCCATCAATGTGATGCGCGAGGCCAACGCGGTGGACCAGTACATCGGTCTGCCCGAGCAGGAGGCCTTCGACATCGAGTACTGGCTGCTCGAAGAAGCCAAGCTGCAGCGCATGCCAAAACCCAAGCCCCTGGCCGGCAAGATCGCCTTGGTGACGGGCGGTGCCGGCGGCATCGGCCAGGCCATCGTGCGTCGCTACCTGAGCGAGGGCGCCTGCGTGGTGCTGGCCGACATCGACCAGCAGGCCCTGGACGCCAGCGTCGCCGATCTCAGCCAGGTCTTCGGCAAGGACGTGGTGCGCGGCGTGCGCTGCGACGTCACCGATGAGGCCAGCGTCGAAGCCGCGTTCGCGCGCTGCAACCTCGAATTCGGCGGTCTGGACATTCTGGTCAGCAACGCCGGCATTGCCTCGGCCGCGCCGCTGGAGGACACCAGCCTGGCGCTCTGGAACAAGAACCAGAGCATCCTGGCCACCGGCTACTTCCTGGTCGGCCGCGAGGCCTTCCGCGTGATGAAGCGCCAGCGCAGCGGCGGCAACATGATCATCGTGGCCAGCAAGAACGGCATGGTGGCCAGCAACCAGGCCAGCGCCTACTGCGCCGCCAAGGCCGCCGAGATCCAGCTCAGTCGCAGCTTTGCGCTGGAAGGCGCGCCGCTGGGCATCCGCAGCAATGTGGTGAACCCCGACGCGGTGATCCGCGGCTCGAAGATCTGGACCGGCAAGTGGAGCGAGGAGCGCGCGGCGGCCAACAAGGTCGACGAGGGCGATCTGGAAGCCTTCTACCGCGAGCGCAGCATGCTCAAGCGCTCGGTGTTCCCCGAGGACATCGCCGAGGGTGCGTATTTCTTCGCCGCCGAACAGCTGTCCGGCAAATGCACCGGCAACATCCTCAATGTGGACGCCGGCCATCTCGCCGCCTTCACCCGCTGAATCCGGAGGCCGCATGAGTCTGATCGACCCGAGCGTCATCGACGCCCACAACGAGCCGCTGCTGCGCCACGTCAAGAACGATTACGAGCACCTCGGCGAGCAACTCGCGCGCCGCGACATCGATATCGACACCCTCACCCAGCAGGTCGCCGCCTTCGGTGTGGCCCTGCCCAGCTGGGGCGTGGGCACCGGCGGCACGCGCTTTGCGCGCTTCCCCGGTCAGGGCGAGCCGCGCGATGTGTCCGACAAGCTGCAGGACTGCGGCGTCATCCACCAGTTGAGCTGCGCCACGCCCACCGTGTCGCTGCACATCCCCTGGGACAAATGTTCCGACTGGGGCGCACTCAAGGGCCAGGCCGCCTCCTACGGCCTGGGCTTTGATGCGATGAACTCCAACACCTTCAGCGACCAGCTCGCGCAGGCGCACAGCTACAAATTCGGCAGCCTGACGCACGCCGATGCGGCGACGCGCGCGCAGGCCGTCGAGCACAACCTCGAGTGCATTGAGATCGGTCGGCAGCTCGGCTCCAAGGCGCTGACGGTCTGGATCGGCGACGGCAGCAACTTCCCCGGCCAGCAGCATTTCCGCCGCGCCTTCGACCGCTACCTGGACAGCACGCGCGAGATCTACGCCGCGCTGCCGGCCGACTGGCGCATGTTCCTGGAACACAAGATCTGCGAGCCGGCCTTCTACGCCACCGTGATCCAGGACTGGGGCAGCAGCTACCTGGCCGCCTCGGCGCTGGGCCCCAAGGCGCAATGCCTGGTCGACCTCGGCCACCATGCGCCCAACGTCAACATCGAGTTGATCGTGGCGCGCCTGATCGCCGCCGGCAAGCTGGCCGGCTTCCACTTCAACGACAGCAAGTACGGCGACGACGATCTGGACTCCGGATCGGTCTCGCCCTACCGCCTGTTCCTGGTCTTTAACGAGCTGGTCGCCGCCGCGCACGAGCAGGTCAAGGGCTTCGACCCGGCTTACATGCTGGACCAGAGCCACAACGTCAGCGACCCCATCGAGAGCCTGATGGCCAGCAGCGAGCAGGTCGTGCGCAGCTACGCGCAGGCGCTGTTGGTCGACCGCGTGCAACTCGATGCCGCGCAGCAGGCCAACGACGCGCTGGCCGCCACGCGCCTGCTGCAGCGCGCCTTCCAGACCGATGTGCAGCCCATCCTGCAGCAGGTTCGTCGGCAGGGCGGCGGCGCCATCGACCTGATCGGCGCCTACCGCGCCAGCGGCTACCGCGCCAGGATGGCCGCGCAGCGCCCGGCGCGCGCGGGCGGGGGCGGCGGCATTGTCTGAAGCCCGCTCCAGCGGCACCGGCCCGCTGGACCTCGTTCTCGACATCGGCAAGACGCGCAGCAAGCTGCTGGTGCTCGACCGCGCCGGCGAGGTGCTGGCCCAGCGCGAACGCGACTCGCAGGTGCGCGACAGCGGCCTGGGCCACAGCTGCAGCTACAGCGCGCTGGACACCCAGGGCATCGCCGATTGGCTGGAGGACGGCCTGGCCGGCCTCGGCGCGCTGCGCCGACACCTGAGCAGCGCGGTGGTCAGCGCGCATGGCGCGGCCTTCGCGGCGGTGCAGGGTGAGCAACTCGCCTGGCCGGTGCCCGATTACGAGTGGGACGGCTTCGACCCGCAGCGCGCGCCCGACTGGGCGCAGCAGATCGGCGATTTCGGCGAGACCTACAGCCCCGACCTGCCGCGCGGCCTGAACGCCGCCACGCAGTTCGACTGGCTGGAGCGCCGTCTGCCCGAGACCTTTGCGCGCGGCCAGTTGCTGCCGCTGCCGCAGTACTGGGCCTGGTGGTTGAGTGGCGTGGCGGCGAGCGAGATCAGCTCGCTGGGCTGCCATACCCATCTTTGGGCGCCGGACGCCGGTACCTACTCCCGGCTCGCCCAGCGCCGCGGCTGGGCGCAGCGCTTCGCACCGATGCGCCGCGCCTGGGAAGTGCTGGGTCCGCTGCGCCCGCAGCTCGCGCACCGCCTGGGACTGCCCTCGGGCCTGCGCGTGCACGTGGGCGCGCACGACAGCAATGCCTGCCTGGCCCGCTACCTGCGCAGCCACCCGCGCATGACCCTGGTCACCACGGGCACCTGGATCGTCGTGATGGCCCCGGGCGCCCCGGCCCGCCGCCTGCACGCCGAGCTGGACCAGCTGTGCAATGTCTCGGTGCGCCAGGAGCGCGTGCCCACCGGCCGCTTCATGGGCGGGCGCGAACTGCAAGGGCTGTGCGCCGGCGCCGACCCCGAGCTGGCGAATGCTGAGGACCTGCAGCGCCTGCTGGCGCGTGGCGTGATGGCATTGCCTGGCTTCGAAACCCAGGGCGGCCCGTTCCGCGATCGCGTCGGCCGCGTTGTCGATGCCTCGGGTGCGGAGATCGCGCTGACCGAACTCAGTTCGTCTGAGCGCGCGACCCTGGCCGCCCTCTACACGGCCCAGGTCACGGCCTGGATCGTCGACAGCCTGGGCGGCACCGGACCGCTGATCGTCGAAGGCCCGTTCGCGCACAACGCGGTCTACACCGGCGTGCTCGCCGCACTGATGCCGCGCGAGTCTCTGCTGATCAGCACCGACCCGCTGGAAGGCACAGCGCGCGGCGCCTGGATGCTGTCGCACTGGACCGAGCCGGGGCTGAAGGCACCGGCGACGGAGGGGGCGAAGGCGTTGGGTGGCGAAGCGCTTATCGCGTTGCATGCGCGGTGGCGAAGGACCACGGAGCAGATGGCGAGCCCGGCCTGATCAACCCATCTGCGGCGCGATAGGCGCTTAAGGTCTTAGCCTGAACTGCCTGGGGCGGAGGCTCCATCCGGATACATGGCACCAAGGTCCAGCAGGTAGTGGCCAATGAACTTCCGGTGCACCTTGTCCACGATGACGCAGAGGTAAGTGTTGTCCAGGGGTACCGGCACATTCAGGTGCTGATCTTTTCCATCCCGGGACTCATAGATGAACATCACGTGCCAGTCCCAATTCGGGCAGCTGTGGTACTTCTCTTCTATCACCGGATCCAGGTAGTCCCATAGCGGAACAAACTCCTCTGCATCCGCTGTGACATCAAGCATCGGCGGGGTGAAATGGGCTTGGTACTCCTCAAGCGTCAGCTCGTGAGGAGTGAGGTCTTCAAAATCCGGGTACTGATTCATGATGAGCCGTCGTGAGACGTCAGGCAATCCGACAAGCCGCCGCCGCCTCGCCCTCGGCCAGGATGTGATCCCGCAGCAGTCGCTGCCCGAAGGACAGCGGCGTGTCCCGTCGCGTCAGCACGCACCAGTCGAGCAGCTTGGGCATTTCCTGCACGTCGAGCACGGCGATGCGGCCGCTGGCCAGTTCGCTCTGCACCGTGTGGGCCGACACGAAGCTGATGCCCATGCCGGCCATCACGGCGGCGTTGACGGCCACCGGACCTTGCATCTCGACATCGGTGCGCACCTGCAGGCGCTGCACCTGCAGCAGGTGCTCGAGGAAGGCGCGCGTTGCCGAGCCGGTCTCGCGCAGGATGAAGGTCTCGTCGGCCAGCGCCGCCCAGGCGATGGCGCGCTGGCCGACCAGCGGGTGCTCGGCGCTGGCAACCATGCAGTGCGGGTGGCGGGCGAAGACCTCGATCTCGACCTCGGCCTCGGCCGGCGGGTAGCCGCCGATCAGCAGGTCGATCTGGCGCTCCGACAGGCGTTCGAGCAGTTGGTCGCGCCGGCCCTGGCTGAGCTTCAGGCGCAGTGCCGGGTGCAGGCGGCGGAAGCTGGTCAGCAGCCGGGGGACGAAGTACTGACCGGGCGAGACGACGCCCACGTGCAGCTGGCCACGGAAGCTGCCCTGCAGGGTGGAAAGCGCGTCCTCGGCGACGCTGAGCTGGGCCAGCACGACGCGGGTGTGGCGCAGCAGCTCGGCGCCGGCCTCGGTGAGGCGGATCGGCCGCGCCGCGGTGTCGAAGAGCCGCGTGCCGATCTCCTCCTCGAGCTGGCGGATCTGCTGCGAGACGGCGCTCTGCGTCATGCCCATCAGCTCGCCGGCGCGCGAGAAGCTGCCGGTGGTGGCGGCGGCCTCGAAAACGCGCAAACCGCGCAGCGTCAGATTGCGCATCGGATCAGGGCAGGGCGGGGGGTGGGCGGCGATTCTGCCCGGCGGACCTCACAGCCGGCGGTCGAAGCCGCCGCCCCAGCGTTCGGCCAGCGCGGCGGCAAACGCCGCCTCCTCGTCCTCGCCGGCCCTCAGCCACTCGCCCCACACCTCGGCACCTGCGGCGCGCAGGGCCAGCACGGCGCGCAGCAGGCCGTCGAGCTCGCGCCCGGCGATGGCGATGCGCACCCCGGGCGCGGCCAGCGCCAGCGCCGCCTGGGCCTGCGTGGCCGCGTCGCGCACCAGCAGCCTCATGGCGCGGGGGCCCCGGTCAGCGGCGGCAGCCAGGGCGTCAGCCAGGCCTGCGGCAGCGCGCGCAGGGCCTCGGCCACGCAGGCGGCGTTGAGGCGCGCGCCGGCCTCGTTGGTGTGGGTGCGCGCATCGGCGAACAGGGCCTCGACCCGCGCCGCGCCGAGTTGGCGGTAGCGCTCGGTCACGCGCAGCGTCAGGTCGATGAACAGCGCGCCCTCTTCGGCGGCGACCTGGCGGCCCCAGTCGGCGAAGTCGGCGAAGTCGCGTCCCTGCTGCCAGCGGTCCTTGTGCGGCACCGGTGCCAGGATCACCGGCACGGCGCCGGCGGCCAGCGCCTCACGCACGTAGCGGCGCAGGTAGACGCCGAAGCTGTACACGGTCTCGGTGCGGCCGTCGGGCAGGACCTCCTGCGCGGTCTGCGGGCCCAGGCCGGGCAGCACGCCACGCTGCTTGGCGGCCGGATCGCCGACGCGACCGCCGTCGTTGTGGCCGAACTGGATCAAGAGCGTGTCGCCCGGACGCAGCTGGCGCTGCACCGTCGCCCAACGGCCCTCGCGCAGAAAAGTGCGGGTGCTGCGCCCGCCCATGGCGTGGTTGCGCAACTGCAGGCGCTCGCCGTCGAGCAGGGGGGCGAGGAACTCGCCCCAGCCCCAGTTGCCGTTCTGGCCGTTGCTGCGCACGGTCGAGTCGCCGACCAGGAAGAGCGCCGGTCGGCGCGGGTCGAGCGCTTCGGCGGCGTTGGTGGGCGCGGGTGTGGCCGGTGCGGCCGGTGCGGCCGGTGCGGCCGTCAGCGCCGGCAGCGCGGGCAAGAAGGCCGCATCGGGCAGCAGCGCCAGGCGGCGCAACGCGTCGCGCACCTGGTGGGCATTGAGCGCCGCGCCGGCCCAGTTGGTGTGCACGCGCTCCTCGGGGGCGGTGCGCGGGAAGAGCTGATCGACCACCAGCGGGCCGAGCGCGTCGTAGCGCTCGGCGACCAGGAGGTCCAGGTCGATGAAGGCCACGCCCTGCTCGGCCGCCACCGCCTGCGCCCAGCCGGCGTGGCGGTCACGGCCGCGCAGGGTGCGCCCCTCGGCGTCGAAGCGCTTGCGCGGGATGGGGCTGCACAGCACCGGCGTGGCGCCGGCCGCACGGATCTCGGCGATGTAGGCGCGCAGGTAGGCGCCGTAGCTGTAGACCGTCTCGCGCTGCCCGGTCAGCAGGTTGTCGATGGTCTGCTGCTCGGGGCCGATGCCGCGCAGCGTGCCGCGGGCGCGCGAGTTGTCGTTGACGGCGCTGGCGTCGTTGTGGCCGAACTGGATCAGCACGCGGTCGCCCGGCCGGATGAAGGCGCGCGTGCGCTCCCAGTGGCCGCCGCTGCGGTAGGTGCGGCTGCTCAGCCCGCCGATGGCGCGGTTGACGACGTTGACGCGCGTCGGATCGAGCAGTCGCGCCAGCACGTGGCCCCAGCCCCATTGGCCGAGCGCGCCCAGGCCCTGGCCGTCGTCGCGGCCGTTGCGCACCGTCGAGTCGCCGATCAGCAGCAGCGAGGGCAGGGCGGCATCGGCCGGCTCGGGCAGGTTCAGGGGCGGCGTGCGCGGGTCGGTCAGCACCGGTGCCGGGGGCGTGGCGGGCTGGGCGCAGCCCTCCAGCAGCGGCAGTGCGAGCAGCGCGCCGAGCGCGCTCAGGACGGGGCGGCGTGGCGTCAAGGTGGGGGCTCCGGGCGGGGGGCGGGTGAGGGGCGAACGGTGAGGGGCGAACGGTGAGGGTTGAAGGCTAAGCGCTGACGGGCCGTGGCAAGGGCTGCGGCGCGGGCGGCGGCCAAACGCTCACGCGCTTGAGTGAAAGGCGGCGCGCCCCGCCGCTAGCCTGCGGGCCATGCAAAACGTCCACCCTGTTGCCCGGCGCCCGGCCCGCCTGCCGCGCGGCTCGAACGCCCTGCGCGTCCTGCTGCTGGCCTTGCTCTGCCTGGGCGGCGCGGCCGGGGCGCAGATCGGTCAGCGTTTCGCCTCCGAGCGCAAGGTGGTCGCCGATCCACTGACCGGGCTGCCGCTGGTGTTCCTGACCAGCACGCCGCGCGGCGACGCCAAGATCTACCCGACCCATCCGCAGTGGAGCGCCGACGGCCAGTGGCTGGTGTTCCGCTCGGACCGCGCCGGGCGCGAGGCCATCGCCGTCCACGAGGCCAGCGGCGCGATGCTGCAGGTCACCGAGGGCGGCTACCTGGGCATGCTCAATCTGGACCAGCGCGCCAACCGGCTGCTGTTCCTGCGCGCCGTGCCGGGCGAGGCGCCGCAGGGGGCGCGTCAGGCCGTCGAGGTGGACCTCGACCGCCTGTTCGAGGACAGCCGCAGCGGCCGGCTGCAGCCGGAGTCGGCCTACCAGCGCGTCATCGCCACCCTCGACGCGAGCTGGCAGGCCGACGGCGACTCGGCGCTCGACGCCGACGGCCAATGGCTGTACTTCCGCATCGGCAAGCAGGCCGCGGCGCGCCATCTGGCCGAGGGCACCCGGATCGAGCCGGCCTTCGGCCCGCGCCAGATGGGCGCCGGGCCGACCGGCATCGCCAAGGTCCACCGCCACAGCGGCGAGCTGCGCCATGTCCTCAGCGTGGGCTTCCAGATCGGCCACATCCAGGCCAACCCCTGGGTGCCCGGCGAACTGGTGTTCAGCTGGGAGACCGGCGGCAAGTCGCCGCAGCGCACCTGGACGGTGAAGGGCGACGGCAGCGGCCTGCGCCCGGTCTTCCCCGAGGCGGCCACCGATTGGGTGACGCACGAGGCCATCATCGGCCGCGACGAGGTGGCCTTCGCCATCATGGGCCACCGACCGGTGCAGGGTGCGGCCGAGGGCGCCACCTCCTGGGAGGGAAGCAACCCCGGTCAGGAAGCGGCCTGGGGCCCGAGCGGTACGCGCGAGCGGCCCACCGGTCTGGGCATCGCCAACCTGCGCACGCGCCAGATGCGCATCGAGGCGCAGACGCCCAGTGGTTCCGGGCTCTGGCATGTGCACGGCTCGCCCGACGGCCGCTGGGCGGTCGGCGACGACTTCGCGCGCCAGCTCTACCTGATCGACCGGCGCAACGGCCGCATGCGCCTGCTCTCGGGCGGTCACAAGGACAGCGCGCGTGACCACCCGCACCCGAGCTTCAGCCCCGACGGGCGAAAGATCCAGATCCAGAGCGCGCTGCTGTCGGCCGACGGCCGGGCCATGAACATCGCCGTCATCGCCATTCCCGAGGCCTGGCAGGCCGAGGCGCCATGACCGCCATGACCGCCATGACCGCCATGACCGCCATGACCGCCATGACCGCCGTGACCGCCGTGAGCGCCGTGAGCGAGCCGCAGGGCGGAGTCGGCGCGTCCGCCTGGCAGCCGGCCGCCGACCGCTTCACGCGGCAGGAATACCCGCCGGTCGGGCGCAGCGGCCTGCGCCTGGGCCGCATCGCGCTGGGTCTGTGGCACAACTTCGGCGCCGCCGACGACGAGGCGCAGGCCCGCGCGGTGCTGCGCCGCGCCATCGACCGGGGGGTGATCCACCTCGACCTGGCCAACAACTACGGTCCGCCGCCAGGGGCCGCCGAGTCCCTGCTGGGACGCGTGCTGCGCGACGAGTTGGCCGGCCTGCGCGACGAGCTGATCATCAGCACCAAGGCCGGCTATGTGATGGGTGCCGACCCGCATGGCGACGGCGGCAGCCGCAAATACCTGCTGACCAGCCTGGACCAGAGCCTGCGCCGGCTGCAACTCGACCATGTCGACCTGTTCTATCACCACCGGCCCGACCCCAACACACCGCTCGAGGAGACCATGGCGGCGCTCGACCATGCGGTGCGCAGCGGTCGCGCGCTCTACGTCGGCCTGTCCAATTACCCGGCGCCGCTGCTGCGCCGTGCCGCCGCGCTGCTGCGCCAGCTCGGCACGCCCTGCGTCATCCACCAGCCGCGCTACCACCTGCTGGACCGCGGTCCGGAGGGCGGCCTGCTCGACGCCCTGGTCGACGAAGGCATCGGCTGCATCCCGTTCTCGCCGCTGGCCCAGGGCCTGCTGACCGACCGCTACCTGGACGGTCGTGTTCCCGCCGACTCGCGCGCCGCGCGCCCGGGCAGCTTCCTGCGCCCCGACATGCTGGACGAGCCGCGCCTTCGGCGGGCCCGCGCGCTGCAGACCATCGCGGCGGCGCGCGGCCAGCCGCTGGCCGGCATGGCCTTGCGCTGGCTGCTGCAGCGTCCGGCCGTCTGCTCGGTGCTGATCGGCGCCAGCCGGCCCGCGCAGGTCGACGAGGCCATCGCCGCCGCGGCTGCACCGGCGCTGTCGGAGGCCGAACTGGCCACCATCGAGTCCGCTGCGCTGGGCTGAAACCCGGCGCGGCCTCAGGCGTCCAGGCGCCGCAGGCTCAGCAGCACGACGTCATGGCTGCGCAGCTCCAGCGTGACGCTGGTGTTGCCGCCGGCGCCCACGCGCAGCTCGCGCTGCAGCTCGGCCTGGTCGGTCGTCAGGCCCTGCAGCGTGGCGAGCTGTTTCGCGTCCAACGCCTTGGGCGAGCCCATCTTCAGATAGGCCGTGTGCGCGTCATTCACTTCGTAGCCGGTGCGGCGCTGCGTCAGCTGGTAGCGGCCGGGCGCCAGGCCGCGCAGATCGACCGTGGCCGTGCCAACGCTGCGGGCCGGCTGCGGCTTGCCGAAGAAGCTGCGGTTGCTGAGCTTCTGGCCGGGGTTGCGCCAGTCCCAGACGATGAGCTGCAGCTGCTGCCCGTCGGTGGCGGCCCAGCAGAACTCGTCGCTGCTGGGCAGCTGGCGGCCGTTCAGCGCGGCGAGCTGGGCCAGGTAGCGATAGGCGAACCACACCGGCTTCCTGATGCCCTCGCGGGTCATCATGCCGAAACCGCCGTGGAAGGGCGCGTCCGGCGGGCCGGGCTCCTCGAACAGGTCGCTGTAGACCCAGTAGCTCATCGACTGGGCCAGGCCTTGTGTCTGCTTCAGCTTGGTCAGCACGTAGGCGGCGCTCATGTAGCTGTCGTGCACCCGATCGCGCGGGTTGTAGCTGCTGCTCCACTCGGTGAAGAAGAGTGGCAGGCCGGGCCGGTGCGAGGCCTCGATCTGCTGGCGCACGCGGCGCACGTCGCCGACGATGGCGTCGGGGTTGGGCGACAGCATGCGGTCCTCGACGCCGTACTCGTCCAGGTAGCCGTGCTCCACGCCGTAGGTGTGGGTGCTGATGAAGTCGACCGGCGTGTCGGTCGCCTTGGCATGCGCCAGGAATTCCGGCACCCAGGCCGCGCCGGCGCTGGACGGGCCGCCGACGCGCAACTGCGCATCGAGGGCCTTGAGGGTCCTGGCGGTGCGCGTGTAGAGGTCGAAATAGGCCTGCTGGTCGGCCTTCTCCCAGAAGCCGTCGAGATTGGGCTCGTTCCAGACCTCGAAGTACCAGTTGCGCACTTCCGGCGCGCCATAGCGCTTGAGCAGGTGGCGCGCGAAGGCGTCGATCAGCGCCACCCAGCCCTCGGGCTCGGGGTGCGAGGTGTCGCCGGCCCAGTAGAAGATCTTCTGGTCGGAGGTCTTCAGCGCCAGCGGTGTGAAGCCCAGCTCGATGAAGGGCTTGATGCGCCGCGCCAGCAGCGCGTCGTAGAGCCGGTCGATGCCGCTGAAGTCGAAGCGCAGACTGCCGCCGGCGTCGCGCGTCACGGTCTTGAGCACGTCGTGGAAGATGGCGTGAAAGCGCAGGTAGCGAAAGCCCAGTTCGTCCACTGCGGTCTTGAGCTGCGCCAGCGAGTCCTTGCGCAGCAGGGTGCCGGGATAGTCGGCGCCGACGCAGTGGTCGAAGAAGCGGTCCAGCGGCGCGCCAGCGCGCCGCAGGTCGAGCTCGATGCGGCGCGGCGCGGCGCTGCCGGTCGACGTGGCGTGGGCGGGATGCATCAGCGGCAGCGCGGCCGTGGCGATCAGGTCGCGGCGTTTCATGAAGCGGATCCGGTGAGGGCCTGCAGCAGGCCCGGGTGGACGACCTGGCCGCTGGCGCGGTCGAACAGGCCCATGCCCTTGGCGCCTGTGACGCCGTTGTCCCAGACCATGGGCACCATGCCGCGCTGCAGCGCGGCGCGCGTGACGTGGCGGTTCCAGGCCTCGCGGTAACGCTCGGAGCCCGGCTGCTGCGGTCGCGCGATGACGCCGTACTCGCCCAGCACGACGGCGATGCCGCGTTCGATGAAGCGCTGCTTCATCGTGTCGAACTCGGCGTCGACATGGGCCTCGTCGCCCCAGCTGTCCTTGGCCTTGGGGTCGGTGGCGTCGCGGCCCCATTGCCACAGCGCGCTCTTCTCGTCGATGGTGAAGTGGAAGGGGTCGTAGTAGTGCACCTCGACCATCAGGCGGTCGGCGGCGCTGTCCTTGGGCAGCACCAGGTGCTGCACGGTGTGCGCGATGTGGGTGTTGAAGCCCTGCACCACCAGATGGCGGCGGGCGTTGTTGCCGCCGCTGGCGCGGACCGCGTCGACGAAGCTCTGGTTGAAGCTGTTCTGCACCGCCACGTACTCGGGCTTGGGCGGACCCCAGTCGCCCTCGACCATCACCTCGTTGGTGCCGGCGAACAGCAGGCCCTCGTCGTGCTCGCGGAACTGCGCGGCGATCTGCGTCCAGAAGCGCTCGATCAGCGCGTTGACGGCCTTCTGGTGGCTGCGCTTGGGCTGCATCCAGCCGCCGTCCCAGTGGATGTTGATGAGCACGATGAGGCCGGCCTCGCGCGCCCAGCCCACCACCTCGGCGACGCGCGCCATCCACGCGGGGCTGATGCGCTGCTGCGCGTCGGCGTACTGCGCCCAGGCCAGCGGGATGCGGATGCTGCGAAAGCCCGCGGCGCGCACCGCCTGCAGCAGCTTGCGGTGGGTCTTGGGGTTGCCCCAGGCGGTCTCGCCACCGATCGCCTCGAGCGCGTTGCCGAGGTTCCAGCCGATGCCCATCTCGCGGGCCAGCTGCAGGCTGCTCAGTTCGCGCAATTCGGCGGCCTGCAGCGGGCCCATGGCGGGGCCGAGGGCCAGCAGGGCCATTGCGTCGCGTCGCTGGAGGGTCAAGCTGTTCTCCAAGATCTCAGAGTCCGCGGTAGCGGAAGTTGCGGAAGCGGACCTCGCCGGACCCGGCGCTGAACAGCGCGGGCCGCAGGCTGACGAAGCCGCCGAACACGTTGTGATGCAGGCCGGAGACCTCCATCTGCCAGGGATGCTGCTGCCAGCTGCGGCCGCCGTCGTGCGAGTGCTGCCAGGTGAGGACGTTCTCGCGGTTGATGAGGCGGATCTGGACGCGCTCGCTGGCCATGGCCTCGCGCATCCAGCCATGCTCCTGGCCGTGGCCATAGGTCAGCCTGTGCGTGCGGCTGAAGCCGATGCCGGCATGGCCGCGTTCCTCGTAGAACAGGGCCAGACCGCCGTGACCCGCGCCGCTGATGTCCAGCTCGACCGTGATCTCGTGGCTGCGGTCGCCGCAGGCACAGGTCAGCGGCGAGGAGTCGGGCAGCGCCTTGCCCTTGCCGCGCAGGACCAGGACGCGGTCCTCGAAGCGCAGGCGCTTCGCTTCGTCCGGCCCGGGGGCGTGGAAGGCCCATTGCAGACCGAGCCGGCCGCTGGAGAAGTCGTCCGAGAGCGCCAAGCCGGCCGGGCTGGGCCGGCCCCCGCGCGGCTTGGCGATGGGCTGCTCGAGCGTGCCGCCCTGGGCGCGCAGCCAGCCGTCGGCGGTCCATTGCACCGGCTCCAGCAGGCATTGGCGGCCGAGCGTGCGAAAGCCGTTCTCGTAGCCGTGGTAGACCATCCAGCAGTCGTCCGGATCGCCGCTCGGACCGTCGACGAGGCTGGCGTGGCCGCGCGACCACCAGGGCTCGTCGATCGACTGCGTGCGCACGATGGGGTTGTGCGGGCAGTGCTCCCAGGGGCCGTGCACCGAACGCGAGCGCGCCAGCGTGACCATGTGGCTGGTCGGTGGCCCGGCCGTGCCGCCGACGGCCGAGATCAGGTAGAATCAGGCTCCGCGCCGGAACAGCTTGGGACCCTCGGGCGCGAACATCTCGACCACCCAATCCCTGGGGTATTGCCAGGGCTGCCAGGCATCGGCCTGCAGTGCACCGTCGGTGGCCAGGCCGTCGTCACTGAGGCGCACGCGGCGGCCGCCGTTGACGAACAGGTAGCGCCGACCGTCCTCGCCGACCACATGGCCGGGGTCGATGCAGCCGGGGATCTTCAGGTCGATGGGCGCGCTCCAGGGGCCGCGGATGTCGTCGGCGTGGATCACGTAGAGGGCGGTGCCGGCTTCCTGCAGCACCGGGATGTAGAGGAAATAGCGGCCCTGGTGCTTGATCAGGTCCATGGCCCAGACCGTGCCGATGGCTTGATGCAGCGCGGCGCAGATCGGCGTCCAGTTCACCAGGTCCTGCGAGTGCCAGATGACGGCGCCCGGGTAGGACTGGAAGGACGAGAACGTCATGTAGTAGTCGGCGCCGTCCTTGAGGATCGTGGGGTCGGCGTGATCGCCGGGCACGATGGGGTTGCGGTAGCTGCCGTCGCCCAGGTCGGCGCTGCGCTGGCCCTCGACACCCCGGCCGAAGCGCGGCGAGGCTGCGCAGCCCGCCACCGCCTGGCCCAGGCCGGCCAGCGGTGCGGCGGCGCTGCCGACCAGCGCGCTGCTGAACACCGCGCGGCGCGACAGCCTCCTCATACCGAACCGCGGCGCGCCTCGAGCAGCGCACGGATCTCGGCCATGCGCGCCTCGGTCAGGTGCAGGCGCAGCAGCACGATGAGCGCGATGCTCAGGCCCAGCACCGGGATGCCCGAGAGCATCAGGCGGATCCAGGTGATGGCCGCCTCGCTCTGCACCGGCAGCTTGGCATCGAAGCCGGTGAACTGCAGGATCCAGCCGGAGGCCCCGTTGCCCAGCGCGATGCCGAGCTTGCTGATCCAGCTCTGGCAGGCCGCGAACGAGCCCTCGCGGCGCTGGCCGGTCTGCAGTTCGTCGTCGTCGACCACGTCACCGATCGAGGCGCCGTAAATCGTCCAGAAGCCCGCGCCGGTGAAGGCCACGAAGCCGCAGGCCAGCAGTTGCAGCGCCGGCAGCTCGGGGTTGTAGAGCCACCAGTCGCCGATGAAGGCGGCGATGGCCAGCGCCAGCACCAGCGCCAGCGCGTTGCGCTTGCCCCAGCGCCGCGCGGCCCAGGCGAAGAACAGGATGCCGGCGAAGCCGAAGGCCATGCCGGCCACCCCCATCGCCGAGTTCCACCGGGTGGCCAGCGCCACATCGCCCTTGCAGACGAAGTAGATGGTCGTGTAGTAGCCCAGCACGCCGACCATGGCGGTGGCCATGCCGTAGGCCATCATGGTGCCCAGCAGGGTGCGGAAGGGCTTGTTGCGCAGCGTGCGGTAGAGCGTGTCCTTGAACGGCACCTTGGCCTGCTGCTTGACGACCAGCTTCTCGTAATAGCGCTCGCGCACCAGCAGGAAGATGGCGATCGACACGGCCACCATCACCGCGCCGAGCAGGGCGGTGTAGACCTGGGCGCCGCGCAGGATGTCGGGCTTGCCGCTGGCATCGTTGAACCAGGCCAGGGTGGTGAACTGCGCGGCCACGAACATCGACAGTTCGGGGATCTTCTGGATCGCGTTCTTGATCGACATCACCGAGGTGCGCTCGTGGTAGTCGGGCGTCATCTCCGAGCCCAGGCTGACCCAGGGCATGTTGAAGCAGCTCATCACCGGCACGTAGACGAAGGTGGTGACGACCATGAAGGCGAAGTACTCGCCGTCGCTCCAGCCGCGACCGACCGCGAACATCAGCGGCAGGCCGATGCCGGCCAGCACGCCGCCGACCAGGATGAAGGGCCGCCGCCGGCCCCAGCGCGTGCGCGTGTTGTCGGAGACCCAGCCGAACAGCGCGTCGGACACCGCATCGACGCCGATCTTGATCATCAGCGCCGTCGAGATCAGCCCCGGCGCCATCCCCAGCCCGACGTTGAAGACGTGGAACACCAGGCTCTGATAGAGCCAGTGACCCCACAGGTCGACGAAGGAGCCCAGGCCGTAGCCGATCTTCTGCGGCAGCGGCACGCGGTCGCGCGGCGGCTGCAGCGGGGGCGCCCCGGGGGGCGCGGTGTGGGCGGGGAGGGAGGCGGTGTTCATCAAAGGATGCGCCGTGTGCGGATCACGTCGGCGTAATAGTGCGCCGACAGCTTGGGCGTGCGCTGCTGCGTGGCGTAGTCGCAGTGCACGATGCCGAAGCGCCGCTCGTAGCCGTCCTCCCACTCGAAGTTGTCGATGAAGGACCAGAGGAAGTAGCCCTTGACCGGCACGCCGTCGGCCACCGCCCGGTGCAGTTCGCGCAGGTGGTTGCGCAGGTAGTCGCGGCGGTGCAGGTCGCGCACCTCGCCGTCGACCACCGCGTCGGCGTTGTAGCCGCAACCGTTCTCGGTGATGTAGATCGACTGGTGGCCGTAGAGCTCGTGGCAGAGCCGGGTGGCCCAGTAGATGGACTGCGGCACCAGATGGAGCCAGGGGCTGTCGGCGCGCGGGTAGTGGGGCGGCAGGTCGAGCTGCTGGTAGGCCTGGCCGTCACGGCCGGCGCGCACGAAGGTGGCGGTGTAGACGTTCAGTCCGAGGAAATCGGTGGGCTGGCTGATCAGGCCGAAGTCGCCCGGCTCGACGCGCGGCGCGGCGTCGCCGACGCGCTGCAGATAGGCCTGCGTGTAGCCCTCGGCGTGGATGGCGCCGAGCAGGTGCAGATTGCGCTCGGCGAACCAGGCGCGCGCCGCGGCAATGTCGGCCTCGGTCTCGGTGACGGGCACGCAGACGTCGCAGTTGTCGGTCAGGCCGACCTGGGCGCCCGCTCCGCCGTGGCGGCGCACCGCGCGCACCGCGTGGCCGTGGCAGAGCAGCGCGTGGTGGTAGGTCTGGTTGACCACCGCCTCGCTCTCGCGCCGCCCCGGCGCCTTGTTGCCCACGCCATAGGCCAGCCAGGTGAAGCAGCGGATCTCGTTGAGCGTGATCCAGTGGCGCACCAGATCGGCCAGGCCGGCCACCGTGGCCTCGGCGTAGCGCGCGAAGGCGTCCACCGTGGCGCGCGCCGTCCAGCCGCCACGTTCCTCGAGCGCCTGCGGCAGGTCCCAGTGAAACAGCGTCACCCAGGGCGTGATGCCGTGGCGGTGCAAGGATTCCAGCAGGCGCCGGTAGAAGGCCAGACCGGCCGGGTTGAGCTCGCCGTCGCCCTGCGGGAACAGGCGCGGCCAGGAGATCGACAGCCGGTAGTGGCGGATGCCCAGCGAGGCCATCAGCGCGAAGTCCTCGTCGAAGCGGTGGTAGTGGTCGCAGGCCCCCTCGAGCGTGTCGCCGTTGGCGATGCGCCCCGGCTGCTGGGCAAAGCGGTCCCAGATCGATTCGCCCTTGCCGTCGGCCTCGGAGGCACCCTCGATCTGCGCGGCGGCGGCGGCCACGCCGAACACGAAGTCGTCGGGAAAGGGACTGGAATAGCTCATCGGTTTCATGGAGACGTCGTCAATCGCTTCAGGGTGGGCGCGATGGCACGCGCCCAGGTTTGGTAGGCCTGCGGGCTCAGGTGCAGCAGGTCGGGCATGACCTCGCGCGACAGCCGGCCGTCGGCACCCAGGAAGGCCGCTCCGATGTCGAGGAAGTGGATGTGCCGGCCATCGGCCAGCGCCGGCAGCAGGGCGTTGATGCGCGCGTTGTGGCGTCGCGTCAGGTCGTCGGGGGTCTCGCCGCGCGGGAAGATCGCCAGCAGCAGGATCTGCGCCCCGGGCAGGCGGCGGCGCACTTCGTCCAGATTGGCGCGGATGCCGGCCACCGTGTACTCGGGCGCCTCCAGGCGCTCGCCGGTGTTGTTGGTGCCGATCATCATCACCACGGCCTTGGGGTCGACGCCCTCGAGCTGGCCGTGCTGCAGGCGCCACAGCAGGTTCTCGGTGCGGTCGCCGCCGAAGCCCAGCGCTACCGCGTTGCGCGGCGCGAAGTGCTCGGCCCAGGCGGCCTTGCCTTCGTTCTCCCAGCCCTGGGTGATCGAGTCGCCGAGGAACAGCAGCTCGACGCGGCGGCCCGCCTCGCGCTGCGCGCGCAGCTCGGCCAGCTTCTCGCGGTGGCGCGGCATCCACCATTCGATGGCCCAGCTCTCTTCCAGCGGCTGAGGGCTGATCGCCAGCGTGCTCGGATCGGGACAGTGGGTGTTGGCCTGACCGGCCGGCAGCAGGCGCAGACGCGCGATGCTGACCTCGCCGCTGCCGGTGCCCTCGAGCGTGAAGGGCAGCGGCACGGCGGAGAAGTCATCGCCGGCGCGCCAGAAGCAGCGCAGCGGGATCGCCAGGGGCTGCCAGCCCTTGCCCTGCAGCGCCTGGGCCGGGCGCAGGAAGGGCAGCTTGCGCTCGCAGTCCTTGCCGCAGCCGAGCTTGAACTTGACGCCGCCGCGGGCGAGTTCCGTGACCTTGAAGTCGAAGGCAAGCAGTCCCTGGTCGAGGTAGGGGCGCAGGTCCAGCGGCTGGCCGCCCTGCAGGCGCAGCTGGGCGATCCAGCTGTCCTTGAACTGCAGGGTCAGCGCGCCGTCGTCGCCGCGGCGCCCCGTGACCTGGCTGGCCGGCACCACCGGTCGGGCCGGCTTGGGCACGGTGACGGCGGCACGGTCCAGCCGCGTCTCGCCCTCGAAGTCCGTGAGTTGCCAATGCCAGGCCGGCGCGCTGCCGAGATCGAGGGTGGTGGCGAGCAACAGGGCGGCCAGGTTCATGAGAGTTCCTTGGTGGTCAGATGGCGGGTCTGGCCCGGACGCAGTCGCAGCGCAATCACACGGTCGCCGACGCGCAGCACGCCGCCGCGACCGTGCAACGCGCGCACGCTGACGCGGGTCAACCGGCCCGCCGACCAGGCCATGTCGACCTCGAAGCCGCCGCGGGCGCGCAGTCCGCGCACCGCGCCGTCGGCCCAGGCCTTGGGCAGCGCCGGCAGCAACTCGATCTCGTCCGCGTGCGACTGCAGCAGCATCTCGATGAGCGCGGCGGTGGCGCCGAAGTTGCCGTCGATCTGGAACGGCGGGTGCGCGTCGAGCAGGTTGGCGTAGCTGCCGCCGCGGTTGTTGATGTCGCTGCCGGAGCGGCCCTCCTCGGCGGCGCGCGCCCCCGGCGTGGCCAGCAGGCCGCGCAGCATGCGGTGGGCGCGCTCGCCGTCGTGCAGCCGCGCCCAGAAGGCCATCTTCCAGGCCATGGACCAGCCGGTACCGCCGTCGCCGCGGGCCTCCAGCGTGCGCCTGGCGGCCGCCGCCAGCTCGGGCGTGCGCCGCGGGCTGATCTGCCGTCCCGGGTAGAGCGCGAACAGGTGCGAGACATGGCGGTGCGTGTCCTGCGGCGTGTCCAGCACCGGGTCGCGCTTTTCCTCCAGCCATTCGAGCAACTGGCCCCAGGAGCCGACGCGCGG
>JAYRUQ010000015.1:0-68275 GCA_041919015.1 Inhella sp.
GATCGGCGCAACACCCGCCGGGGGCAAACCCGCGCCGCCCGGCCTGAGGGCGCTCCGGACAATTCGCGCCCATGCTGCTGCCCAATCTGCTCGCCACCCGCAAGGGGCGCCTCGGTGCCTTCTTCGCGCTTTACATCACCGAGGGCATCCCGCTCGGCTTCGCCATCACCGCCATCGCCTACCACCTGCGCAAGATGGGTGTGGGGCCGGCCGAGATCGGCGCCTTCGTCGGCTCCTTCTATGTGCCCTGGGCCTTCAAGTGGGCCTTCGGGCCCTTCGTCGACGTGTTCCGCTCGCAGCGCTGGGGCCATCGGCGTGCCTGGATCATCGTCACGCAGATCCTGATGGCCGCCACGCTGGCGCTGCTGGTGGTGTTCGAGCTGCCGGCGCAGCTCGGGCTCTTCACCGCCGTGCTGTTCCTGCACAACACCATCGCCGCGATGCAGGACGTGGCGATCGACGCGCTGGCCTGCAACAGCCTGCAGGAGGACGAGCGCGGTCTGGCCAACGGGCTGATGTTCGCCGGCGCCGCCATCGGCCAGGCCATCGGCGGCTCGGGCGTGCTGTTCCTGTCGGCCTACCTGCCCTTCCAGTCGACCTTCTTCTTCGTGGCCGGCGCCATCCTCTGCGTCACCGGGCTGATCGTGCTGCCGATGAAGGAGGCGGCGGTGCAGGCGGTGGCCGGACAGATCGGGCAGCTGGCGCAGCGCGCCCAGGGCCTGCGCGCCGCCGCGCTCGAGATGCGCGCCTTCGCGGTGTCCTCGTTTCGCGCCTTCATGGGCACGCGTGGCGCCTTCTTCGGCGTCGCCTTCAACCTGCTGCCGGCCGGGGCCATGGCGCTCGGTCTGGCGCTGCGCTCCAACCTGTCGGTCGAATTCGGCCTGAACGAGAACGAGACCGCGCAGCTCGAGCTGTGGAGCAATGTGCTGTCGGCGCTGGCCATGGTGGCCGGCGGCTGGCTGAGCGACAAGCTGGGGCGGCGCAGCACCTTGTTCTTCTACATCGCGCTGATGAGCCTGCCGGCCGCCTGGCTGGCCTGGAAGCTGCACCAACTGGGCTATGTGATGCCGCGCGAGGCCGGCGCACGTTCGCCCGAGCTGGCCACCCTGCTGTGGATCGCCACCCTGGTCTACAACGTCTTCATGGGCCTGATGTACGGCACACGCTCGGCCATCATGATGGACGTCACCGACCCCAAGGTGGCCGGCACGCAGTTCACCGCCTACATGGCGATGGCCAACCTGGCCATTGCCTACAGCGCCACCTGGCAGGGCCTGTCCATCGAGGCCTTCGGCTACCCCAAGACCCTGCTCATTGACGCCTGCGTGGGCCTGTTCTCGCTGGCCCTGCTGCCCTGGATCCGCCCGCCGCGCGCCGGCGAGGAGGGCGCCGACGCCCCGGCGCGGCGCGCCCGCGGTTCGGCCTGGGTGCTGGCGCTGCTGTGCCTGGCCTGGCTGCCGTTTGCCCGGTGGGGCGACGCCCTCGGCGCGGCGCGCGGGGTGCTGGACCTGTTCTTCACGCTGGCCTTCGTGATGTCTGCGGTGCTGCTGCTGGCCGGCGCCGCGCTGCTGCCGCGCGCGGGCCTGACGCGTGCCGCGCCCTGGGTGGCGCTGGCGCTGCTGGCGCTCTATGCAAGGCGCTTTGCCGAGCCCGGGCTGGCGCTGCAGGCCTTCACCAGCGCCGTGGCGCTGGCCGGCGCGGCCTGCCTGACCGGGCTGGCGCGCCTGCCGTGGGCGGAGCTGGGTTCGGCCTCGGTGGCGACGTCGACCGGCGACGGCGTGACGATCGGCGACGGCGTGCCGACCGGCGACAGCGTCCCGCTAGGGGCGGTGCGGCCGCTGGGCTGAAGGCGAGGGCGGGGCCGTAGCAGGCGGTCGGCGGTGAGCTGGCGGCGCGGCTTTGAGCTGGGCTTGGCGGCGCTGCTGGCGCTGCTGCTGGCGCTCGACCTGGCTTGGCCGCCCCCGCTGCCGCGGGACGAGGGCCGTGCGCTGGTGGTGCTGGCCGCCGACGGCCGCACCCCGCTGCGCGCCTGGCCCGGTGCCGACGGCGCCTGGCGCCAGCCGATCACGCCGGCCGAGGTCTCGCCGCTCTATTTGCAGGCGCTGCTGGGCTACGAGGACCGGGCGTTTCGCTGGCACCCCGGCGTCAACCCCTGGGCGCTGGGGCGTGCCGCCTGGCAGTGGGTCCGCGCCGGGCGAATCGTCTCGGGCGGCTCGACGCTGACCATGCAGCTGGCGCGCATCCTCGAGCCCGAGCTGGCCGAACGCCGGCCGCGCGCCAAGCTGCGCCAGGTGCTGCGGGCGCTGCAGCTTGAGCTGCGCCTGTCGAAGGACGAGATCCTCACTCTCTACCTGAACCACGCGCCGATGGGCGGCATCGTGCACGGCGTCGAGATGGCCAGCCGGCTTTACCTCGGGCGCAGCAGCGCGGAGCTCAGTGCCGCCGAGGCGGCGCTGCTGACCGCGCTGCCGCGCGCGCCCTCGCGCCTGCGCCCCGACCGCGACCCGGCCGCGGCCCGCGCGGCGCGTGACCGCGTGCTGGCCCGGCTGCAGCAGCGGGGGGTGTGGAGTGAGGCCACGGTGCGCGAGGCGCGCCAGGAGGCGGTGGCGTCGCTGCCGGCCTTCGCGGGCCTGGGCGCGCGCTGGCTGGCGCCGCTGGCGGCCGAACGGCTGCGCGGCGAGGCGCCGCTGGCCGAGCGCCGCGCCGGGCGGGTGCACAGCCTCATCGACGCCGAGCTGCAGGCCGGCCTGGAGCGCCTGCTGCTGGCGCGCGCCGCGAGCCTGCCGCCCAAGGTGTCGATCGCCGCGCTGGTGGTCGAGAACCGCACGCTGGCTGTGCGTGCCTACGCCGGCAGCGTCGATTTTTCCGACCCCGAGCGCGCCGCCCATGTCGACATGGTGCGCGGCCTGCGCTCGCCGGGCAGCGCGCTCAAGCCCTTCGTCTACGCGCTGGCGCTCGACGAGGGCCTGATCCATTCCGAGAGCCTGCTGGTCGACGCGCCGCAGAGCTTCGGCGGCTACAGCCCTGGCAATTTCCAGGCCGATTTCAGCGGTCCGGTGAGCGCCGCCGACGCGCTGCGGCGCAGCCTCAACGTGCCGGCGGTCGACCTGCTCGAGCGGCTCGGACCCGCGCGCGTGGCGGGCTGGCTGCAGGCCGGCGGCCTGCCGCTGCACCTGCCGCGCCACGCCGCGCCCAATCTGAGCCTGGTGCTGGGCGGCGCCGGCGTGCGCCTGCAGGACCTGGCGGGGGCCTACACGGCGCTGGCGCGCGGCGGGCTGGCGGGCATGCCGCGCCTGCACCCCGACGAGCCCATGCGCGAGGCGCGCCTGATGAGCGAGGGCGCGGCCTTCATCGTGCGCGAGATTTTGGAAAGCGGTGGCCAGCCCGGCCGGCCCTTCCAGCAGCAGCCACGCCGTCTGGCCTTCAAGACCGGCACCAGCTTCGGCTTCCGCGACGCCTGGGCGCTGGGGGTGACCGACGCCTACACCCTGGGCGTCTGGGTCGGTCGGCCCGACGGCACGCCCAACCCCGGCCACTTCGGCGCCAACACCGCCGCGCCGCTGCTGCACGAGTTGCTGGCGCTACTGCCCGAAACGCCGCAGGCGCGCCCGGTGCCGGCCAGCGTCAGCGCGGCGAGCATCTGCTGGCCGCTGGGTCTTGCGGCCGCGCAGACCGCGCCGGCCCACTGCCTGCAACGCCGCAGCGCCTGGCTGCTCGAGGGCAGCGCCACGCCCACCTTGCCCGACCGCCTCGACCCCAGCCCGCTGCTGCAGGACACGCCCTGCGGCGCACGCCTGCGCTGGCCGCTGGCGCTGCAGCCCTGGACGGGGGTGGCGACGGGGGAGGCGACGGGGGGGTCACAGCGCGGCTGCCCGCCGCAGCGCGGGCGGGAGAGCGTTCAGCAGGCGTGGCAGCTGCGGGGGCTGGAGGACGGCGAACGCCTGCACGGTGTGCAGGGCATCGGCCCCCTGCTGTCGCTGCGCACCGAAGGCGGCACCGGCTGGCGCTACTGGCTGCTGGACGGCCAGCTGGTGGCGCGCACCCAGGCCGGTCAGACCTTGAGCTTGAGGCTGCCGCCCGGTAGCCGGCAGCTCACGGTGCTGGACGAGGAGGGGCGCTTCGAGCTGCGGCGCTTCAGTGTGCGCTGAACGCAGCGCCGCTGCGCCGGGTCAGCGCGGCTCGGGCAGGGGGCTGATCTGGACGCTGACCACCTTCCAGTCGCCCTGGCGGCGCTGCCAGTCCAGCGAATCAGTGAGATCGGCGCTGCGTGAGTGCCTGCGCGGCGCGCCGTCTAGGCGCCGGCGGGAAGCCGTGGCGGGTCCCACGGCGAGCGCCGGCAACGACGAGGGCGCCCCGCGCAGGCGCTCACCCGAAGGGCCGGGCCTGCAAGGCAGCTCGGCGGGTGTTGCGTCGCTGGCCCAGGCGTCCAGCCTGGGCTGCGCGCCGCGCCTACGCCGCGCCGCCTTGCAGACCCCGGCGCAGCGCCGATTTCACTGATTCGCTGGACTCGACGTCGATGTAGCGGTACTGCGTGCGCCAGGGTTTGCCGTCGAAACGGCCGGTCATGGCGGTGCGCCCCGACAGCAGTGCCACGTCGGCGCCGAGCAGGCGGATCTCGAACTCGTCGACCGGGTAGGGGTCGATCGTGAGCCGGGGGTCAAGCAGGCCGTCGACGAAGCGGCGGAAGTCCTCGACATTGCCGCGCGCGTCGATCTGGCGGAAGTCCGGCGCCATATTGGCCTCGATGGCGGCGCGGTCCTTGCGCACGATGGCGGCGTCCCAGGCCGCGGCCTGGCGCTGCAACTGGATGCGGTCCTGCAGGGCGTCCGGTGCGGCGCTCTGCGACTGCGGTTGCGGCTGCGGTTGCGGCAGCGGCTGCGGTTCGGGAAGCTGCGCGCAGCCGGCCATCCCGATGAGGACGCACAGGCAGGACAGGCAGGACAGGCAGGACAGACTGAGGGGGAAGCGCGCGGTCGGCATGGGCGGCGTGCATGATGCCAGCCATGCTCACCCCCCGCATGAAGGAACTGCTGGATCGCATCCAGCGCGCCAACCGTCCCGCCTTCCACAGCCTGAGCCCGCAGCAGGCGCGCGTGGCCTACCGCATGGGCGCCGAGATCCTCGATCTGCCGCGGGCGCCGCTGGCCCGGGTCGAGGACCTCGAATGGGCCGCTCGACCGGCACGGCTCTACGCCCCCTCGCACGAGCGCTTGCCGGTGCTGCTCTACCTGCACGGCGGCGGCTTCACCATCGGCGATCTGGAGACGCACGACAGCCTGTGCCGCCAGCTCGCGCTGCGCGCCGGCATCACCGTGCTGGCGCTCGACTACCGGCTGGCGCCCGAACACCGCTTTCCCTGCGCGGTGGACGACAGCGTGGCGGCGCTGCGGGCGCTCTTGCGGCACGGCGCGACGCTCGGGATCGATGCCACGCGCATCGCCGTGGGGGGCGACAGCGCCGGCGGGACCTTGGCCGCGGTGTGCGCGCTGCAGGCGCGCGACGAGGGCCTGCCGCTGGCGCTGCAACTGCTCATCACGCCCGGCACCTCGGCGCGCGCCGACACCGAGAGCCATGCGCGCTTCGCGCGCGGCCACCTGCTCGACGCCGACGCCATCGCCTGGTTCTTCGCCCACTACATCGACGAGGCCGAGCGCGACGACTGGCGCTTCGCGCCGCTGCACGCCGAGGATCACGAGGGCCTGGCGCCGGCCTGCATCGTGCTGGCCGAGGCCGACCCGCTGGTGGATGAGGGCCTGGCCTACGGCGACCGCCTGCGCGCCGCCGGCGTGCCGGTGCAGCTCGAGCTCTACAAGGGCGTGACGCACGACTTCATCAAGATGGGCCGCATGCTGCCCGAGGCGCTGGCGGCGCAGCAGGCCTGCGCCGAGGCGCTGCAGGCGGCGCTGGTCCTGAGCTGAGCTGAGCTGAGCGGGCTCAGGCCGCGGCGCGCCGCGCCATCGCCACCAGGCTCTCGGCCATGCGGTCGGTGGTGCTGGCCACCTCGCCCAGGCGCGCCGGGTCGCGCACCAGGCCGTCGTTGCCCAGCGCGGCGCGGAACAGCAGCCATTGGTTCTGCGCGAGCTGCAGGTCGCGCTGCTGCGCGGCCGACAGGCTCTGCGTGCCCACCGCCTGCAGCGCGGCGCTGAATTCGCCCAGCGCCTGCGTGGCGCCGACGCGCAAGGCGGCGGCCGGCTGGCCTCGGGCGGCAAGGTTGAACTTGCCCACGCGCAGCGCGCTGGCGCCGGCCCGCGCGAACAGATCGAGCTGGGCCGCCAGCTCGGGCTGGGCCGACACACCGCTCAGGGCGGTGGTGACGAAACCCAGACGCGCCACCAGGGCCTCGCTCTCGCTGAGCAACTGGTCGGCGGCATCCGGTGGCGCGGCGGCGAACTGCGCGGCCGCGCTGGCCGTGGCGGCCACCTGGGCCAGGCGGCGACCGCTCAGGGCTTCCAGACCGCGCGAGGGTTCGAGCAGCTGGCGCGCCGACTCCTCCATGCGCACGCGCTCCTTGGCGGACTCCTGCGTGGCGCGCGTCACCAGCACGTCGCGCTCCAGTCGCAGCTTGGCGATGCGCTCGACGCCGATCAGCAACTGGGCCGCCGCCAGCAGCGGCAAGGTGGGCAGTGCCTTGGCCTGGGCGCGGCCCAGGGTGGGCAGCGCGGCGAGGGACAGCAGGGCGAGGGAGCGACGGTTCAACATGGTGCGAAGGGCTGAGCCGGTGGATCCGGCAACCCCGCCATGGTGTCGGCATGCCATGCCAGGCCGATGACAGCCGGGCCTGGACACCCGTTGATCGTCAATCCTTCACGAAAGCTCTCGCCCTCTCAGGGCGCCCGAAAGGTCTCGACGAACACCTCGCGATGCCGCTCAGCGGGCAGGCCCAGCAGCGCACGCGCCATGGCGGCCTCGCCGGTGGCCATCTGCTCGGGGCTGCTGCCGCGGTAGCTCTCCATCCAGGTGGTCTGCGACTGCACCGCGTCGGGGCGTTCGGACAGCACGATCTGCAGGCCCGGCACGGCCTCGGCGGTGCGGCGCGCCGCCTCGCGCCAGCGCGCGCGCCAGGCCTCGGCCTCGGGCAGCGCCAGCTTGAAATAGACGTGCAGGCGCACCGGGCTGAAGCTCCGGCTGGCGGGTCGAGCGTCGGTTCGAGGCTCGGCGCGCGTCACTGCGGCGCCAGCACGTCGTAGGGCAGGGCGGCGCGCTGCAAGGGCGTGCCGTCGGCCAGGGTGATGGTCGCGTCGCTCTCCCAGGCCGCCAGCTGCAACTCGGCCAGCACGCCGGCCTGGCCCTGCCAGGCGGCGCCCAGCACCACCTCGCCCACGCCTTCAGCAGCCGTATCTCCAACCCCCGACCCACCCCCTTCAGCAGCGGCCAGCCGCAGCTCGCTGCCCGGCGCCGCCGTGCCGCCCAGCAGCAGCTGCACGCGGCGCTTCACCGTGCCGCGGTACTGGCTGCGCGCCACCACCTCCTGGCCGGGGAAGCAGCCCTTCTTGAAGTTGACGCCGCCCAGCAGCTCCCAATTGATCATCTGCGGCACGAAGTGTTCGCTGGTGGCCGCCGTCACCCAGGGCACGCCGGCGTGCAGCTCCAGCCAGTTCCAGGCCTCGGGCGCCAGCGCCGGGCCGTCCAGCGCGCCGCGCTGCAGGCCGCGGCGCAGCCCCAGCGCGTCGGGCAGGCGCAGCAGCGCGCCGCGTCGCCCCCATACCGGCAGGTCGGAGGGCACGGCCGCGCCCACCACGCCGTGAAGCGCCGTGTCGCCGGCCGCCAGCTTGACCTTGGCGCGCAGCACGAACATCGAGAGCTTCTTCTGCAGCGCCGGCAGCAGGTCGGCGGGCAGCCACAGGGCGATGGCCTCGGGTGCCTCGCGCAGCAGGATGAAGCCGGCCTGCAGCCGGCCCTTCACATTGCAGTAGCCACCCAGCCGGGCCTGCTCGGGGCCCAGGTCGGTGACCGACTGGGTGAGCTGCCCGTGCAGGAAGCTGGCGGCGTCGGGGCCCTCGACGCGCAGTTCGGCCCAGTGCGGCAGCGCCAGGCTGCCTTCGAGGGGGTTGCTCATGGGCCGGCATTGTCCACATGGGACACTGCGCGCCCCCATGAAACGCCTGTTGTCCCTGCTGCTCGTCGTGTTGCTGGTGCTGGCCGCCCTGGCCGGTCTGGCGGGCTGGCAGGCCTGGCAGTGGTGGCGTGCGCCGCTGCCGCTGGCCGCCGAGCCGGTGGTGTTCACGGTTGCAGCCGGCGCCACCGTGCGCGGTGCGGCCGCCGCGGCGGTGCAGGCCGGCGTGCCGGCCGACGCCGAGCGGCTTTACTGGGCCTGGCGCCTGAGCGGCGACGCGCCACGCATCCGCGCCGGCAGCTACGCCGCGGAGCGCGGCGACAGCCCGCAGCGCCTGCTCGAGAAACTGGTTCGCGGCGAGGAGTGGCTCGAGTCGGTGCAGTTGCTCGAAGGCTGGACCTTCGCCCAGGTGCGCGCCCAGCTGGCGGCGCAGCTGCATCTGCACAACAGCTTGGGCACGCTGTCCGACGCCGAGCTGATGGCGCGCCTGGGCCGGCCCGGGCAGTCGCCGCAAGGACGCTTCTTCCCCGACACCTACCGCTATGGGCGCGGCCTGAGCGACCTGAGCCTGCTGCGCCAGGCCCTGCAGGCCATGGACCGCCAGCTGCAGACGGCCTGGGACGGCCGCGACCCGCAACTGCCCTTGCAGACGCCCGAAGACCTGCTCAAGCTCGCCTCCATCGTCGAGAAGGAGACCGGGCGCGACGCCGACCGGCCGCTGGTGGCGGCGGTGTTCGCCAACCGCCTGCGCATCGGCATGCGCCTGCAGACCGACCCGACGGTGATCTTCGGCCTGGGTGAGCGTTTCGACGGCAATCTGCGCAAGATCGACCTGCTGACCGACGGGCCCTACAACAGCTACACGCGCGCCGGACTGCCGCCCACGCCGATCGCGCTGCCGGGCCGCGCCAGCCTGCTGGCTGCGGCGCGCCCGGCGAGCAGCAAGGCGCTCTACTTCGTGGCGCGCGGCGACGGCGGCAGCGCCTTTTCCGAGACCCTCAGCGAGCACAACCGCGCCGTGCAGCGCTACCAGCTTTCCTCCGCCAAGTGACACCAAGGATTCCGCAGTTCATCACCATCGAAGGCATCGACGGCGCCGGCAAGAGCACGCACCTGGCGCGCCTGGCCGAACGCCTGACGGCCGGCGGCCGCGAGCTGGTGCAGACGCGCGAGCCGGGCGGCACCGAGCTGGCCGAGCGCCTGCGCGAGCTGGTGCTGGGCGGCGCCGCGCAGGACGGCCTGACCGAGGCGCTGATGGTGTTTGCCGGCCGCCGCGACCATGTGCGCCGGCTGATCCGCCCGGCGCTGGCGCGCGGCGCGGCGGTGCTGTGCGACCGCTTCACCGACTCGGCCTTCGCCTACCAGGGCGGCGGCAGCGGCGTGCCCTGGACCGCACTGCAGCAGCTCGAGGCCTGGGCCTGCGAGGGCCTGCAGCCCGACCTGACGATCTGGTTCGACCTCGAGCCCGAGGAGGCCGCGCGGCGCCGTGCGGCGGCGCGCGCCGCCGACCGCTTCGAGGCCGAGGACCTGGGCTTTTTCGTGCGCGCCCGCGCCGCCTTCGAGCGCCGCGCCGGCGAGCACCCGGCGCGCTTCGTGCGCATCGATGCCGGTCGGAGCCTGGGCGCCGTCGCCGAGCAACTCGACGCCGTGCTGCGGGAGCGCGGGCTGTGAGCGCCGCCCTGGCCCCGTGGCTGCAGGCGCCGCTGGCGCAGGCGCTGGCGCTGCCGCGCGCGCACGCCGTGCTGCTGGCCAGCCTGCCGGGCTTGGCGGCCTTCGACGCTGGGCAGGCGTTGGCGCAGGCCTGGCTGTGTGAATCGACCGAAGCAGCCGGGCAGGGCGCGGCCGCTTGCGGCCGCTGCCAGGCCTGCCATCTGTTCACGCAACGCAGCCACCCGGACGCACACTGGCTGCTGCCGGCCGCCTTGCGCGTACAGCTCGGCTGGCAGGAGCCCGACGACAAGAGCAAGCCCAGCCAGGAAATCCGCATCGACGAACTGCGCGCCATGCTCGGTTTCGCGCAGAGCACGGCGGGGCGCAGCCGCGGCAAGGTGGTGCTGATCCACCCGGCCGAGGCGATGAACGGCGTGGCCGCCAACGCGCTGCTCAAGACCCTCGAGGAGCCCGGCGGGCGGCTGCGCTTCGTGCTGGTCAGCGAGGCCGTCGACGCGCTGTTGCCCACCGTGCGCTCACGCTGCCAGACGGTCCAGGTGACCCTGCCCGACGCCGCCGAGGGCGCCGCCTGGCTGCGCGCCCAGCACGCCGGCTTGAGCGAGCTCGACGCCGCCGCCTTGCTGCGCGGCGCCGGCCAGCGCCCGCAGCAGGCCCTGGCCTGGTTGCAGGCGGGCTTGTCGGCGCCTCGGCTGGCCGAGTTTCCGCGCCTGGTGGCGCGCGGTGAGCTGGGCGAGTTCACGGCCTGGAAGCCGCGCGCGCTGATCGACCTGCTGCAGCGCCTAGCCACCGACCTGCTGCGCGTCACGGCCGGTGCCGCACCGCAGTATTTCGAACCCGCCCAACTGCCCAAGGCGCGCCAGGCCGCGCCGCTGCAGACCTGGGCCGCCGAGCTGCGCGGCGCCAGCGCGCACGCCGAGCACCCGCTGCAGTGGGCGCTGTGGCTGGAGGCGCTGGGCGTGGGCGCGCAGGCGGCGCTGCGCCAGGCCTGCCGGTCCAGCCCGTAACATCGGTCACCATGGTCGACGCCAACCGCCCCCCCGCCTTCGCGCCCAGCCAGCTGGCGCCCACCTCGGCCGCGCCCCGGCCCGGGGTCATCCAGCTCAGCTTCAAGGAGAAGGGCGCGCTCTATGCCGCCTACATCTCGGCCTTTTCCGACGGCGGGCTGTTCCTGCCCACCACGCGCACCGATTACCGGCTGGGTGAGGACGTCTATCTGTTGCTGACCCTGCCGGACGATCCGGCGCGCCATCCGGTGGCCGGCAAGGTGGGCTGGATCACGCCCGCCAACGCCACCGGCGGGCGCACGCAGGGCATCGGCGTGCGCTTCGCGTCCGACGACAAGCACCGCCAGATCAAGCACAAGATCGAGGAGCTGCTGGGCACCAGCATCTCCTCGTCGAAGCCGACGCAGACGATCTGACGACCTCGGACGGATGTTCATCGACTCGCATTGCCACCTCGGCTTTCCCGAGCTGAGGCAGCAACTCCCCGAACTGCTGGCGCAGATGCGCGCGGCGCAGGTGGCGCAGGCCATCTGCATCAGCACCACGCTGGAGGAGTTCCCGCAGGTGCTGGCGCTGGCCGAGCAGCACCCCGAGCTGTGGGCCACGGTGGGCGTGCACCCCGACAACGAGGGTGTGCGCGAGCCCAGCGTCGAGGAACTGGTGCAACTGGCCGCCCACCCGCGCGTGGTGGGCATCGGCGAGACCGGGCTCGACTACTACCGCTTGAACGGCCGCTCCATCGAGCGCGACATGGGCTGGCAGCGCGAACGCTTCCGCGTCCATCTGCGCGCATCGCGCCTGAGCGGCAAAGCGCTCGTCATCCACACGCGCGCCAGCAGTGCCGATTTGCTCGCCATCCTGCGCGAGGAAGCCGATGGCCGGCCCTGGCAGGGCGTGCTGCACTGTTTCACCGAGGACCTGGACACCGCGCTGGCCGGCGTGGCGCTGGGTCTGCACGTGTCCTTCAGCGGCATCCTGACCTTCCGCAACGCTGAGCCGCTGCGCGAGGTGGCCCGCGCGCTGCCGCGTGAGCGGGTGCTGATCGAGACCGACAGCCCCTACCTGGCGCCGGTGCCGCATCGCGGCAAGACCAACCAGCCGGCCTTCGTCGTCCACGTTGCCGCCGAACTGGCGCGGCTGTGGAACGAACCGCTGGAAGCCGTTGCCCGGCGCACCACCCACACCACGCAGGCGCTGTTCGGCCTGAGCGCCTCATGAAGCCGGCACGCGCATCGGTCCTCGCCCTCGGTCTTGTTCTGAGCCTCGGTGTGGCGCAGGCCCAGCCGCTGCCCGCCTCGGCTCCCACCCCCGACACGGCGGCGCTGCGCGACTGGTTCCGCATGGCCGAACTCGACAGCGCCTCGGGCATCCTGGCCAAGCTGCTGGCCGGGCAGGACCCCAATGTGATGGGCGAAAAGGGCCAGCGCGCGCTGCACTGGGCGCTGATGCACGAGTCGGGCAAGGCGCTGCTGGCCCTGCTCGAGGACCCGCGCACCGACGTCAACGCCGAGAACGGCGTGGGTGAAAAACCCCTGTGGCTGGCGGCCTTGCGCGGCCGCCTGGACTGGGTGCAGGCCTTGATCCAGCGCGGCGCGCTGCTGGAGCGCGGCCAGCAGGGCGCCGGCGCACGCGCCTGGACCACGCTGCATTACGCCGCCATCGCGCCCTCGCTGGAGGTGCTGGACTGGCTGCTGAAGGAGGGCGGCTGCGACCTTGACGCCGGTTCGACCAACGGCAGCACGCCGCTGATGATGGCCTTGGGCTACGGCTCGCCGGACGCCGCCGAGCGACTCGTCAAGGCCGGCGCCCGGCTGGACCTGAAGAACGACCTCGGCCTCAGCGCCTGGGACTTCGCCCGCAAGGTGGGTCGCGACGCGCTGGCCGAACGCCTGGGCGTGCCGCGCCCGGCGGGCGCGAAACCCAGCGGCGACGCGGCGCAGCCCGAACGGTACTGAACCCCCCGGGTGTCGGAAAAAACCTGACGCGCGGCAGCGCGCTGCGCCGCATGGCGGCCGGGCAGGGGACTGCCTAGAGTGAGGCCATGTTGTCCTCGGAGTACGCCATGCCCGCCAGCGCCCATCCCTTCGCCCTGTTGCTGAGCCCGAAAGAGGTCTGTGAGGCGGTGGCGCGCAGCGAGCGCCTGTCGGGGCTTCGGCGGCGCGTCTGCCGCCCGCTGGACAAGCCGATGATCCCGTTGCGCTCTCCGGCCGCTCGGGTGCAGACGGTCGAGCGCATCGGCGACTGAACCTAGAAACGGCAGTTGACCGCTCGCTTCCGCATGCAAGTCCGCAGCAAGACTGAGATTTCCGCCTACGAACACCCGCACCGCTTGGGTGAAAGCGCTACACGGCCCATTGCACCGCGCTGCGGCACGCTGGCGGCGTTGCCACGCCAAGGCCGGGCGGCCTTGGCCTTCGGCAGGCACAAGCCGTCCTCAGGACTGCTTGTGTCCGGCCTCAGTCTGGCGGGCATGAGCCCGCTGCGTCGTCACGCCTTGCCAGCGCACCGCATCACGGCGCACTCGGCCGTATCCAACTGCCGTTTCTAGGCTGAAGCGGCAGGGGGCGCTTCACCGCCACCCAAATCGCCTGCTGTTGCGGGGCGCACGCAGGGCGCACTGGATCAAGGACGCCGCGAAGCGCAGTGGCTACATTGCCTGCCGTCTCAAGGAGAGGGCAGTTGCGATGGGCGGTCTCAGGCGTCGAGGATGGATCGGATGGGGTGCCGCGGCGCTGAGCGCGCCGCTGTTCGCGCAGCAGGATCACGCGGGCCACGCGCCACCGGCCCAAGCCGGCCCGGCGAGCAAGAAGAAGCCGCGGCCGCAGCTCGGCATGGGTGCCGCGCTGGCGCCCGACGGCACGCCCTGGGTGGTGCGCCTGATCGACGGGCGTCTGGTCACCCAGGTGCATCAGGGCGACAAGTCCTGGTCGACGCCGCGTGTGCTCGACATCGGGGCCGACCAGTTGCAGGCCGATGGCGAGAACAGCCCCAAGCTGGCGTTCGGCCCCGGTGGCGTGGCGGTCATCAGCTACACCCAGGCCTTGAGCAAGCCCTTCACCGGGGCCATCCGCCTGTTGCGCTCGAGCGATGGCGGCGCGCACTTCGCGCCCCCCATCACCGTGCACCAGGACCGTCAGGAGATCACGCACCGCTTCGAGGCCATGGCCTTCGACGGTCGCGGACGCCTGCACCTGGTGTGGATCGACAAGCGCGATCTGGAACTCGCCCGAAAGGCCGGCCGCCCCTATGAAGGCGCGGCGCTCTACCGCAGCTACAGCGACGACGGCGGTGCCAGCTTTGCCCCTGAGCTCAAGCTGACCGATGCCAGTTGCGAGTGCTGCCGCATTGCGCTGGCGCCGGCGGCCGACGGCGGCCTGGCCGCGCTGTGGCGCCATGTGTTCGCCGGCAGCGTGCGGGACCACGGCTTCGCGCGCCTGGACGGCGAGGCCCGCGAACCCCAGCGGGCCACCATGGACGGCTGGGTGCTCAAGGGCTGCCCGCACCATGGCCCGGGTCTGGCTGCGGCGGCGGATGGGGGCTGGCACGCGGTGTGGTTCGGGCAGCGCGACGGCCTGGCCGCCGTGCGCTACGGCCAACTGGCAAGCGACGGCAGCCCGCGCGGCAAGGTGATGGTGCTGCCCGATGCGGCCGCCGAGCACGCGTCCATCGGCGCACAGGGCGAGCGGCTGGCCATCGTCTGGCGCGCCTTCGACGGCAAGTCCATGCTGTGGCGCGCCTGGCTGTCGACGGACCAGGGCCGAAGCTTCAACCTGCGCACCCTGGGCCGCAGCAGCGGCGACACCGACCACCCGCGCGTGCTTGTGGGTCATCAGGCGGCTCATGCGGCGACTCATGCGGCGGGCCAGGGGACCGGTCAGGGGCGCATGCTGGCGCTTTGGAATACCGTGGACCAGGGGGTGCAGCTTGTCGACCTGTTCGAGTAACGCAAGGGGCGTGCGGCGCCGCGGGCTGTTGGCTTGCGCCATCGCCGGTGGGGCGGCGAACGCCGCGCCGGCGCGGCCGTTCGAACCCTTCACGCCATCGACCTGGGCGGCGCTGCAGGCCGAGGTGGACCGCCAGAAGCACGCCACGCTGGTGCTCTTGTCGGCCGGCTGGTGTGCGGTGTGTCCGGACCTGCTCGGGCAACTGGCGCGCGACCCGCGCCGCCGCCGCGCCCGCGTGCCGCTGTGGCTGGTGCTGACGGATGGCGAACCGGCCGAGCGCCGCGCGCATCATGGGCTGGCCGATCGGCTCTTTGCGTTCGAAGGGCCCGAGGCCGCCATCCGCCACAGCATCCATGCCGAGTGGCGCGGCGTGGTGCCATACGTCGCGCTGCTGCGGCCCGGCCGGGCACCGGAGTTCGTGACGGGCGAGCAGGACGAGGCGACGCTGGCGCGCTGGTGGGGTCGGGTGGGCAGTAAGGCTTGAACGGCGCCTTTGGGGGCTTCTGGCTGGCCGCTTGACTGTCCGGCTTGACCATTCAAGTGGCCGACAATGTGCATTATGTGACTTATGCGGGCAGGGCCGAAGGCTGGGTCTCCAGCCATCGAGGCCAAGTCCGCCGTGAGATGCCCGTCAGTTGCCCATCAGTTGCCCGCCAGCAGCGCGCGCAGTCCGGCCTCGTCGAGCACGGGCACGCCCAGTGCAAGCGCCTTGTCGAGCTTGCTACCGGCGGCCTCGCCGGCCACCACGTAGTGGGTCTTCTTCGATACCGAGCCGCTCACCTTGCCGCCCGCGGCCTCGATCAGTCCTTGCGCGGCGTCGCGGCTCAGGGTGGGCAAGCTGCCGGTCAGAACCAGGGTCTTGCCGCTGAGTGGCAGTTCGGCCTCGCCTGAGGCCATGCCTTCGTGTTCCGGCCAGCGCAACCCGCAGGCGCGCAGCTGTTCGAGCGCCTCGCGGTTGAGTGGGTTGGCGAAGAAACCGTGCACGCTGCGCGCCACGACCGGGCCGACGTCGGGCACCTGTAGCAGCGCCGGCTCGTCGGCCGATTGAAGTCGATCCAGGCTGCCGAAGTGGCGGGCCAGATCCTTGGCCGTGGTCTCGCCCACATGGCGGATGCCCAGGCTGAACAGAAAGCGCGCCAGCGTGGTCTCGCGGCTCGCCTGCAGGCGCTCGAGCAGCGTCGTCGCGCTCTTCTCGCCCATGCGCTCCAGGCTCGCCAACTGCACGAAGCCGAGCCGGTAAAGGTCCGGCAGGGTGTGCACCAAGCCGGCGTCCACCAACTGGTCGACCAACTTGTCGCCCAGGCCCTCGATGTCCATGGCGCGCCGGCCGGCGAAGTGCAGCAAGGCCTGCTTGCGCTGCGCCGGGCAGACCAGGCCCCCGCTGCAGCGGTGCTCGACCGAGCCGCGGTCACGCTCCACCGCGCTGCCGCAGGCCGGACATTGCCGTGGCATGCGGAAGTTCGGCACGTAGCCGCTGCGCTCGCCCGGCATGCGCCCCACCACCTCGGGAATCACATCCCCCGCCCTGCGCACGATCACGGGGTCGCCGATGCGCACGCCTTTGCGGCGCAGCTCGAAGACGTTGTGCAAGGTGGCGTTGCTGACGGTGGTGCCGCCCACGAACACCGGCTCCAGCTTGGCCACCGGGGTGAGCTTGCCGGTGCGGCCGACCTGCACCTCGATGCCGTTCAGTCGCGTGGCCTGCTCCTGGGCCGGGTACTTGTGCGCCACCGCCCAGCGCGGTTCGCGGGTCTTGAAGCCGAGCTGCTGCTGCAGCTCCAGGCGGTTGACCTTGTAGACCACGCCGTCGATGTCGAAGGGCAGCGCGTCGCGCAGGTCCGCCACGGCCTGGTGGAAAGCCAGCAGGGCCGCGGCCCCCTCGCCCACCGCGCGCCGCTCGCACACCGGCAGTCCGAAGGCCTGCAACGCGTCGAGCAGGCCGGCATGGGTGCTCGGAACGGGATCCCAGCCCCTCACCTCCCCCAGTCCGTAGGCGAAGAACGAGAGCGGGCGCTGGCGCACCACGGCCGGGTCGAGCTGGCGCAGGGCGCCGGCCGCGGTGTTGCGTGGGTTGACGAAGGTTTTCTCGCCGGCGGCGCGCTGGCGCTCGTTGAGGCGCTCGAAGTCGTCACGGCGCATATAGACCTCGCCACGCACTTCCAGCACGGCGGGTGCGGTGCCGATCAAACGCAGCGGAATCTGGCCGATGGTGCGCACGTTCTGCGTCACGTCCTCGCCGGTTTCGCCGTCGCCGCGCGTGGCGGCCTGCACCAGTACCCCCTGCTCGTAACGCAGGTTGACGGCCAGGCCATCGAACTTCAGCTCGGCGGCGTACTCGACCTCGGGATCGACCAGGTCCAGCCCGAGTTCGCGGCGCACGCGGGCGTCGAAGCTCTCAGCGCCGGCCGGGCTGGTATCGGTCTCGGTCTGGATCGACAGCATCGGCACGGCATGGCGCACCGGCGTGAGTTCGGGCAAGACCGCCCCGCCGACGCGCAGCGTCGGGCTGCCCGGCGTGCGCAAGTCGGAGTGCGCTTCTTCCAGTCGCTGCAGTTCCTGGAACAGGCGGTCGTACTCGGCGTCGGGGATCTCCGGCGCGTCGAGCACGTAGTAGCGATGGGCGTGGTGTTGCAGCAGCGCGCGCAGCGCGCGGGCGCGCTCTTCTTCGGGGCGAGTGGGCATGGTCGGCATTCTCGGCGGCATGATGGCGACCATGCCGCTTGTTGCCCCGCTGCCCCAGCAGTCCTCACCCGAAACGGTCGAGTTCGCCCAGCTCTTCAACCAGACCCTGGGTTTCGTGCCGAACTCGGTGCTGACGATGCTGCGCCGGCCCGAGATTGCCCGCGCCTTCACGGCGCTGAACCGCGCGGTGATGACCAATCAGGGCCGTGTCGGCAGTGAACTCAAGCGCCTGATCGCGCATGTGGCGTCGAATGCCGCCGGCTGCCGCTATTGCCAGGCGCACACCATCCGTGCCGCGGCGCGCTACGGCGCGCAGGAGGGCGCCGATCCGGCCCGGCTGGCGGCGGTGTGGGACTACCGGCACAGCGCGCTCTTCAGCGACGCCGAGCGTGCCGCTTTGGACTTTGCGCTGGCCGCCGCGCAGCAGCCAGCGGCGGTGGACGACGCACTGGCCGAGCGCCTGCGCGCCCACTGGGACGAGGGTGAGATCGTCGAGATCGCCGGGGTGGTGGCGCTGTTCGGCTTCCTCAACCGCTGGAACGACGCGATGGGCACGACGCTCGAAGAAGCCGCACGGGCCGACGGCGAACGGTGGCTGTCGGCGCAGGGTTGGAACAGCGGCCAGCACGCCGCGCCCTGAATCTCAGCTGAACAGCCGCCGTGCCGCGACCGAGCCGGCCGCCAGCTCGCGCGAGGCCAGCGCCTTGTAGAGCGTGCCGAGCTGCTCGTGGATGGCGGCGAAGGCGTGCGGTCCGATCGGCCGACCGGTCTCGTCGACCAGATCGGCTTCGAGCTCACGGCCCAGCTTGCGCGCCAGCTCCTGCAGCGCGGCGAAGGGCTCGAGGCTCTCGGCGGTCTGCGCCACGTCGAACATCAACGTGACCTCGCGCAGGCTGCTGCCCTGCCCTTCCTCGGCCAGCGCGGCCTGGGCGTCGGTCTGCAGCCACAGCATGGGCGGTTCGCCGTCGGCGGCGCCGGGCAGCACCCAGCGGCCGGGCAGCGATCCGGCCACCAGGCCTTGCTTGCCCGCCACCTGCTGGACGAAACCCAGGGTCCAGGCGGCACCGCGCGCGCGCAGGCAGAAGCCGATCTGTGCGTCGTGCTGACTGGCGAACTGATCGAGTTCGCGGCCCTGCCCGACGGCCTCGAGCATGTCGGGGAAGTCGGCCATCGCGCCCACGCCGTCGGCGAAGCCTTGCACCTTCTGCACCCACTCCGAGAACTCGATCTCGCTGAGCGCGCCGCTGCGGTTGGCCATCTGCAGGCCGGCCTGGAACTCGCCGTAGCGTTCACCGCCGGTGGGGGGTTCCCATTCACCGGTGTTGGTGTTCAGGCCTTCGATGGCGAAGGGTTTGTTGCCGGCCCGCCGGCTGGTCGGCAGGTGGGCCAGCGCCGCCTCGCCGCTCACCGGCGCTTCCAGGTGCAAGGTGGCGATGACGTCGATCAGCCCGTCCAGGCGCTGCGAGGGGCGGCGCGGCGCGGAGCGCGTCACCATCGGCAGGGTGTCGGCGTGGGCGTTGGCGGCCATCGCGATGGCGTCACCCTCGTGCAGGGCATCGAGCACCGATTCCATGGCGTCGTGCGGCGCGCTGCCGGGGGCGCTCAGACCGGGCTCGGTGCGGCGCGGCTCCAGGCTGCTTTCGGCATCCCGCGGGCGCGCGCGGCGGGCGATCCACCAGCCGTGCAGCATCAGCGCCACCAGCACACAGGCGCCGGCCAGCATCAGCGCCTCGGTCAGCGAGAAGGACATCGGCGCGCCGTTCATGCCGCCTCGGACAAGGAGAGAGCGGCTTCCATGTCGACCGCGACGACGCGCGACACCCCCTGCTCCTGCATGGTCACCCCGATCAACTGTTCGGCCATTTCCATCGCAATCTTGTTGTGGCTGATGAAGAGGAACTGCGTGGCGCGGCTCATCTCGGCGACCAGTTTCGCGTATCGCTCGGTGTTGGCGTCGTCCAAGGGGGCATCGACCTCGTCGAGCAGGCAGAACGGGGCCGGATTGAGCTGGAAGATCGCGAACACCAGCGCGATGGCGGTGAGCGCCTTCTCACCCCCCGACAGCAGGTGGATGGTGGCGTTCTTCTTGCCGGGCGGTTGGGCCATGACCTGCACGCCGGCGTCGAGGATCTCGTCGCCGGTCATCACCAGCCGCGCCTGACCGCCACCGAACAGGGCCGGGAACAGGCGGCCGAACTCGCTGTTGACACGCTCGAAGGTGGAGCCGAGCAGGTCGCGGGTCTCCAGGTCGATGCGGCGGATGGCGTCTTCCAGCGTCTTGATGGCGCTGTTCAGGTCTTCCATCTGCGCGTCGAGGAAGGTCTTGCGCTCGCGCGCGCTGCCCAACTCGTCCAAGGCCGCCAGGTTGACGGCCCCCAGCGCCTCGATCTCGCGCTGGGTGCGGTCGATCTCGGCCTGCAGCCCGTTCAGGCGCACGCCCTCGGCCTCGATCGATTGGGCCAGCTGCTGCGCGTCGACACCCGCCGACTCCAGCTGCTCGCGGTACTGCGCGCCGCCCAGCTGCGCGGCCTGCTCCTCCAGCTGCAGCTGGGTGATGCGGGTGCGCAGCGGCTCGAGCGCCCGCTCGGCGCCGAGCCGCTGCTCGTCCAGCGCGCGCAGGCGCTGGCTGAATTCGTCGTAGGCGCGCTGCACGCCGGCCAGTTGGTCCTGCGCGGCCTGGCGGCCCTCCAGCGCGTCCTGCAATCCGGCCTGTGCGGCGCTGTCGTCAAGCTCCTGCAACTCGGCCTCCAGGCGTGCCAGGGCGGCGTCGCTGCCCTGCGCCTCGGTCTGCGCGGTGGCGTGCGCGCGCTCCAGCTCGGCCTGACGGGCCAGCAGGCTGCGGGCCGCGAACTGGCCTTCCTGGGCGCGGCGCTCGGCCTGGCGCTGGCTGTCGCGGGCCTCTGCGAGCACGCGTTCGGCGGCGATCACCGCCTCGTCGAGGTCGGCGTGGCGCTGCTGGGTGTCGGCCAGCTGCAGGTCGAGTTCTTCGAAGCGGGCCTCGCCGGTGGCGCGGCGTTCCTGGATGCCCTCGTCCTCCTCGTCGAGCGCGGCCAGGTCCTCGCGCAGGCGCGTCGCGGCGGCGTGGGCGGCGTCGAACAGCTGGGCGGCGCGCGTCAGCTCGACCTGCAGGCCATGGGCACTGGCGCGCAGGCCCTCGGCGCTGCGGCGGGCCTCGGCCAGCTGCGCCGCCACCTGGGCGTGCTGCTGGTCGGCGCGGCCGCTGGCGGCGCGTGCCTCGTCGCTGAGCAGCTCCTGGGCGCGGCGCTCGCGTTCGAGGTTTTCGATCTCCTGTGCGCGTGCCAGCAGGCCGGACTGCTCGCTGTCGGCGGCGTAGAAGCTCACCGCGTGCCGGCTCACGGCGTGGCCGGCCTGGGTGACGATGAGCTCGCCATGCTGCAGCTGGTCGCGCTGCGCCAGCGCGCGCTCCAGATCGGGGGCGGTGTAGACACCGTCGAGCCAGTCGGCCAGCAAGGCCCTGAGACCGCCCGATTCGAGGCGCAGCAGCGCGGTGAGTTCGGGCAGGTTGTGGTGCGTGGGCTTGGTCGGTTGGCCGTCGGACAGGGTGTAGAAGGCCATGCGCGTGGGCGGCGCGTTGCGCTCGAAGGCGCGCACCAGGTCGAGGCGCGAGACCTCGATGGCGCTCATGCGCTCGCGCAAGGAGGCCTCCAGCGCGGTCTCCCAGCCCGGCTCGACGTGCAGGCGCTGCCACAGTCCCTGCAGGTGCTCGAGGCCCTGCTGCGCCAGCCAGGGGCCGAGCTTGCCCTCGGTCTGCACCTTCTCCTGCAGCGCGCGCAGCGCGTCGAGCCGCGCGCTCAGGCGTGCCAGCTGCGCCTGCTGCTGCTGGGCGTGCTCGCTGGCCCGACGGCGTTCGGCGTCGAGCTCGGGTTCGCGCTCGCTCAAGTCGACCAGCCGGCCTTGCGCGTCTTCCAGCAGCGCATCGGCCTCCTGACTGCGCTCGCGCAGGCTCTCCAACTGGCCGGCATCGGGCAGGTTGAGCTGAACGCGTTGCTGCTCCAGGCGCTCGCGGCGCTGGCGCGCGGCGCGCGCCTGTTCGTCCAGCGCACGGCTCTCGGCGGCCAGCACCTGGATCTGCTGCTGCACCTCGGTCACGCGGGCGCGCTGCGCGTTGGCGCCGGCCTGGGCCTGGCGCAGCCGCTCCTCCAGCTCCGGCAGGCGCGCCGCTTCCTCCTCGGCGCGGGCGGCGAGCAATTCGCCCTCTTCCTGAGCGCTGGCGAACTGGGCCTCCAGCTGCTCGCGCTCGTCCAGCGCCTGCTGTCCGCGCGCCTGCCAGGCGGCGCGCTGCGCCAACATCTCGTCGCGGCGTTGGGCGGCGCGGTTGCGGCTGTCCACCACGTAGCGGATGCGCTCCTCGAGCCGGCTGACGGCCAGCTGCGCCTCGGCGTAGCGGCCCTGCTCGGCGTGCAAGGCGTCGCCGGCCTGGTAATGCTCGACGCGCACGGCCTCCAGATCGGCCTCGGTGGCGCGCAACTGCGCCAGCTGGGCCTCGAGCTGGTTGAGCGCCTCGCGGCCGGCGGCCTGCACGCGCTCGGCGTCCTGGGCGGCGTCGCGGCTCTTCAGGAACCAGAGCTGATGCAGGCGGCGCTCGCCCAAATGCTGCAGCTCGCGGTAACGCGACGCCACTTCGGCCTGGCGCTCGAGCTTCTCCAGATTGCTGCTGAGCTCGCGCAGGATGTCGTCGACGCGCGTCAGGTTCTCGCGGGTGTCCTTCAGCCGGTTCTCGGTCTCGCGGCGCCGTTCCTTGTACTTGGAGACACCGGCGGCCTCCTCGAGAAACAGGCGCAGCTCCTCGGGCCGGCTTTCGATGATGCGGCTGATGGTGCCCTGGCCGATGATGGCGTAGGCGCGCGGGCCCAGCCCGGTGCCGAGAAAGACGTCGTGCACGTCCTTGCGGCGCACCGGCTGGTTGTTGATGAAGTAGCTCGATCCGCCCTCGCGCGTCAGCACGCGCTTGACGGCGATCTCGGTGTACTGGTTCCAGGCCCCGCCGGCGCGCGCCAGCTGGTTGTCGAACACCAGCTCGACGCTGGCGCGGCTGGCCGGCTTGCGCGAGTTGCTGCCGTTGAAGATGACGTCGAGCATCGACTCGCCGCGCAGCTCGCTGGCCTTGCTCTCGCCCAGCACCCAGCGCACGGCGTCCATGATGTTGGACTTGCCGCAACCGTTGGGGCCCACCACACCGACGCGCTGGCCGGGGAGCTGGAAGGTGGTGGCGTCGGCGAAGGACTTGAAGCCCGAGAGCTTGATCGAATTCAGGCGCATGCGGGCCCTGCTTTAACCACTGCGGCAACCGCCGTTTTCATAGAGAAAACGGGGTCGAAAAAAGGGCGCGGATGATAGCATCGCGCCCCCCTCGAAACCCCGCAGCCGCGATGGCCACCTCCAACAAGAAGACCGCGAGCGTCGCAACAGCCGCAAAAACCGCAAAAACCGCGAACACCGCGGCCACCGCGAAGGCCCCCGTGGCCGCCCAGCGCCAGAAACCCGCCAACCCGCCCTCGCGGCCGAGCAAGGACCTCCATGTCTTCGCCAACCCGAATCCCGGGCGCGACTACCTGCTGCAGTTCCAGGTGCCCGAGTTCACCTGCCACTGCCCACTGACCGGCCAGCCCGACTTCGCGCACTTCGTCATCGAGATGGTGCCCGACCAATGGTGCGTGGAGCTCAAGAGCCTGAAGATGTACATGTGGAGCTACCGTGACGAAGGGGCCTTCCACGAGGCGGTGACCAACCGGATCCTCGACGACATCGTCAAGGTCACCAAGCCGCGCTTCGCCCGCATCAAGGCGCGCTGGTACGTGCGCGGCGGCATCTACACCAATGTGCTCGTCGAGCACCGCAAGAAGGGCTGGAAGCCGCTGCCGCCGGTCGAGTTCGGCGCCGCCTTCCCGGCCGAGACCGGCCTGCTGGGCGGCTGATGAATCCGCGCCTGGAGCTGCTGCAGCCCTACCCCTTCGAGCGCCTGCGCCAGTTGCAGGCCGGCGTGACGCCGAACCCGCAGCTGACCCCGATCAGTCTGGGCCTGGGCGAGCCGCGCCATCCGGCGCCCGAACTGGTGCTGGCGGCGCTGCGCGGCAACCTGGCCGGTCTGTCGCACTACCCGGCCACCGCCGGCGCGCCGGAACTGCGCGCCGCCATCGCCGGCTGGCTGCAGCGCCGCTACGGCCTGTCGCTGGATGCCGACGCGCAGCTGCTGCCCTGCAACGGCTCGCGCGAGGCCCTGTTCGCCATCGCGCAGACGGTGGTCGACGCCTCGCGCCCCGGTGCCACCGTGGTGGCGCCCAACCCCTTCTACCAAATCTACGAGGGGGCGGCGCTGCTGGCCGGTGCGCAGCTGGCCTTTGCCAACAGCGATCCGGCGCGCAACTTTGCGGCCGACTGGGAGGCGATCCCGCGCGATACCTGGGCGCGCACGCAACTCGTGTACGTCTGTTCGCCGGGCAACCCGAGCGGCGCGGTGATGCCCTTGTCGGAGTGGCAGCGCCTCTTTGCGCTGAGCGACGAGTTCGGCTTCGTCATTGCCTCGGACGAGTGCTATTCGGAGATCTACCTGGACCAGCCACCGCTCTCGGGCCTGCAGGCCGCGGTGGCCTTGGGCCGCAGCGACTTTCGTCGGCTGATCGCCTTCACCAGCCTGTCCAAGCGCAGCTCGGTGCCGGGACTGCGCAGTGGATTCGTGGCCGGCGACGCCGCGCTCATCAAGGCCTTCCTGCTCTACCGCACCTACCACGGCAGTGCCATGAGCCCGGTGGTGCAACTGGCGTCCAAGGCCGCCTGGGACGACGAGGCCCATGTGCGCGACAACCGCGCCGCCTACCAGGCCAAGTTCCGCGCCGTGCTGCCGCTGCTGCAGGACGTGCTCGATGTGCAGGCGCCGGACGCCGGCTTCTACCTGTGGGCCGGTGTTGCGGGGAGCGACGATGTCGGCTTCACGAAGGCGCTGCTCGCACAATGCGCCGTCCAGGTCCTGCCGGGCAGCCTGCTGGCGCGTGACAGCGGCGGCCTCAACCCGGGGGCAGGTCGCGTGCGCCTGGCCCTGGTGGCCGAGCTGGACGCCTGTGTCGAGGCGGCGCAGCGCATCCGATCCTTCTGCCTTTCTCTGAAGCCATGAGCCTGCAACAGACCATCGAAACCGCGTGGGACGCCCGCGCCGAATACAGCCCCGTGAATGCCCCTGCCGATCTGCGCGAGGCGGTCGACCATGTGCTGGCCGAGCTGGACGCCGGACGATTGCGCGTGGCCTCGCGCGAAGCGGTCGGGCAGTGGACCGTGCACCAGTGGATCAAGAAGGCGGTGCTGCTGTCCTTCCGCTTGAACGACAACGAGCCGATGGGCCAGATCGGCGGCGGCGCGCTGTCCTTCTTCGACAAGGTGCCGACCAAGTTCGACGGCTGGAGCGCCGAGCAGTTCCGTGCCGCCGGCGTGCGCGTGGTGCCGCCGGCCGTGGCGCGGCGCGGCAGCTTCTTGGCACCCAATGTGGTGCTGATGCCGAGCTACGTGAACATCGGCGCCTACGTTGACGAGGGGGCGATGGTCGACACCTGGGCCACGGTCGGTTCCTGCGCGCAGATCGGCAGGAACGTGCACCTGAGCGGTGGCGTGGGCATCGGCGGCGTGCTGGAGCCGCTGCAGGCCAACCCGACCATCATCGAGGACCACTGCTTCATCGGCGCACGCAGCGAGGTGGTCGAGGGCGTGATCGTCGAGGAGCACTCGGTGATCAGCATGGGCGTGTACATCGGCCAGAGCACGCCGATCTACGACCGTGAGAGCGGCGAGATCAGCTACGGCCGGGTGCCGGCCGGCAGCGTCGTCATCTCGGGCAGCCTGCCGCGCGAGGGCGGACGCTACAACCTGTACGCTGCCGTCATCGTCAAGAAGGTCGACGCGCAAACGCGCGCCAAGACCTCCATCAACGAGTTGCTGCGACCGTAAACGAGGGAGAACGGCATGTCGGGAAACATGGAGCGCATCCTGCGCCTGATGGCCGAGAAGGGCGCGTCGGACTGCTACTTGTCGGCGCACATGCCGGTGCTCATCAAGCTCAACGGGCAGGTGGTGCAGCTGTCGGACCAGAGCCTGACGCCGCAGCAGCCGCTGCAACTGATCAGCGAGTTGCTGCAGCAAAAGGACATCGACGAACTGAACGCTGCGGGGGAGCTGAACATGGCGGTCAGCATCCCGCGTGTCGGCAGCTTTCGCCTGTCGGGATTCCGCCAGCGCGGCTCGATCGCCGCGGTGTTCCGTCACATCAGCCACACCATTCCGGCCATGGAGACGCTCAAGCTGCCGGCGGTGCTGGGTGATCTGGTGATGGAAAAACGCGGCCTGGTGTTGATGGTGGGCGCCACCGGCACGGGCAAGAGCACCACGCTGGCCTCGATGCTCGAGAAGCGCAACCAGACGTTGGCGGGCCACATCCTGACCATCGAGGATCCGATCGAGTACCTGTTCCAGAACAAGCGCTCGGTGGTCAACCAGCGCGAGGTGGGGCGTGATACCGAGAGCCTGCAGATCGCGCTGAAGAACTGCCTGCGCCAGGCGCCCGACTGCATCCTGATCGGTGAGATCCGCGACCGCGACACCATGACGGCGGCGATCTCCTACGCGCTGTCCGGGCACCTGGTGCTGGCCACGCTGCACGGCAACAACAGCTACCACGCGCTGAACCGCATCCTGTCCTTCTACCCGCCGGAGAGCCGCCCTGCCCTGCTCGGCGACCTCGCCGCAGGCCTCAAGGCCATCATCAGCCAGCGCCTGGTGCGCGCGCTCACAGGGGGCCGCGTGCCGGTGGTCGAGATCATGATGAACACCAAGCTGGTGTCCGAAATGATCGAGGCCGGCGACTTCAACGGCGTCAAGGAGGCGATGGAGAAGTCGATGGCCGAAGGCTCGCAGACCTACGAGGAGCACTTCGCGCTGCTGATCGAGAACGGCACCATCAGCCGCGAGGAAGGTCTGGCCTTCGCCGATTCGCCGACCAACCTGCTGTGGCGCCTGCAGAACACCTCGGCGCCGCAGTCGCGCCAGCAGCCCAAGCAGGAAGACCCGACGCCCGAGCAGGCCACCTTCACCGAGATCACGCTGGACCTGCATGCCGATTGATTTGCAGGCGTTGGTGCGCCAGCAGGCGCAGCGCCTCGAGGCGGCCGGAGTCGCCTTCGGTCAGGGCAGCTTGAACGCCTTCGACGAGGCCGCTTGGCTGACGCTGTGGCGGCTCGGCTTGCCGCTCGACGCCCTGGACGAACTCGCGGCACGGCCGGTGTCAGAAGCCGAACGCTCGGACGTCGCGGCGCTCATCGACGCGCGCATCGCCACCCGCCAGCCGGCGGCCTACCTGACCGGCGAGGCCTGGTTGCAGGGTGTGCCCTTTTTCATCGACCGCCGCTCCATCGTGCCGCGCAGCTTCATCGCCGAGTTGATCGCCGACGCCAGCATCGACCCCTGGCTGGGTGAGGCCACGCGGCGCGTGCTCGACCTGTGCACCGGCAACGGCTCGCTGGCCGTGCTGGCCGCGCTGGCCTGGCCGGAGGTCGAGGTGGTGGGCGCCGACCTCAGCGCCGACGCGCTGGAATTGGCGCGCCGCAACGTCGAGCGCCATGGTCTGCAGGATCGCATCAGGCTGTGCCAGGGCGACGGGCTCAACGCCCTGGCCGGTCAGCGCTTCGATCTGATCCTGTGCAACCCGCCCTATGTGAACGCGCAGTCGATGGCGACCCTGCCGCCCGAGTTCCGCGCCGAGCCCGAGTTGGCCCTGGCCGGTGGCACCGACGGCATGGATTTCATCCGTGGCTTGCTGGCCCAGGCCAGGCAGTACCTCAGCGAGGACGGCGTGCTGGTGCTGGAAATCGGCCACGAGCGCGCCCATTTCGAGGCGGCTTTCCCCGGCCTGGAACCGGTCTGGCTGGCCACGGCGGTGAGCGAGGACGGCGTGCTGCTGCTGACGCGCGAGCAGTTGCCGGGCGCGCCATGATCACCCTGCGCAACATCACGCTGCGGCGCGGCAGCAAGGCCGTGCTGGACGGCGCCAGTTGCACCCTTCAGCCTGCGGAACGCGTCGGGTTGATCGGCGCCAACGGCGCGGGCAAGTCCAGCCTGTTCGCGCTGCTGGCCGGGCGTCTGCACGCCGACGCCGGCGACCTCGGCATGCCGCCGGGCTGGCGACTGTCCGAGGTCTCGCAGCAACTGCCCGAAACCGACCAGCCGGCCACCGACTTCGTGCTGGACGGCGACCAGACCCTGCTCAAGGCCAGGGCCATGCTGGTCCAGGCCGAGGCGCATGCCGACGGCCTGCAGATCGCCGAGGCGCATGCCGCGCTGCAGGATGCCAACGCCTTCGACGCCCGCTCCAGGGCCCAGGCCCTGCTGCTCGGCCTGGGCTTCAAGACAGATCAGCTCGATGCCCCGGTCAACACCTTCTCGGGCGGCTGGCGCATGCGCCTGCAACTGGCGCGCACCCTCATCAATCCGGCCGAGTTGCTGCTGCTGGACGAACCGACCAACCACCTCGACCTGGATGCGCTGGTGTGGCTCGAGGGTTGGCTTACGCGCTTCGAAGGGCTGTTGCTGATCATCAGCCACGACCGCGAGTTTCTCGACGCCACCACCCGCGTCACCCTGCATCTGGAGCGCGGCCAGCTGACGCGCTACGCCGGCGCCTACTCGAGCTTTGAGCTGCAGCGCGCCGAGCGCCTGACGCTGCAGCAGGCCTCCTTCGACAAACAGCAGGACCGCATTGCGCACCTGCAGCGCTTCATTGACCGCTTCAAGGCCAAGGCCAGCAAGGCGCGCCAGGCACAGAGCCGCGTCAAGCAACTGGAGCGCATGGAGCGCATCGCGCCGGTGCTGAGCAGCGCCGACTTCGCCTTTGAATTCCGCGAGCCCGAAAGCCTGCCCAACCCCATGCTCAGCCTGCAGGGACTGGATTGCGGCTACGCAGCGGGCGCACCCATCGTGCGCCAGGTGGAGCGCAGCGTGCTAGCCGGCCAGCGCATCGGCATCCTCGGGGCCAATGGCCAGGGCAAGTCGACCTTGGTCAAGACCATCGCCGGCCTGCAGGCGCCGCTGGGCGGGCAGATGGTGCAGGGCAAGGGGCTGGCGATCGGTTACTTCGCCCAGCAGGAAATGGACCTGCTGCGCGCCGAGGATTCGGCGCTGCAGCACATGCTGCGATTGGCGCGCGATGTGTCTCCTCAGGCGCGCGAGCAGGAGTTGCGCGATTTCCTGGGCCAGTTCAGCTTCGGCGGCGAACTGGCGCTGCAGCAGGCAGGCTCGCTGAGCGGCGGGGAACGCGCCCGGCTGGTGCTTGCGCTGATCGCCTGGCAGCGCCCCAATCTGCTGCTGCTGGACGAGCCGACCAACCACCTGGACTTGACGACGCGCGAGGCCCTGTCGATGGCGCTGGGCGGATTCGACGGCACCGTGCTGCTGGTCAGCCACGACCGGGCCTTGCTGCGCGAAGTCTGCGACCAGTTCTGGCTGGTGGCCGACGGCGCGCTGCGCGAATTCGACGGCGACCTGGACGATTACCAACGCTGGTTGCAGGACCGTGCGCGCCAGCAGCAGCAGAGCCAGCGCGACGGCGCGCCGGCCGGTGCGCCACGCCAGCAGGACCGTCGTGCCGCCGCCGTGTTGCGCCAGCAGGCTGCGCCGCTCAAGAAGGAGATGGACGGCCTGGACAAGAGGCTGGCGCAGCTGGGGGGCGAACGGGCGGCGCTGGAAGCCGAGCTGTCGCAGGGTGAACTGACCGGGGAGCGCATCGCTGCCATCGGACGGCGCCTCAAGACACTGGGCGACGAAGTGGAGCAGGCCGAGCTGCGCTGGCTCGAACTGGGCGAGCAGGTCGAGCTCATGCTGAGCGGCGCATGAGCCGCACGCGCCGGGTCGGCCGGTGAGGGGCTGGGGGAGCATCGCCCTTGCGCTGCTGCTGGCAGCCTGCAGCGCCCCCATCGGATTCGAGCAACCCGAGGCTGCCAGCATCCGCCAGACGCAGGGTGGCGGCTTGTTCGAACAAGAGGCGGTGGTGGCCGCCCACCCGCTGGCCGCGCGGGCCGGCGCCGCGGTGCTGGCGCGCGGCGGCAACGCCGCCGACGCCGCAGTGGCTGCGCAATTCATGTTGGCGCTGGTCGAGCCGCAGTCGAGCGGCATCGGCGGCGGCGGCTTCTTGTTGCTCTGGACCGGCGAACGCCTGCTGTCCTTCGATGGCCGGGAGACCGCGCCGGCGGCGGCGCGCGAGGATCAATTCCTGGTTGACGGCCATCGACCGATGGCGCGCCAGCAGGCCATGGCCAGCGGGCTGGCGGTGGGCGTGCCGGGCTTGCTGCGCTTGCTGGAAACCGTGCACGCCCGTTACGGCCGGCTGCCCTGGGCCGACGTGGTGCAGCCGGCCATCGATCGGGCCGAAGCCGGTTTCGAGGTCGGGCCGCGCCTGCACGAGCTGCTGCGCGTCGATCGCCATCTGCGCGACGACGCCGCGGCGGCAGCCTTCTACTTCCAGGCGGATGGCCGTCCCTGGCCGGTCGGCCACCGTCTTCGCAACCCGGCCCTGGCCGCCTTGCTGCGCCGCGTGGCACGGGAGGGGGTGCAGGCCCTCTACACGGCTGCGGCCGCCGACGACATGGTGGCGCGCGTGCGCGCGCATCGCCGGCCCGGTCGGCTTTCAGCGGACGATCTGCGCGGCTACCGGGTGCAAGAACGCGAAGTGCTGTGCATGCCCTGGCTGCAATGGCGCTTGTGCGGCGTCGGGCCGCCGGCCGCCGGTGCGCTGGTGGTGGCGCAGATCCTTGCGTTGGCCGGACCCGTGGATCTGCACACCGAGGAGGGGCTGCATCGCTTCATCGAGGCGGCCCGAATGGCCGGTGCCGACCGCGATCTGCATGTGGCCGATCCTGACTTCGTGTCGCCCCCTGATGCGGCCTGGAGCCGACTGCTTGACGAAGCCTACCTGCGTCGACGCGCGGCGTTCATCGGGGGCTTGCGCGCGCAGCGGGTCGATTCGGGCCTGGCCAGCGTGTACACCGCGCAGCGCGATGGCGCCGAAGAGGGCACCACCCACCTCAGCGTGGTCGACCGGCAGGGCATGGCCGTGGCGTTGACGTCCAGCGTCGAGTCGGCCTTCGGCTCGCGCATCCTGGCCGACGGGGGGACAGGCTTGCCGGGCGGCTATTTTCTGAACAACCAATTGACCGACTTCGCGCTGCGACCGCGCGATGGCGCAGGTCGCCCGGTGGCCAACCGGGTCGAGCCCGGCAAACGGCCGCGCTCGAGCATGGCGCCCATGATGGTCTTCGAGTCCGGGCGCCTGCGCATGGTGCTGGGCTCGCCCGGTGGTCTGGCCATCCCCCACTACGTGGCCGCGCTGCTGCTGCGGCACCTGGGCCAGGGTGAGCCCCTGCAGGCCGCCGTGGACGCGCCCGGGCTGAGTCTTGCACCCGGCGGAGATCCTGTTTTGGAGCGGGCGCAGTGGAGGCCTGGCGTGGCGAAGGCCTTGCGCGCCCGCGGGCATCGGGTGCTCGAGGCGGATTTGACGAGTGGCTTGCACGTGCTGAGCCGCGCCGAGAGCGGCTGGCATGCGGCAGCAGACCCGCGCCGAGAAGGGATAGCGGCGGGCCGCTAGAGTGCTGCGTCCCTCCACTCCAAGGAATCCACATGGCCCTCGAAAAAGTTCTCTACACCGCTCACGGTCGCGCCACGGGTGGACGCGAAGGCGAAGGCAAGTCCAGCGACGGCGCCTTGACCGTCAAGCTGTCGACTCCCAGGGAAATGGGCGGCGCCGGCGGTGGGGGCACCAACCCCGAGCAGCTCTTCGCGGTCGGCTACGCGGCCTGCTTCATCGGCGCGATGAAGGCGGTGGGCGGCAAGATGAAGATTGCCGTGCCCGCCGACGTGGCCATCGATGCGGAGGTCGGCATCGGCCCCATCCCGGCGGGCTACGGCATCCAGGTCAGCATGAGCATCCATCTGCCGGGCATGGAGCGCGCCGTGGCCGAACAACTGGTCGCCGCGGCGCACCAGGTCTGCCCTTACTCGAACGCGACGCGCGGCAACATCGAGGTCGCTCTGCGCATCGTCTGAGCCTCGCCTGAGCATCTTGGGGCGCCGGGCCAACCCGGCAGCCACAGCGCTGTGCTCTTGAGGTGAACGGGCTTTGCCCGGCACCTTAACCCCCGCAGGGGGCGGGCCGGGCTGGCCCGGACCTGGGGGTGTTCAGAAGCCGGGCTCGCCCGGGCCCGGCCCCACGCCCTGGTTCAGGAGGCGTCGGCCAGCAGCCTCAGCAGCAGTTCGACGCGTGCCTGGGCTGCCGACAGCGAACCGGCCGAGGCCAGCCGGCCGCCGAGGACCGGTCCCGCTGCGCAGCGCGTGCTGCGCAGGACCGCCGTCCCTGCCGCGCTCGCTCGTTCGAGGGCCGCTTCCAAGTCCCGGTTGAGCGTGCCGTTGCCGGTCCCGGCGGCCACCAGGCCCAGGCGACGGCCTTCCTGCTGCGCCAACTGCTGCAGCAAGGGCACCACGGCGCCGTCGCTGGCGGCCGCATTGACCAGGATCTCGACCCTTGGCCAGGGTTCGCGGCTCAGGAGTTCCGCGCCCAGACCCGCGCCCGTGGGCCAAGGTTGCAGCTGGCGCAGCACGCCGTTCTCGATCAGCGCCACCGGTCCCCCATCGGGCGAAGCGAAGGCATCGATGCGGTAGCTGTGCAGTTTGCGGACGCGGTCCGCGCGGTGCACCTCGCCTTGCAAGGCCACCAGGACGCCCCGCACGTCAGCACTGCGCGCCAGCAACACGGCATCGAGCAAGTTCTGCGGGCCATCCGGCGAGCAACTGCTGGCCGGGCGCATGGCCGCCGTCATCACCACCGGCTTCGGCGTGTGAAGCAGGCGGTGCAGCAGGTAGGCGCTCTCCTCCAGCGTGTCGGTGCCGTGGGTGATGACCACGCCTTGGACGCTGTGATCCGCCATGGCCTGTTCGACGCGCTGGGCCAGTCGGCGCCAGGTCGGGGCATCCATGTCCTTGCTGTCGAGTTGCGCGAGTTGCTCGTGCCGAATCGGCCAGTCCGCGAGTTCCGGCAAAGCCTGCACCAACTGCTCGACCCCGAGTTGGCCGGCCGTGTAGCCGACGTGATCGGCACGGCTGCCGGCCGAGCCCGCGATCGTTCCCCCCGTGCCAAGGATCAGGATGGTTTCGGTTGGCATTTCTTGTTTCCTGTATAAAAATCCAGCCACTGGATAAAACGCCAGTGCCCATGGAGTTCACTTGGCCCAACCGACGCTCACCCCACGGCAACAGCAGATTCTGGACCTGGTTCGCAGATCGATCGAACGCACCGGTGCACCACCCACGCGCGCTGAAATCGCCGAGATTCTCGGATTCCGCTCGGCCAACTCGGCCGAGGAGCATTTGCAGGCATTGGCTCGCAAAGGTGTCATTGAATTGGTCGGCGGCACCTCGCGCGGAATTCGACTGAAATCCGATCAATTGAAGCTGCTGCGCAAACGCAATGCACCCGCCGAGCAGATGGATCTGCCGATGCCGGGCCTGGTGCAGTTGCCGCTGATCGGCCGCGTGGCGGCCGGCCAGCCCATCTTGGCGCAGGAGCACATTGAAAGCCAGTACGCGCTGTCGCTGTCCCTGTTCACGGCCGTACCCGACTACCTGCTGAGGGTTCGCGGCCAGAGCATGCGCGATGCCGGCATTCTGGACGGTGACCTGCTGGCCGTGCGCAAGACTCAGGAGGCACAGAATGGCCAGATCGTCGTCGCGCGCCTGGGTGACGAGGTCACTGTGAAGCGCTGGCGTCATGACGATCAGGGGGCCTGGCTGTTGCCCGAGAACCCCGCCTTCAAGCCGATCCGGGTGCCCTTGGGGACCGACAGTTTTGCCATCGAGGGGCGCGCGGTCGGCCTGGTGCGAGACTCGTTCGGGCGCTGAACGATGCCGTCGATGGGCGCGGCATCGCCGCGCGATCTTGCCAAAGAAAAACCCGCTGCACTTTCATGCAGCGGGTTTCAAAGGTTTGGCGGAGTGGACGGGGCTCGAACCCGCGACCCCCGGCGTGACAGGCCGGTATTCTAACCAACTGAACTACCACTCCGCGTTGGTGACTTGTTTTGCAAATAAATCTGCAGGCTTTGTCGAGCCTTCGAATTGTGGCGTCCCCTAGGGGATTCGAACCCCTGTTACAACCGTGAAAGGGTCGTGTCCTAGGCCTCTAGACGAAGGGGACGTGAATCCTTCGCGTCTTGAACGTCGCGCCACCTGCTGAAATTCAGTTGGTGGAGGTAAGCGGGATCGAACCGCTGACCTCTTGCATGCCATGCAAGCGCTCTCCCAGCTGAGCTATACCCCCTTTGGCTTCACAACCGTTTCCAGTCGCTTCGCTTCAAGTGTTGCGCCGTTCAAGCGAGACCGCGACTATAGAACAGAATTCAAGCGTTGCGCAAGCGATCGAGCACAAAATTTTTGTCGAACAACGCCAGGACCTGGTCCAAAGCGGGCGTCTGGGGGCGTCCGCAGACCTTCACTCGAACGGGAATGGCCAGCTGAGGCATCTTCATTCCCTGGGAAACAAGCACCGCCTTGAGTGCGCCGCTGATGCCCTGGGGACTCCATTCAACATCGTTCAACAGATCAGCCAGTGCCCCGCACGCCAACTCCGCCTGCGGGTTCAGATGCTGTGCACGCTCAGCATCGGTGGCGCCAACCGGGCCGAAGAACATTGCCAGCCAGTCCGCCAACTCAACCAGGGTGGCGCAGCGATCCTTGAAAAGGCCGCATTGCGCCGCCAGCGGAGCGGCCTCGGGGACGTGGAGGCCGCGGGCGGTCAGACGCGGTCGCACCCATTCGGCCAAGCGTTGGTTGTCGGCGGCCTTCAGGTACTGGGTGTTCACCCATTTCAGCTTGGCCGGATCCCATTGCGCCGGGCTCTTGGACAGATGCTCTCCGTCGAACCAACTCACCATCTGCTCGCGACTGAACAGTTCCTCGTCGCCATGGCTCCAACCCAGCCGCGCCAGGTAGTTCAGCATCGCCTCCGGCAGGTAGCCAGCATCCTCGTAGGCCGTGACGCTGACGGCACCGCGCCGCTTTGAGAGCTTCTGGCCGTCGTCACCCAGGATGATGGGCAGGTGCCCGTAGCGGGGCAAGGGCGCATCAAGCGCTTGAAACAGATTGATCTGCCACGGTGTGTTGTTGATGTGCTCGTCGCCACGGAACACATGGCTGATGCGCATGTCCCAGTCGTCGACGACGACGGCGAAGTTGTAGGTCGGGACGCCATCGGGTCGGACGATGATCAGGTCGTCAATCTCCTTGTTGCCGATGCGGATCTCTCCCTTGACCAGGTCATTCCAGACCACTTCTCCGTCCAGTGGGTTGCGGAAGCGAATGACCGGTTGGATGCCGGCAGGCACGGGCGCCAGCACCTTGCCGGGCTCCGGACGCCAGCGCCCGTCGTAGCGGGTTTTCTCTCCGCGAGCCTTCTGGGCTTCCCGCATGGCTTCGAGTTCCTCGGGCTGGCAATAGCAGCGGTACGCCTTGCCCGCCTCGACCAGTTGCTGCGCGACCTGCTGGTAGCGCTCCAGACGCTGCATCTGGTAGATCGGACCCTCGTCGTAATCCAGCCCGAGCCAGTGCATGGCCGCAAGGATCTGGTCGACCGAGTCCTGCGTCGAGCGGGCCACGTCGGTGTCTTCGATGCGCAGAACGAACTGGCCGCCGTGGTGGCGCGCAAAGGCCCAGGAGTAAAGCGCGGTGCGCGCCGTGCCGAGGTGGAGGAATCCGGTCGGAGAGGGGGCGATGCGGGTGCGGATCATGAGTCGGTATTGGATTGCAGGGCGAGGCGGCCGACGGCGACGGCGTCTTCGTCCTGGCTCTTCGGGCGTTGTGCCTGCAGCGCGGCGATCTGGGCGTCGCCGATGTCGCCGGTGATGTAACGGCCATCGAAGCAACTGGCCTCGAAGCCCTGCAGGCGCGGCTGCAGCGCGGCCACGACGCGCTTCATCGCTTCGAGGTCCTGGTAGATCAGCGCATCGGCGCCGATGTACTGGCGGATCTCCTCGTTGCTGCGGTCGGCTGCGATCAATTCCTCGCGCGTCGGCATGTCGATGCCATAGACGTTGGGGAATTTCACCGGGGGCGCTGCCGACGCCATATAGACCTTGACGGCACCGGCTTCGCGGGCCATCTGCACGATTTCCTTGGAGGTGGTGCCGCGCACGATGGAGTCATCGACCAGCAGCACGCGCCGGCCCTTGAACTCCTGCGCGATGGCGTTGAGTTTCTGCCGCACCGACTTCTTGCGCACCGCCTGCCCCGGCATGATGAAGGTGCGTCCGACGTAGCGGTTCTTCACGAATCCCTCGCGGTAGGGCCGGCCGATGCGGTGTGCGAGTTGCATCGCGCTGGGGCGGCTGCTCTCCGGGATCGGGATCACCACGTCGATCTCTTGCGGAGGGATGCTGGACAGCACGCGCTGTGCCAGCGTCTCACCCATGTTGAGCCGGGCCTGGTATACCGAGATGCCGTCCAGCACCGAGTCGGGCCGGGCCAGGTAGACGAACTCGAACAGGCAGGGTTGCAGGGTCGCCTCGGCCGCGCATTGCTGGCTGTGCAACTGCCCGTTGGCATCGATGAAGAGCGCCTCTCCGGGCAGCACATCGCGCTCGAACGCGTGGCCGGTGCCCTCCAGCGCCACCGACTCGCTGGCCACCATCCAGTCGCCGGTGGACGCACCCTTGCCAAAGCACAGCGGCCGGATGCCGTAGGGATCCCGGAACGCCAGCAGACCATGGCCTGCAATCAGGCAGATCACCGCATAGGAGCCGCAAATCCGCGCGTGCACGCGGCGCACCGCCTTGAACACCGCCTCGGGCGACAGCGGCAATTCCTTGGCCGACTGTTCGAGCTCGTGCGCGACGACGTTGATCAACACCTCGGTGTCACTGTCGGTATTGATGTGCCGGCGGTCGATGTCGAACAACTCCTTGCGCAGGGCGTCGGTGTTGGTCAGATTGCCGTTGTGCACCAGCACCAGACCGAAGGGTGCGTTCACGTAGAAGGGCTGTGCCTCTTCCTCGCTGTGCGCGCTGCCGGCCGTCGGGTAGCGCACTTGCCCTAGCCCCACCCGTCCTGGCAAGGCGCGCATATTGCGGGTGCGGAAGATGTCGCGCACCATGCCCTTGGCCTTGTGCATGAAGCACTTGGTGCCGTCCATCGTGACGATGCCGGCGGCGTCCTGGCCGCGGTGCTGCAGCAGCAGCAGCGCGTCGTAGAGCAGTTGATTGACGGGTTGCAGGGACATGGCCCCAACGATGCCGCACATGGTGGGTCCTCAGGCGGTCGGACGCGGCGCTGCGGCCGGTTCGAGAAGTTGATGGATCTGGATGGGAAGCAGCGGCTGCAAGGCGGTCAGCATCGCGTGCAGCAGAGGGCGCGCATGAGCTTGCTCCCAGGAAGGGTGCTGGCGCAAGGGACTCAGACCGATCAGCACCGCGGCCAGCAGGCACAGCAACACGCCGCGCAGCAGACCGAAGCCGCTGCCCAGCAGCCGGTCGACGGCTTTCAGGGGTGTGGCGTGCAGAAGGGCTCGCAGCAAGCGGGCAGAGATCGACACCAGCACCAGGATGAGCACGAAGGCCGCCACCAGGGCACCCAGTTGGGTGCCCTCCCCGCTTCCTTGCAGAGCGGGAACGCTGTCGCGCAGCACTGGGGCCAGCAAGGGTGCGCAAAAGTAGGCCACCACCCAGGCGGCGAGTGACAGGGCCTCGAAGACCAAACCCCGCACGGCGCCGACGATCACCGACACCAGCAGCACGACCGCCAGGCCCAGGTCGACCCAGGTGAGCAGCAGGCTTTGCTGCATCAAAGGCTCAGCACGCTGCCGGCCAGTCCGATGGCCTTGGCCTTCGCGGCGGCCTTGTCGGCCTCGGCGCGTTCCGCGAAGGGTCCCAATCGCACGCGGATCCGGTCGCCCTCCTTGGTCTTGGCGACCTGCGTGTAGGTCTTCAGTCCGCGCGCCTCCAGCTTGCGACGCGCTTCCTGGGCGGTCCCCCGATCGGCGAAGGCCCCGACCTGCACCACGAATCGCGCCAACGCCTCGGGCTGGGAGGCGCCCTGAGGAGGTGGCGCCGGCGCCGCCGTGGCCGCCATGGCCTGCACCGGCGCTGGCGGCTCGGGCTCGGCGCGCGCGGGTGTCGGTTCGACTTCGGCCGCTTGCGCTTCCGCGTCGTCGGGCAGGCTGGCCGGCAACGCCGGCTCCGGGGCCCGCACGCTCACGCCTTGCGCGGCCTCGCGGCTCGGAATGACGATCGGCAGATCCATCGGCACCGGGCGCGGCTGCGTCTCGAACACCAGCGGGAACGCGACGATGGCCAGGCCGACCAGCACGGCAGCGCCCAGCAGACGGCGCCGCGCCTGCAGGCGCAGCCGCTGCACCGTGGCTTCGTGGTCGGCGGCCTGCTGACGAGCGGCGCGCTTGCCCTTGGTTGCTGTCTCAGCAGCCTCCGGCGCGCGCCGGAACATTGCCATCAAGCCCATGCGATGAGGGTGCCGCCAAGCGGGTCAGACGGCACTGGTGCGCGCCTTGGAGACGCCTTCCAGACCCGCCATCACCCCGCCGACGGTGAAGAAGGAACCAAAGACCAGAATTCTATCGGCGGCCTCGCTGGCGAGCCGGGCCTGCGAGTAGGCCGACCAGGGGCTGTCGCTGGTGCGGGCCTGAACACCTGCGGGCGGCTTCACCCGGCCTTGCGCCAGCAGGGTCTGCCATCTTTGCAACAAGTCCTCGGCCGATGCGGCACGGGCGGTGGGCAGGTTGCAGAAGTGCCATTCGTCGATCCAGGGTGCGATGCGCGCAAAGACCTCGTCGAGCGCCTTGTCGGCCATGGCACCGAACACGGCCCGGGTGCGCGGGGCGAAGCCCAATTGATCGAGGTTTTGCGCCAGGGTGGCGACGGCATGCGGGTTGTGCGCCACGTCCAGGATGACGCTGGGCTGACCGGGGAGGACCTGGAAGCGACCGGGCAGTTCCACCAGCGCCAAACCCTGACGGACCGCCTGCGCGCTGAGGGGGAGCGCCTCACGCAGGGCCTCCAGGGTGGCCAGCACACCGGCCGCGTTCAGCAGTTGGTTGGCGCCGCGCAACGCCGGGTAGCCCAGCCCGGCGAAGCGTTGCGATCGGCCCTGCCAGCGCCACTGCTGGCGGTCGCCGTCGAAACGGAAGTCGCGACCGCTCAGGCGCAGATCGACGCCCAGTTGCCCGGCCACCGCCAACACGCTGGCGGGGGGCAAGGGGTCGGAGCAGACCGCCACGCCGCCGGCGCGCAGGATGCCGGCCTTTTCCCGGCCAACGGCCTCGCGGTCCGGGCCCAGAAACTCGAGGTGATCGAGATCGATGCTGGTGATCACCGCCACGTCGGCATCGATGGCGTTGACGGCGTCCAGCCGTCCTCCCAGCCCCACTTCGAGGATCACCAAGTCCAAGGGCTCGGCGGCCAGCCGCCGCAGGATGGCCAGCGTGGTGAACTCGAAATAGGTCAGTGCGAGTTCGCCGCGCGCCGCCTCGACCGCCTCGAAATGCGGCAGCAGCGAGGCCTCGTCGACCGCGCTGCCGGCCACGCGGCAGCGTTCGGTGAATTGCAGCAGGTGCGGCTTGATGTACAGACCGACCCGGTAGCCGCCTTGCAGCGCGATCGACTCCAGCATCGCGCAGGTGCTGCCCTTGCCGTTGGTGCCGGCCACCACCACCACGGAGCCGTTGAAGCGCAGGCCCAGCCGGTCGCGCACCGCCTGCACCCGCTGCAGCGTCATGTCGATGGTCTTGGGGTGCAGTCGCTCGCAGTGGGCGAGCCAGTCACCGAGTTGGAAGTTGCGGGTCGTCATCAAGAAAAAAGGCCAGGGAAGACCTGGCCTGGCGCAGGGTGTCGGAGCCTCAGGCCACCGCGTCGGCGCTCTGCCGCTGCAGCATGGCCAGGGATCGGGCGATGGTTTCGCGCAACTCGCGGCGGTCGGTGATCATGTCCACCGCCCCTTTCTCGAGCAGGAACTCGGCGCGCTGGAAGCCTTCGGGCAGGGTCTCGCGCACCGTGTTCTGGATGACACGCGGACCGGCGAAGCCGATGAGCGCCCTGGGCTCGGCGATCACCATGTCGCCGACGAAGGCAAAGCTGGCCGAGACCCCCCCCATGGTCGGGTCGGTCAACACGCTCACATAGGGCAGTCGGGCGCGTGCCAGCTGCGTCAGCGCGGCGTTGCACTTGGCCATCTGCATCAGGCTGAGCAGGCCTTCCTGCATCCGCGCCCCTCCCGTTGCCGTGAAGCAGATGAACGGGGTCTTCTGCTCGACCGCCGTCTGCACGCCACGCGCAAAGCGCTCGCCGACCACCGAGCCCATGGAGCCGCCCATGAATTCGAAATCGAAGCAGGCGACCACCACCGGCAGGCTCATCAGCGCGCCGCCCATCACCACCAGCGCGTCGGTCTCACCGGTCGCCTCCAGGGCTTCCTTGAGGCGCTCGGGGTACTTCTTGCTGTCCTTGAACTTCAGGGCATCGACCGGAATCACCTCCTGGCCGACCTCGTAGCGCCCTTCCCCGTCGAGGAAGGCATCGAGTCGGGCGCGGGCCCGGATGCGATGGTGGTGGCTGCACTTCGGGCAGACCATCTGGTTCTGCTCCAGATCGGCCTTGTAGAGCACGGTCTCGCAGGACGGGCATTTGGTCCACAGGCCTTCGGGAACCTGGCGGCGCTCGGCCGGGTCGGAATGCTGGATCTTGGGCGGCAGCAGCTTGTCAAGCCAACTCATGCAGGGATCTCCTCGTCGAGGGCGGTGCGGATCGCGGTGGCGAAATCGCGCAGGGCTGGGGCGGCATTATCCGGCCCGACGTCTTCCACCAATTGCACCAGCGCCGAGCCGATCACGACCGCATCGGCCACGCGCGCGACGGCTCTTGCCGTGGCCGCGTCGCGGATCCCGAATCCGACGCCGATGGGCAGGCGGATGTGACGACGCAGGCGCGGGAAGACCTCGGCCACCGCATCGGCGTCGAGGTGCGCCGCACCCGTCACGCCGCGCAGCGAGACGTAGTAGACATAGCCGCGCGCCAGGCTGGCGACTTGCGCGATGCGCGCGTCGGACGACGTGGGCGCCAGCAGGAAGATCGGGTCGAGCTGCTCGGCCTGCATGGCCGCGGAGAACGCCGCGGCTTCCTCGGGCGGGTAGTCCACCACCAGCACGCCGTCGACGCCGGCCTCACGCGACTGGCGCGCAAACGCGGCCAGTCCCAGGCGCTCGATCGGATTGGCGTAGCCCATCAGCACCACGGGCGTCTGCGTGTCGCGCTCGCGAAAGCTGCGCACCATGGCCAGCACGTCGAGCAACCTCACCTTGTGCGCCAGCGCGCGCTCGGCGGCGCGCTGGATCACCGGTCCGTCGGCCATCGGGTCGCTGAAGGGCACGCCGAGCTCGAGGATGTCGGCGCCCCCGGCCACCAGCGCGTGCATCAGTTCAACCGTGCGGTCGGGGTGCGGATCCCCGGCGGTGATGAAGGGAATCAGGGCCTTGCGCGCGCCAAGACGGGCAAAGGTGGCTGCGATGCGGCTCATCGTGCGGCCTCCTGCTTGAGGAAGGCCACGCCCTTGGCCTCTTCACCGCGGCACGAGGGCCGACAGTAGAAGGTCGAACCGCTGAGATCGGCCACCGTGCCGATGTCCTTGTCGCCGCGTCCGCTGAGGTTCACCAGCAGCACCTGATCGGTTTTCATGCCGGGGGCCATCCGAATGGCCTGCGCCACGGCATGGCTGCTCTCCAGCGCCGGGATGATGCCCTCGGTGCGGCACAGGCGGTGAAAGGCCGCCAGCGCCTCCTCGTCGGTCACGCCGACGTACTCGGCACGGCCGATGTCCTTCAGGTAGGCGTGCTCGGGACCGACGCCGGGGTAATCCAGCCCGGCCGAGATCGAGTGCGTCTCGACGATCTGACCGGCCTCGTCCTGCAGCAGATAGGTGCGGTTGCCGTGCAGCACGCCGGGGCTGCCGGCGCTCAAGGTGGCCGCGTGCCGGCCCGACGCGATGCCCTGCCCCGCCGCCTCGACACCGATCAGGCGCACGCCCTCCAGGTCGATGTAGGGGTAGAAGATGCCCATCGCATTGCTGCCGCCGCCCACGCAGGCCAGCACGGCGTCGGGCTGACGGCCGATCATCTCGGGCATCTGCACCCGGCATTCGTCGCCGATGACGCGCTGAAAGTCGCGCACCAGCATCGGGTAGGGGTGCGGGCCGGCCACCGTGCCGATGATGTAGAAGGTGTTCTCGACGTTCGTCACCCAGTCGCGCATGGCCTCGTTCAGCGCGTCCTTCAGGGTCTTGCTGCCGCTGTGCACCGGCACCACCTTGGCGCCCAGCAGCTCCATGCGGTAGACGTTGGGCGACTGCCGCTTGACGTCCTCGGCGCCCATGTAGACCACGCACTCCAGCCCGTAGCGCGCGCACACCGTGGCAGTGGCCACGCCGTGCTGGCCGGCGCCCGTCTCGGCGATGACGCGCGGCTTGCCCATGCGCCGCGCCAGCAGGGCCTGGCCGATGGTGTTGTTGACCTTGTGCGCGCCGGTGTGGTTGAGGTCCTCGCGCTTCAGGTAGATCTGCGCCCCACCGAGCTCGCGGCTGAGTCGGGCGGCGTGGTAGATGGGGCTGGGTCGGCCGACGAAATGCGCCAGTTCGTGTCGGAACTCGGCCTGGAACGCGGCGTCGTGGCGGGCCGTCTCGTAGGCCTGTTCGAGCTCGGCCAGGGCGTGCATCAGGGTCTCGGCGACGAAGCGTCCCCCAAAGTGGAGTCCGGCCGGAGTGGGCCCGAAATGCCCTTGGGCATCGGGTTGCTGGTAAGTCATGGCAATTCCAAGTGCGGGTCGTTTGCGGCGCCGTCCGCCTCACGAACGGCGGCGCAGAACGCGTGGATCAGGTCGGCACGTTTGTGCCCGCGGCGGGCCTCGACGCCGGAGGAGACGTCAACGGCCCAGGGTCGCACCTGCCGGATGCCATCGCCGACGTTGGCTGCATTCAACCCACCAGACAAAACGAGCCGACAGGCCGCGCTTCCTGGATCGCTTGGCGCGAGCAGAGACCAATCGAAGACCTTTCCACCGCCCCCATACCCTTCGACCGGCGCATCGAGCAGCAAGGCCTGCGCGCCGGGGTGGCGGGCCGCGCAGTCTAGCAAGCGGGTCTCGGCCGTCACGGCCAGCGCGCGCAAGTAGGGACGCCGCCAGCGTTCGCACTCGGCAGGGCTTTCATCGCCATGGAACTGCAGCAGCAGTCCCGGCATGGCGCGCAAGGCGGCTTCGATCTCGGCCGGGGCGGCGTTGACGAACAGCCCGACCGGCGTGACGAAGGGCGGCAAGGCGGCCACCAGGTCGGCGGCCTGCGCCACTTGGATGGCGCGCACGCTTAGAGGGTAGAACACGAAGCCGACGGCATCGGCGCCGGCCTGTACCGCGGCGGCGACCATCTCGGGGTCACGCAGTCCGCAGATCTTGATGCGCGTGCGTCGGTTCATGGCAACCAGTCCATGGCGGGCGTGTGGCTGGGCAGGGCGAGTTCGGCGTCGTACAGCGGGCCGAGAAAATAGAGTCCGTCGGGCGCGAAGGTGGGCGCCGCGCGCGCGCGATCGCGCGCCGCCAGCACCTCGGCCGCCCAACGCGGCGGCTGCTGGCCCTGGCCGATGGCCAGCAGCAGGCCCATCAGGTTGCGCACCATGTGGTGCAGGAAGGCGCTGGCCTCGAACTCGAATCGCCAGTAGGCGCCGCGCTGGGAAATGCGGATGGCGTACAGGGTCTTGACGGGGCTCAGCGCCTGGCAGGCGGCGGCCCGGAATGCGCTGAAATCATGCTCGCCCAGCAACTCGGCCGCGGCGTGCTCCATGGCGGCGACGTCGAGCGGTCGGAACACCCAGCCGACGGCACCGGCTTCCACCGCCGGTCGCACCGCCGATTCGAGCAGCAGGTAGGCGTAGCGCCGCCGACGCGCATGGTTGCGCGCATGGAAGTCGGGCCCCGGCTCGGCCGACCACTGCACGGCGATGTCCGCAGGCAGGTAGCGGTTCACGCCGCGCACCCAGGAGAAGGGGTCGCGCATGCGCGTGGTGTCGAAATGCACCACCTGATTGAGGGCGTGCACCCCGGCGTCGGTGCGGCCCGCGCACAGGGTGCGGATGGGCTCGTCGGCGAACTGCGAGAGCGCACGCTCCAGGCGGTCCTGCACCGTGCGCCCGCCGGGCTGGCTCTGCCAACCCAGATAGGCCTGACCGCGGTACGCCACACCGAGGGCGATGCGCGGCATCAAACGACAAGGGCGCCGTTGCCGGCGCCCTCCCTGGCTGAAGACGGCATCAGCGCAGTTCGTCGAGCAGGGCCTTGGCCTTCTCGTAGACCGGTCCCGAACTGACTTGGGCAATCAATTCCTGCAGGACGTCGCGCGCGCCTTCCACGTCGCCGATCTGGCGGAACTCCTCGGCCAGCTCGAGTTGGCGCATCACCGGGTCGGCGTCGTCCAGGTCGTGCATCGCATCCAGCAGCGAATCACCGCCCACCTTGGTGACCGGCGCGTCATCGTCCAGGGGCGCCTGCTCGGTGAGGTTCATGCGCGCGGTCGTCTCGGCGTCCAGATTGCCCGAGACGGTCCCACCGCCCAACTCACCGAGATCCGACAGGTCGAACTCGAGGCTGTTGTCTTTCTTGCCGTCCAGGGGCATGGGCTCGCTGATGTCGAGGTCCATGTCGAGCACGCTGGGCTCCGGATCGGGCTGCGCCGGCGCAGCGACCCGCGGCGCGGCTGCCGCCGCCGGCACGACCGGCAGGCCGATGTCCAGATCGAGGTCGATCAGGCTCGGTGGCCCCGCGTCGGGCTCCTCGGGCTCGGGCTCGGCCTGCATGCTCAGCGGCGCAGCTTGCGGCAGCGTCGTGGCGTTCATCGGCTCGGGCCGCGCCGCATCGTCGTCGAACATGGCGCGCGGGGCACCACCCGGCTGGTAGAGCGGGTTCTCGGGGTCGATCGAGCGGCCCATCTCCTGCGCCTTGTCCCAGTCCTCGCCACTGCCCTTGGTTTCGGCATACAGCTGGGTGGCCAATTGCTCGTAGCCGCGCACATCGCGGCGCTTGGCGTAGACCTCGAGGAGCTTCAGGCGGATGGCCATGCGCTCGGGCTGGGCGCGCAGGGCCTCCTTGAGGATTTCCTCGGCCTGCAGGTCGCGGCCGTAGGCCAGATAGACGTCGGCCTCGGCCACCGGATCGACGTCGCCATGGGCGTCGAGCTGGCTCAAGGAATAGGACATCGAGGACACGCCGCTGGCGCCGTCGCGCGTGTCGACGCGCTGCCCGCCCGTGACGCCGAAGAACGAATCGGGCTGAAGCCGGCTCTCCCCGAACAGGGTCTCCTGCGAGCTGGAGGGCTTGCGTTGGCGGCCCAGACGGATCGCCAGCACGGCCCCCAGCAGCAGCACCCCGACACCGGCCGCTGCGCCGGCGGGCGAAAGGATCATGTCCAGCCAACCGGACTCCGGCTCCGGACTCGCTGCGGGAGCGGGTGCGGCGGCTGCCTTGGCGGCCGAGGCCGGCACTGCGCTGGCCACGGGCAGGGCCAGCGAAGCCACCGCCGAAGCCTCGGGCTGGGCGGCCTGCACGGCGGGCGCCGCAGCGCTGGCCACCGCCGAGGCAGCCCCGGCGACCTCCTGACGGGCGGCTTCGGCGAGCTTTCTTGCGGCCTCCACATCGCGGTTGGCGGCCGCGATTTGCGAGGCAGGCGTGGCTGGAACCGAGGCCACCGCGGCCGGCTTGCTGAGCGTCAGGCGGTCTCCGCCCGTCGCCACCGGCTTGGCCGGGCTGACCTGGGCCTGAACGGCACCGCGTGCCACGCGTTCGGGTTCGGCGGGCAGTTTGGGCGCCGCCGCAGCGAGGCTCTGACGCACGCTGTCGAAGCTGCCGCTGTGGGCGCGCACCAATCGGCGCGCCTCGTCGGCGGGCAAGGCGGCCATGCCGTCACGGCCGGGAACGCGCAGGCGCGAGCCCGCGCGCAGCAGGTTCATGTTGCTGCCGATGAAGGCGTCGGGGTTCTCGCGGAACAGACCCACCAGCATCTGGTCGAGCGAGACGCCGTCGAGCCGGTAGCGGCTGGCCAGTCGCGACAGCGAGTCGCCGGCGCGCACCAGGATGCCGTCGGCGGCCGAAGCCGGCTCACCACGTGGCGCGGTCGGTGCAGCAGGTGCAGCGGGCGCCGCCGCTCGCGGCTGCGCGGTACCGGGCGCCGGTGCCGCCTGGCTCACCACCGGGGCCACCACGGGGGCTGCTGCCTCCGCCGGAGCGACCGGCGCACGCGCCGAGCCTGGGGGATCGAACAGCAGCGTGAACTCGCGGTTCAGGCGGCCGGTGGACCAGCGGATGTCGAGCAGCAGGTCGAGAAAAGGCTCCTGCACCGCGCGTTCGCTCTGGATGCGCAGCACGGCACGGCCGCTGGCCTGGCGCACCAACTGCACCTGGGCACCCGCCAGCACTGCGTTGTAGTCGAGGCCCTGGGCACGGAAGGCATCGGGAGCGGCCACCCGCACGCGCAGACCGTTCTCTTCCTCGGGGCTGAGGCTGGTGAGTTCGATCTCGGCCCGCAGGGTCTCACCGAGCGCCGACTGCACGTTGAGCCGACCGAGCCCGAGCGCATGCGCCTGACCCGCGGCGAGGCAGGCGACCGCCAGAGCGGCCTGTGAAAGCAAGTGGCGTGGGAGCGAAGTCGGCAAGTCGTGCTGTTTCAAGGGATCCCCCAGCGCCCGCGGCCGCAACACGCATCAAGCGCGCGACTGACCGCAAGCGAGAAAAGTCAAGGCTGGCAAGCATATCCGCGCAAGACCTCAAGAAAGGCCTGCGCGGCAGGGCGGCGCCCCAGGGGAAGCCCGCAGCCGTCGGTTGCGGGCAACGGACTCAGGCCTCGATGAGGATGCGCAGCATGCGGCGCAGCGGTTCGGCCGCTCCCCACAACAATTGGTCACCAATCGTGAAGGCCCCCAGGTACTCGGATCCCATGGCCAGTTTGCGCACCCGGCCCACCGGAATGGTCAAGGTGCCGGTGACGGCGACCGGCGTCAGGTCCTGAAGGGTGGCCTCGCGGGTGTTGGGCACCAGCCTGACCCAGGCGTTGTCGTTGGCGATCAGCGCCTCCACGTCCGCCAGCGGAACGTCCCGCTTGAGCTTGAAGGTCAGCGCCTGCGAATGGCAGCGCATGGCGCCGACGCGCACGCAGAATCCGTCGACCGGGATGGCGTCGGCCTCGCCGAGGATCTTGTTGGTCTCGGCCATGCCCTTCCACTCTTCGCGGGACACGCCCCAGCCGGGCTCGTCCGGCTGCTTGCCGACACCGAGATCCTTGTCGATCCAGGGGATCAGCGAACCACCCAGCGGCACGCCGAAGTTCGCTGTCTCGCCGGCCGTGAGGCTGCGCTGCTTGGCGACGATCTTGCGGTCGATCTCGAGGATGGCGCTCTTCGGGTCGGCCAGCAGGTCCTTGACCTCGGCGTTCAGCGTCCCGAACTGCGTGAGCAGCTCGCGCATGTGCTGCGCCCCGCCGCCGCTGGCGGCCTGGTAGGTCTGGGTGCTCATCCACTCGACCAATCCGGCCTTGTAGAGCGCGCCGACACCCATCAGCATGCAACTCACCGTGCAGTTGCCGCCGATCCAGTTGCGACCGCCCTGCGCCAGCGCCCGCTCGATGACGGGGCGGTTGACGGGGTCGAGGACGATGACCGCGTCATCCTTCATGCGCAGGGTGCTGGCGGCGTCGATCCAATGCCCCGTCCAGCCCGCCTCGCGCAGCTTGCCGAACACCTCGGTGGTGTAGTCGCCCCCCTGAGCCGAGAGGATGACCTCGCAGCGCCTGAGCTGGGCGATGTCATAGGCATCCTGCAGCTGGGTCTCGTTCTTGGCCTGCGCCGGGGCCTTGCCGCCGGCATTGCTGGTGGAAAAAAACAGCGGCTCGATGTGGGCGAAATCACCCTCGGCCGTCATGCGATCCATCAGGACCGAGCCCACCATGCCGCGCCAGCCGACCAGGCCGACCAGGGGATTCTTCGAAAGCGCCATGTTCACCTCAAGCGGACCCTCGGGTTCCCGGCTCGCTGCGCCGGGTCCGAGAGGGGCGTAGCAGGCCGGGAGCGATCAGCTCTTGGTAATGGGGGTGGAGGTTTTCAGCGCGGCCACGACCGCGTCACCCATCTCGCGGGTGCCCACACGGGTCGCGCCCTCGCTCCAGATGTCGCCGGTGCGCAGACCCTGCGCCAACACGGCCTGCACCGCGGCCTCGATGCGCGCGGCCGGCTGGGTTTGGTCGAGGCTGTAGCGGAGCATCATGGCGGCGGAAAGGATGGTAGCAAGCGGGTTGGCCACGCCCTTGCCGGCAATGTCGGGTGCGCTGCCATGGCTGGGTTCATAGAGGCCCTTGCCGTTCTTGTCCAGCGAGGCCGAGGGCAGCATGCCGATCGAGCCGGTGAGCATGGCCGCCTCGTCGCTCAGAATGTCGCCGAACAGATTGCCGGTGACGATCACGTCGAAGGCCTTGGGCGCCTTGACGAGCTGCATGGCGGCGTTGTCCACGTACATGTGGTCGAGCTGCACGTCGAGATAGGACTGGGCGTGCACCTCGGTGACCACGTCCTTCCACAGCTGCGAGGTCTCCAGCACATTGGCCTTGTCCACGCTGGTCACCTTGCCGCGTCGCTTCCTGGCGGCCTGGAAGGCCAGATGCGCGATGCGCTCGATCTCCGGGCGCGAATAGCGCATGGTGTCGAAGGCTTCCTCGCTGCCGGGGAAATGACCGTCCACGGCCGTACGGCGACCGCGCGGGCTGCCGAAGTAGATGTCGCCGGTGAGCTCGCGCAGGATCAGGATGTCCAGACCCGCCACCAGCTCGGGCTTGAGGCTGCTGGCATGCGTGAGTTGCGGGTAGCACAACGCCGGGCGGAAGTTGGCGAACAGCCCGAGCTGCTTGCGCAAGCCCAGGATGGCCTGCTCGGGGCGCAGGTGCCGCTCCAGCTTGTCGTACTTCCAGTCGCCCACTGCGCCGAACAGCACGGCGTCGGCCTGCTTGGCCAGCTGCAGGCTGCTGTCGGGCAGCGGATGGCCGGCCGCCTCGTAGGCGGCACCGCCCACCGGGGCGGTCTGCATCTGCAGCCCCAAGTCCAGCGCTTCGAGCACCTTCACGGCCTCGGCCATGATCTCTGGGCCGATGCCATCGCCCGGCAGGACGGCGATGCGCGCGCTCATGCTGCCAACTCCCGCTTCAACCAGGGGCGTGCGGCGAGCCGACGCGCCTCGAAGGCGGCGATCTCGTCGTGGTGCTGCAAGGTCAGTCCGATCTCGTCGAGGCCACCCAGCAGACATTGCTTGCGAAACGGCTCCACCTCGAAGCGATGCTCGACGCCCTGCGGCGTGCGCACGGTCTGCGCCGCGAGGTCGATGTCGAGCCGGTAGCCCGGCGTCGCGTGAACGGCGCCGAACAACGCGTCGATCACCTCGGGCGGCAGCTGGATCGCCAGCAAGCCGTTCTTGAAGCAGTTGTTGAAGAAGATGTCGGCGAAGCTGGGCGCCAGCACGGCGCGGATGCCGTACTGCTGGATGGCCCAGGGTGCATGCTCGCGGCTCGAGCCGCAGCCGAAGTTCTGCCGCGCCAGCAGGATGGACGCGCCCTGATAGCGTGGCTGGTTCAGCACGAAGGCCGGGTTGGGCTGGCGGCTGGCCGGGTCCTGCCCGGGCTCGCCCTTGTCCAGGTAGCGCCATTCGTCAAACAGATTGGGGCCGAAGCCGCTGCGGCGGATCGACTTCAGGAACTGCTTGGGGATGATGGCGTCGGTGTCGACGTTGGCACGGTCGATCGGAACGACCAGACCCTGGTGTTGGGTGAAGGATTGCATGACTTCTCCTGAGCGCCAGGGACGTCCCCGGTACGCTTACTTCTTGGTGGCAGCGCCCTCGATGACTTCGCCGGTCTTCTTGATGTCCTGGCCGATGCCACGGACGGTGTTGCAGGCGGCGAGCAGCGAGCAGACGGTGAGCAGCGCGATGAGCTTCTTCATGGGGCAATCCGGGGAATGAACGACGGAATGCCGATTGTCCTGGAGCCTCCTCAGGCGTACTGACGCACGTCGACGAAGCGCCCCCGCATGGCAGCGGCGGCGGCCATCGCCGGGCTGACCAGATGGGTGCGTCCGCCGGATCCTTGGCGGCCTTCGAAATTGCGGTTGCTGGTGCTGGCGCAGCGCTCGCCACTCTCCAGCCGGTCGGCATTCATGGCCAGGCACATCGAACAGCCCGGCTCGCGCCATTCAAAGCCGGCGTCGCGGAACACGCGATCGAGCCCCTCGGCCTCGGCCTGCGCCTTCACCAGCCCGGAGCCGGGCACCACCAGCGCCAGCTTGATGTTCTGCGCCACGCGACCGCCGATGCGTTGGACGATCTGTGCCGCTTCGCGCAAATCCTCGATGCGGCTGTTGGTGCAGGAGCCGATGAAGACCTTGTCGGGAGCGATGGCCTGGATGCGCTGATGCGGCTGCAGACCCATGTAGGCCAGCGCACGCTGCGTGGCCTCGCGCCGCACCGCGTCCCTCTCCACGCCGGGTTCCGGGGTGAAGGCGTCGATGGGCAGCACCATCTCGGGGCTGGTGCCCCAGCTCACCTGCGGCGCGATGGCCGTGGCATCGATCTCCACGACGCTGTCGAACACCGCGCCGTCGTCGCTCCGGAGCGTGCGCCAGTAGGCCACGGCCTGCTCCCACTCGGCGCCGCTGGGCGACAGCGGCCGACCCTGCAGGTAGGCGATGGTGGTGTCGTCCACCGCCACCAGGCCGGCCCTGGCGCCGGCCTCGATGGCCATATTGCAGACCGTCATGCGCCCTTCCATGCTGAGCGCCTCGATGCCCTCGCCGGCAAATTCGATGGTGTGGCCGGTACCGCCCGCCGTGCCGATGCGGCCGATGATGGCCAGCACCAGGTCCTTGGCGCTGACGCCGGGCTGCAAGAGACCGTTGACCTGCACCCGCATGTTGCGGGCCTTCTTGGCCACCAGGGTCTGGGTGGCCAGCACATGCTCCACCTCGGAGGTGCCGATGCCATGCGCCAGCGCCGCAAACGCGCCATGCGTGCTGGTGTGGCTGTCGCCGCAAACCACCGTCATGCCCGGCAGCGTGGCGCCCTGCTCGGGGCCGATCACGTGCACGATGCCCTGGCGACGGTCGTTCATCTTGAACTGGCGGATGCCGTGGCGGTCGCAGTTGGCGTCCAAGGTGTCGACCTGCAGCTTGCTGACCGGGTCGGCAATGCCTGCGGCGCGATCGGTGGTGGGTACGTTGTGGTCGCTGACCGCCAGGTTGGCGGCAATGCGGAACACCTTGCGGCCGGCCAGCTCCAGGCCCTCGAAGGCCTGCGGGCTGGTCACCTCGTGCACCAGGTGACGGTCGATGTAGAGCAGCGCAGTGCCGTCGGGTTCGGTGCGCACGACGTGCTCGTCCCAGAGCTTGTCGTAAAGGGTCTTGGCGGTCATGGGTACGGCGAAAGGAAGGGAAGATGGTCAGCCCGGCGCAGGCTTCTTGCGCACACCGGCGGCCTGCGCGGCGGCCAGCGCCGCGGCGGTGGCGGCGGCCGCCTGCGGTGGACACAGCGCATCGACGAAGCGTTGCACCACGGCCGGCAGGCTTTGCTGCTTGGGCACGGCGACGCGGTACTCACGCGCCGCCCAGGGCTCCTGCAGCGTCAGTTGGTCAACCGAGAAAACCTGCGCGAAGCGTTCGGCCGGTCCCTGCGGCAGGATGGCCACGCCCAGCCCGGCCTCGACGAGCTGGGCGATCGCGTCGAAGCCGCGCACCTGCAGGCGCGCCTTGAGTGTCTTGCCCAGCATGGCGGCCTGCTCGCGCATCACCTCGTGGGCGGCGGCGCCGGCGTGCAGACCGACCAGGTCGTGGTCCAGCAGTTCGGCGAAGCGCACCGCGCCCTGGTTGGACAGGGCATGGCCGCGCGGCACCAGCACGGACAGGCGCGCAAAGCGGTAGGAGCGGGTGTCGAGCCGGTTGTCGAGCACCGGCGGCGTGAAGATGCCGACGTCGGCCCGACCCTCGGCCACGGCGGCCTGCACCTCGGCGCTGGTCAGGTCCTCGAGCGAAATGCGGATCTGCGGGTGGCGGTTGCTGAACGAAGCCAGATCGGCCGGCAGGCACTCGGCGATGGAGCCGCTGTTGGCGACGATGCGCAGATGCCCCTTGATGCCGCGCGCAAACTCGACCACCTCGGATTCCATCGCGTGCAGGCTGGCCTGCAGCGTGCGGATGTGGCGCACCAGGGCGCGACCGGCCTCGGTCGGCTCGACGCCGCGGGCGCGGCGCTCGAACAGCTTCACGCCGAGACGCAGCTCCAGGTCGGCCAGGCGCTTGCTGGCGGCGGCCAGCGCCAGGTGTTCGGCCTTGGCGCCCGCCGTGATCGAACGGGTGCGCTCGATGGCGAGCACCAGATGCAGGGTGGTCAGATCAAGGCGCATGGCAGCACTCTAGCCTTTCGTGGTTGAGGGAGGTTTCGGCAAAGATTAGCCGAAACCATCCGAAACCACGAAGTCTCGGCGCTTGCGAATGCGCCGCGATCCCCCCGCTTGCACCTTCGCTTGCACCTGCGCTTGAACCCGCCCTTTCACCTTCGCTTGCGCTGAACGGGCGCCGCCCGGCACCTCAAGCCTGCACGGGCCGGGCGGGGCCGGCGGCCCGGCCCTGGGGGGCTCAGTGCGTGGTCAGCATCACCTGGGTGTCGGCAAAGCCGGACTCGCGCGCGCCGCGGCGCGGGTCACCGCCCAGCAGGGCCGCGAGCACCCAGTCCTCGGTGGCCTGCGGCGGCGCGGGCATCGCGCGTGCGGCGGACTTGACCTGACCGCCCAATGCGGCGCGGCGCCGCCAGCCCTGCACCTCTTCCTGCAGGGCCTCGACGTTCTGGCGCGCCTGATCGAGCTGCACCTGGGTGGTCTGCAAGGAGCGCCGCAGTTTCTGCAGCTCGCGCGCCTGGCGCTGCTGGTCGCGCAGCACCCTGCCGCGTTGCAGCAGCACGGCGGCGCTGGCGCCGATCAGCAGCGCCAGCACGGCCAGCACGGGCCCGCCGGTCAGAAGTTGTGCGAACTCGCCCATGGTGTTCCTCGAAGGCAGGAGGCGCCAAGCGCCGGTGCCCTCAATGTGCACGTGCTGACGGGTTCAATGCGTGGCGCTTGGTGGGCTTTCGGTATGCGTTCGTTCCCGGCTGGTAACCGAGCGCAACATGGCGCGCAAAGCGTTTCGGCTGTGCGCTCCGAAGTGACCCAGCAGCTTGGCGACGGCGCCCTGGAAGCGCTCGCGCTGCGCCTGCAGCTGTTGGCGCATGTCGGCGTCGAGGTCGATGCCGGCCTCGGCCGCGCCGAAGTCGAAGCCCGGGTCGGTCACATAGCGCGCCGGTGCACCGACCACGATGGCCGCGTCGGTCTCGCGCCCGACGGCGTAGGCCTCGGCCGCCACCACGTCGCGCAGCGCGTGCTCGTCCCAGTCGGGGTAGCCGGCGTCCAGCGTGGACTCGCGCAACGCCCGCTCATTGGCGCCGTCGCGGCGCGCCAACGCAGCCGCCAGCACCATCTGGGTCTGGTAGCGCTCCAGCACAAAGTGGCGGTTGCTCTGCAGCACGATGAGTCCGGCCTTGCGCTGCGGCGAGCCGAGCTTGTTGAGCAGTTCGGCCCACAGCATGCCGGCCAGGCGTTCGCCCGGCGCCGCGCTGGCGTGGTAGGGCTGGGTGAGGTCCTGCACATAGTGCAGCGCCAGGCCGGCGAAGCGCCAGCCCCAGTAGGCGTGGCCGGTCTCGAAGGCCAGCCGCGACAGCCCGCTGTACTGGCGCCATCGCAGCTGCGAAAAACTGCGGGCGAAAGCCGGCGCCAGGCGATCGAACACCGCGCCCTGATGGAAGAAGCCCATGTGGAAGGGGGCCTGGGAGCTGATGCGCAGCGCCGGGTTGCCGAAGGGTTGGCGGCCCAAGCCATATTCCGCACCCGGCTCGCGCCCCGGGTTGTCGTCGAACAGATCGATGTCGTAGCCGTAATCCGCTTCGTCGCTGGCGCTGGCCAGCACCGCGAGCACGGGCACCGTCTGCCCAGGCTGCAAGGCCACGAAGCGCTGCGTGGCGCCTTTGGACAGCGGCACGCTGCTGACGGTCTCCTGCGGCAACCGATCCGGATTCGCCCAATCTTGCTGGCGCGGATCGGGCTGCACAAAAAGCGCGAAGCGTGCGCGGGGCGACAGCCGCAGCGCACGCAGCAAAGCGGCGCGGCGCTCACCGTCGCCGCGTGCCGGCTGCGCCTCGAAGCGCAAGGCTTTGGGGCGCGGTGCGTAGGCCTTGATGTGTTGGCGCGCCCAGGATTCCTGATCGTCCAGTTCGGCGGGCAGCTGCGCCTCGGCGTCGCGCAGGAAGTCTTCCAGCGGGCGCACGGTCAACGCCGCCGCCTGCCGGACTTCGGGCATGGACTCGAAGGCGCGGTAGCTCAGCAGCGCGTGGTTGCCCCAGGCCAGGGCCAGGCCGGGCAGCCAGGCCGCGACCAGCGCCAGACGCTTCAATTGCACAGTGCGGGCGGTGCCTGAACGAGCTCGATCAACACGCCTTCCCCGCAAATCGGGAACTGCTCGTTGCCCTTGGGGTGAACGAAGCAGATGTCGTGACCGGCCGCGCCCTTGCGGATGCCGCCCGGTGCAAAGCGCAGGCCTTGGGCCTCCAGCCAGGCCACGGCGGCCGGCAGATCGTCCACCCACAGGCCGATGTGGTTGAGCGGCGTGGCGTGCACCGCGGGCTTCTTGTCGGGGTCCAGCGGCTGCATGAGGTCGATCTCCACCGCCGCCCTGCCCTCACCCAGGGTCAGGATGTCCTCGTCGACGTTCTCGCGCTCGCTCTGAAACGTGCCGGTCACCGGGATGCCGAGCAGATCGACCCACAGGGTTCTGAGGCGTTGCTTGTCAAGGCCGCCGATGGCGATCTGCTGGAGGCCGAGGATCTTGAAGGGGCGTTGCGACATGGTGTGGGTGGGGATCTTTCGAAACCTGAGAGTGTCCGCGCTGCCGGCCCATGAGACCCGCGGCTGTGCGTAGGATGCGGCCGTGCACGGCTTCCATCACTTGAGGATCTGCCCATGAACATCATTCAGCGCGCCCAGGACATCCTGCTCAAACCCAAGGCAAGCTGGCCGCAGATCGCCGGCGAACCGGCGAGCGTCGCGTCGATTTTCCAGCAATGGCTGCTGATCCTCGCCGCGATCCCTGCCTTGGCCAGCTTCATCGGGTGGTCGCTGCTGGGTGTCGGCGGCCTCGGTTTTCGCGTGCCCTTGCTTACCGGCCTGGTGCAGATGGTGGTGAGCTATCTGCTCGCGCTGGGAATGGTCTATGTGGTGGCACTGGTGGTGGATGCCTTGGCGCCCACCTTCGGCGGAACGAAGAATTTTCTTGCGGCGTTCAAGCTGGTCGCCTACAGCTGTACGGCGGCCTTTGTCGGCGGCATCTTCAATCTGATTCCCTCGCTGGCGGTGCTCGGCCTGCTGGCGGCGATCTACTCGATCTACCTGCTCTATCTCGGCCTGCCGGTTTTGATGGGCAACCCGGCCGACAAGTCGCCTGCCTACACCGCCGTGGTGGTGGTGGCAGGCATCGTCGCAGGCCTGGTGATGGGGGCACTCAGCGCCGCGCTGAGCCCGGGCTTCGGGATGATGGGCCGCTCGGCCGGGGGCGGCGAGTTCACGCTGCGAACGCCGGATGGCGAGGTGAGCCTGGACACCGGCAAGCTGGAGCAGATGGCCAAACGCATGGAGCAAGCCGGCCAACAGGCCGAGGCGGCGCAGCAGCGCGGCGATGGCGAGGCCGCCGGCAAGGCGCTGGGCGAGATGATGGGGGCCATGACGGGTGGCAGCGGCCAGCCGATCGCGGCGGCCGATCTGAAGGGTTTTCTCCCCGAGGCAATGGGCGAACTCAAGCGCGTCGCCGTCGAAGCGCAGAGCGGTGGCGCCATGGGCATCGCGGTCTCCACCGCCAAAGCCAGCTACCGCGCTGGCGACCAAGACATCGAGCTGAGCATCGTCGATACCGGTGGGCTGGCCGGACTGGCCGCGGTGGCTGGCTGGGCGAATCTGACGGTTGACCGTGAGACCGAGACCGAGGTGGAAAAGGTCTACAGGCAGGGCAAGCAGACGGTGCGCGAGGAATACCGCAAGGACGGCTCGCGCAGCGAATACACCCTTGTACTGAACAATGGCCTCGTCATTACAGCCAAGGGCAGCCAGGTGGATCCGGTGCAGGTCAGGAAGACCGTGAACGGCCTGGCCTTGAGTCAATTGGAGGCCCTGCAGCGCCCTGCTGCACCCTGAAGCCGTCAGCGGGCGAAGCGCAGGATCGGCTGGTCGACGCTGAGGCTCTCGCCGGGCTGGGCCAGCACCTCGGCCACCGTCACGTCCTGGGTGGCGAACAGCACGTTTTCCATCTTCATGGCCTCGATGACGGCGAGCCGTTCACCCGCCTGCACCTTCTGGCCGACGCCGGCCGCAAGCTGAACCAGCAGGCCGGGCATCGGCGACAGCAGGAAGGCCGAGGTATCGGGCGGGGCCTTGTAGGGCATCAGCGCCTGCAACTCGGCATGGCGCTCGCGCAGCACCGTGATCTCGACCGTCCGACCGTCGTGGAACACGCGAAAGGCCAGCGGATTGCGCTGCGTGCCGCGTTCCACCTGCGCGGTGAAGGGGCGGCCGTTGACCGTGCCGGTCAGGCGCACGTCCAGCAGCCGGGAATGGCATTCGATGTCGTAGGCCTTGCCGTCGACCTCGCAACGCGCCACGCCCGGCCGTCCGGGGGTCTCGGTGACACGAACGCGCTGACGCAAGGCATTGCCCTCACCCAGGTCGGTGACGGCGACCACCTTGTTGTCCAGTCCCACCTCATGGCCCGGAAGCTGGCCGCTGATGCCGACCGCGCGCTCGCGCGTCTTGCGGCGCACGAAGGCCGCCAGCGCAACGAGGAAATCGGCATCGTCGTGGCGTACCGAATCGGCGCTGAAGCCCTTGGGCCATTGACGGGCGATGAAGCCGGTGTCGAAGTCGCCGCTCTGGAAGTCGGGGTGCGCCAGCAACGCGGCCTGGAAGGGGATGTTGCTGGCAATGCCACGGATCACGAAGCCATTGAGCGCCTCGCGCATGCGCGCCATGGCGTCGGCACGGTCCTTGCCGTGCACGATGAGCTTGGCGATCATCGAGTCGTAGTGCATCGGGATCTCGCCGCCCTCGAAGACGCCGGTGTCGACGCGCACCCCGCAGGCACTGCTGGCCTCGCCCTGGCGCAGGTCGGTGGGCGGCGGCTGGTAGCGCACCAGGCGGCCGGTGGAGGGCAGGAAGTTGCGGTAGGGGTCCTCGGCGTTGATGCGGCACTCCATCGCCCAGCCCTCGCGCCGCAGTTCATCCTGTCGCAGCATCAGGCGCTCGCCGGCCGCCACGCGCAGCATCTGTTCGACCAGGTCCAGCCCGGTGATGCACTCGGTGACCGGATGCTCGACCTGCAGCCGGGTGTTCATCTCGAGGAAGTAGAAGCCCTGGTCCTTGCCGACCACGAACTCCACCGTGCCGGCGCTCTGGTAACCCACCGCCCTGGCAAGCTGCACGGCCTGTTCGCCCATCGCCTTGCGCGTGGCCTCGCTGATGAAGGGCGACGGCGCCTCCTCGATGACTTTCTGGTGGCGGCGCTGGATCGAGCACTCGCGTTCCCACAGATACAGGGCATTGCCGTGCGCATCGGCCAGCACCTGGATCTCGATGTGGCGCGGCTGCTCGATGAACTTCTCCATGAACACCCGGTCGTCGCCGAAACTGCTCTTGGCCTCGTTGCGGCAACTCACCAGGCCTTCGGCGCATTCCTTGTCGTTGAAGGCCACGCGCAGGCCCTTGCCGCCGCCGCCGGCGCTGGCCTTGAGCATCACGGGGTAGCCGATGCGCTGCGCGATCGCCACGGCTTCGTCGGCCGACAGGATGGGTTCGTTGTGGCCGGGAATGGTGTTCACGCCGGCGGCCAGGGCCAGCTTCTTGGAGGCGATCTTGTCGCCCATGGCCGCGATGGCGCCGTGCTTGGGGCCGATGAAGACCAGGCCTTCTTCCTCGACGCGGCGTGCGAAGGCCTCGTTCTCGGAGAGAAAGCCGTAGCCCGGGTGAATGGCCTGGGCGCCGGTCGCTTTGGCCGCCTCGATGATCTTGTCGGCCAGCAGGTAGCTCTGGCGGCTGGGCGCCGGGCCGATGCAGACGGCCTCGTCGGCCAGTTGCACGTGACGCGCGAGCGCGTCCGCCTCGGAGTGCACAGCAACAGTGGCAATGCCCAGGCGCCGGGCGGTGGCAATCACCCGGCAGGCGATTTCACCCCGGTTGGCAATGAGGATCTTTTTAAACACGTTGAACTCCCGGGGTGAACCCGCCTGCACCGCCGGCTGCGCCGGCGGCCATGCAATGTGTCGCTGGCGCGACCGCACCTTCGGCGCGAACGCCCCGGTTGGCAATGAGGATCTTGGAAAACATCGTCAACTCCCGCCCCTCAGGGCTTGGCCGGGGTCGTCCCGGACTCTTGGGTCAATGTGAAATCGTCGTCGCCCAGGCGGGTGCCCAGCCAGTTCTGCAGCTTGTGCAACTCCGGCGCCTTGAGGACCGGCTGCACGCTCAGGCGCACCTCACGCGGTTGGCCGGCCGTTTCGTGCAGGCTCAGCGCCAGCACATTGGGCGACCAGGCTTGAAGCTCGCGCAACAAGACCTCGGCGCGCGGCGTGCGTGCGGCCGCAAGGTCTTGCTCCAGGGATTGCTGCCGCTCACCGAGTTGCTGGAGCTCTGCCGCCAATTGCGCCAAGCGCTGGTCGCGTGCGTCTCCGCGGAGGTTCAGGTCACGCAACTGGGTATCCCCGGCGCGGCGGAAGGTCAATTTGGCGTCGCCGATGCGTTCGGCCGCCAGCAAAGGGGCGGCTGCGGCCTGCAGGCGCGCCTGCTCGGCCTCGCCGACCACGGTCAGCCGGATGGTGCGTGTCCGTGGCTCGATCTCCTGACCCAGTAGCGCCGTGCCGCTGCTGCGCTCCAGTTGCGTGAGCGCCCTCTGAGCCGCTCCCTGGAACACCTCGTCCTGCACCAACTTGTGCCCCATCCAGATGCTGGGGGCCAGCACCGCGATCAAGCCCACGGAGATGACCGTGCGGTGCAGCGAGCGCGTGGCAGGGTCCAGTTCGGCGACGGCCGGCAGGCGCAACACACGGGCCACGGCGAGCGTCGATGCGGCTATGAAGACGCCGTTGATCAGGAACAGGTAGAGCGCGCCGGCGGCCATGTCCCAGCGCTGATGGGCAATGCCGAAGCCCACGGTGCACAGGGGCGGCATCAGGGCCGTGGCGATGGCCACGCCCGGCACGATGTTGTTGAAGCTGCGCCGCGTCACGGCCACCATGCCCGCCGCGCCCCCGAAGGCCGCAATGAGCACGTCCCACAGGCTCGGCGAGGTGCGGGCGAGCAATTCCGAACCCGGCTGGTTCAGGGGGCTGAGCGTGAAGTAGAGCGTCGAGGTGAACAGGCTCAGCGCCGTGAAGGTCAGCAGGCTCAGACCGGCGCTGCGGATCAGGCGCAGGTCGGCCACCGCGGCGCCGTAACCCATGCCGACGATGGGCCCCATCAGCGGCGAGATCAGCATGGCGCCGATGATCACTGCGGTGGAGTTGACGTTCAGTCCGACCGATGCGATCAGCATGGCGAAGAACAACACCCAGAGATTGGTGCCACCGGCCCGCGCGTTGCCGCGCAGCGCCTCGTCGATGTCGGCCGCCGGCGCCTGATCCTGGCGCAGATTGAACCAGCGAAAGAGCTGCCGCTTCATGCCGGTTTCACAGCGGGATGTTGCCGTGCTTGCGCCACGGGTTGTCGAGCTTCTTGTCCTTGAGCATCTTGAGGCTGCGGCAGATGCGCGAGCGCGTCTCGTGCGGCTGGATGACGTCGTCGATGTAGCCGCGCTCGGCCGCCACGAAGGGGTTGGCGAAGCGGCGCTTGTACTCGGCTTCCTTGGCCGCCAGCTTTTCGGGGTCGCCCTTGTCCTCGCGGAAGATGATTTCCACCGCGCCCTTGGCGCCCATCACCGCGATCTCGGCATTGGGCCAGGCGAAGTTGACGTCGCCGCGCAAATGCTTGGAGGCCATCACGTCGTAGGCGCCGCCGTAGGCCTTGCGGGTGATGACGGTGATCTTCGGCACCGTGGCCTCGGCGTAGGCGTAAAGCAGCTTGGCGCCGTGCTTGATGATGCCGCCGTACTCCTGGCTGGTGCCGGGCATGAAGCCGGGCACGTCGACGAAGGTGACCACCGGGATGTGGAAGGCGTCGCAGAAGCGCACGAAGCGCGCCGCCTTGATGGAGCTCTTGATGTCCAGGCAACCGGCCAGCACGAGCGGCTGGTTGGCGACGATGCCCACCGTGCCGCCCTCCATGCGCGCGAAGCCGGTGACGATGTTCTTGGCGTACTCGGGCTGTAGTTCGAAGAAGTCGCCGTCGTCGACCACCTTGGCGATCAGCTCCTTGATGTCGTAGGGCTGGTTGGGGTTGGCCGGCACCAGGGTGTCGAGCGAGTCGTCCTGGCGCGCCGCTCGGTCGCCCGAGGGCCGCACCGGCGGCTTCTCGCGGTTGGACAGCGGCAGGTAGTTGAAGAAGCGCCGCAGCATCAGCAGCGCCTCGACGTCGTTCTCGAACGCAAGGTCGGCCACGCCGCTGCGCCCGGTGTGCGTGCCGGCGCCGCCGAGTTCCTCGGCCGTGACCTCCTCGTGGGTGACGGTCTTCACCACCTCGGGGCCGGTGACGAACATGTAGGAACTGTCCTTGACCATGAAGATGAAGTCCGTCATGGCCGGGCTGTAGACGGCGCCACCGGCACAGGGCCCCATGATGAGGCTGATCTGCGGGATGACGCCGCTGGCCAGCACGTTTTTCTGGAACACGTCGGCATAGCCGCCCAGCGAGGCCACGCCCTCCTGGATGCGCGCGCCGCCGCTGTCGTTGATGCCGATGACCGGTGCGCCGACCTTCATCGCCTGGTCCATGACCTTGCAGATCTTCTCGGCATGCGCCTCGCTCAAGGCGCCGCCGAACACCGTGAAGTCCTGGCTGAAGGCAAAGGCCAGCCGGCCGTTGATGGTGCCGTAGCCGGTCACCACGCCGTCGCCGGGGATGTGGTTGGCGTCCATGCCGAAGTCCACGCAGCGGTGCTGCACGAACATGTCCCACTCCTCGAACGAGTCCTCGTCGAACAGCAGCTCCAGGCGCTCGCGTGCGGTGAGCTTGCCCTTCTTGTGCTGGGCATCGATGCGCTTTTGCCCGCCGCCCAGGCGCGCCGCGGCGCGCTTGGCTTCGAGCAGCTTCTGAATGTCATCCATGGTCGGTGTCTCCGAGGAATACGGAAAGAAGGGTTCGCGCCGCACTGCTGGCGGCCAGCGTACCGGCGGCCACTTGTGTTTCCACCTCGGGGAAGCGCGCAGCCACCTGCGGGTGATGGTGGAAGGCCAGGCGCAGGCCTTCCTCGAGTCGTTCGTGCAGCCAGGCCACATCCTGGCGGTGGCGGCGTGCACCGCGCTCACTGCACTGCTGCTGGCGCAGCACGGCTTGCCAGACCTCGGCCACGCCCTCACCGGTCTGGCTCGACGCGAGCAGCACCTCGGGCGCGCCGGCCTGCGGGTGACCCTGGGCGTGCAGGCGCAGCGACGAGACGATCTGCACCTGTGCGCGCTGTGCGGCGGCGCGGTCGATGTCGACCTTGTGCACCACCACCAGATCGGCCAGTTCCATCACGCCGCGCTTGATGGCCTGCAGCTCGTCGCCGCTGTTGGGCAGTTGCAGCAAGCAGAAGCAGTCCGTCATGCCGGCCACCGCCACCTCGCTCTGGCCCACGCCGACGGTTTCGACGATGACGACGTCGTAGCCCGCCGCTTCCACCAGGCGCATCACCTCACGGGTGTGCGAGGCCACCCCGCCCAGGGTGCCGCGGCTGGGGCTGGGGCGGATGAAGGCCGCCTCGTTGAGCGCCAGTTGCTCCATGCGCGTCTTGTCGCCGAGGATGGAGCCGCCCGAGACCGAACTGCTGGGATCGATGGCCAGCACGGCGACGCGATGGCCCAGGCCGATCAGGTGCAGACCGAGGCGCTCGATGAAGCTGCTCTTGCCCGCACCGGGCACACCCGAGAGGCCGAGCCGGATGGCCTGTCCGCTGTGCGGCAGCGCCCGCGCCAGCAGCGCATCGGCCAGCGCGCGGTGCGCCGGAAGGCTGCTTTCCAGCAGGGTGATGGCCTTGGCCAGCCCGCGGCGGGTGGCCAACTCGCCCAGCATCAGGCGGCGCCCAGGGCGTTGCGGATGTGCTTGAGCACGTCGCGCGCGCTGTCGGGGATCGGCGTGCCGGGGCCGTAGATGCCCTTCACGCCCTGCTGGTACAGCAGTTCGTAGTCCTGTGCCGGAATCACGCCGCCGACGAAGACGATGATGTCGTCGCCGCCTTGTCGCTTCAGCTCGGCCAGGATGGCCGGCACCAGGGTCTTGTGACCCGCCGCCAGCGTGGAGACCCCCACCGCGTGCACATCGTTCTCGATGGCTTGGCGCGCGCACTCCTCGGGGGTCTGGAACAAGGTGCCGATGTCGACGTCGAAGCCCAGATCGGCGAAGGCGGTGGCCACCACCTTGGCGCCGCGGTCGTGACCGTCTTGCCCCAGCTTGGCGATCATGACCCGCGGGCGACGGCCCTGCTCCGTCTCGAAGCCGGCCACCTCGGCCTGCAGCGCCTTCCATTCGGTTTCAGCGGTGTAGGCACCCGCATACACCCCGCTCACCTTGTGGGTGTCGGCACGGTGCCGACCCCAGACCGACTCCAGAGCATCACTCACCTCCCCCACCGTGCAACGGACGCGCATGGCGTCGATGGACAAGCCCAGCAGATTGCCTTCGCCGCTGCGGGCGGCCTGCACCAGCGCCTGCAAGGCGGCCTTGACGGCAGCGTCATCGCGGCTGGCCCTGATGCGCTCCAGCCTAGCGACCTGCTGTTCGCGCACGCGGACGTTGTCGACTTCCAGGACCTCGATCGGATCCTCCTTGGCCAGCTTGTACTTGTTGACGCCGACGATGACGTCGGCAGCGGAGTCGATGCGGGCCTGCTTCTGCGCTGCGCTGGCCTCGATCTGCAGCTTGGCCCAGCCTGAGGAGACCGCCTGCGTCATGCCGCCTTGCTGCTCGACCTCCTGGATCAGGCTCCAGGCCTTGTCGGCCAGGTCCTGCGTGAGCTTCTCCATCATGTAGCTGCCCCCCCAGGGGTCCACCACATGGGTGATGTGCGTCTCTTCCTGCAGGATCAACTGGGTGTTGCGCGCAATGCGGGCGCTGAACTCGGTGGGCAGGGCGATCGCCTCGTCGAAGCTGTTGGTGTGCAGGCTCTGCGTGCCGCCGAACACCGCGGCCATGGCCTCGATGGTGGTGCGCACCACATTGTTGTAGGGGTCCTGGGCGGTCAGGCTCCAGCCGCTGGTTTGGCAATGGGTGCGCAGCATCCAGCTCTTCGGGTCCTTGGCCTGGAAGCCATCCTTCATGATCCGGCACCACAGCAGGCGCGCCGCGCGCAGCTTGGCCACTTCCAGATAGAAGTTCATGCCGATCGCAAAGAAGAACGACAGGCGCGGCGCAATGCGGTCCACGTCCAGCCCGCGCTTCGTCGCGGTGCGCACGTACTCCATGCCGTCGGCCAGCGTGAAGGCCAGTTCGATGGCCTGGTTGGCGCCCGCCTCCTGCATGTGGTAGCCGGAAATCGAGATGCTGTTGAACTTCGGCATCTCGGTGGCGGTGTGCGCCATGATGTCCGCGATCACCCGCATCGAGGGCTCGGGCGGGTAGATGTAGGTGTTGCGGACCATGAACTCCTTGAGGATGTCGTTCTGGATGGTGCCGCTGAGCTGTCGCTGCGAGACCCCCTGTTCCTCCGCGGCCACCACATAGCCGGCCAGCACCGGCAGCACGGCGCCGTTCATGGTCATGCTGACCGATACCTTGTCGAGCGCGATGCCGTCGAACAGGATCTTCATGTCCTCGACCGAGTCGATAGCGACTCCGGCTTTGCCGACATCGCCGACCACCCGGGGGTGGTCGCTGTCGTAGCCCCGATGCGTCGCCAGGTCGAAGGCCACACTCACGCCCTGGCCGCCGGCGGCCAGGGCCTTGCGGTAGAAGGCGTTGCTTTCCTCGGCGGTGGAGAACCCGGCGTACTGGCGGATGGTCCACGGACGCACCGCGTACATGGTGGCCTGCGGGCCGCGCACGAAGGGCGCAAAGCCCGGCAGGGTGTCGGCGTGCGGCAGCCCGCTCAGGTCGGCAGCGGTGTAAAGCGCCCGAAGCTGCAGACCCTCGGGGGTGGTCCAAGTCAGCGCTGAAGGGTCCGCCGCGCTCTTCTCGGCAGCTCGACGCCACGCCTCTATCGAATCCGGGCTGGCGGTGGCGAAGTTTTGGGCGGGCTGGGCGGGCTGGCTCATCGTTTTTCCTCTCGTTCGGGCATGATAGCGCCGGCGTGATTCATAATTTTGCATTCAAAATCTGACCTGTTGCTGACCCCCTGCCCCATGCCGCTCCTGCCCGATCCGCCCCTGCCCCATCGTGCGCTGTACGAGGAAGTGGCCGAGCAGTTGCGCCAACAGATCTTCGCGCGCCGCCTCGAACCCGGCGCCTGGATCGACGAGCAGCGTCTGGCTGCCGACTTCGGCATCAGCCGCACACCGCTGCGTGAGGCCTTGAAGGTACTGGCCGCCGAGGGCCTGGTCACCATGAAATTGCGGCGCGGCGCTTATGTCACGGAGATGAGCGAGCGCGATGTGCGCGAGGCCTATCACCTGCTGGCGCTGCTCGAAAGCGACGCCGCCGCCGCGTTGGCCGCCCGGGCCGACGCGAACGAGATTGCCGAATTGCAGGCGCTTCACCATCAGCTGGCGGCACAGCTTCCCGACCGGGAGGCATTCTTCGCTGCCAATGAGCGCTTTCATTTGCGCCTGCTCGAGTTGGAGGGCAATCACTGGCGACTGCACATCGTCCACGACCTGCGCAGGCTGATGAAGCTCAATCGCCATCACTCGCTGTTTCAGGCCGGGCGCATCGAGCAATCGTTGGCCGAGCATGGGGCCTTGATGCAGGCCTTGCAGGACCACGATGGCGATCGGTGCCGGTCGCTGTGGCTGCAGCACTTTCGCAATGGCCTGAGCGCCACCACGCCCGCCGAGCGCACGACTTGAAGGTTTGAAACTGAGCGGTCGACAGCGTGCTTATGCCCGCTGTCCGCGTCATGCCGACGGTCTAGGATGCCCGGGCGTGGTGAGCGGCGCGAGCTTTTTCAGTAGCGTTCGTGGATCCAAGGGTTTTGCCTAGGTCAACGAAGCGCAATTTGCTCAAAAAGCCCCTCAAGAAGTCGTGCCACCGCGCCGATAAGGCGAAAACGACGGCCCCAGGTCCGACTTCGGTCGACCCGGTCGTCGCCGAATTGACCGTTTTTTTTGAACTGTTCTGGATGGCACGATGAGCAAATCCGCACGGGGCCGGCCTCGCCAGGCTGACCCCGACGAACCCATCGACAGCAGGTGAACCCCGTGGCCGACGCCCCGATCACCCGCTGCAGCACCGAAAGGCGTGCGATGACCCCTGGGTCAGCGCACGCCTTTCGGTGCTTGCGAACGCTCCCCGACTCTCTGCGTTGCCCCCTCCCCTTGAAGAAGTGAGCGCACCATGGCTTCTCTGATCACCGGCCTGACCTCGGAACAGATCGCAGGACTGACCACCGCCACCCTGGCGCGCCTGACCAGTGAGGACTGGGCTGCGTTCAACACCGAGCAGATCCAGGCGCTGACGACGCGGCAGGTGGCGACGCTCACCTCGGTCCCGTTCAGCTACCTGAACACCGAGCAGTTCAGCGCCTTCCAGACCGAGGACCTGCGTGCCCTGTCGACCGGCGCCGTCCGATCCCTGAGCACCAGCTTGCTGGATGCGCTCAGCACCGACCAGATGCCGGCCTTCAGCACCAGCCAGGTGCGGTCCTTCACCACCAGCCAAGTGCGGGCGCTGAATACCGAGGACCTGAACGCGCTCGAAACGGACCAGTTCCGCGCACTGCAGACCCAGCAGCTGGCGGCCCTGGGCACCGAGCAGGTGAGCGCGCTGCAGACCGATGACTTCACGGCCATCGGCAGCTCCGGACTGCGGGCCTTCAACTCGAGCGCGGTCGGCGCGTTCAGCACCGACCAAGTCGCGGCGCTGACCACCTCACAGGCAGCCAGCCTGACCAGCACCCAGGTGGACGGCTTCAGCAGCGAGCAGGTGGCCGCACTGACCAGTGACGGCCTGCGCGCACTCGGCACCGCCGCCCTGCGCAGCCTCGACAGCACCCAGTTGGCCGGGCTGAGTACGGATCAGGTCCAGGCGCTGACCACCCAACAGGTGGCCGCGCTCAGCACCGCCCAGGCGGCCGGCCTGGGTACCGAACAAATCGCGGCGCTCGCAACGGACGACCTGCGCGCACTCGGCACCGCCGCTTTGCGCAGCCTCAGCAGCGACCAACTCGCGGCGCTCGGCAGCGACCAGATGGAGGCCCTGCTGACCGCCCAGGTGGCCGCACTGACCACGACCCAAGTGGCCGGCCTGACGACCGAAGACCTGGTGGCGCTGAACACCCAGCAGTTTGCGGCCCTGGGGACGCAGCAGCTGCGAGCGCTCGGCACCGATCAGATCGGGGCGCTGGAGAGCGCCGACGTGGCCGCGCTCGGCACGCGCGGCATCGCAGCATTCAACTCCACGCAGATTGGCGCGCTCAGTACCGATTCCATCCAGGCCATGACGACCCAGCAATGGGCCGCATTGGGTTCTGCGCAGGCGGCCGGACTGAGCACCGATCAAATGGCGGCCATCGCCAGTGACGACCTTTCGGCCATCGGCACCGCGGCCATCCGCTCCTTCACCAGCGATCAATTCGCCGCGCTGACCACCGATCAGATGCCCAGTCTCGTGACGCGCCAGTTGGCAGCGCTCACCAGCGTCCAGGTCGCGGGTCTCGACAGCGAGCAGATCGCTGCCATCGAGTCATCGGACATTCGCGCCCTCTCGACCGCCGCGCTGCGCAGCCTCGGCAGCGATCAGCTGGCCGGACTCAGCTCCGACCAGATCGGCCAGCTGTCGACCGGCCAGGTGGCGTCGCTCACCACGGCGCAGGTCAACTCGCTGTCCAGCGATGACTTCAATGCCTTCAACACCCAGCAGATTGCGTCACTGAGCACGGCACAGGTGGGTGCTTTGTCCACCGATCAGCTGGCCGCCATCGAGAGCAGCGACCTCGCGGCCCTGGGCACCCGTGGCATCCGTGCGCTGGGCACCGATCAGATCGCCGCGCTGACCAGCGACGGCATCGTCGCGCTGACCACGGCGCAGGCCGGCTCGCTGACCACCGCCCAGGTGGCGGGTCTGACCAGCGACCAGATGGCCGCGCTGGCCACCGACGACCTGCGCGCCGTGGGTACGGCAGCGCTGCGCGCCCTGTCCACAGACCAACTTGCCGCGCTGACCAGCGACCAGCTCCCGCAGCTGACCACCCTGCAGGTCGCCAGCCTCACCACCGCGCAGGTCGCCAGCCTCACCACGGACGATCTGACGGCTTTGTCCACCCAGCAGTTCGCCGGCATGGCCACGGCCCAGCTGCGTGCGCTGACCACCGACCAGCTCTCGGCCCTGGCCACCGATGACTTTGCGGCGCTGGGCACCCGGGGCCTGCGCGCCTTTGATTCGGCGCAGATCGGCGCCCTGTCCACCGACGCCATCGTCGCCATGACGACGGCGCAGGCCGGCTCGATCGTCACCACCCAGTCGCCTGGACTGACCACCGAGCAGATCGCCAACATGGAGAGCACCGATCTGCGGGCGCTCTCGACGCAGACCCTGCGCGCCTTCAGCAGCGACCAGCTCGCTGCGCTGACCAGCGACCAGATGCCGCAGCTGACGACCCAGCAGGTCGCCGCGCTGACCACGGCGCAGATCGCCAGCCTCAGCACCGACGACCTGACGGCGCTGTCCACCCAGCAGTTCGCCGGCATGGCCACCACGCAGCTGCGCGCGCTCACCAGCGACCAGCTCGGCGCCATGGCCAGCGACGACCTCGCGGCCCTGGGCACCCGCGGCATCCGCGCGCTCGACTCCGCCCAGCTCGGCGCCCTGAGCACCGACGGCATCCAGGCCCTGAGCACCTCGCAATGGGCCGCGCTGGCCAGCAACCAGACGGCCGGGCTGACCACCGACCAGATGGCGGCCATCGCCAGCGATGACCTGGCGGCCCTGGGCAGCTCGGCCGTCCGTGGTCTGACCAGCGACCAGTTCGGGGCGCTGACCACCGACCAGATGCCGCAGCTCGGGACCGCCCAGCTGGCAGCACTGACCAGTGTGCAGATCGCCGGCATCGACTCGGCCCAGCTCGGCGCCATCGAGTCGGGTGACATCCGTGCCTTGGCTACCGCCGCGCTGCGCGCGCTCACCAGCGACCAGATCGTCGGCTTCACCACCGATCAGATGGGCCAGCTGACGACCGCGCAGGCGGCTTCCCTGACCAGCTCGCAGATTGCTGCCCTGGCCACCGACGACTTCGCGGCCCTGGGCACCCAGCACTTCGCCAACCTCGGTACGCAGCAGGTAACCGGCTTCACCACCGATCAGTTGGCCGCCATCGAGAGCAGCGACCTCGCGGCCCTGGGTACCCGTGGCATCCGTGCGCTGGGCACCGATCAGATTGCTGCGCTGACCAGCGACGGCATCGTCGCGCTGACCACGGCACAGGCCGGCTC
>JAYRUQ010000016.1:0-66766 GCA_041919015.1 Inhella sp.
GGGTTGGGGGGGGGGGTGGGGGGGGGGGGGGGGGCTGACGAAGGGCCTGCGGGCTGAGGGTAGCTTGGGCGGCGGCTGCTCTGCAGCGAGTGCGGCCATTCGGCTCTGCCCACCGTACTCTCGCTTGCTCCCGCAAAGCGGCCACAAGCGAACTTAAGGCCCAATCTCGTAGAGCACCCTAACTTCTCTTTGCCAAGGCTAAACCTTGCGTTCAATTCCGAGAACTGGCAGAGCCAGACGAACCCCGTAGCGGAGCCTGATGCGAGTTTGCTCAGCGACTTGCGGCTCCACCCCAGCGCTTGAGCAGCAGCGCGTTGCTGACCACGCTGACGCTGCTGAAGGCCATCGCCGCCCCCGCGAGCATCGGGTTGAGCAGACCGAAGGCGGCCAACGGGATGCCGACGGCGTTGTAGGCAAAGGCCCAGAACAGGTTCTGGCGGATCTTGCGGTAGGTGCGGCGGCTGATGTCGATGGCGTCGGCCACCAGGGCCGGGTCGCCGCGCATCAGCGTGATGCCGGCGGCGTGCATGGCGACATCGGTGCCGGTGCTCATGGCGATGCCGACGTCGGCCGCCGCCAGGGCCGGTGCGTCGTTGATGCCGTCGCCGACCATGGCGACGACGCGACCGCCGGCCTTCAGGCGGGCGATCAGGCCGGCCTTGTCCTCGGGCAACACCTCGGCCTCGACCTGCTCGATGCCGAGCTCGCGACCGGCCACGGCGGCGCTGCCGCGGTTGTCGCCGGTCACCAGCACCGTGGCCACGCCGGCGGCGTGCAGCGAGGCCACCGCGCGGGCGGCGGTGCTCTTGATGCGGTCACCGAAGGCCAGCAGGCCGATCAGGCGCGGGGTGTCGCTGACATCGGCCAGCCAGGAAATCGTGCGCCCCTCGGCCTGCAGGGTCGCCATGCGGGCCGAAAGCGCGTCGAGCGAGACGCCCAGTTCCTCCATGTAGCGCGTGCTGCCCAGGCGCAGCTCGCGACCGTCCACACGGGCCGCCATGCCGCGGCCGGCGACGGCGCGCAGCTCGCTGGCGGCCGGCAGGGTCTGCGCGCCCGCGGCCTCCAGCACGGCGCGGGCCAGCGGGTGTTCGCTGCCGGCCTGCACCGCGGCGGCCTGGCGCAAGAAGGCGTCGCGGTCGCCGCCCGCCGCCTCGGCGGCCATCAGCGTGGGCTGGCCCTCAGTCAGGGTGCCGGTCTTGTCGAAGGCGACGGTGTCGATGCGGTGTGCCTGCTCCAGCGCCTCGGCGTCCTTGATGAGGATGCCGTGACGCGCCGCCACCCCGGTGCCGGCCATGATGGCCGTCGGCGTGGCCAGGCCCAGCGCACAGGGGCAGGCGATGACCAGCACGGCCACCGCGTTGAGGATGCCCTGCGTCCAGTCGCCGCTCACCAGCCCCCAGCCCAGCAGGGTGATCAGCGCGATGAACAGCACCACCGGCACGAAGACCTCGCTGACACGGTCGACGAGGCGCTGGATCGGCGCCTTCTTGGCCTGCGCCGACTCGACCAGGCGGACGATGCGCGACAGCGTGGACTCGGCGCCCACGGCGGTGGTGCGCACGAGCAGCAGGCCTTCGGCGTTGACGGCGCCGCCGGTGACGCGCGAGCCGGGCTCCTTGTGCACCGGCAGGCTCTCGCCGGTGATCAGCGACTCGTCGACCTCGCTCTGGCCTTCGACGATCTCGCCGTCGACCGGGATGCGCTCGCCCGGGCGCACCACGACCAGATCGCCGGCCTGCACCCGGGCAATCGGCATCTCGACATCGCCGTGCAGGCCGCGCACGCGCGCGGTCTCGGGTCTCAAGGCCTGCAGCGCACGGATCGCCTCGGTGGTCTGGCGCTTGGCGCGGCCCTCCAGCCACTTGCCCAGCAGCACCAGGGTGATGACCACCGCCGAGGCCTCGAAGTAGAGCTGGTGGCTCATGCCGTGGCCGCTGTGCGCGAACAGCTGGTAGACGCTGAGCCCGTAGCCGGCGCTGGTGCCCAGGGCCACCAGCAGGTCCATGTTGCCGGCGCGCGCCTTCAAGGCTTTCCAGCCGGCCTTGTAAAAGCGGGCGCCGAGCCAGAACTGCACCGGCGTGGCCAGCAGCAGCTGCAGCCAGCCGTTCAGGCTCCAGTCGAGACCGAAAGGCATGGCCAGCATGGGCAGCACCAGGGGCAGGCTGAGCAGCGCGGCGACGCCGATCGGCCACCAGTCGGGCAGGCCGCGGGCAGCGGGTGCGGCAGGAGCGCCAGCGCTCGGCGCGGCAGCCGCGTCGCTGGCCCGGTAGCCGGCCTTTCCGACGGCGGCGATCAGCTGCGCCAGATCGACCAGGCGCGTGGCCTCGACCTGCGCGGTCTCCGTCGCCAGATTGACCTCGGCGCCGAGCACGCCGGGAACCGCCTTCAGCGCCTTCTCGACGCGGGCCACGCAGGAGGCACAGGTCATGCCCTGAATGCGCAGCGCATGCTGGCGCGTGGCCACCGCGTAGCCGGCGTTCTCGATGGCGGCCTGCAGGGCCGCGAGGCTGACGCCCGACGCATCGACCGTGGCCGACTCGGTCGCCAGGTTGACGCTGGCCTGGCTGACACCGGCCACCGACTTCAGGCCGCGCTCGACGCGCAGCACACAGGAGGCGCAGGTCATGCCTTCGATGGGCAGCTTCAAGGATGCAAGGGAGGCGGTGCTCATGGGTCGCATTTCCAGGTGACGGGGCCGATGGCCCGATGCACCGAACTCTCCAGCTTGACATCGAGTCAAGGTCAAGCGCCGCTGCCGGGCTTGACCTTGCCACCGCAGTAAGCCCGAGGCTTCAGTCCCCTCTCAAGCTGCCCAGGAGTTCCCTGTGATCGAGTTCAAACTACCCGACATGAGCTGCGGCCATTGCGCCGGCATGGTCTCCCAGACCCTGAAGCTGGCAGACCCCAGTTGCAAGATCGACATCGACCTCGCCGCCCATACGGTCAAGGTGCAAAGCGCCGAGGACCCGAAGGATCTGGCCGAGGCGCTGAGCGACGCGGGCTACCCGCCGGCCTGAGTCCCCATCCGCACACTTCAAGCGCCGCTGCCCCTGCGCCGGCGCTTGACCTTCCCTCCGCAGGAAGGTTCACACTTCGGCCATTGCTTCGCAACGTCTGGAGACGCGATGTCCCGCCTTCTCAACATCAGCGAGGCCGCCGCGGCGGCCGGCATGTCGGCCAAGATGCTTCGACACTACGAGCAGATCGGCCTGATCACGCCGGCCGCCCGCACCGACGCCGGCTACCGTCAGTACGCCGAGCGCGACATCTCCATCCTGCGCTTCGTGCGTCAGTCGCGGCTGCTGGGCTTTTCGATGGAGCAGATTGCCGAGTTGCTGAGCCTGTGGACGAACCGCGAGCGCAGTAGCCGCGAGGTCAAGGCCCTTGCCCAGGGCCATCTGCAGACTGTGGAGGAGAAGCTGCGCGAGATGCAGCAGATGCAGGCGCAACTGCAGCGCCTGGTGGCCGCCTGCCATGGAGACGAACATCCCGATTGCGCGATCCTCGACGAGCTCTCGGTGCGCAGCAACGTGGTGCCAGATCACACACAGCCGCATGTGAAGAGCAAATCCAAGTCGGCCGCGCCCAAGCAGTCCGAGTCCAGCTGCCACTCCCACCAGGCCGAAGGCAAAGCCCATGTCGACTTAATGGCCTGGACGCGCAAGGTGGCACAGCTGCCAGCCGACGTCGACAAGAAGCAGCACTGACCGCGAGACCAACCGTCTCAGAACTCAAGCAATGGCCTTTCCCATCCAGATGACAGAACCGTCATCTGCGCGACGGCTTCTCGTCCTCGTCAGATTTCTAGAGTGATCTCCGTGAAGCAGACACCGAGTGCAGCGATCCCCGCAGCGCCGGTGCTTCAACAAGGAGATCAACATGTCCAGCATCAAGTCCCTGAGCGCCATCGCCATCCTCTTCGGCGCCTATCTCGTCACGCCGGTCGCCATGGCCTCGGCGCAAGCCGAGACCTTCGCCAACGGTCGCTCCTGGTACGGCGTGCCGAACAACCCGGAAGTGGCAACTCGGGTGGTCGACGTGAACAGCACCGACGCGATCAACATCGAGTGCGGCGAGACGGTGACCTTCCGCAATGGCGACAAAAGCTTCACCTGGCGCTTCGATGTGGTGAACCACCGTGCGGTCGACATCCAAAAGGTCGCGCCAGTGAACTTTTCAAGCAAGAAGCTGATGGTCTACGTGAGCCCCAACGATTTCGAGCGCAACTGAGCCGGCTGCCTAGGCGCCCAACCGAGTTTCTGGTGGGGCGCTGGGCAGCAACAGGCCAATCGTCGTGACGCCATCGACCGAATGCGCAAAGGTCTGCCCTCCATGCATTCTTGCGATGGCGTCCACGATGGCCAGCCCCAGGCCATGGTGGGTCCCGCCGTCACAGCGCGCACTGTCAGCGCGGTAGAAACGCTCGAAGACGCGACCGACCTCATGCTCGGCAAGCGCATCCCCCTGGTTCTCCACGGCCAGCAAACTGCGCCGGTTTGCCGCGCTGGCGATGCGCACGACGACCTGGCTGCCAGGCCGCGCGTGGCGGACTGCGTTGCTCAGCAGATTGCTCAAGGCCCGTTGCAGCAGCCCCGGATCCCCGCTCACGACAGCATGCCCGTCGATACGAACCTCCAGGCCGGCCTCGAGCGAGACCGCCTCATAGAAATCAAGGACCTCGCGGCTGAGCACCGTCAGGTCGACCATACCCTCCTGCGAGACGCGGTTGCCACGATCGGCCTGGGCCAGAAAGAGCATGTCGCGCACGATGCCGGTCATCCGGTCCAGATCCTCCAGATTGGCGGCAAGGATCTCGCGCAGCTCCTCCGGCGAGCGTGAACGCTGCAGGCCGAGCTGGCAGCTACTGACCAGCATGGCCAGCGGTGTGTTGAGCTCATGGGCAACATCGGCGTTGAAGGCCTCCAGATGCTGGTAGGCGCTGTCCAGGCGCAGCAGCAGTGCGTTGAACTGTTCGACCAAGGGCTGCAACTCCAGCGGCTGTGCGCTGCCGTCCAAACGATCGCGCAAGTCCTCCGCTTGCAGCGCCTGCACCTGGCGGATCAGCAGCTTGAGTGGCGACATCGCACGGCGCACCAGCACGGCGCTGCCCAGCGATGCCAAGACTGCGCCACCCACGGCGGCCACGGCCAGGATCCAGGCCAGCCGGCGCAACAGCAGCGCGTCGGATGCGGTGTCCATGTAGAGCGTGGCCGACCCCGGTGTGCTCCCAGTCGCTTCGCCTTCAATGCCAAAGTCGATGCGCTTGATCGGGTGCTCGCTGTGGTCCGGCAGCACCCCGGCTGAAAACCTTCGACCGTCCGGCAGTTGGAGCGCCAGCCCCAGCTCCTCATGACCAATCAGGAAGTCGTTCAGCGTATGCACCAGCTCTGCGGATGAGGGCAGCGCGGCTGCCTTGCCCACCATGTGACGCACCATGGCCTTCTTTTCCACCAGGGTCGCGTCCTGTCGCTCGGAGAGCGTCAGGGCGGTTGCCGCATAAACCAGTCCACAGACCAGCCCAAGCACCGCGAACGCCTGCAGCGCCAGCCAGATTGACAGCCTGCGGGTGAGGGAGTGCGGTGATGTCGATCGGCTCATGGTTCTCGCTCCTCCAGCACATAGCCCATGCCTCGCACGGTGTGCAGCAGCGGCTTGGCAAAGGGAGCGTCCAGCTTCGCCCGCAGCCGGCGGATCGCCACTTCCACGACATTCGTCTCACTGTCGAAGTTCATGTCCCAGACCAGAGAAGCCAGCTCGGTTCGCGACAGCACCTGCCCCTGGCGGCTGAGCAGCAAGGCCAAGAGCTTGAACTCCTTGGCGCTGAGGTCGATGCGCTGCCCGGCGCGCAGCGCACGGCGGCGCAGCAGGTCGAGCTCCAGATCCGCCAGCTGAAGCTGGGTGCTGTCGCCCGCGGTGGACACGCCATGGCTGCGTCGCAGCAGCGCCTGGACCCGCGCCAGCAGCTCGGGAAACGCGAAGGGTTTCACCAGGTAGTCGTCGGCTCCTGCTTGCAGACCGCTGACCCGGTCCTCGACCTGGGAGCGCGCCGTCAGCATCAGCACCGGCGTCTGTTTGGTGCTTCTGAAGGCCTTCAGCAATGCCACGCCGTCGATGCCGGGCAGCATCCGATCGAGCACGAGCAAATCATGGTCGCCCTCCATCGCCAGGTGCAGTCCATCGATGCCATCGCTGGCGACCTCTACAGCGTAGCCGGCCTCCGTAAGGCCTTGTTGGAGGTAGTGAGCAAGGCGCGACTCGTCCTCGATGACCAGCAGCTTGCCGCTCATGGCAATGCCTCCGCCAAAGGGGCATCGGGCGAGACCGAAGCCTTCCTTCGAGCGGGGCCCCGCATCAACAGATACGCGGCCGGAATCACGAACAGGGAGAGCAGCGGCGCGGTCACCATGCCGCCCAGCATCGGCGCCGCGATCCGGCTCATCACCTCCGACCCGGTGCCGCTGCCCCAGACGATGGGCACCAGGCCAGCCAGGATCACCGCCACCGTCATCGCTTTCGGGCGTACGCGCAGCACGGCACCGACTCGGATCGCCTCCAGCAACTCCGTCATCGTGGGCGCCTGATCGCCCTGAACCCGCTCGGCCAGCGCCTGCTTCAGATAGATCAGCATGACCACGCCAAACTCGGCCGACACGCCCGCCAGGGCGATGAAACCAACCCCTGTGGCGATCGACAGGTTGTAGCTCAGCAAGTGCAGGAACCAAACGCCGCCGGTGAGCGCAAAAGGCAGCGTGGCCATGATCAGCAGCGCCTCGTCCAGTCTCGAGAAGGTCAGGTAGAGCAACACGAAGATGATCAGCAGGGTCGCAGGCACGACCAGCTTGAGTCGGGCGTTGGCACGCTCTAGGTACTCGAATTGGCCGGAGTAGGCAACGCTGATGCCAGGCTCCAGCTGCACCTGGTTGCTCACCGCGCGGCGCAGGTCCTCCGCCACTGCCTGCAAATCGCGGCCGCGCACGTCCACATAGACCCAGCCTGAGGGCCGGGCGTTCTCGCTCTTCAGCATCGGCGGGCCGTCCTGGATGCTGACCCGAGCGACGCTGCTGAGCGTGATCTGCTGACCGGTGGGCGTGAGGATGGGCAACTGCTGCAGGCGTTGCGGCGAGTCGCGCCACTCCCGCGGGTAGCGCAGGCTGATCGGGAAGCGCGCCAGTCCTTCGACGGTCTCGCCGATGTTCTCGCCCCCAACCGCGCCGGCGATCAACTCCTGCAGGTCGGCGATGTTCAAGCCGTAGCGGGCGGCGGCATCGCGGTCGATCTGCACATCGAGGTAGCGGCCGCCAGTGAGGCGCTCGGCCAGCGCCGAGCTGACCCCAGGCACCGTCTTGGCAACCTGCTCTACCCGGGTGGCAATGCGGTCGATAGCGGCCAGATTGCTGCCCGTGACCTTGACGCCGATCGGGCTCTTGATGCCGGTGGCCAGCATGTCGATCCGGTTGCGGATTGGCGGAATCCAGATATTGGCCAGTCCGGGGATCTTCACCGCCTGGTCGAGCTCCTCAATCAAGCGCTCCGGCGTCATGCCAGGCCGCCATTGCTCGCGAGGCTTCAGCTTTACCGTGGTCTCGAACATCTCCAGGGGGGCCGGATCGGTGGCCGTCTCGGCGCGACCGGCCTTGCCGAACACGCGCTCGACCTCGGGTACGGTCTTGATCATGCGGTTGCTGATTTGCAGCAGCTCAGCAGCGCGCTGTGCCGACAGCCCAGGCAACGCCGATGGCATGTACAGCAGATCGCCTTCGTCGAGCGCCGGCAGGAACTCGCCGCCCAGGCGGGCCAGCGGGTAGGCGCTGCTCAGCAGGGCGACGGTTGCCAACGCCAGCGTCAGCTTGGGCCAGCGCAGCACCCACTCCAGGCTGGGCCGGTAAACGGCGATCAGCGCCCGCGTGATCGGGTTGCGCTGCTCATCGGGAATGCGGCCACGGATCCAGTAGCCCATCAGCACCGGGATCAGGGTCACCGAGAGCCCGGCAGCCGCCGCCATCGCATAGGTCTTGGTGAACGCCAGCGGCCCGAACAGCCTGCCCTCCTGCGCCTCCAGCGTGAACACCGGGATGAAGGACAGGGTGATGATGAGCAAGGAAAAGAACAAGGCCGGCCCAACCTCCTCGGCCGCCTGCGTGATCACCTCCCAGCGCTCTTTGCCGATCAGAGGCGTATCTGGATGGCTGTGCTGCCAGGCCTCGAGCTTCTTGTGCGCGTTCTCGATCATCACCACGGCGGCGTCGACCATCGCGCCGATGGCGATCGCGATGCCGCCCAGCGACATGATGTTGGCGTTGATGCCCTGGTAGCGCATCACCAGGAAGGCGGCCAGGATGCCCAGCGGCAGCGAAATGATGGCCACCAAGGCCGAGCGCAGATGCCAGAGGAAGAGCACACAGACCGCGGCGACGACGAGGAACTCCTCGCCCAGCTTGAAGCCGAGGTTGCGGATCGCTCGCTCGATCAGCGCACTGCGGTCGTAGGTGGTGACGATCTCCACCCCCTTGGGCAGGCTGGCCTGCAGCTCGGCCAGCTTGGCGCGCACCGCGGCAATCGTGGTCTGCGCGTTCTTGCCCGAGCGCAGCACGACGATGCCACCGGCCACCTCGCCCTCGCCGTCCAGCTCGGCAATGCCCCGGCGCATCTCGGGGCCGAGCTGCACCGTGGCGACATCGCCCAGGCGCACCGGCACGCCGGCGCGCAGGGCCAGCGGCACGGCGCGGAAGTCGGCCAGGGTCTTCAGATAGCCGCTGGCGCGCACCATGTACTCGGCGCCGGCCAGCTCCAGCACCGAGCCGCCGGTCTCCTGGTTGGCGCGCTGCAAGGCCTCGCGCACCTCCATCTGCGTGATGCCTTGAGCCGCCAGCTTCAACGGGTCGAGCACGACCTGGTACTGCTTGACCATGCCGCCGACCGAGGCCACCTCGGCGACATCCGGCAGGCTTTTCAGCTCGTACTTCAGGAACCAGTCCTGCAGCGCGCGCAGCTGGGAAAGATCGTTCTTGCCGCTGCGGTCGACCAGCGCGTACTGATAGATCCAGCCGACCCCCGTGGCGTCGGGCCCGAGCGCCGCCTTGGCGGTGGCCGGCAGCCGGCCCTGCACCTGGTTCAGGTACTCCAGCACCCGCGAGCGCGCCCAGTACAGGTCGGTGCCATCCTCGAACAGCACGTAGACAAAGGAATCGCCGAAGAAAGAGAAGCCGCGCACGGTCTTGGCCCCTGGCACCGACATCATGGTCGTGGCCAGCGGGTAGGTGACCTGGTTCTCGACAATCTGCGGCGCCTGGCCCGGGTAACTGGTGCGGATGATGACCTGCACATCGGACAGATCGGGCAGCGCGTCGACCGGCGTCGTGCGCAGCGCCCACAGGCCCCAGGCCGTCAGCATCACGGTAGCGAGCAGGACCAGGAAGCGGTTGACGACCGACCAGCGGATCAGGCGGGCGATCATTGCGACGCTCCCGACGCCGCCTTGTGCCCGGCATGGGGGTCGACCGGACCGACGGGACCGACGGGACCAGTCGGCTCGATGCCCGTGATCACATAGTCATCACCCCGCTGCGTGAAGCTGAAGCGCAGTCGCTGACCGGTCCTCAGGCCCTTGGCCAGAGCAGGTTCGGCGAGCCTGAAGCCCATCGTCATCGCCGGCCATTTCAGCGCTGGCACCGGTTCGTGGTTCAGCGTGAGCTGGTCACCCTCCAACGCCTCGATCACGCCATTCGTGCTGTGGCTGCTGGTTGCGGCGTTCGGCGTCGGCTGCAGGCCACGCAGGCTGGCCTCGGAGTCGATCAGGAACTGCGCCGAGGCCACCACTTGCTGCCCGGCCTGCAGGCCGCTGCGCACCACCAGCTGATCGTCGATCTCCTGGCCGAGCTCCAGCTCGACCGGCCGGTAGCGACCGGAATCCTCAGCCACATAGGCCAGCGCGCGCCGGCCGGTGCGGATCACCGCCTCGCTGGGCACAAGCAGCAGCTGCTCCGTCGCGGACTGAAGCCGAACCGCCAGGCTCATGCCTTCGCGCAGGCGCAGCCCGGGATTAGGCAGCTCCAGGCGCACGCGCAAGGTCCTGGCCTCGGCGCTGGCCTGCGGCAAGATGGCGCTGATCTTGGCGCGGCGCGGTGTGGCCTCGCCGGGCAACAGCAGCTCGGCCGGCTGGCCGACACGCAGCAGCGGGCCCTGAGCCTGCGGCACCGCGGCCTCCACCCAGACTGTGCCCAGGCCGTTGACGCGAGCCAGGCTCATGCCGGCGGACACCGTCATGCCGGGCCTGACCATCAGCTCGGCGAGCAGGCCGGCGCGCGGCAGGCGTACCGTGGTGCGGGCCTGCACGGTGCCGCTTTGCTCCACCTGCGCAATCACCGCGTCGGTCATGCCCAACAGCCGCAGGCGCTGGCGGGCCGCCTGGCGCAGGGTCTCGTCCTGCAGCGCCTTCACCGCCAGGTATTCGCGCTGCGCGCCCTCCCACTCGGGCAGCAGCAGCTCCACCAGCGGCGCGCCAGAGGGCACCACATCGCCGGGCGCCAGCGGGTAGACCCGCTCGACGAAGCCGCTGGAGCGTGCCTGCACGATGCTGATGTCGCGCTCGCTGAGCTGCACTGTGCCCAGCACCTCGATGCTGCTCGCGATGCCGCGCTGCTCCACCGTGGCCAGCCGCAGGCCCAGCGACTGCTGCGCTTGCGGTGAGACGCTGACGCCACCCTCCTGCGCCTCGTCGGCGTAGCGCGGCACCAGTTGCATGTCCATGAAGGGCGACTTGCCGGGCTGGTCGAACTTCTGCGTCGGCACCATCGGGTCGTACCAATACAGCACCTTGCGATCCGCATCGCCAACCGATGCCGCTGCGGTCGCAGCAGGCTGCTTGCGGCTTGCCAGCTGGTAGCCGCCCGCCACATCCAGCGCCAGCAGGGCCAGCGCCAGCAGGGATCGGGTCAACACAATCTTGTTGTTCATGGCTTTCACTCCAGGATCAGGGTTTCGAGCTGGGCGCGCAGCGCGTCCTGCGCCGCCATCAGGTCGATCTCGCGCAGGCGCGCCTCCAGCACTGCGGCGCGGGCGCTGAGCAGCTCGGGCAGGCTGCTTCGCCCCGCCTGGTAGCTGCTCAAACTCAGCTCGGCTCGCTGTCTGGCCAAGGGCAAGATCTGCTGGGACTGGCGCTCGATTTGCCGTGTCAGCGTGGCCTGCTCGGCCAGTTGCTCATCCAGCGACTGCAGCAGCCGGCGCTGCATCTCCTGGCGTTCCTGCTCAACGCGTTCGAGCTCCCGCTGCTTGCCGGACAGCTGGGGCTGCAAGCGGTTCTTGCGATCCCAGGGCAGCGCAAAGCTGAGCTGGAAGGAGACCATGTCGCCCCACTGACGACCGCGGCGGTTGTAGGCCAGCTCCCAGGACCAGTCGCCGCGATCCTCGGCGTCGACCTCGCGCAGTTCGGCCTGGGCCATGCGCAGCATCGCTGGGAAGGCCGCCAGCTCGACATGGCGGAGCCAGCGCTCGCGCAAGGCATTGGGGTCGCGCTCGGGCAGCGGCGAAAGAGCGGCCAAGGGCTCGGCAGCCCGCTCGCCGAGCCAGCGCCGCAGTGCCGCGCGCGCCTTGGCGATGTCGCGCCGAGCCTCATCGTCGCGATCGCTCAGCATCAGCCGCTCCTGGCGGGCCATCAGCAGCTCGGCCGCCGTCGCCGTACCGCCGGAGACCAGCGCCGGCAGGCTGTCGATCAGGCGCTGGTTCTCGGCCAGCAGCTCGGCCAGCAGGGCGATGCGCTGCTCGCCGCGCTGCACTGCCTGCCAGGCCAGCAGCAACTCCAGACGCAATTGCCGGCGTTGCAGTTCGTGGCCGGCCTGATCGCGTTCGGCCCGGGCCTGCGCTCCTAGCCGCCGCGCATCGCGTAGGCCTTGGTTGGGGATGTCCTGCATCAGCGCCAGGCGCTGCATGGTCATGAAGTCCCGCGACAGGCTCCATCGGTCCATGCCGCTGATCGGCAGGTTTTCGACACCGACGGCGAGCCGGGGCGCCGGTAGTCGATGTGCGCCTTCGGCCTGATGGCGGGCAGCAGCGACCGCGGAAGCTTGAGCGGCGAGGCCTGGGCTCTGGCGCTCGGCCAGGGCGACAGCCTCCTCAAACTCAAGCGCGTGAAGGGCTGGTGAGCCGACCAGCAGACAGGCCAAGCCCAGAGCGCGCCACAGCGGCGCGCGGCAAGGAAAACGGGAAATCATGAGGTCCTCGGAATCGTTGGCTGACGGAAGCCTGGACGCTGCAAGGCGTCCGGCGCGGCGTCAGCGCGTCAATTCCTGAAGACTTGAAGGGAGAGAAACAAGGGCGGCGCCCAGGCGTGCGCCAAGGCCACCTCGCCGGGGGCGTGCAGCGGTCTGGCAAGCCGCGGCGCCAGGACAGGCAAGGCATGGCTCAGGCAGAGTGCGGCTGCCTGAGCCAGTGGCTGCTCAAGTGACGACGGGTTTGTCGGCGTAGACGGATCCGGCTGGCAATGCGCTGCGCACAGCGGCGTCAGCGCTGGATCCATGTCGACCGCCTGACCATGGCAGTCCGGGATGACGGGGACCGCCACGGCCGCCGGCTGTTCGGCCGGCGGGCTCAGCAGCGGACAGGCATAGGCCGCCACTGCGAGCTGCAAGCCCAGCAGGGTGAGCGCCAGCGCACCGACGACGAGTCGGAGCGAGCGGTGGATCAGGCGGCGAAACCAAGCCATGGGCTAGAGCCTACCCCGCACCCGCGACAGGGACTTGCGCCGGATCAAGCAAGACCTTCATCGCGCCGCCCTCAGCCGCATCGCGTTGACGATCACCGAGACCGAGCTCAGGCTCATGGCCAGCGCGGCGATCAGCGGCGACAGCAGCCAGCCGGTGAACGGGTAGAGCAGGCCGGCGGCCAGCGGCACACCGAGCGCGTTGTAGACAAAGGCAAAGACCAGGTTCTGTCGCATGTTGGCGATGGTGGCCTGCGACAGCCGACGCGCATGGGCGATGCCTCGCAGATCGCCCTTCACCAGGGTCACGCCGGCGCTGTTCATGGCCACATCGGTGCCGGTGCCCATCGCGATGCCGACATCGGCCTGGGCCAGCGCCGGGGCATCGTTGATGCCGTCGCCGGCCATCGCCACGACATGGCCCTGGGCCTGCAGGCCCCGCACCAGTTCCAGCTTGTCGGCCGGTTTGACCTCGCCATGCACTTCCTCGATGCCCAAACGGGCGCCGACCGCCCGCGCCGTGGTCCAGCCGTCGCCGGTGGCCATCACCACCTTCAGGCCAGCCTCGCGCAGCGTCGCCAGCGCGTCCGGCGTGCTGGCCTTGATCGGGTCGGAGACGGCGAGCAGGCCGAGCAAGCGACCCGGCTCGGCCAGGTACATCACGCTGGCGCCGCTGGCGCGGAATGCCTCGGCCTCGCTAAGCAGGCTGTCGACCTTGACACCCGCCTGCTCCATCAATGCCGTGTTGCCGAGCAGCAAGGGCCGGCCCTGAACCGCGCCGCGCACCCCGATGCCGGTGCTGGACTCGAAGCTGTCCGGCTCAATCAAGTTCAGGTCCTTGGTCTTTGCCGCCGTCACGATGGCTGCGGCCAGCGGATGCTCGCTGCCCTGGTCCAGGCTGGCAGCGAGGCGCAGGACCTCGTCGGGGGCGATGCCTTCCGCGCCGACCGCACGCTCGAAGCTCGGTTTGCCCTCGGTCAGCGTGCCGGTCTTGTCGACGATGAGGATGTCGACCTCGCGCAGGCGCTCAATGGCAGCGGCATCGCGGAACAGTACGCCCAAACCAGCGGCGCGACCGGTGGCCACCATGATGGACATCGGTGTGGCCAGTCCCAGCGCACAGGGGCAGGCAATGATGAGCACGGCCACCGCATTGATCAGGCCATAGACCCAGCTGGGCTGCGGGCCGAACAGGCCCCAGGCCAGCAGGGTGAGCAGCGCGATGCCAACCACGGCGAGGACGAAGTAGCCGGCCACGCGATCGGCCAGGCGCTGCATCGGCGCCTTGGAGCGCTGCGCCTGGGCCACCATCTGCACGATCTGCGCGAGCAGGGTCTGCGAACCAACGCGATCGGACCGCATGATCAGCGCGCCGCTGGTGTTCAGCGTGGCGCCGATCAACGCGTCTCCGGCCTGCTTGCTGACCGGCAGCGGCTCGCCGGTGAGCATGGACTCATCGACGCTGCTGCGGCCCTCCAGCACCACACCGTCCACGGGCACCTTCTCGCCGGGGCGCACGCGCAGGCGGTCGCCGACATGCACATGGCTGAGCGGCACATCGTCCTCGCTGCCATCGGGCTCGATGCGCCGCGCCGTCTTCGGCGCCAGACCGAGCAAGGACTTGATGGCCGCCGAGGTCTGCGAACGCGCCTTCAGCTCCAGCAACTGGCCGAGCAGGGTCAGCGAGATGATCACCGCCGCCGCCTCGAAGTAGACCGCCACCCGACCCATGGCCTGGAAGCTGGCCGGGAATACATCCGGCGCCACCGTGGCTGCCACGCTGTACACAAAGGCCGCGCCGGTGCCCAGGCCGATCAGCGTCCACATATTCGGGCTGCGCTGGCGCAGCGAGGCCCAGCCGCGGCTGAAGAAGGGCCAGCCGGCCCATAGGACGATGGGCAGCGAGAGCAGCAGCTCGATCCAGCTCTGCGTGGCCATCGAGAACCAGCCGAAGCGATGCCCCCACATCGCCAGCACGGTGACCACGATGGTGAAGGGCAGCGTCCACCAAAAGCGCCGGCTGAAGTCCTTCAGCTCCGGGTTCTCCTCCTCATCCAGCGAGGGCATCAACGGTTCCAGCGTCATGCCGCATTTGGGGCAGCTGCCGGGGTGGTCTTGGCGCACCTCGGGGTGCATGGGGCAGGTGTAGATCGAGCCCGCCGCAGCGGCCGCTACCTGGTTCGGCGGGGCGTGGTGGTGCTGGTGCTGGTGGACGGGCTCATGATGATGGGCGTGGTGGGCATGGGCCGAGTGATCGTGCCCGTGCCCGTGCGCTGCCGTCGAGTCGCTATGCCTGTCCATCACCATGCTCCTTGCGCTGCGATGACGTGCACTGTGGACCTTGCCACGACGGGAAAGTCAAGGTTATTCATCCGCGGCCCAGCTTGGGCAGGAAACGCGGTGTGCGTTCTGCATAGTGGCGGTAGACCTCGCCAAAGCGGGTTTCCATCTCTCGCTCCTCGGACCGAGCCAATCGCCCGTACATCAGCAGCAGCACCGGGTACATCAGCAAGGTCAGCAGCGTGGGCCATTGCAGCAGGAAGCCCAGCAGGATGAGCACGAAGGCCAGGTACTGCGGATGGCGCAGGCGGGCATAGGGCCCGCTCCGCGCCAGCTCGCCACGACGCTGGGCGTGGTACAGCACATGCCAGGCGTTCGACAGCAGCCAGAAACCACCACCGATCAGGGCATAGCTGAGCAGGTGCAGCAGGCCGAAATGGGGGTTCCCGGATTCGCCCAGCAGCGTCGACCACAGATGCCCCGCGTCGTGGGAGAACAGATCAAGCCCCGGATAGCGGGTCTGCAGCCAGCCGGCCAGCAAGTAGAGCGTCAGCGGAAAGCCGTACATCTCCACGAACAGCGCGACGACGAAGGCCGAGAAAGCACCAAAACTGCGCCGGTCGCGCGTCGTGGTCGGCTTGAAGAAGCTGAACGCGAACAGGATGAAGACCGCCGAGTTCAGCAGCACCAGACCCCACAGGCCATAGGCATTCGAGGCCGCGCTCATCGCCGTTCTCCCTCATCGTGCTCATGGTGCCGGCCATGGTGGCCGCGGTGCATGAAGACGTGCATCAGCGGACAAACCAGCAGGATCAGATAGGGCAAGGCACCGAGCAGATGGGCTCGATGCTCGGCCCACAGATACCAGGCGGCCACCGCGCCCATGACGAGGAAGGCGATGGCCGAGCGGGAACGCCAAAAGGACGGAGGCCGTCCATCCGACGGAGAGTTGGCATGGTCCATGGCCGCCTCACTGCGCTTTCTCAAGCGACATGCGGTCCATCATCATCTCCATCATGGACTGCATCATCTCCATGCGCTTCTCCATCTGCGCGTGGCGGCTTGCCATGTCGGCCTGTCCTTTTGGCGCGGTCTTGGCCGACATGCCGCCCATCATGCTCATGCCCTCGCGCATCAGGCGCATGTGCTCGGCCATCAGGGCTCGGCGCTCCTCGTGGCCACGCGCCGCCATCATCTTGTCGCGCATCTCGCGCATGCGCTGCATATGGGTGTCCATCATCGCCATGCTGGCGACTGCCGCGGGGGCGCTGGCTGACTTGCTGGGAGCTGGTGCCGAGGCCGGGTGGTGCGCGGCGTGCTCCGCGGCAGAGGTTTGGGCGAAGGCGGTGGGCGTGGCGCAAAGAAGAAGCGCGACGGCCAGGGTTGAAATGCGATGCATGGATTGCTCCTCAAGGGAATGACCGATGTCGCCGAGGCAACTCGTGCGACGCGTGCTGGGCGGCCGCTGACGCGGACCGCGACCGGCGATCTACAAGGTCAATCGGAGGAAGCGAATACTGATGGGCGGACTGCCGCCAAATGACGGATCAGAGTCGCACACGAAGCCCGCGCCAAGGCGGAGTGGCTGCCAGGTTGAGAAGGCAGGTGCAAGCGCCAAACCGGGATCGGCGACCCATGAAGAACTCTTCAGCAGCAGCGAGTCCTGCAGCTCGTCGCAGGCCTTGACGCAGAGCGCTTGGCTGGACGACGGGTCGCCATGCTCGTGTTGATGCACCAGTTCAGACACGCTCGGGTCCGCGTGATGCTCACCACCAATCTGCAGCAGGCAAGCATGCGCGAAGCCCTGTGCCAGCATGAACAACCACAGCCCGAGCAGGCAGCGAGCCAGAACGGCTCGGATGCGTGGACGGAGGAAGCGGTACATGGCTGGGGCGGATGGGTTCTGCTGCTGATGCTAGAAGAACCCTGTCGCCACGCCTTGAGCCAGATTATTGATCCGGCCCTTGAACACTTGAATTTTCCGACGTTGCCCTCAAGTTGAATTCATGCAAGCAACCGACATGAGATCCCTGAGCCGCGAAGCGCGGCATGAGCGCCGCGTACAGGTCATCCGACTGCGCAAGGCCGGCAACACCTACGACGAGATCGCCGCGCTCACCGGCCTGAGTCGCACCGGCGTCTTCAACATCTGCAAGCGCCATGAGGCCGTCGGGGCCAAGGCGCTCCACGACGCCATCGGCGGACGCAAGCTCGGCGAGAACCGCTTGCTCGACGCCGCCCAGGAGGCTCAGGTGCGCAAGCTCATCGCCGACAAGACGCCCGACCAACTCAAGATGCCCTACGCGCTGTGGACTCGCGCCGCCGTGGCGCAGCTCATCGAGCAGCGCTTTGGGCTACGGCTGCAGGTGCGCACCATGGGCAAGTACCTGGCGCGCTGGGGCTTCACGCCGCAAAAGCCGATGAAGAAGGCCTACGAGCAGTCTCCAGCGGCGGTAAAGAAATGGCTCGACGAGGACTACCCCGCCATTGCCGCGCGGGCCAAGGCTGAAGGGGCCGAGATTCACTGGGGCGACGAGAGCGGGCTGCGCAGCGACGATGTGCGCGGCCGAGGCTTTGCGCCCAAGGGCCAGACGCCGGTGGTACGGGTCAACAACAAGCGCCACGGCCTGTCGGTCATCTCCACCGTGACCAACAAAGGGCAGATGCGTTGGCGCATCTTTGATGGGGCGCTGAACACCACGATCCTGATCGACTTTCTGCGGCGCCTGATCAAGGGCCAGAGCAAGAAGCTGTTCCTGATCCTGGACAACCTGCGGGTGCATCACGCCAAACAGGTCAAGGCCTGGCTGGCCGAGCATGCCGACGCCATCGAGGTGTTCTACCTGCCCAGCTACAGCCCGGAGTTGAACCCGGATGAGATGGCCAACGCCGACATCAAACAGGCGGTGACCCACCAAGCGCCAGCGCGCACGAAGCTGCAGTTGGTGAAAGCCACGGCCAAGCATCTGCGCAGCGTGCAGCGTCAACCTGAGCGCATCCGTAAGTACTTCGAGCATGGCCCGGTGCGCTATGCGGCTTGAGGCAAGTTCATTGGGGCCGGATCAATAAGCCATCAGGGTTCGATCTTCAGAATGAGGTCCAGCGTCGTCATCGACGCGCCTTTGTTGGACCACATCCAGCAGTGCATCTGCTCGGCCTGGACGTTCAAGGTCTGCGCCGCGTCCTTCACCGCGCTGAGCTTGGCCGGAAACACCGTCTCCTTGCCCAGGTGGTAGTGGATGCTGAAGTTCATCGGCGCGCTGCCCTGGAAGGACCAGGCGATTTTCTGACCTGGCTTGAGCGCGCCGCAGACCTCGACGAACTTGCCGGCCTGGATCTCGGCCTTGTGCACGAAGCGACCGCTCGCGTCCCATTGGATGTCGACGATATGCGCCGAGGCCATCGCCGCCCCCAAGGGGGCGAGCGACAGGCCGGCGCCCAGGCCCAGCGCACTGAGCCAGGCACCGACCCTCATCACGGCTTGACCTTCAGCTCGGTGACGACGAACTTGCCGGCCTCGCTGACCACCTGGAACTGGATGCGTGTACCGACCTGCAGCTTGTCCAGCATGGCCTTGTCGCGAACCTGGAACACCATGGTCATGGCCGGCATATCCAGGCTCTTGATGTCGGCGTGCTTGAGGGTCAGCTTGCCGGCCTCGCGGTCGATCTTGCGCACCTCGCCGTCGGTCATCTCGGCGCTGGCAGCGGGTGCGCTGGCCTTGGCGTGGTGCGCGCTATGGTCCTCAGCGGCATGCGCGATAGGACTCAACAAGCTGGCCGAGAGCAGGGTCGCAACAAACAGGCTCAGTTGGGATGCGGTCTTGCGGTTCATTTCATTTCCTTCCGGGGTAGTGATTGAAAACACGGGTGCTGCCGTCTGCTTGAACCAGCAGAACGTCGTAGGGGTCTTGTTGGTTGTCGTAGTCGGGGCCGTCCATGCCGGGCGATCCGATGGGCATGCCGGGCACGGCCAGGCCGATCGCCTTGGGTCGCTCGCGAAGCAGCCGGCGGATGTCGGCCGGCGGCACATGGCCCTCGATCGCGTAGTCACCAACACGTGCGGTGTGGCAGGAGCCCAGCGCCGCAGGAATGCGCAGCTTGCCGCGCATCGCGTTGTTACCGGTGTCGAAGACCTTCACGACGAAGCCGTCGCGCTCCAAGATCTCGACCCAGACCTTGCAGCAGCCGCAGTTCGGGCTTTTCCAGACTTCCACCACGGGGGGCTTGGATGCCGTGGCGGCAGCCACCGGAAGCAGGGCTGCGCTTAACAGCAGGGCGCGTCGCTTCATGGTTTGACCTGAATCTTGCCGACCATGCCGGCTTGGTAGTGCCCGGCGATCAGGCAGGCAAAGTCGAACTCGCCGGCGCGGTTGAAGGTCCAGAGGATCTCGCCCTTCTTGCCCGGATCGACGTGGGCCATATAGGGCTCGTCATGCTCCATGTTTGGGAACTTGAGCATCAGCGCAGCATGCTCGTCGAGCTCCTTCTTGGTGCCGATGACCAGCTCGTGCAGCACCTTGCCGTCGTTCTGCACGACGAAGCGGACGGTCTCGCCCAGCTTCACCTCGACGCGATCTGGCGTGAAGCGCATGTTGTCGGTCATCTTCAGCGTGACGGTGCGGCTGACCTGCTTCGCGTCACCCGCAATGCCCCAGGCCTTCTGCTCCTTCTTCACGGCGGCGGCGGGTTTACCGTGGCCTTCCTTGCCATGGGCTGCGACGGTGCCGCTGAAGGCGGCGAGTGCCAGTAGAGTGGCGATGGCGATCTGTTTCATGGTTTGCCTTTTGAATGGTGTGAATGGATGGGTGCTCAGTGGCCGCTATGGCCACCGCTGGGTTTTCGAATCTTGAGCTCGACATCGTTCTTCGGCCGCTGGACCAGCGGCATCAGCCCCGGGCCCTCAGACTGGAAACGCGCCGGGTTGGGCAGGCTGCCCTTGAACTCATAGGCCACCGTGCCGGCCGGGTGCTGGTACCAGCCAGGGTCGGTGTAGTCGCCTTTCTTCTGGCCCTTGCGCACCTTCACCACGCTGAACATGCCGCCCATGCCGACGGCGCCGAAGGGCCCCTGGCCGGCCATCATGGGCGCGGTGTTGTCGGGCAGGGGCATGTCCATCTCGGTCATGTCCTTCATGCCGCGCTCGCCCATCACCATGTAGTCGGGGATCAGCTTGCGGATCTTGCTGGCCACGCCCGTGTGGTCGACACCGATCAGGGTCGGCACGTCGTGACCCATCGCGTTCATCGTGTGATGGCTCTTGTGGCAGTGGAAGGCCCAGTCGCCTTCCTCGTCGGCCAGGAACTCGATCTGACGCATCTGGCCCACCGCGACGTCCTCGGTGATCTCGTAGCGCCGCGTGCTCTTGGGCGTCGGCCCCCCATCGGTGCCGGTGACATGAAACTCATGCCCGTGCAGGTGGATGGGGTGGTTCGTCATCGTCAAGTTGCCGATGCGGATGCGCACCTTGTCCTTGAACCCGACGACCAGTGGGTCGATGCCCGGGAAGATGCGGCTGTTCCAGCTCCAGAGGTTGAAGTCCAGCATCGTCATGATCTTGGGCGTGGCACTACCCGGATCAATGTCGTAGGCATTGAGCAGGAAGCAGAAGTCGCGATCGACCTCGTCAATCAACGGGTGCTTGCCCTTGGGGTGCGTGACCCAGAAGCCCATCATGCCCATCGCCATCTGCACCATCTCGTCGGCATGCGGGTGGTACATGAAGGTGCCGGGACGGCGCGCGACGAATTCGTAGACATAGGTCTTGCCGGGGGGAATGCCGGGCTGGTTCAGACCCGTCACGCCGTCCATGCCATTGGGCAGGCGCTGACCATGCCAGTGGATGCTGGTCAGCTCGCCGAGCTTGTTGGTGACGAAGATGCGCACGCGGTCGCCCTCGACGACCTCGATGGTCGGGCCGGGGCTCTGGCCGTTGTAGCCCCAGAGATGGGCCTTGAAGCCGGGTGCCATCTCGCGCACCACCGGCTCGGCGACGAGGTGGAACTCCTTGACACCCTTGTTCATGCGCCAGGGCAAGGTCCAGCCGTTGAGCGTGACTACGGGGTTGTAGGGGCGGCCAGTTTCTGGAACCAGCGGCGGCATGGTGTCCGGCTTGTCCTGGAACACCGGTTCCGGCAAAGCGGCCATCGCCACCTTACTGACCGAGCTCATCGAGGCGGCCGCGGTGATCGCGCCGGCGCCGCCGAGCAGGGAACGTCGATTGAAAAGCATGGAGGGTTCCTTCAGTGACCGGCGCCGGCTTCGGCGGCGGCAGGACCGGCGGATGCGGTCGGCGTTGACAGGGAGGCGCGACCGATCAAGGCCATGTCGAGATCGGCCTTGGCCAGCCAGAAATCGCGCAGCGCCTCGATCGACGCGTTGACGCTGCCGATCTGCGAGCGGGCGTCGGCGAGCAGCTCGAAAACGCCGATCAACATGCCGTTGTAGCGAAGCAGTTGCTCGTCGGAGATGCGCTTCTTCAGGGGCACGATCTCGTCGCGGTGATGGCGGGCGATGTCGTAGCTGGCGCGGTAGTTGCCGTAGGCCTCGCGCACCTCGGAGCGCGCATTGATCGCGGTCGCCGCCGCTTGGTGCAGGGACTGCATGTAGATGCCCTCAGCCTTGGCCGTGCGGGCGCCACCCCAGTCGAACAGCGGCAGCTCCAGGCCGACTTCCCAGCCGGTCTGGCGCGGGCCTTCATTGGAGGTGTTGCGCACCAGACCCAGCTCGAACACGCTGATGAAGCGGGTCACCTGGGTCAGCTGGAGGTTCTTCGCGGTCTGCTCGGCGGCCAGGCGAGCCGCTTGCACATCGAGACGCTGAGCCATCGCCTGGCGCTCGATGTCCGGCTGGTCCTTGGGCGCATCCGGCAGATCGGGCAGGCGCTCGGGCAGCTTGAAGTTCAGCTGCTCGCCCCAGAGGCCCATCAAACGCGTCAGGCGCTCGCGCGACGCGCGCTGCGCCTGCTCGGCGCGTGCCAGGCCCAGCGCCGCATCGGCATAAAAGCCCTGTTCGCGCAGCCGCATCAAGGCATTGAAGTTGCCCGCCTGCTGCAGGCGGCGGGCCAGCTCGGCGCTGGCCTCGGCGGCCTCCTGCACCTGGCGCATGTAGCGCAGGCTTTCGTCCGCAGCGACGGCCTGCACCCAGGCCTTGCGGGTGTCGGCGGCCAGACTCAGTACGTCCATCGCGACTTCGCGTTGAACGGATTGCAGCCGACGCTCCTCAAGGCGGCTGACCAAGGGCAAGGTCAGCAAGCGAGCGAGATTGAAGTGCAGGCCGCGCTCCAGCTCGATCTCGTCGCCCTTGGTCATGCGACCGAAGCTGAAGCCCGGGTTGGGCAGGCGCGAGGCCTGGCTGACTTCGGCCTCGGTGATGCCGAGCTGCTGCAGCCGGGCCTGCAGGCCGCGGTTGTTCAGCAGCGCGATCTGCACCGCGGTGTCGATGGCCAGCGGTTGGCGCAGCAACTCGTCGACTTTGTTGGCGGTTCGGGTCAGTTCATCGGCAGATCGGTCAGCCGTCAGCGGCTGGCCGGTGTGCGTCTTGGTCAGGGATTGCACGCCGCTCAGCGCGCTGCCGGGCTCTACCGAGGCACAGCCGGCCAGCACGGCCACGGCCAACAGGGAGAGCGGAAGTCGGAAGCGGTTCATCAATGGCACTCCTTCAACGCGGCGCATGGTGCTCGTGGCCCTTGCCGGCCGGCGCGGGCTTGGGTGTCTGGGAGGCTGCGGCAGCGGGCGCCGCCGGGATGTCTTCCGCCACCTTCTCGCGGGCGTAGGCGCGCCAGCCACCGGCGCGGTTGGCCTTCTCGTTGACCTGCTGCCAGGAGGCGGCGGGCGGGTCCTGCAGCGCCCGGTAGCGAGCGAGGGAGCTGGCATAGCTGAGCGCCGGAACCTTGACCTGCGGATCGCTGGGATCGGCGAGCCTGGCCTGCTGCGCCTGGGCGGGAAGGACCAGCGCGGCACAGGCAAGGCTCATCGCCAAAGAGAGGGGTGAAAGCGCCTTCGGGCCAGTTCGGCGCCCGTGGCGTGGGGTGTTGGAATGCATGTTGTCCTCGTGGCAAGAGTCGTTCGAGACCCGCTGGACGACCTCCACACCGGGCAGGTCGCGAGCGGTCTCGCGGTCGAGCGAGAGCCGAGCGCAGGAAGCCGCGCCGTGGCGCGTGCTTCCCAGTTCAGCTCAAACGAGGGTGCTTCGTGGTGGCCGATCCAGGCGGCCGACGTCGCCACCCAGTTCCAGCAGGCGAGCGGTGACCTTGGGTTCGGTCGGCCCGGCAAGGCTCAGCAGGAGCGGTGCATCGCAGGGCGGCGCCGCAGCCCCGCAGCAAGGCGCGCACTGCGTGCATTTCAGCGCAGCCTTGATGGGCAGCTGCTCGGACGAGGTACCGGTATCCGCCTTCGGCTCTAGGGCCTGTGCGGACACTTCGTCCTGCATACCAGCATGGTCGTGTGCCTCATCCTGCCCGGACGGATGCGCATGCGCCATCGCAGCGGACGGCGCATGCCGCGGGTCGCAGCCCAGATAGCCCACCGCCGCCAGCCCCTTCAAGGGCAGCGCCATGATCAGAAAACTGATCAGAAGCCAGCGGCAGACGACATGCATAGTCAAAACTTTATCGCATTGCCCCGTGGGAAGGTTCAGCTCGATCGAATGTCCGTCCGAGCCTGCTCTGACCCCGCTCAGATCTTGAAGTCATCGAAGGCAACCTGCCCATCCTTGACACCCAGCTCTCTGAGCATCTTGCGCGTCGCTGTGAGCATGGCCGGGGGACCGCAGAGGTAGAAGTCGCAGGCGCCCAGGTCCAGGCCCAGCGCCAGCAGGTCCTCACGGGCCGCCAAGTGCACCAGCTTGCCGGCGTTGCCGGCACCACCCTGCCCCTCCTCGGAACTCACCAGCTTCCACTGGAAGTTGGCATGCCGGACCGCCAGCGCCTCCATCTCGCCGACGTAAGGCGCTTCGGCGACGGTTCGGGCGCCGTACCAGAAATGCAGACGTTCCTTGGCGCCGCCTGCGAGCAAGGACTGCAGCATCGACCGCAGCGGCGCCATGCCGGCGCCGCCGCCGATGAAGACCTTCTCTCGGCCCCCCGCTTGCACCGCAAAGTCGCCGAACGGTCCGCTGTATTGCACGGTGTCGCCTGGCTTGAGCAAATGCATATAGCTCGAACCCTTGCCAGGCGGATGGTGGGCTGCACCGACCGGCGCCGGCATGAAACGCACCAGCAAGCTGATCCGGCCTTCCGTCAGCTCGACCGGGCTGGACAGCGAATAAGCACGACGCACCGGGCTCTCGTTCCCCCAACTCTCAGGCAATCGATAGGCCTTGGATACCGCGGCCGACGCATCGGCGGTGTCGAGCATCACCGGTGTTGCCCGGTACGCAGGCACCTGAACCTGGATGTAAGAGCCGGGCCGGTAGGCGGCGCCGGCGCGCTCCTCCGGCTTGAGCACGATCTCGCGCAGACTGGGCGTCAGCGCCGTGACCCGTTCGACCTTGGCCCGCTGCTGGCTGAGCGCCTCGGCACCGCCAGGGATCTCCAGTTCCAGACCCTCGGTCACCGGAAGATTGCAGGCCAGGCGGTGGCCGTCGCGAATCTTCGCGGGCGACAGCATGGCCCGATCCGAGGCGGTGGCTGGCGGTGCCACTCCGCGCACCCGGACTTCACAAAGGCTGCAGCTCTGGCCCCCGCCGCAATTGGACGGCAGTTGCAAGCCCTGCCTGGCCATGGCGACAAAGGCGGTCTCCCCGCTGCCGGCCTTGAGCGTGCGCAGCTGGCTGCCGTCGGCACCCAAGATCTTGAAACTGCGCTTTCCGCGCATGCCTGCCGGTACGAAGTCGGCCAGGCTGAAGCTGGTGAACAGCAACCAGGTTCCGCTCAGCGCCAGCCAGAGGCCACCGATCGCCGCCGTCACCACCAGCGCGTTGTTGAAATCGGCGCGCCCGACGTAGTCCATGATGTGCAGCATCCAGAAGATGTCGAACAAGCGCCAGGTCGCGTTGCGGTGCTCGAGCACCGAGCCGTCCTCGCGCAGATAGACGGTGGTGTCTTCGGCATCGCTGAAGGGCACGCGCCAAACCTTGCCCTCGTAAGCCCGCGTCTCCAGCGAGCGCGGCACCAGCTCGGCCTGGCCGGCTTGCCCGGGACCCCGGTAAGAGCTAATGGCGATGCGCTGTGCGAGCGCGGCGTCAACGACCAGTGCGCGCCCGTCGCGGGCGCTGTAAAGGCGCTTCTCCTTGCCGATGCTCAGCTTGTAGATCGGCTCATCGAGCAGCCAGCCGCTGCTCACATCGCCAGCCGACAAGTTCAGTTGCTGCAGCAGTTGACCGACCGGCAGGGTGTCAGTTGGCCAGGCGACGCGTGCAGGCGCCGGCGCGCGGAACGCTTTGCCCTTGACCTCCCCCGAGTCGAACAGGCTCATCATCAAGCCACTGAGCATCCAGACCACCAGCTGCAGGCCGATCAGCAGGCCCAGCCAGCGGTGTATTTTTTTCAGCCAGGGCGTCATGCGGCACTCCTGCGGCGGAACGAATAGAAGACCAACCAAGCGCCGCTCAGCGCGAATGCCAGGCCCACGCCGGCAGCGACGCGCAGCAGCAGGTTGTTCACGTCGGTTCGGGTGTCGTAATCCATGATGTGCAACATCCAGAGGAAGTCGAACAAGCGCCACAGATCGTGGCGGCGCGCCAGTAGCTCGCCAGACTGCGGCGAGAAGTACAGCGTCGAGTTCGCTCGGTCATCGAAGTGCACCGCCCATAGCGGGGCGTAGATCGCCCGCGATGCCACCTCCTGCGGTGCCTTGGTGATCCAGGTCACCTCGCGCACCTCGGCTTCGCCTTGGTAGATCTCCTTGGCTCTGGCAAGCACCTGCTCGCGCGGCAAGGGGCTGAGCAGCGTGCCGCTGGCTGCATCGACAAGATGCGTCTTGCCGGCCGCTGCAACTTCGTAGACCTCTTTGCCCAAGAAAGTCTTCAGCTTCAGGCTGTCGAACTGCGGAAAGCGCTCGCCGATCTGGGCCAGATCGATGCGCTGCGTGTGGGGATTCAGCGATGCGTCGCTGACATGCGCGAGGTGATCGCCATGGATCACATCCAGCGAGATGACGGTCATATAGACGCCGCTGATCATCCACAGCAGGGCCTGTACGCCAATCACCAGGCCAATCCATTTGTGGGCCTTGCGGACCCAGAAGGGGAGTTTCATACGGGGTTCTCTGTGTCGGAGAAGGGGCGGTCGACGGGCGCCTGCGCCCATCGACCGCTGTTGACGCGGATCCGCTTACCAGCGATAGCCCAGACGCATGTGCCAGCGACGGCCCAGCAGGTCATAGGTCATCGTGTCGGTGTTCGCATCGGTGTAGCTCTTGATGAACGGCGCCTTCTTGTCGAACAGGTTGTCGACGCCGAGCGAGACGTCCATGGACTTGCTGAACGCGTACTTGAGCTGCATCGAGTGATACATCACCGCCGGCGCGCGAGCGCCGATGTCGGCCGGCGCCGCATTGATATCCTTGGCTGCGCCGATGTACTGCAAGGTGTAGGAGCCCGACAGCGGCCCGTCAACCAGGGTCAGCGTGTTCAGCGAACGCCACTGCGTGTAGCTGCCCCGACCACCGGTGATCTTGCCGGTGTAGTCGATGGCGGCCGCCCCCGGGAACGGACTGACCTGGTAGTTCTTCAGGTGCGAGATGTCCGTGCTCAGCGAGCCGCGAAGGCCGGCGAACTGGAAGTCGTAGAGCACGCCGAAGTCGAAGCCCGAGATCCGCTCATCCGCCGCGTTCACCGGCTGCGACGACAGGAAGTCGATCTCACCGGTCGTGCGATTGCGCGTGAAGTTGGCGGGGCTGCAGAAGATATGCGCCAGGCTCGGCGTGTTGTAGCAAGTCGCCAGCTTGGTGGAGCCCGCCACGCTCTGGATCGCGTTGCTGATTTTGATGTTGTAGTAGTCCAGCGTCAGCGTCACCGAGCGGGTCGGCGTCCAGACGATGCCGGCAGTCAGCGTGTCGGCATCTTCCGGTTCGAGATTCGGGTTGCCGCCGACCGTGGTCAGGATGGTGTTGCCCAGCTGACGGAAGCCAACGGGAACGCCGGCGGCCTGGCAGTTCTGGTAGACCGTCGATGTGGCCGGCAGATTGCTCCAGCCGGTGCAGGGATCGGTGGTCGTCAGATTGCCCTCCGAGACACCACCGAACAGCTCGGGGACATTGGGCACGCGGAACGCGGTCGACGCGTTCGCGCGCACCTTCAGGCCGTTCATCACCTGCCAGTCCAGACCCAGCTTGTGCGTGCTCTTGGAACCGAACAGGCTGTAGTCGGAGTAGCGCGCGGCGGCATTCAGCGTCAGCGACTCGATCAGCGGCAACTTGTCGAGCAGGGGCACCGAGAGCTCGGCATACAGCTCCTTGGCGGTGTAGTTGCCGGCGATGGCATCCTGGCGGTTCGTGTTCGCAATGCCGGCCACGGTGAGGTTGTCCGGATTGCGCCAGCCCTCTTCCTTGCGGACCTCGACACCCGTGGCGAAGCCGACGACGCCGGCCGGCAGCGTGAACAGCTCGCCGCCGATGTTCGCGCTCAGGCTCTTCTGGTCGTTGCCGCCGGTGTCGCGGGTGGTGGTCAGGATGTAGTTGAGAACCGCCGGGGTGAGATTGCCGGCGCCCAGGTAGTTGCCGCAGGGGATCGCGGCCCCGGCCGTGGTACTGCAGACGCTGCGGTTCAGGGTCTGGTCGACGCGGTCGAGATTGGCGACCTTGGTCGAGCCATCGGTGCCGGTGTTGCGCCCCCAGTTCAGCGCCACCGACCAGTCCCAGTCGTTGCCGATGCGGCCCTTGGCCCCGCCGACGACGCGGAATATGTTCGATTCCTGGAAGAAATGCCGAGGTCCTGCATCCTCGAGGCGCAGGCGCTCCAGCACCAGGCTCTGGCCGGTCGGGTTGATCGGATGGTTGGCGGCAATATTGATGGGGCGATAGACCCCCAGCGAGCCTGGCGTGGCCAACTGGCTGGACTCGCGGTGGGAGAACAGCAACTCGGTGAACAGCTGCGTGTTCTCGCTGACCTGCAGGCTGCCCAGTGTCGACAGGCCAAGGCGCTTGATCGGGTTGACGGCGTTCAGGTTCGGATTGCCGTTGTAGTTGTGCTTGGTCGCCGAGTAGGCTTCCCAGGTCGTGGTGGCACCCGGAACCTGGTTGAAATTGACGCGCTGACCATCGGCCAGGCGGGCCCGGCCGCCGATCGTCGACGAGCTGCCCACGCACACGAGCGCGCCAGCTACTTCACCCAAGCCACAGGGAGCGCGGCTGCCCATGTTGACTTCGCCGCTCTCGGAGTAGTTGATCGCCGTGATCAGCGAGCCCTTGTCACCGCTCAGGCCCCAGGCGAAATCGACTGCGGTCTCGTCGCCGTCACCCCGCGAGGTCTGGCCGTAGCGGATGCCGGTCTCGATGCCGTTCAGGCGCTTCTTCGTGATGATGTTGACCACGCCGGCAACGGCGTCGGCGCCGTAGATCGCAGAGGCGCCATCCTTCAGCACTTCGACGCGCTCGATCAGAGCGACCGGGATCATGTTCAGGTCCACCGAGCTGTTGGCACCGGTGCCGCCATTGACGACACGACGACCATTCAGCAGTACCAGGGTGCGGTTGATACCCAGGCCACGCAGATTGACCTGGGTGGTGCCGTAGCCGTTGCTGGTCCAGTACGCGCTCGTCTGACTGCCGGCAGTGCCGGCCGAGGCTGGCAGACGCTGCAGCAGGGTCTCGGCCGAGATCGCGCCAGAGCGCTGGATGCTCTCGGCGTCGATGACGGTGACCGGACCAACGCCGGCCAGCTGCGACTGCTTCATGCTGATGCGGCTGCCGGTGATCTCGACCTTGTCGAGGGCAACGGCCTTGCCAGCGGCAGCCGCGTCAGGGGATTGCTGCGCATGAGCGCTGCTGGAGAGGGCGAGAACGGCAAGAGCAACTGCCGTTTGAGCAAGAGGATTCGACATCGTGGGCATCCGGATGGAGCGGCCTGCAGCTGCCAACGCAGCCATGGCGACACGGCCTGCAGACCTTGGAAGGTGCCGGGATCCCGTAGCGCAACGCAGGGAGCGGCAAGGCCGGCTCAAGGCAACGCAGGACGCAGGGATCTCGGGAGTGCTTGGCGATGCGTCCGGGCACTCAGCCCGAAACACCGCCTATCACCGGGCTCAGGCGAGTCGCGGTGGGCGTTCCTGTCCAGATAGCAGGAACTCTGCGCGCGGCGCAGTGGCAGCGAGGATGGGTGCCCACTCGGGGAGCACCTGGGCATTCGATTGCTCAGCGACGAAAGCGACCGAGAAGCAGGCGGAGCAGCTCACGCAGGCGATGCAGGCATTCGCTTCGCAGCAGTTGCTGTCGGTTGCCTCCGCTTGCGAGAGGCCAGCGCCGTCATCCTTGACGCTGCGATGGCCCTTGGACTTCCGCTCTTCAGCCAGCTTCCCGCCGACAGCATCATGACGCTGCTGCTTGCGCATCTGATCGTGGCGGGCTTGCGCCACCTCTGGATACAACGCCGAGGCGGCAATGCTCGCCGTCGCCGGCACGAGCACCGCGACGAGAAGCAAGATCCAAAAGGCGACGTATCTCATGTGCAAAGCATTTCCACCGCCGATTGAATCAAAGGTATGAGGATTGGTCTACCTAGGGAGTCCCCGTGGTCGAACAGCGCTTTGACAAAGGGTGGGGCCTAAGCAGGAATGTCGCTGAACGGTCAGTAACCGGACGCTGGCGCGATCCTCGGCGGCGGGCTGCTTCCAGCCTTGAGGAGCCGACTGCTCCCCCGACGCCCATCAGCCTTCACTCCCCCAAAAACTCCACAAACTCACCCAAGCCCGCCCGCTCGGTGCGCAGCTGGTTCTCCGGCGCCGCCGGGTCGGCGTAGCCCAGCGCCATGCCGCAGACCAGCATCTCGCCCGGGGCGAAGCCGAGTTGCTGGGCGACGATGCGGTGGTGGTTGATCCAGGCTGCCTGCGCGCAGGTGTCGAGGCCGAGGCCGCGCGCCGCCAGCATCAGCGACTGCAGGAACATGCCGTAGTCCAGCCAGCTGCCCTGGCTGAGCACGCGGTCGATGCTGAAGATCAGCCCGACCGGCGCATCGAAGAAGGCGAAGTTGCGGCGGTGCTGGGCGTGCATGCGCGCCTTGTCGGTCTTCTCGATGCCGAGCAGGCCGTAGAGGTCCCAGCCGACCTTGCGACGCCGCTCGATGTAGGGCGCCACCCACTGCTGCGGGTAGTAGTCGTACTCGGTGTCGCTGACGCAGGCCGGGTCGTCGTAGGCGGCCTGCACCGCGTCGACGAGGCGCTGGCGCGCCGCGCCGCTCAGCACGCGCACCTTCCAGGGCTGGATGTTGGTGCCCGAGGGCGCACGCGCGGCGGCCTGCAGGATGGCCTCGAGGTCGGCCTGCGCCACCTCGCGCGGCAGGAAGGCGCGCAGCGAGCGGCGCGAGTGCAGGGCTTCGAACACATCCATGGGGGTCAGCGGGTCGGTGAAGAGGGCAGCGCATCTTGCCATTCGCTCCAGCAGTCCAGCGCGGCGCGGCAGCTCGCCTGCTGCACCGCCAGCATCGCCTCCAGGTCCGTCGGGTAGCCGCCCGCCATCAGCATCACCACCGGCACCCGGCGCGCGCGCAGCCAGGCGAACACCGCCGCGTCGCGCGCCGCCATGGCGGCGCTGCTGAGGCGCAGACGGCCCAGGCGGTCGCCCTCGTGCGGGTCGGCGCCGGCCAGGTAGTAGGCGACGTCGGGGCGGCCGAAGCGCGCATCGACCGCCTGCAGCGCGCGCTCGAGCTGCGCCAGGTACTCGGCGTCTCCGCAGGCGTCGGGCAGGTCCACGTCCAGGCTGCCGGCCACCTTGCGGAACGGGAAGTTGCGCGCGCCGTGCAGGCTGAGCGTGAACACCGAGGCGTCGCCGGCAAAGATCGCCGCCGTGCCGTTGCCCTGGTGCACGTCGAGGTCGACCACCAGCACGCGCGCGCCCGGCCGCGCGGCTTGCAGGCGGCGGGCTGCGCAGGCCACGTCGTTGAACACGCAGTAGCCGCCGCCCCTGTCGCGCCCGGCGTGGTGCGTGCCGCCGCCCAGGTTGATGGCCACGCCCTCGCGCAGCGCGGCGTCGCTGGCGGCCAGCGTGGCACCCACCGAATGACGGGCGCGCACCGGCATGCCGGGCGTCCAGGGAAAGCCGATCTCGCGCTGCTCGGCGGCGCTCAGGCCTCCTTGCATCACGCGCCGAACGTAATCGGGGTCGTGCACGCGCAGCAGGTCGGGCAGCGGCGCGGCGCGCGCCGGCTGCAGGCGCAGGGCGGGCAGGCGCTGGCTCAGGCGCTCGCGCAGCGCCGCGTACTTGTGCTGGGGGAAGCGGTGACCGGCCGGCAGTTGCAGCGACTGGCCGTCGAAGTGGAAGCCGAGCATGGCGGGAGCATAGGCAGGCAGACCCCCTAACTTTTGTGCACTGCAATAAAAGTGCTTGCAATCCGGCGCGGCGCCCCTACACTTCAATCCATGCTGCAGTGCAGCAAATTGCTTCAACCCCTGAAACCGAGGAGCCTGCCATGCTGACCCCTGAACAAATCTTCGCCGCCAACAAGCACAACGTCGCCGCCGCCTTCGGGCTGGGTGCCAAGGCCTTCGAAGGCGCCGAGCGGCTCACCGAGCTGCACCTGCAACTGGCCAAGACCGCCATGACCGAGGCCGCCGAGACCGCCAACGCCATGCTGTCGGTGAAGGACGCCCAGGAATTCTTCACGCTGCAGGCCAGCCTGATGCAGCCCACCGGCGAGAAGGCCTCGGCCTACGCCCGCCACGTTGCCGACATCGCGCTGAACACCGGCGCCGACCTGGGCAAGATCGTCGAGGGCCAGATCGCCGAGAGCAAGTCGAAGTTCGACGGCCTGGTGGAGAACCTGGCCAAGAACGCCCCGGCCGGCACCGAGAACGTGGTCGCGCTGGCCAAGTCGGGCCTGCAGTCGGTCAACAACGCGTTCGAGTCGGTGCAGAAGGCCGCCAAGCAGGCCGCCGAAGTGGCCGAGGCCAACTTCAACACCCTGAACGCCACGGCCGCCAAGGCCACGCGCGCCAGCAAGAAAGTCGCCTGAGCGTCTCAGACCGCTTTCAATCAGGTCGTCTCCTGCCCCGGCAACGGGGCATTCCCACCCACCCGCCGCGAGGCCGGTGGGTTTTTTTATGTCTGCGGTCAGGTCGGGCGCAGGCGCGGCACCGCGGCCTCGATGCCGTCGAGCCAGCGCGGCCACACCCGCGCCCCGATCCTGCGGCGGAACACGCCGAAATGGCCGAGCCGGCGGGCCCCCACCTCGCGCGGGTGCAGGCGCAGCAGCTCGGCGCGGCCCGGCGCGGCGTCGAAGGCGCGCTGCAGCGCCCGCACCGCCGGCTCGGGGCCGAACACCCAGTCGTCGGCAATGCACCAGAACTGCGCCACGCCCTGCAGCCGGTGCGCCTGCAGGCGCTCGGCCATGGCCGGCTCGGAGCGGTAGTAGTCGGGCAGGCCGCCCCAGCGCGACCAATCAAGCGCCGCCGGGGCCGGCAGCGGCAGGCCGCCGCCCAGCGCCCAGCCCGGCAGCCGCCCGAAGGCACGCACGCAAAGCGGCAGCCAGCTGCGGAAGAACAGGCGCGCGCCCAGGCGCCCCATGCCGGCCGGCCAGCGCGAGAAGGAAGGCAGCTGCGCGCCCACGCCGATCGCTGCGTCCACCTCGTGCAGGCGCGGCTGCAACGGCAGGGCGTGGCCGCCCAGCGAATGGCCGACCCAGAGCACCGGCAGGCGAGCAGCACCCTGCCCTCCATCACGCCCGGCGCGTGCCAGCACCGCGTCGAGCGCGGCCGGCAGATCGGCCAGCATCCAGTCGCGCATGCTGGCCGTGGCGCCACCCGCTGCAGCGCCCGAGCGCCCCATGCCGCGGTAGTCCAGCGTCAGCACCGCGTAGCCGCGTTCGGCCAGCCAGCGCGCGAAGGGGGCATAGAAGCGCTGCGGCACCCCGGTGGCGGGGGCCAGCAGCGCCACCGCACGCGCCGCGCCGGGCGGCTCGAACCAATGCGCGCTCAAGGTGCTGCCGTCGTCCGTGCGCAGCGTGACGGCCTGCTCGCTCGGCGCGCTTTGCGCGGCTTGCGCGGCTTGCGCGGCTTGCGCGGTTGGCGCGGTTGACGCGCTTTGCGCGGTTGGCGCGGTTGGCGCGGTTGGCGCGGTTGGCGCGGTTGGCGCGGGCGGCTCGTGCAGGCCGAGCGCGGCGTGCAGTTGCATCAGGTTGGGCGAACCCAGGGCGGATGGGGTGACGGTGTGCATGGCCGGCATGCTAGAAAGTCAATCTGGAGGTGACTAGATGGCTCGCAAACCACACACCGGTTCTCGATTGGAACCAATCGAGGCGCGTTTCACGCCGGCCCAGGCGCTCGACGCCAACGCGCTCGAACTGTTCGCCCGGGTGGTGGAGGCCGGCAGCTTTGCCGCCGCCGCCCGCAAGCTGGGGCAGACGCGCGCGGCGGTGAGCCGGCGCATCGCCGCCATCGAGGCCCAGGTCGGGCAGCCGCTGCTGGCGCGCACCACGCGCTCGCTGGGCCTGACCGAGACCGGCCGGCGCCTGGCGCAGCGCGCCCGCGCGGTGTTCGACGCCGCCGAGGCCGCGCGCGGCGCGCTGCGCGCCAGCCGTGCCGGGCTGGCCGGGCGCCTGCGCATCACCACCGCGCCGAGCGTCGGCCGCCACCTGCTGGCGCCGCTGCTGGCCGAGTTCCGCGCCCAGCACCCGGGGGTCAGCTACGAGCTGCTGTTCACGCTGCGCCGCGTCGACCTGCTGCGCGAGGGCGTCGACATCGCCTTTCGCATGACGCGCGAACCGCCGCAGGACTGGGTGGCCAAGCCGCTGCTGCGCCTGCGCGTCAGCGCCTACGCCCGAGCGGATCGCTGGTCGCCGCTGGCGCAGCCGCGCGAGCTGGAGGCCCTGCCCCTCTTGCTGCTGCAGGCGGCGCGCGAGACGCCGCCGCGCCTGCGCTGGATGTCGCGCGACGCCAGCGCGCCGGCCCAGACCGCCGTGGCGCAGCAGGTGGCGGCCTATGGCGACGACATCGACAGCCTGGTGGCGCTGGCCTGCGCCGGCGCCGGCGTAGTGCTGGCGCTCGAGCACGATGTGCAGCACTTGGTGGCGGCCGGCGAACTCGTCGACCTGCTGCCGGCCTGGCAACTGCCGGTGCCCGAGGCCGAATGGCTGCAGGCGCTGACCCTGCCGCAGCCGCTGGTGCCCGAGGCCGCGCAGGCGCTGGTGCGCTTCGTGGCCCTGCGTCTGGGGGCGGGCGCCGCGGCTTGAACGACTCGGCCGGTCGCGCGGCTCAGCCGGTCGCGCGGCGCTGACGCAACTGTTCGCGCAGCGACTCGACCCCGACGCGCGTTTCGCCCTGCACACGCGGCTCGGGCTTGATGGCGTGGCCGCAGACGAACTCCAGCGTCAGGCGCAGGCGCCCGTCGCTGCCCTGCAGGCCTTGCCCGACCGCCGCCTGCCAGCGCTGCCGCCAGGCCGGCGTGCGCAGGCCGGCAAAGCGCGCGGCGTGCAGATTGCCGCCGAGCAGCGCGAGGTCGCGCCACAGCGCGTCGGCGTCGGCCCAGGTCAGGGTCAGGCGCTCCTGGTCCATCACCGGCTCGGCAAAGCCGGCCTCCAGCAGCTGGTCACCGACGTCGTGCAGGTCCACCCAGCGCGGCGCCAGCTCGCCGAAGCCCTCGGCGGTGTAGAGCTGGCGCAGCTCGATGAAGCTGTCGGGGCCGAGGCTGCTGAACATCAGGAAGCCGTCGACCGCCAGCAGTTCGTGCCAGCGCGCCAGGCGCGCGCGCGGATCGGGCGCCGCCAGCAGGCCCAGCGGTGCCCAGACCAGCTGCGCCTGGTTCGGCGGCGCCTCGTCCGCCCGCAGCCATGCGGCGCGCTGCCACCAGCGCCGGCGCTGCTCCAGCAGCGGCAGCGCGGCGTCCTCCAGCGAGCGGATGCTCGCCTGCGGGTAGCGCCGCTGCAGCGCCTGCTGCCCGCCGCCCCACAGGCCCTGCCAGGCCCAGGCCTGGCGCACCTCGGCCTTGATCCATTCCAGGCGTTCGGCCATGCGCTCGGCCAGCAGGGCGTTGAGCCAGGGCGTCTGGCCCTGGGCCAGCAGGCGGCGCTGTTGGCGCGCCAGCGCGTGGGGGTCGAGGCCGGTGGCGGCCAGCAGGGCGTCGTCGTGCGGCATGGGGGCGGCAGTATCGTGGGCGCATGGATGCCGCCTGGCTGAACCCGACGCGCTGGCGCCTGCCCGGCGGCTGCTGGATCTGCCGCGAGTGGGGCTCGGAGCGCCTGTGCGCGCCCTGCCTGGCGCATTTCGCCGCCGCGCGGACACGCTGCCCGGCCTGCGCGCTGCCGCAGCCGGGCCCGCATTGCGCGGCCTGCCTGCGCGAGCCGCTGCCGCTCGATGCGGTGCAGGCCGCGGTCGACTTCGAGCCGCCCTGGGACGAGCTGCTGCACCAGCTCAAGTACCGCGCGGCGCTCGGGCTGGCGCCGGCCCTGGGCGCGCTGATGGCGGCGCGCATGGCGCTGCCCGAGGACGCGCTGCTGCTGCCGGTGCCGCTGCACCCACGCCGTCTGGGCGAGCGCGGCTACAACCAGGCCGCCCTGCTGGCCGCCGAACTGGCGCGCGCGCTGCGGCGGCCCTGGCGGCCCGACCTGCTGCGGCGCGTCATCGACACCCCGGCGCAGGCCCGCCTCAGCCGCGCCGAACGCCTGCGCAATCTGCGCCACGCCTTCGCGCCGGCACCGGGCTTCGAGGCCGCGGGCGGGAGCTTCGTCCTCGTCGATGATGTGATGACCACCGGCGCCACGCTCGCCACCCTGGCCGGGTTGCTGCGCGCGGCCGGCGCGGCGCGCGTCGAGGCCTGCGTGGTGGCCCGCACCCCCGAACCCGAACGCTGATGTTCAACATCGTCCTCGTCCACCCCGAGATCCCGCCCAACACCGGCAACGTGATCCGCCTGGCCGCCAACACCGGCTGCCGCCTGCACCTCATCGAGCCGCTCGGTTTTTCGCTCGAGGACAAGCTGCTGCAGCGCGCCGGGCTCGATTACCACGAGTACGCCGAGCTGCGCGTGCACCGCGACTGGCCGGCCTTCCTGTCCGCCGAGTCGCCCGACCCGGCGCGGCTGTTCGCCTTCACCACGCGCGGCACGCAGGCCTTCCACGCCGTGGCCTGGCAGGCGGGCGACTGGCTGCTGTTCGGCGCTGAGTCGGCCGGCCTGCCCGCTGGCCTGCGCGAATCGCTGCCGGCGCGGCAGTGGCTGCGCCTGCCGCTGCGCGCCGGCCAGCGCAGCCTCAACCTGAGCAATGCCGTGGCGGTGGCGGTTTTTGAAGCCTGGCGCCAACAAGGCTACGCTGGCGGCGTATGAAAGCCTCTCCCTCCGCCCTGCAGCCCTGGAGCCTGCTGCGCGCCCTGCCCACGCTGTGGCGGCACGGCGAGCCGCAGGCCTTCGAGACCGGCCCCTGGCGCCTGCCGCCGCCGGCCAGCGGCGACTGGCGCGGCTTTGCGGCGGCGCTGGGCTACGCGCAGGATCTCGCCGAGCCGCCGCTGTGCTGGCAGTTCCTGCAGCTCTCGCCGGCGCTCTTCGAGGCCCTGCTCGACCGGCGCCTGTCGGCCTCGCTGGGTGGCCTGGTGCACCTGAGCCAGCGCATCGAGCGCCTGGCCTCTTGCACCCAGGGCCCGAGCGAATTGCGCCTGGCGCTGCAGCCCGAGGCGCAGCCCGGCGGTGCGCTGCAGCTGCGCGTCAATGCCCACTGGAGCCAGCAGGGCCGCGACTGGCTGCACAGCGAGGGCCTGCTGCTGCTGCGCGCCGGTGCGCAGCGCCCGCCGCGCGAGCGCCGCGAGGCGCGCGAGGCGCGTGCCCCGCGTGCCGCCCGCCTGCGCCCCGGCGAGCGCCTCGCGCAGTGGCAGCTGCCGGCCGACGCCGGACGCCGCTACGCGCGCCTGTCGGGGGACTGGAACCCCATCCATCTGTGGCCGCAGACCAGCCGGCTGCTCGGCTTCGAACAACCGATCGTGCACGGCATGCAGAGTGCGGCGCGCTGCGAGGCCGAGTTGATGCGCCACCTCGGCCGGCCGCTACACAGCCTGGCCCTGCAGTTCCGCCGCCGCCTCAGCCTGCCCGGTGCCGCCGCGCTGCACGACAGCAACGCCGCCGGCCGCTACCTGCTGCTCGACCAGGACGGGCGGCTGGCCGCCGAGGTGGACGCCGAGGTGGACGCCGCCTGAGCCGAGGGCTTCGGCAGGTAGGCGCGCCGCAGCACCGCCGCACGCGGCGCCACGCCGCGGCTGTGGAAGTACACCTCGCCACCGAAACCGGCCGCGCGCGTGGCCTCGATCCACTGCGCCAGCAAGCGCTCCGAGGGCAGCACCTGCGGTCCCAGCGCCAGCAGCAGTCCCGGAAAGACGCGCGCGCTGGCGCCCGGCGGCAGCAGCGCCTGCGTCTCGCGCAGCAGGCGCTGGTAGGAGGCCAGGTCGCGGCGGTAGAGCTGGGGCAGCAACTCGTCGGCCAGGCCTTCGCGCAACCAGGTCGGCCAGTCCTGCAGGTACTCCTGCAGACCCCAGGGATAGGGACTGGGCGCCAGGCTCAGCACGGCGTCGGGGCGCTCGGCCTTCAGCGTGGCGCGCAGGCGGCGCAGGAAGGCGCTGAGCTGGTCGGCGCGCCACTGCAGCCATTGCGGGTCGTGGTCGTCGGCGGGCGGCTCGCGGCCGGCGTGCGCGGCGCGCCAGGCCGCCCGCAGCGCCGGGTTGTGGCCGGCGCTCGACGGCAGGGCCGGCAGGCGGTCGTCGCCCTGAATGCCGGCCAGCTTCGGGTAGCGCCGCAGCAGCTCCAGGCACAGGTCGGTCAGCAGTTGCTGCACCTCGGGGTCGAGCGCATTCATCCAGGCGAAGCCGTTCTTGCGCACCGGCAGGCCGTCGCGGCCCAAGGCCGCCCAGTGCGGGAAGCGCTGCAGCAGCGTCGGCCCCGGCAGCCCGAAGGGTTCGTGGTGCGAGGCAAAACCGAACTCCAGCCAGGCCACCACGCGCAAGCCCAGCGGGCCGGCCTCGTCGAGCACCTCCTGCAGCACGTCGCGCTCGCCCAGGCTCTCGAGCTGGCGCTGCCCGGTCAGGCGCGCCATGCGCTCCGACGGGTAGAGCGTGCGGCCCTGCATCCACACCACCAGGTAGACGCTGTTGAGCCCCGCGGCCTTGAACTGCTGCAGCTCGGCGCGCAGCGCCTCGCGGCTGCCCCAGAAGCCGTTGTGCTGCGGTCCGGCGACCCAGACACCACGCACCGGGGGCGGCGCAACGGCTGCGGCGTGCAGCGGCAGCAGCGCCGCCACCAGCCAACAGGCCAAAAGGCAGATCCGGGCTCGCAACGCGGTCGTCGGCATGGAGCGGCATGCTCGCATCCAGTTGCCCCCTCCCGTGGATGCCCGCACACACGGCTGTGCGAGGGGGCATTACCTTAGGACATGCTCAAAAGGACCCGTCAGCTGCCTGCCCTGCTGGGCCTGCTGCTGCTGGCCGCTTGCGCCGGCTTGCCGCGTCCCGGCGCAAGCCCTGCTGCCCTGGCATTGCCCACGCGAGCGGCGCTCGAGACCGCCGCGGCGGCGGGACCCCTCGACCCGCTGCCCTGGCAGGCGCTGGCCCCCGGGCTTGCTCTTTGGCAGGGCGAGCCGGGCCTGCACGCCCTGCGCGTCGACCTGCGCCAGCGCCGCCTGCGCCTCACACCGCACGCCGAGCGCGGCCGCCCGCTCGACGCCTTCGCCGGTGCCCATGAGGCGCTGGCCGCGCTCAACGCCAGCTTCTTCGACCGCAGCTTCCGCGCGCGCGGCCTCAGCAGCAGCGAGGGCGAGCCCTGGCCCGAGCCCCTGGCCGCGCAGGACAGCCCGCTGCTGGCCTGCGACGCCGCGCAGGTCTGCCGCCTGCAGCTCGATCCCCCTTACGCCTTGCCACCGGGCACGCGGCTCGCCGTGGCCGGCACGCCCTGGCTGCTGCGCGCCGGACGCCCGCGCCAGACCGACGACGACGCCGGCTGCGAGGCCTTCTGCGCCCGCCCCCACCCGCGCACCGCGCTGGGCCTGAGCGCCGACGGCGGCACCCTCTACCTGCTGCTGGCCGAGGGCCGGCGCGCCGGCGTGCCGGGCCTGAGCCTGGCGGCCACCGCCGCGCAGCTGCGCCGCCTCGGCGCGCACGAGGGCTTCAACCTCGACGGCGGCGGCAGCAGCGCGCTGCTGCTGCAAGGCCGTTCGGTGATGCGCCGGCCCGACAGCGAGCCCGCGCTGCGGCGCCTGGCCAACGCGCTGCTGGTGGAGTGAGGGTGCGCGCCGGCCTGGCGCGCAGGGCTACTCGGCCCGCGGGTCGCGCGCCATCAGCTGCTGCAGCGCCTGCGCGGGGCTCAGGCGCCCCTCGAGCAGGTCCACCACCGCGGCACTGATGGGCAGCTCCAGGCCGAGCTGACGGCCGCGCGCCAGCACGGTGCGGGCGCTGTAGACACCCTCGGCGACGTGGCCGAGCCGGGCCAACACCTCGGGCAGCGCCAGCCCTTGCGCCAGCAGCAGGCCGACCTTGCGGTTGCGGCTCAGTTCGCCGGTGGCGGTCAGCACCAGGTCACCGAGGCCGGACAGGCCGAGGAAGGTTTCGGCGCGGGCCCCCAGCGCGAGACCCAGGCGCGTCATCTCGGCCAGACCGCGCGTCAGCAGGGCGGCGCGGGCGTTCAGACCGGGCGCCTCGGCCCAGCACCCGGCCTGCTCGGCGCGTTCGCGCAGGCCGTCGGCCACGCCGGTGGCGATGGCCATCACGTTCTTCACCGCGCCGCCGACCTCGACGCCGACCGGGTCGGTCGAGGTGTAGACGCGCAGGCGCTCGCCATGGAAGGCCTGCACGGCCCGCTCGGCCACCGCCGGCCATTCGCTGGCGGCCACCAGGGCGGTGGCCTGGCCGCGCGCCACCTCCTGCGCGAAGCTGGGGCCGGACAGGATGCCGACCTGCTCACGCCCGAGCTCGCGGGCGATCTCATGGCCGAGCCGGCCGCTGCCGGCCTCGAAACCCTTGCACAGCCACAGCAGCGGGGTGGTGCCGGCGCAGTCGCCGAGCAGGCCGCGCAGGCCGGCCATCGGGCTGGCGATGACGATCAGCTCGGCGCCGGCCAGCACCTCGTCTCGCCCGGCGCCGACCTGCAGGGCCGCGGGCAGCGCCACTTCGGGCAGGTAGCGGGTGTTGCAGCGCAGGCGCTGCAGCTCGGCGGCCTGTGCGGGGTCGCGCGCCCACAGCCGCACCTCGTGGCGGGCGGCGGCCTGGATGGCGAGCGCCGTGCCCCAGGCACCGGCGCCAAGGATGGCGAGTTTCATCGGCGATCGGGTCGCTGCGCCCGGCAGGGCGCCCAAAGAAAAAAGGCGCGCCGGGCCGGAGCCCTGCGCGCCTTCATTGTGGCCGTCGTGGCGGCTTGCGCGTTCAGTTCGGCTGCTGGCCGGCCTGCTCTTCGCGGGCCTGCTGCTGGGCCTCGAACATGGCCTGGAAGTTCACTTCGGTGAGCAGCACCGGCGGGAAGCCGGCGCGCGTGCACAGGTCGGAAACGATGGCGCGCAGATAGGGGTAGATCATCTGCGGGCAGACGATGCCCAGGATGCCCTCGAGCTGCTCCTGCGGCAGGTTGCGCATCTCGAAGATGCCGGCCTGCTTGGCCTCGATGAGGAACAGCACCTTGTCGTTGACCTTGGCGGTCACGGTGGCGGTGACGGTGACCTCGTAGATGCCTTCCTGCACCGGGCCGGCGGCCAGGCCCAGGTTGATGTCGACGGCGGGCTGGCCCTGCTCGAGCAGGCTTTGCGGCGCGTTGGGCTGCTCCAGCGACAGGTCCTTCAGGTACATGCGCTGGATGTTGAACACCGGGGCGCCGGCGGCGCCGGGCTGGTTGGCTTGATCGGCCATGGAATTCCTTGTGGGGGTGGAGCGGAAAAAAGCGCGCGATTATCGGCGCGCGCTTTCAGCAGGGTTTGGGCTCAGAGCTTGTGAATGAATCCCGGGCGTCCGAGCAGGCCGTCAGGGAGGTGTGGAGCAAGGCGCAAAGCGCAGCCGTAGCTTGGGCTAGGGCGAGCATTTGCAACGCAGAGCTGCGCCTTCCTGGCGGCATGAGCGGGCGTCAGGGATTTGTTCACAAGCTCTCAGGCCGCAAGCAGGGGGGTGAGGCCGCCACGCTGGTCGAGCGCGATCAGGTCGTCGCAACCGCCGACATGGGTGTCGCCGATGAAGATCTGCGGCACGGTGCGGCGGCCGGTGCGCTCCATCATGGCCTGCAGCTGGGCCGGGTCCTGGTCGATGCGGACCTCCTCGATGGCCTCGACGCCGCGCGCCTTGAGCAGCTGCTTGGCGCGCTGGCAGTAGGGGCAGACCAGGGTCGTGTACATCAGCACCTTGGCGCTCATGCGTTCTTCTCCGTCGGCAGATTGGCCTCGCGCCAGGCGGCCAGGCCGCCCGACAGCACGCGGGTGTTCTCGTAGCCCAGCTTGTGCAGCAGGGCGGCGGCGCGCCCGGCGCGCGCGCCGGTCGGGCACACCAGCACCAGGGGCAGCGCCTTGTTGGACGGCAGGGCCTTGGCGTCGGCGGCGATGGTGCCCACCGGCAGGTTCTTGGCACCGCGGATGTGGCCGGTGGCGTACTCGGCCGGCTCGCCGACGTCCAGCACCACGGCCTTCTCGTGGTTCATCAGGCGCACCGCCTCGCTGACGCCCACGCCGCTGCTGCGGCCGCTCAACTTCGGCCAGGCCAGCGCCAGGCCCGAGCCCAGGGCCAGCAACAGCAGCCACCAGTTCTTCGCAAGAAATTCCACCCTTGGGCTCCGAATCGGAAAAGCGCTGATTTTAGGTTTGGCGCGAAGTGCCCCTTGCCAAGACAAGGCCGCCGCGCCCCGTGCGGCTTTCTAGAATTCCGCGCCTTCTTCACGCCTGCTGCCCATGTACAAGCTCGTTCTGCTGCGCCACGGTGAGTCCACCTGGAACCTCGAAAACCGCTTCACCGGCTGGACCGACGTGCCGCTGACCGCCACCGGCGTGGCGCAGGCCCAGGCGGCCGGTCGTCTGCTCAAGAGCGAAGGCTATGACTTCGACATCGCCTTCACCTCGGTGCTGAGCCGCGCCATCTGGACGCTCTGGCATTGCCTGGACGGCCTGGAGCGCACCTGGCTGCCGGTGCGCCATTCCTGGCGCCTCAACGAGCGCCACTACGGCGCGCTGCAGGGCCTGAACAAGGCCGACATGGCCAAGCAGTACGGCGACGCGCAGGTGCTGGTCTGGCGCCGCAGCTACGACACGCCGCCGCCCGCGCTGGAGGCCGGCGACGCGCGCAGCGAGGCCGCCGACCGCCGCTACCAGGGCGTGCCGGTGCCCGCCACCGAGTGCCTGAAGGACACCGTGGCGCGCGTGCTGCCGCACTGGAACGAGGTCATCGCGCCGGCCATCCGCTCGGGCCAGCGCGTGCTGATCGCCGCCCACGGCAACTCGATCCGCGCGCTGGTCAAGATGCTCGACGGCATCGCCGACGACGCCATCGTCGGCGTCAACATCCCCAACGGCGTGCCCCTGGTCTACGAACTGGATGCCGAGCTGAAGCCCATCCGCAGCTACTACCTGGGCGACGCCGAGGCGGTGGCCAAGGCCGCCGCGGCGGTGGCCAATCAGGGCAAGGCCTGATCCACCGCCGCCAGCGCCTCGTCGACGCCGACCCACTCGCCGCCCCACTCGCCGGCACCGCGGCGCAGCAGCGTGACGCTGGGGCCCCAAGGCGCCCAGCGTGATGCGTCGATCGGCCCCCACAGGCTGAGCAGGCGGGCGCCGACGCCGGCCGCCAGATGCGCCGGCCCGGTGTCGTTGGCCACCACCACGCCGGCCGCCTGCAGCAAGGCGGCATAGACGCCCAGCGGCACGCCCTCCAGGCTGCAGGCCTGCGGATAGAGCCGGCGGGCACCCTCCACCTCGGCCGGCCCGGGCACGATGACGATGGCGCGGCCGCGGGCCTGCAGGCGCTGCACGAACTCCGGGAAGACCGGCCAGCTGCGGTCGAGGAACTCAACGCTGCCGTTGGCGAACGGGCAGATCAGCACAAAGCGGCCGCGCGTCAGGCCGCGCGAGGCCAGCAGCGCGTCGGCCTGCTCGCGCTGCTGCGGGCTGACGCGCATCCCGATGGCCGTCGGTGGCTCGGCCTGCACGCCCAGAAAGTCGCAGGCCAGCTCCCAGTACTCGACCAGGCTGTGGCGGCCGGCACGCCGCGGCAGGCCGCGCCGCATCAGCCAGCTGCGCGCCTCGGTGGCATGGCCCTCGGCGCGCAGGCCGGCCAGGCGCGCGTCGAGCGCCGCCGAGAAGGCGTAGGGCAGCAGCAGGGTGTTGGAGCGGCGCTCGAAGCCGGGGTCCTCGGCCGCCAGACGCTGGCGCAGCGCGCGCAGCTGGGCCACGCGCTCGCGCCAGGGGCCGGGCCGCACATGCACCGGCCAGCCCTCGCTTTCCAAGAGCGAACGCGCCCAGCCCTTGCCCACCAGTTCGAGCCGGTAGCCGTGCTGCTGCAGCAGGCGCAAGGCCGGCAGGGCGAGCACCGTGTCGCCGACGAAGTTGCGCAGGCGCACGATCAGCGGACGGGGCGGCTTTTCTATCATTCGGGTCACCTGCAAAAGAGGCGCGCGATTCTGCCCGCGCCCATCCAAGATGACCGACACGCCCCTGCCCCGCGCCGCCGAAGTGATCGCCGCCCACGATGCGGCGCTGCTCAGCCCGGCGCTCGCCCCCGAGGCCGACGACCTGCGCGGCTGGATCGCCGTCAACCACTTTCACAACCGCAGCCTGTGGGCGCAAGAGGACCTGGCGCGCCGCACCCGGGCACCGGACGCCGAGATCGTCGCCAACAAGCGCGCCATCGACCTCCACAACCAGGCGCGCAACGACGCCATCGAGCGCATCGACGAGTTCCTGCTCGCCGCGCTCGGCCTGGTCGACCCCGCCACGCTCGCCAGCGCGCTGCCGCGCTCGACGGTGGCGGCCGGCGCAAGGCTCAACAGCGAGACGGCCGGCTCGATGCTCGACCGCATCTCGATCCTGGGGCTGAAGATCGCCGCCATGCACGAGCAGGCGCAGCGCCAGGACGTTGACGAGGCGCACCGCCAGAGCTGCCGCGAACGCCTGCAGCGCCTGCAGCAGCAGCGCGCCGACCTCGGCGCCTGCTTCGACGAGCTGCTGGCCGACGCCGCCGCCGGCCGCGCCTACTTCAAGGTCTACCGGCAGTTCAAGATGTACAACGACCCGCGCCTGAACCCGGCGCTGGTGGCCGAGGCGCGCTGAGGCAGCAAGCCCGATTCAGGCCCGAAGCGCGGCCTGGATGCGCTCGCGCACCAGTGCTGCCAGCGCGCGGCGCTCCATGGCCTGGGTGTCGATGGCCGGCAGCAGCTTCAGCTCGGCCTGCAGGCCCCGCGCCGCGGCAATGCGCCACATCGACTGCACCAGCGTGGTGTCGCCGACGAACTGCGCGGCGGCCGCAAAGCGCTCCTCGGCGCTGTGGTAGCGAAGCGCCAGCGGCTGCAGGGGCGCGTCGACGCTGACCGCGGCCTGCAGCAGATTGGCGTGGAAGGGCAGCAGCTCCGGCCCAGGCCCCGTCGTGCCCTCGGGAAACAGCGCCACCGTGTCGCCGCGCCGCAGCGCCTCGGCGCAGTGGTGCACCACGCGCAGCGCGTCGCGCTTGCTCTCGCGCTCGATGAACAGGGTGCCGGCGGCCGCCACCATCCAGCCCAGCAGCGGCCAGCGCCGCACGTCGGCCTTGGAGACGAAGCGCGCCTGCGGCAGCGCGGCGTGCACGCAGGCGATGTCGAGCCAGCTGACGTGGTTGCAGACCAGCAGCACACCGGCCGGCACCGCGCCCTGCTGCTGCACCCGCAGCCGCACGCCCAGGCAGCGCAGCAGGCCGGCGCTCCAGCGCTGGATATGCCATTGCCGCTGGGCCGCGCTGCGCCGCGGGAACACCAGCACCAACACGGCCAGACCCAGCAGCAGATGGGCCGCGACGCGCAGCAGGCGCGCCAGCGCCAGCAAACCCCGCAATGCCCTCACCCGAACACGCGGCGTCCGGCCACCCAGGTGCCCAGCACCTTGCCCGGCAGCTCCAGCCCGCTGCGCTGAAAGGCAAAGGGCGTGCATTGACCGGCGCTGATGAGTGCCTCCTCGCGCACCGTCCAGCGTGCCGCGGCGTCCAGCAGCACCAGATCGGCCGGCGCACCGGGCTGCAGGCTGGCTTGGCGGCCCAGCACGCGGGCGGCGTGCGTGGTCACCGGCGCCAGCGCCTGCGCACGCGTCAGCCCGCTCTGCTCGCCCCAGTGCAGGGCCAGCGAGAGCAGCAGCTCGATGCTGCTGGCGCCCGGCAGCGCCTCGGCAAAGGGCAGGGTCTTGGCGTCGGCATCGATGGGGGCGTGGTCGCTGACCAGCGCGTCCAGGGTGCCCTCCTGCAGCGCGGCGCGCAGCGCGTCGCGGTCGCGCTGCTGGCGCAGCGGCGGGCTGAGGCGCGCGGCGGGGTCGAAGTGGCCGATGTCGGTGTCGGTCAGGTGCAGCGAGTGCACCGACACGTCGGCCGTCACCGGCAGGCCCTCGGCCTTGGCCTGGCGCAGCAAGGCGACGCCGGCGGCGCTGGAGAGCCGCTGCAGGTGCACGCGCGCGCCGGTGGCGCGCATCAGCTCGAACAGGGTGTGCAGGGCCACGGTCTCGGCCATCACCGGCACGCCGGCCAGTCCCAGGCGCGTGGCCAATGGGCCGGCCGCCGCCACGCCACCGCCCAGGCAGGCGTCGATGGGCCGCAGCCAGACCGTGTGGCCGAAGGAGGCCGCGTACTGCAGCGCGCGCCACAGCACGGCGGTGTTGCGCGTGGCCAGCTCGCCCTGCGTGAGGCCGACGCAGCCGGCGGCCACCAAGGCCCCCATCTCGGCCAGCGCCTCGCCGCCCAGGCCACGCGTCAGCGCCCCGAGCGGCAGCACCTGGCTGAGCCCGACGCGCTCGCAGCGCCAGCGCAGCATGTCGACCAGGCCGGGCTCGTCGAGCACCGGGTCGGTGTCGGGCGGGCAGACCAGGGTGGTGACGCCGCCGGCCACCGCGGCGCGCAGCTCGCTGTCGATGCCGCCCTCGAGCGCGCTGCCCGGCGCACGCAGGCGCGCATGCAGGTCGACGAGGCCGGGGATCAGCAGCGCGCCCTGCGCATCGAGCCGCTGCTCGGGCGTGAAGCCGTCCAGCTCGACGATGCGCCCTGCGGCCATGGCCAGCGAACCCGGGGCATCGCGACCGCTGGCGGGGTCGACGAGCCGGGCGTTTTCGATCAGCAGCTTCATGCTTCGTTCCCCGCCAGGATGGCCATCACCGCCATGCGCACCGCGATGCCGAAGCTGACCTGCGGCAGGATCACGCTGTGCGGTCCGTCGGCCACGCGGCTGTCGATCTCGACGCCGCGGTTGATGGGGCCGGGGTGCATGACGATGCAGTCCGCCTTGGCCTTGGCCAGGCGCGCCTCGGTCAGGCCGTAGTGCTGGAAGTACTCGCCCGAACTCGGCAGCAGTGCGCCGTTCATGCGCTCGTTCTGCAGGCGCAGCATGATGACGACGTCGCAGTCGGCGATGCCCTCATCCATGTCGTGGCAGACCCGGCAACCCATCTCGCGCAGATCGCCCGGCACCAGGGTCTTGGGGCCGACGGCGCGGATGTCGGGCACGCCGAGCGTGGCCAGCGCGTGGATGTCCGAGCGCGCCACGCGCGAGTGCACGATGTCGCCGACGATGGCCACCGAGAGCTGCGTGAAGTCGCGCTTGTAGTGGCGGATGGTGTACATGTCCAGCAGGCCCTGGGTCGGGTGCGAGTGCCGGCCGTCGCCGGCGTTCACCACGTGCACATGCGGCGCGCAATGCTGGGCGATCAGATAGGGCGCGCCGGACTCGGAATGCCGCACCACGAACATGTCGGCGTGCATGGCCGAGAGGTTGGCCACCGTGTCGAGCAAGGTCTCGCCCTTGGCGGTGGAGGAGCGCGCGATGTCGAGGTTGAGCACGTCGGCGCTGAGGCGCTTGGCGGCGATCTCGAAGGTCGTGCGGGTGCGCGTGCTGTTCTCGAAGAACAGGTTGAAGACCGACTTGCCGCGCAGCAGCGGCACCTTCTTGACGTCGCGGTCGCTGACCGAGACGAAGGTGCTGGCGGTGTCGAGGATGTGCGTCAGCACGCTCTGCGGCAGGCCCTCGATGGACAGCAGGTGGATCAGCTCGCCGTTCTTGTTGAGTTGCGGGTGGCGGCGGCTCAGCATGCTTCGACCTCCAGCTTGAAGCCGACGCCGTCGGCGCGCAGGTGCAGGCGCTGGGTGGCCGGCAGGCTGATGCGCGCGGCCGCCAGCTGCGCCTCGATGGGCAGCTCGCGGCCGTTGCGGTCCACCAGCACCGCCAGCGCGACGCGCGCCGGGCGGCCGTAGTCGAACAGCTCGTTGAGCACGGCGCGCGTGGTGCGGCCGGTCCACAGCACATCGTCGACCAGCAGCACCGGCGCGCCGTCGATCGACTGCGGCAGCTTGGTCGGGTCGGCGGTGCTGGAGAGGCCGCGCTGGCCGAAGTCGTCGCGGTGCAGGCGGCTGCTGATGACGCCGGGCGCACCGTCGCGGCCGAGGTCGCGCTGCAGCTGCTGGGCCAGCCAGGCGCCGCCGCTCCAGATGCCGACCAGTTGCGCGCCGACCCACTCGGGCCGCATCAGCAAGGCGCGCACCTGCGCCAGCAGCTCCGCATACAGGGTCTCGTAGTCCAGGGCCAGGGCCGTCATGCCGCACCACTCTCGCGAAAGAACTGTTCCAGGATCAGCGCCGCCGCCGCCGCGTCGACATCCGGCGCACGGGCCGCCTCGGCCTCGGCGCTGGTGTAGCGCTCGTCGACCTCGAAGACCGGCTTCTTGAAGCGGCCGCGCAAAGAGGCCGCGAACTTCTGCGCCGCCGCCGTCATGGCGTGCGGTGCGCCATCGGGGTGGCGCGGCACGCCCACCACCAGCGCGTCGGGTTGCCACTCGGCCAGCAGGGCCTCGACCAGCGGGTAGACCTGCCGCCCTTGCGCATGCAGGGTCTTGAGCGGCCGGGCCGTACCCGCCAGGCGCGAGCCGCTGGCCACGCCGACGCGGCGCAGTCCGAAGTCGAAGGCCAGCGGCGCCAGCGCCTCGCAGGGCTTCATGCGTGCCCAGCCTCTTGGCTGAGCATGCGCGGATCGATGCCCAGCAGCGCCAGCGCGCGCTCGTAGCGCTGCTCGATGGGGGTGTCGAAGATCAGCTCGGGCGTGGCGTCCACGGTGAGCCAGCCGTTGCGCCCGATCTCCTCTTCCAGCTGTCCGGCGCCCCAGCCGCTGTAGCCCAGGGTGACCAGCAGCTTGCGCGGTCCGGCACCGTGGCTGAGGGCCTCCAACACGTCGCGGCTGGTGGTCATCTCCAGGCCGCCGGGAATGGCCAGCGTGGCGTTGTAGTGGCCGCCGGCCTCGTCCAGCTTCTCGTGCAGCACGAAACCGCGCTCGGTCTGCACCGGTCCGCCGAAGAACACCGGGGCGTGCTGCAGATCGTCGCGGTTGAGGGTCAGGTCGACCTTCTCAAAGAGGCCGTTGAGGTCGAGCTCGATGGGCTTGTTGATCACCAGGCCGAGCGCGCCGCGCTCGTTGTGCTCGCACAGATAGACCACGCTGCCGGAGAAGGTGTCGTCGCCCATGCCCGGCATGGCGATGAGGAACTGATTGGTGAGATCCATGCGGGCCGAGGTCATGGGGCGGATTTTGGCCCATCGGGGTCGTCCGGCAGCGCGCCGCCAGCGCGCCGAGGACTGGTTTCCCCCTAGTCGGCCGGGTGCAGAGGCGCGGCTACCCTGCGCCGCAGTGCATCGCTGGAGCCTCGCCCATGGCCGATCTCACCCGCATCCGCACCCTGGCCCTCGTCGGGCCGGCCGGCGCCGGCAAGACCACGCTGGCCGAAGCCCTGCTGCACCGCGCCGGGGCGATCGCCCAGCCGGGCAGCGTCGAGAAGGGCAACACGGTCAGCGACCACGATGCACTGGAGCGGCGCATGCTGCACTCGCTGCAGTCCAGCCTGCTGCACTTCGAGACCGCCGAAGGCTTGCGCGTGCACCTGATCGACACCCCGGGAAGCCCCGACTTCACCGGGCAGGCCCTGCCGGCGCTGGAGGCGGTGGAGACGGCCATCGTCGTCATCGACGCCCAGCGCGGCATCGAGATGATGGCGCAGCGCATGATGGACGCCGCGCGCGAACGCGGCCGCGATTGCGCCATCGTCGTCAACAAGATCGACGCACCGGGGCTCAACCTGCCGCTGCTGCTGGAGCAGATCCAGGCGACCTTCGGCAAGGAATGCCTGCCGCTGAACCTGCCGCACCAGGGCGCGGTGCAGGACTGCTTCTTCAATGCCAGCGGACCGAGCGACTTTGGCAGCGTCGAGGCCGCCCACCGCGCGCTGGTCGAGCAGGTGGTGGAGGTGGACGCCGCCTTCGTCGACCGCTACCTGAATGATGGCGACGTGCCGGCCAGCGAGCTGCACGAGCCGCTGGAGCAGGCGCTGCGCGAAGGGCATCTGATTCCGGTGCTGTTCACGGCCGCCAAGAGCGGCGTCGGCATCCCCGAGCTGCTCAGCGTGATCGACAAGCTGCTGCCCAACCCGCTGGAGGCCAACCCGCCGGCCTTCGAGCGCAGCGAGGGCGACGCCACCGAGCTGGTGCGCGTCAAGGCCGACCCGGCCGAGCACGTGATAGCCCATGTGTTCCAGGTGCGCGCCGACCCCTTCCTGGGCAAGATGGGCCTGCTGCGCGTGCACCAGGGCACCCTGACGAAGAACATGCAGCTGTTCGTCGGCCACGGGCGCAAGCCGGTGCGCGTCGGCCACCTGTTCGCGCTGCAGGGCAAGACCCAGGTGCCGATCGACAAGGCGGTGCCGGGCGAGCTCTGCGCGGTGGCCAAACTCGACGAGCTGCACCCCGACGCCGTGCTGCACGACGCCGCCGAGGACGAGCACCTGCATCTGGCGCCGCTGCAGGTGCCCACGCCGGTGCACGGGTTGGCGCTGGCGCCCACCCGACATGGCGACGAGCAGCGTCTGTGGGACGTGATGCACCGTCTCGTCGAGGAAGACCCCTGCCTGAAGCTCGAGCAAAGCGCGCAGACCCACGAGACCCTGGTCTACGGACTCGGGGAGCTGCACCTGCGCATGCTGCTCGAGCGGCTCAAGGAGACCTTCAAGTTCGAGGTGAAGACGCAGCCGCCGCGCATTGCCTACCGCGAGACCGTGAGCAGCCCCGCCGAGGGCCATCACCGGCACAAGAAGCAGACCGGCGGCGCCGGCCAGTTCGGCGAGGTCTACCTGCGCATCGAGGCGCTGGAGCGCGGCGCCGGCATCGAGTTCGTCGACGCCGTCAAGGGCGGCGTGATCCCGGGCCAGTACATGCCGGCGGTGGAAAAGGGCGTGCGCGAGGCCTGCGCGCTGGGCGTGGTGGCCGGCTACCCGCTGGTGGACCTGAAGGTGACGGTGTACGACGGCAAGCACCACAGCGTGGACAGCAAGGAGATCGCCTTCGTCACCGCGGCCAAGAAGGCGGTGCAGATCGCCGTGCGGGAAGCCCGCCCGGTGGTGCTGGAGCCGATGGTCAACGTCGAGGTGCAGACGCCCGAGGCCTTCGTCGGCGACGTCAGCGGCGACCTGGCCAGCCACCGCGGCCAGGTCACCGGCACACGCGCCGCGGTGCCGGGCCAGTTGGTGGTGCAGGGGGTGGCGCCGCTGGCCGAGCTGGCAGCCTTCCAGACCCGCCTCAACGCGCTGACCAGCGGGCAGGCGCGCTACACCCTGGCCTTCAGCCACTACGACCCGGTGCCGCCCGGCACTCAGGCGCAGCTGGCGGCGAGCTACAAGCTGAAGGACGACGAGGAGTAAGGTCTGTTCACACTGCGGGAAGCCAGCCCCCCCGCAGCGTGAACGGACCCTGGTTCAGCCCAGGCAGAGGGCCGTGATCAGCAGCGAGCCGAACGCTGCCGGAGCGGCCAGGCGCAGGTGCTCGCGCCAACCGATCGTCACCCCCTCCTTGGCCGCCAGATCGGCCACGATGAGGTTGGCGATCGAGCCGACCAGCAGCAGGTTGCCGGCCAGCGTGCTGACGAGCGCCAGCAGCGGGCCCTGCTCGGGCCCCAGATGCGGCAGCAGCAGCATGACCGCCGGCACGTTGGACACCAGGTTCGACAGCAGCACCGTGACGCCGGCCAGCACCGCCGGCTGTTCGAGGGCCAGGCCCTGGGCCTGCAGCCAGGCCACGGCCTGCGCGGCGTAGCCGGTCTGGGCGAACGCGTGGTTGACCACGAACAGGCCGATGAAGAGCAGCAGCAGCGGCCAGTCGACGAAACCCATCACCTCGGCGCTGTGCAGGCGCCGGCTCATCAGCAGCACGCCGGCACCAACCAGCGCCGCCAGTTCGCGCGGCCAGCCGGTGAAGAGGAAGACGACCATCAGCGCCACGGCCACGCCCAGGCCCTTGCTGGATTGCCAGAGGTCGAAGGGCGGTTCGTCGGCGCGCGCTGAAGGCGCGGCGGCGGAGGCGGCGGTGACAGCGTCGATGGCTTTATGCGCCGGCAGGGATCGCGCCAGCCAGGCCCACAGCAGCAGCAGGCTGAGCCCCACCGGCAGCGCGGCGGCCTGCAGGTAGGCGCCGAAGGGCAGCTTGAGCATCGAGCCGATCAGCATGTTCTGCGGGTTGCCGATCAGCGTCAGCCCCGAGCCGATGTTGGACGCGCAGGCCAGCCCCACCAGGAAGGGCAGCGGCGGCAAGCCACGGCGCAGCGCCAGGCGCGCCACCAGGGGCGTGAGGGCGAGGCAGATCACGTCGTTGGAGAACACCGCCGAGAGCAGCGCGGCCACCAGCAGCAGCACCGCCAGCAGGCCGCGCGGTGACAGCCTCGGCGACAGGCCACGCCGCAGCACCTCGGTGTAGAAGCCGCCCAGGCGCATCTGTGCGGCCAGCACCATGAAGGCGAACAGCAGCACCAGGGTCGGCAGGTCGACCGCGCGCGCGGCGTCCTCGACGCTGCTGCCGATCAGCGGGATCACCGCGATGGCGCCGAGCAAGGCGATGCCGCTGCGGTCCAGCTTCAGCGTCGGCAGGCCGCCGAGGAACATGCCGACGTAGACCACCGCGAAGACCGCGGCGATCGGCCAGTGGGCGTCGAGGGAGGGCAAGGCTGGGTTTCTGCCGCTCTGTGCAGCTCAATGCGGCGACGGAATTTCAGGTCGGCGGAAAGCGCCGATACCACCAGCCGTAGGCCCAGCAGCCGGCGCAAAACGCCAGTGCCCACTCCAAGGTGCTGAACACCACCAGCACCGCGACCGGCACCCGCCACAGCGTCGATCCGGCGGCTGCCAGCAGCAGGGCCACGCTGCTGGCGATGCACAGCAGCTTGGCGGCGAACATCTTGGCGCCGACGTCCTCGAGCGGCCCGGCCCAGCCTTGCGCCTGCAAGATCCGCTTCCACAGCGCATGCAGCGGCTCGCGGTGATGCCCCAGCCAGCCGCGCAAGCCGCCCTGCAGGGCCAGCACGGCCATCAGCCAAGGGCTCCAGCGCAGCGCCAACAGGCACACAAGGCAGGTCAGCAGGGCTTCCCAGCGGACGACGTTGGCGTGCACGCGTGGCAGGTCGAAGCGGAGCATGTCAGTGCCGCCCGGCCGCCCGAAGGCACTGAGCGCCCCCTCGGGGGGTGGCGAGCTTTGGCGAGACTGGGGGCAGATCCATGTGCCGCCCGGCCGCCCGAAGGCACTGAGCGCCCCCTCGGGGGGTGGCGAGCTTTGGCGAGACTGGGGGCTGGTGCATGTCAATCCTTGCAGCGATCGGTATAGAACTGGTGCGGGCAGGCGGCGACGTAACTGGCGTCGCCGCCGATGCTGACCTGCTCGCCTTCCTTGATGCGGCGCCCTTGCGCGTCGACGCGGATGTTGAAGCTGGCCTTGCGCCCGCAGCGGCACACCGTCTTGAGCTCCTCGACCTGATCGGCCAGCGTGGCCAGCGCCGCAGCGCCTTCGAAGGCCTCGCCGCGGAAGTCGCTGCGCAGCCCGTAACAGATGACGGGGAAGCCGTGCAGCACGGCCAGGCGATGCAGTTCGCTGACCTGGCGGCGGTTCAGGAACTGGGCCTCATCGAACAGGATGCAGGCGGTGTCGGGCGGCATGTCGGCGGCGTCGAAGACGGTGTCCGGCGCGAAGGTCCGCGCCGGGCGCTGCAGGCCCAGCCGGGTGCCGACCACGCCCTCGCCGTAGCGGTGGTCGAGCCGCGCGGTGTAGATCAGCACCGAACGCCCCAGGCGCTCGTAGTTGTGCGCCACGCCCAGCAGCGCCAGGGTCTTGCCAGCGGCCATGGCGCCATAGCGCCAGAACAGTTTTGCCATGAAGGGAACGCGCAGGAGCAGGAAGCAGAGCGCCGGATTGTCCGGGCCGCGCGGCGCCGCGGCGGGACCGCGCCGCCCTGGGAAGAACCCCTGATCCGCCCGCCCGGACGGCGGCCGCCGTGCTGCGTCGACACTAAAGCCAGTGCGAATCATTCGCATTTGCGCTATATTGCCGGCCTGGATTTGCCCCTCAAGCGCCCATGGCGCCGTCGCGGTCACGAAGCGGGCCGCGGCCCGTCGCCGAAACAAGCCCCATGAACACCCTGGCCCTGCCCCCGCTGAAAGAATCCGCGCCCTCGTCGCCTGTTCGGTTTGGGGGCGCCGCGCGGGTTTCGATGGCGGCGTCCGAACCCGCCCTGGCGCACCCGACGGCGCTGCCCGACGCCGCCACCGCCTGGCGGGCCGCGCCCTCGCGCCCCTGGGCGCTGCTGGCCGTGGTCGGCGTCCATGTGGCCGCCGTGCTGCTGCTGGCGCAGGCCGGTCAGCACTTCCGGCGCGCCAAGCCACCGGCTCCCGTGCAGGTCCGCCTGCTGGAACAGCCGCCGGCGCCGCCCGAGCCCCTGCCGCAGGCCCCACGCGTGGCCCTGCCGGTGCAGGTCAGCCTGACGCTGCCGCTGCCCGAATTCGTCAGCGTGCAGCCGCGCCTCGAGGTCGCCGTGCAGCCGCCGCCGGCCAACCCCACCCCGCCGCTGCTGGAGGCCCCCGCGCCGCGCGCCGTCAGTCTGGCCGCGCCGCAACCCAAGCCGGTCAGCGCCGGCAGCCTGCGCTACCGCGTCGAGCCCGCCATCGAGGTGCCGCGCCTGTCGCGGCGCGCCGGCGAGGCCGGCACGGTGCAGCTGCGCGTGGTGTTCGACACCGAGGGCCGCCCCCGACGCGTCGAGATGCTGCGCAGCTCCGGCTTCGCACGGCTCGATGCGCAGGCACTGGAGGCCATGCAGCAGTCACGCATCCAGCCCTACCTCGAGGACGGTCGCGCCATCGAGGTGGTGGCCGTCGCCACGCTCGAGTACGAGCTGAACTGAACCCCTTTCCAACCCGAAGAACGAAGATGAAGCCTCCCCTCTTGCCCCTCTTGCCCCTCGCCGCGCTGGCCGCCAGCCTTGGCCTGCCGCTGGCCGCGACGGCTCAGACCGCAGCCACCGCCGCCGACAAGGCGCTGCCCACCGTCAAGGCCAAGGCCGCCAAGGAGGCCGAGGGCAAGGACGCTCTGCAAGCCACCGAGACGCAGATCGGCAAGGGCAAGCAGGAGCTGCGCGACATCCCGCAGTCGGTCACGGTGGTCACCGAGAAGCTGATCGACGACCGCAATCTCGACACCATGAAGGACACGCTGAAGCTGACGGCCGGCATCAGCTTCCTGGCGGCCGAGGGCGGCGAGGAGGACATCCGTCTGCGCGGCTTCCCGCTGCAGGCCACCGGCGACGTGTTCGTCGACGGCATGCGCGATCCGGCCTTCTACGAGCGCGATACCTTCAACTACGACCGCCTCGAGGTGCTGCGCGGTTCGGCCTCGATGCTGTTCGGCCGCGGCTCCACCGGCGGCGCGGTCAACCAGGTCAGCAAGCTGCCGCGCCTGCTCGACCGCCATCAGATCGACGCCACGCTCGGCAGCCACGGCTACCTGCGCACGGTGGGCGACTTCAATTGGCGCGTCGGCCAGGACTCGGCGCTGCGCGTGAGCACCATGCTGACCCGCGCCGACAACAACGGCTCGGGCTCGAGCGTCGACAAGAAGGGGCTGGCGGCCTCCTGGCGCAGCGGCATCGGCAGCAGCGACGAACTGCTGGTCAGCCTGTACCACCTGGACAACGACAACGGCATGAACTACGGCATGCCGTGGATCCGCCCGACCCTCACCTCGCCGGTCAGCGAGACCACGCTGCTGCCGCTCGACCCCAAGGCCTACTACGGGCTGGCCAGCGACCGCAACGCCGGCAGCGCCACCACCTTCGGCCTGCAGCACACGCACCGCTTCTCGCCCAAGGTGGAACTGGTCACCAAGCTGCGCCGTGGCGAATACACCCGCGACCAGCGCGCCAGCGCCATCCGCTTCGCCAGCGCTTCGCAGCAGCCCGGAGGGCAGGCCGTCAGTCTGGCCAGCTTCGGGCCCGGCACGCTGGTCAACCGCGGAACCAACCTGAAGATCCAGAACCTCGACACCGGGTTCGCGCAGAGCGACCTCGACGCCGAGTTCAAGGCCCTGGGTCTGAAGCACAAGGTGCAGGTCGGCGCCGACCTGGCGATCGAGAACAAGGAGGTGTTCGCCGCACGCAGCGCCGCGCAGGGCGGCGTGGTGCCGGCCAAACCGCAGACCCAGATCGGCACGCCCGCCGACGGCGCCAGCGTCGATGAGTCGGTTCGCGTGCTGCGCCTGGGCAACCAATACGAATCGCGCGGCTGGGGTGTCTACGCGCAGGACCTGGTGCAGCTGGCCCCGAGCCTGAAGCTGCTGGTCGGTGCGCGCTACGACCACCTGAAGGGCGACTACGACAGCTTCAGCCTGCCCAGCAACGCGCCGGCGCCGCTCACCCAGACCCGCTACCGCATGAAGATCGGCGAATGGAGCTACCGCACCGGGCTGCTGTTCCAGCCCAATGAGCGCATGAGCTTCCACCTCTCGGCCGCCAGCTCCTTCAACACCTCGGGCGACGCCTACTCGCTGTCGGCCGCCAACGTCGACATCCCGCCCGAGGAGGCCATGAACCTGGAGGCCGGCGCCAAGATCGACAGCGAGGACGGCAAGTGGAGCGCGCGTTTCGCGGTCTTCCGCGCCACCAAGCTGCACGAGCGCAACACCGACCCGCTGCTGAGCATCGTCACGCTGTCGGGCAAGCGCCATGTGGCCGGCGTCGAGCTGGACATCGCCGGCAAGCTCACACCGCAATGGGAGGTCTTTGCCTCCTACGCCTACATGCCGGTGGCCAACATCGACATCAGCAGCAGCACCGGCGGCGAGACCCAGGGCAACCGGCCCAGCCTGACCCCGGTGCACAGCGGCAGCTTCTGGACCACCTACCAGTTCGCGCCGCAATGGCGTGCCGGCGCCGGCCTGACCGCGCGCGGCGGCCAGCAGCCGATCCGCAACCCGGGCTTCCATGCCGAGGGCTTCGTGATCGGCGACCTGATGCTCGAGTACCAGGCGGTGCGCGACGTGCTCACTTACAAGCTCAACGTCAGCAACCTGAGCAACAAGCTGTATGCCGATGCGCTCTACCCGGGCCACTACGTCCCCGGTGCCGGGCGCCTGGTGCAGCTGGCGGGCAGCTACAAGTTCTGAGCACCCCCAGGTCCGGGCCAGCCCGGCCCGCCCCCAGCGGGGGTTAAGGTGCCGGGCAAAGCCCGTTCACCTTAAGAGCAAGGGCGCGCCGCGCCCCGGCGCTACAGTCTGCGCTCCCCCTCTGGACACGGAGCGAAGCATGCAGCGCCGACTCATCACCCGCCTGCTCGGACTGAGCTGGCTTGCTCCGGGACTGGCGCGGGCGCAGGCCGTCGAACTCGGCGGCGTGGTGTTCGAACCGCAGATCGCGCTGGCCGGCAAGACCCTGGTGCTGAACGGCGCCGCCATCCGCTACAAGGCGGTGGTCCAGGTCTACGCCGTCGGCCTCTACCTGCCCGGCAAGATGAACTCGGCCAAGGCCGTGCTGGAGTCCAGCGGGCCGCGCCGGGTGCACGGCGTGATGCTGCGCGACGTCAGCGGCGCCGAACTCGGCAAGACCTTCACCAAGAGCTTCGAGCAGAACGCCACGCGCGAGGACCTGATGGCCTCGATCACGCAGATCGCCCGGCTCGGCGAGGTGTTCTCGGCGCGCAAGCAACTCAAGAGCGGCGAGTCCTTCACCTTCGACTGGGTTCCGGGCGTCGGCACCGTCATGTCGCTCAGCGGCCAGCCGGTGGGTGAACCCTTTGCCGGCGCCGGCTTCTTCAACGGCATGCTCAAGCTGTGGATCGGCGAGGCCGACTCCGCCGGCGTGCGTGACGCCCTGCTCGGCACGCCGCGCACCCGGCGCAACCGCGAATAACCCTGGATCCCACCATGAACCCGATGAATCGCCAGATCCGCCTTGCCCAACGCCCCGTCGGACTGCCCGGCCCGCAATGCTGGCAACAGACCGAAGAAGCCGTGGCGCAGCCGCAGGAAGGCGGCGTGCTGATGCAGACCCTGGCGCTCAGCCTCGACCCCGCCATGCGCGGCTGGATGAACGAGGGCAAGAGCTACATCCCGCCGGTCGGCATCGGCGAGGTGATGCGCGCCGGCGGCATCGGTCGCGTGATCGCCTCCAGGAACGAGGCCTTTCCGGTCGGCAGCCTGGTGAGCGGCGGCCCGGGCGTGCAGGACTACTGCCTGGTGCCGGCCGAGATGATCCAGCGCAGCGGCCTGACGCGCATCGACCCGCGCATGGGCTCCGTCAGCCAATGGCTCAACGTGCTGGGCATGCCCGGCATGACCGGCTATTTCGGCCTGATGAACGTCGGCCAGCCCAAAGCCGGCGAGACGCTGGTGGTGAGCGGCGCAGCCGGTGCGGTCGGACAGACCGTGGGTCAGCTGGCCAAGATCAAGGGCTGCCGGGTGGTCGGCATTGCCGGGGGTGCCGCCAAGTGCGAATGGGTGGTCAAGGAACTCGGCTTCGACGCCTGCATCGACTACAAGGCCGGCACCGTGAAGGACGGGCTGAAGCAGCACTGCCCGGACGGCGTCGACATCTACTTCGACAACGTCGGCGGCGAGATCCTCGACACGGTGCTGATGCGCATCAACCGCAAGGCCCGCATCATCATCTGCGGCGCCATCAGCCAGTACAACAACACCAGCGCCGTGCAGGGCCCGAAGAACTACCTCAGCCTGCTCGTCAACCGGGCGCGCATGGAGGGCATCGTGGTGTTCGACTACGCGCCGCGCTACGGCGAGGCAGTCGCCGAGATGGCCACCTACCTGAAGGACGGCCGCATGAAGAGCCGCGAGGACGTGGTGCGCGGCACGGTGGCCGACTTCCCGGCCACCTTGCTCAAGCTCTTCAACGGCGAGAACTTCGGCAAGCTGGTGCTGCAGTTGGCCGACTGAGCCTCAGCCCTGAGCCTCAGCCCTGAGCCTCAGCCTCAGCCTCAGCGCGACGCCTGTTCAGCCGGCTTGCGCAAGGCCTCCAGGCGCGCCAGCCAGTCGCTCCAGTCGATCGGCTGACCGGTCTCCCAGCGCTTGACGAGGTTGGCCAGCACTTGGCCCCAGGCGCGATCGAAGTAGGCGTGGGCCTGGTCCCACTGACCGCCCTCGCCCCAGCCCACGTGGTGCAGGCTGATGCGGGTGTGCTGCGCGTCCACTTCGGCAAAGCGCAGCACCACCAGGGTGCGCTGCGCGCGCACCTGCGGCAGCGAGGGCGGCGCGTTCCAGTCGAAGCTCAGCATCTTCATCGGCTGCAAGGCCAGGAAGCGCATGTCGTCGGCCCCCTTCAGACCGGGCGCGGCGCCGGGATCGATGTGGATGTGGAAGGCGCCACCGGGCCGCGCCTCCACCACCGCATCGGGGGCGAAGAAGCTGCGGATGCCATCGCGCGTCGTCCAACTCTGCCAGGCCTGCTCCAGCGTCGCCCTGATCACGACCTCTTTATCGATGGCGCGCTCGGCCGCAGCCACCGGCAAGGCCAGTAACAAGGCCAGCGTCCAACTGAGAAATTCACGCATGAACCCGCTCCCGGGGTGAGCACCCGAGGCATTGTGCGCGGAAGCATGGCAAGGGCCGTTTATCATGCTGGCCGATGCCGACCGCGCCCCGCGACCTGGCGCAAATCCGTCTGGACAACGCCCTGCGCCTGTTCGACGAGTTCGTCGCCGCCACCGTCAAGCACCCCGATGCCGCCGCCCTGCGCGGGCTGGAGCGGCGCTTTGCGGAACGCCTGCAGATCCAGCCCAGCTACTGGAGCCAGATCAAGAGCCGCTCGCGCCAGATCGGCGAACGCCTGGCGCGCCAGTTCGAGGGCTGCTGCCACAAGCCGACCTTCTGGATGGACCAGGAGCATGGCGCCGTCGGGACGGCTCCCGGTAGCAGCACGGCGCGCCTCGCCCCCCCGCCCGAGCCCTCGTTCAGCGACCCGCAGGACGACGACGAGCGTTTCATCGTCGGCTTGGTGCTGACCTACTACCGGCGCCACCCGCAGCGCGCCCGCACCCGCCTGCTGGACCTGCTGGGCGAGGTGCTGGCCCCGGCCGAGCCGGCCGCACCCTCCCCGACGCGCCCGGCATCGCCGGCACCCGCCAAGAGCGACCCGGCACCGACCGAGGTCTGGCGCCAGGCGGCGGCCGGCATCGCGCCGCTCAAGCCCAAGAAGCGCTGAGCGCCGGCCTGTCAGGGCCGCACCACACCCCCCAGTTCGAAGCTCGATCAGGCACTTGCCATTCTGCGCAAGTGTTCTTTATCATCTGCGCCTCGTTTATCAGGCTCAGTAGCCCAGGAGATGCACATGCCCCAGTTCACCACCCCACGCCCGGCGCTGCAGCGCAAGGCGGCATGCCGCGCACTTGCGCCGCGCAACCCCTACGCCGCGGCCTGCTGGCAGCGCCAAGCCGGCGCACACCAGGCACCCGACCGGCGCCAGGCCGCCCAGCGACAGATCAAGGCCGATCTGCGCGAACTCTGGCACCCCCCCTCCAGCGACTGAAGCGGCCCATTGGCCGCGGGAGCAAGCACCATGACCGTTCAAGCCCTGCCCTTCGGATCGGCCCTGCAGCGCCGCCGCACCGATCTCTCCTGGGTCCGCAGCACGCTGGTGCGCGGACTGCAAGCCGCCAGCCGATGGCTGGACCAGCGTGCCTACGCGCTGGAATACCCCGAAGAGCGCATCAGCGTGCACGTCGGCCCCTCCCAGGTCGAGGTGGCGCGCGATCCGTCGACCGGTTTCGCGGTCGTCTACGTGAACGGCGAGCGCCAGTTCACCTTTGTTCGCGGCCTGGATCGGCTGTAAATCCGGGCTTCGCGGTGTGGAGGCGCTGCCTATCATGGGCATCGCCTCCACTTCGCCCGTCGCCATGCCCCTGCAGCGCCCCTTGCACAGCCTGGAAGCCTGGGTCCGGCATTTCGCCGCCCTGGAGGTGCCGGTACTGGCCGCCAGCGCCGAGCAACTCGAACACCTGCGCGCCAACGAGGACGACGTCGATGCGCATCGCATCGGCGACACCTTCGCCAACGACCCGCTGATGACGCTCAAGGTGCTGCGCGCCGCAGCGGCGCTCGGGCGCGAGCGGCGCAGCAACGACGCCGAGACGGTCACCGCGGCCGTGGTGTTGATGGGCATCACGCCCTTCTTCAGGACCTTCGGCAGCCAAACCACTTTGGAATCCGTGCTGGCTGACCAGCCCGATGCGCGTGACGGGGTGGAGGCCTTGCTCAAGCGCAGCGAGCGAGCCGCCCAGCTGGCGCTGGGCTTCGCCGCCCACCGCATGGACCCCGATGCGCCGGTCATCCACGGTGCGGCGCTGTTGCACGACTTTGCCGAACTGCTGCTCTGGTGTGAGGCACCGGGGCTGGCGCTCGAGATCCAGCGCCGTCAGGCGGCGGACTCAACGCTGCGCTCGTCGCGCGCCCAGAAGGACGTGCTGGGCATCGAACTCACCGACCTGCAGCAGGCGCTGATGCAGGCCTGGCATCTGCCCAAGCTGCTGGCGCATTTCAGCGACGACAAGACCCGCCAGCCCGACGCTTCCGAACTCTGCGTGCTCTACGCCACGCGCATCGCCCGCCATGTCACCCACGGCTGGGACAACGCCGGGCTGCCCGACGATGTGCGCGACCTGAGCAGCCTGCTCAACCTGTCGGAACCGGCCACGCTGCGCCTGCTGCACGACATCCTCAGCGACCCCCTGCCGCCTGCCAACACCGGGTTCTGAGCACGTCCAGGTCCGGCTCAGCCGCCGCGCCCCTTGACGCGCTCCAGCACGAAGCTGGTCTTGCAGTCCTGCACCGCCGCATGGCGCAGCAGGGTGTCGCGGATGAAGGCGGCGAAGTGCGCCATGTCGCGCACCTGCACGCGCAGCAGGTAGTCCATCTCGCCGGCCAGGGCCACGCAGTCCACCACCTCGGCCCAGCCCTGCACGGCGGCGCGGAACTGGTCGGACGGGCTCTGACGCTGCGTGGCGCCGTGCTTCTCCAGGCGCACATTGATGTAGGCACTCAGGCCCAGACCGACGCGCTCGGGGGCCACCAGGGCGCTGTAGCCGCAGATCACGCCGTCGCCCTCGAGGCGCCGCACGCGCCGCAGCACCGCCGAACTCGACAATCCGACGCGCTCGGCGAGTTGCTCGAAGCTCAGACGGGCGTCGCGCTGCAAAGCAGCAAGGATGCGCTGATCAATGGCATCCAGCGGGATCGATTCGCTCATGCCGATGATTCTGCAGGAATCCGGCTTCCCAACGGCGTACAAACGGGCGCCTTGCAGCCATCCTGCAGCCCGGCCTGCCTACAGTGCCGCACCCCTTCTTGGAGCCACCGATGAGCGCTTTCGTGCCCTGGGACAACCCGATGCAGACCGACGGCTTCGAGTTCGTCGAATTCGCCGCCCCCGACCCGGTCGGCCTTGGCAAGCTGTTCGAGACGATGGGCTTTCGCGCCGTGGCCCGGCACCGCCACAAGAACGTGCTGCTGTACCGCCAGGGCGAGGTGAACTTCATCGTCAACGCCGAGCCGGAGTCCTTCGCGCAGCGCTTTGCGCGCCTGCATGGGCCCTGCGTCTGCGCCATCGCCTTCCGCGTTGCCGACGCCGCAGCGGCCTACCAGCGCGCGCTGGAGCTCGGCGCCTGGGGCTTCGACAACAAGACCGGTCCGATGGAGCTGAACATCCCGGCCATCAAGGGCATCGGCGACTCGCTGATCTATTTCGTCGACCGCTGGCACGGCAAGGAAGGCGGGCAGCCGGGACAGATCGGCAACATCAGCATCTACGACGTCGACTTCGTGCCGCTGAAGGATGCGCAAGGCGCCGCCGTGCCCAGCGAGGTGCCCGGCCATGGCCTGCGCTATATCGACCACCTGACGCACAACGTCTACCGCGGCCGCATGAAGGAATGGGCCGACTTCTACGAGCGCCTGTTCAATTTCCGCGAGGTGCGCTACTTCGACATCGAGGGCAAGCTGACCGGGCTGAAGAGCAAGGCCATGACCAGCCCCTGCGGCAAGATCCGCATCCCCATCAACGAGAGCAGCGACGACAAGAGCCAGATCGCCGAGTACCTGCACCTCTACAACGGCGAGGGCATCCAGCACATCGCGCTGGCCACCGACGACGTGTACGCCTCGGTGCAGTCGATGAAGGACGCCGGCGTGGTGTTCCAGGACACCATCGAGACCTATTTCGACCTGATCGACAAGCGCCTGCCCGGCCATGGCGAGAACGTTGCCGAGCTGCGCCGGCTGCGCATCCTCATCGACGGCGCCGCCCACCTGGGTGCCGAAAAGGAGTTGCTGCTGCAGATCTTCACCAAGGAGGTGATCGGGCCGATCTTCTTCGAGATGATCCAGCGCAAGGGCAACGAGGGCTTCGGCGAGGGCAACTTCCAGGCCCTGTTCGAGAGCATCGAGCTCGACCAGATTCGACGCGGCGTTCTAAAGGACGAGCAGGCCCCGGCCTGAGCGCTCCGCACAATCCGGGTCCATGACGGACCCGGTCGCCCAAGCCATCCTCGACGACCTCGCCACGGTCGAGCGGGAGCGCGTGCACCGCGCCGCAACGCCCGGCCTGGCCGCGCGCACCCTGCAGCTCAAGACCCTGCAGCAGGACCGCTTCCACCGCGCCTACCACGACCTGCTGGCCCACCCGCGCTACGGCGGCGCGGCGCGCTTCTTCCTCGAGGAGCTGTACGGCCCGCGCGACTTCTCGCGCCGCGACGCACAGTTCCAGCGCATCGTGCGACCGCTGGTGCGCCTGTTCCCGTCCGAGGTGGTGCAGACGGTGGCGCAACTGGGGCGGCTGCACGCGCTGTCCGAGGCGCTCGACACGCGCATGGCCGAGCAGTTGCCCGATGGATTCGGTCCGGCCGACTACGTTCAGGCCTGGCGGGCCGTGGGGCAGCCCGAGATGCGCGCGCGCCAGATCGACCTGGTGCTGGCCGTCGGCCGTGCGCTCGACGTCTACACCCGCAAGCCCCTGCTGCGCGGCATGTTGCACATGATGCGCAAGCCCGCCGCCCTGGCCGGCCTGGCCGAGTTGCAGGGCTTCCTGGAGTGCGGCTTCGACACCTTCAAGGCCATGGCCGGCGCGCAGGTCTTTCTGGAGCTGATCGAGCAGCGCGAACGCGATTGGGCGCAGCAACTGTTCGACGGCGATCCCGAGGGGCGCTTCATCGCGCTCTGGGCCCCAGCTACAGCCAGCGCATCATCCACGGCACCCACAGCGAGCTGATGAGCGCCGAGGCGGCCATCGCCGCGCCGGCGAAGCTTCCCGTCAGCGCCTGCTCCTGGAAGGCGCGCGCGGTGCCGATGCCGTGCGCCGCGCAGCCGATCGCCAGCCCACGCGCCGCCGGGTCGCGCACCCCCAGCGCGTTGAGCCAGGGGCTGGCCAGGGTGGCGCCGAGGATGCCGCTGCCGATCACCAGCACCGCCGTCAGCGAAGGCAGACCGCCGATGCGTTCGGCCAGCGCCATCGCCACCGGGGCCGTCACGCCGCGCGGCGCCACCGAGGCCTGCACCGCCGCCGGCGCGCCGGCCAACCGCACCAGCAGCACCGCCAGCAGCGCACCCAGGCCGTTTCCCACCAGCAGACCCAGGGCTGCCGCGCCGAGCTGCGGGCGCAGTTGCGCCCAATGGCGCCGCAAGGGCACGGCCAGTGCCACCGTCGCCGTGCCCAGCAGGAAGTGCACGAACTGCGCGCCCTCGAAGTAGCGCGCGTAGGGTGTGCCGCTGGCCTGCAGCAGCGCCACCAGCATCAGCACCGCCAGCAGCACCGGGTTGAGCCAGGGCGAGCCGCCGCAGCGCTGTTGCAGCGCCAGCGCCGCCCGGTAGGCCCCCAGGGTCAGGCACAGCCAGAGCAGCGGGCTGGTCGACAGGTAGACCCACAGCGTGCTCATCGGCGCCTCCGCACCCAGGCCCGGTAGACCGCCGCCGTGGCGGCCTGGGTGGCCAGGCTGCTGCCCAGCACCGCCAGCAGCAGGGGCGCCCACCATTGCGCCAGCAGCGGCAGGTGCAGCAGCACGCCGGTGCCGGCCGGCACGAAGAGCAGGCCGAAGTGCGAGAGCAAGGCATCGGCCGCCTCATCGAGCGGCGCCTGCAGGCGCTGCAGATAGGGCCAGGCCAGGAAGAGCAGCGCCATGCCCAGCACCGGCCCGGGCAGGGACAGGCCGGCCGCATGGGTCAGCGCCTCACCCGCCAACTGGAACAGCAGCAGGGTGAGCAGCGCCTCGAGCATCAAAGGAACAGGTGCTCGCCGGCGTTGTTGCCGCCCAGGATGACGTAGTTGACCTTGCGCAGGTCCATCAGCTCGCGCCCGCCGGCGTAGGAGATGGAGCTCTGCAGGTCCTCGCGCATCTCCACCAGGGTGTCGGCCAGCCGGCCCTTGATGGGCTCGAGGATGCGCTTGCCCTCGACGTGGCGGCGCTCGCCCTTGTTGAAGTCGGAGGCCGAGCCGAAGTAGGCCTTGTAGCGCTGGCCGTCCTCGACCACCGTGTCACCGGGGCTCTCCTCGTGGCCGGCGAACAGCGAGCCGATCATCACCATGCTGGCGCCGAAGCGGATGCTCTTGGCGATGTCGCCGTGGTGGCGGATGCCGCCGTCGGCCACGATGGGCTTGCTGGCCACGCGCGCGCACCACTTCACCGCGCTCAGCTGCCAGCCGCCGGTGCCGAAGCCGGTCTTCATGCGCGTGATGCAGACCTTGCCCGGCCCGATGCCGACCTTGGTGGCGTCGGCACCCCAGCGCTCCAGGTCGATGACCGCCTCGGGCGTGCCGACGTTGCCGGCGATCACGAAGGCCGCCGGCAGATGCTGCTTGATGTGGGCAATCTGGCGCTGCACCGCGTCGGCGTGACCGTGCGCGATGTCGATGGTGATGTAGTCGGCCCCCAGTCCTTCGGCCGCCAGGCGCTGCACGGTGTCGAAGTCGGCCGCCTGCACACCCAGGGACAGCGAGACGTAGAGCCCCGCCTCGCGCATGCGCCTTGCGAAGGCGACACCGTCGAGGTCGAAGCGGTGCATCACGTAAAAGTAGTCCTGCTCGGCCAGCAGACGGGCGATCGGTTCGTCGATCACCGTCTTCATATTGGCCGGCACCACCGGCAGGCGGAAGCGGCGCGGGCCGAAGGCGATGCTGGGGTCGCATTCGCTGCGGCTGGCCACGCGGCATTGGCGGGGCAGGAGCTGGATGTTGTCGTAGTCGAAGATGTCCATGGGAGCGATCCGTGCGCCAACGACCGGTGTTGGCGGCGGATTGTGCGCCGCGCATGGACCGCGCCGCCGGCTGCAGGCAGCGCGGCGGCGGGTGGCTCTTCTTCTTCGTTCTCCCTGGTTGCCGTGGACGACAGCGATGTCAGCAGTGTCGGCAAGGGCTGCGCGCGGCCGTTGCGGGAAGTCCCTGAATTCGGCGCCCAGGCTGCGTTTTCCTCCCCAAAATTCGGGAGAGTTCACCTCGCCGTTCGCTTCCTAGGGAGGGTCTGCATGACCCCCTGCGCCCGCGCCACGACTTTTCGGGCTGACTGGCCAAGGCTGAGGCCGGACCGCCAGGGTGCTGAGCACCCTGGCAGCCTGCCGAAGGCCATGGGCCTGCGGCCCGCGTGGCGCGAGCCGCAGCCCAGGCTGGCGGCCTGGGCAAGGTTCGCAACGCCGGCCATCACCCGAAAAGTCGTTGGCCCGCATGGGTTTGCGAGATACGCGGCCTGCTCGGTCGTTGGCGCGCTCGGTTGTCGGACGGCGAGTCCGACCTTCGCGCGCCGCCTACGAGCCGGCCGCTTCTCTCGCAAACGCGGGCTGCACGGGGTTATGCAGACCCTCCTTAGCCTGCATCAACGCGCCGCGCCATGCCGCGACCGAGAGTGTGGGCATGAACAAGCGCGAAACAGAAACCCCCGGCCAGGTGCTGGACCGCAAGCTGCACGCCTTCGTGGCGCCCTTCACCGGCTCGCTGTCGCCGGTCTCGCTCGGTCTGGCCTGGGCCGACTGGGCCTGGCACCTGGCCGTTTCGCCGGGGCGGCAGATCGAACTGGCCGGACGCGCGGCCGAACTGGGCGGCGACACCCTGCGCTGCGCGCTGGGCCAGGGCAGCTGTGAGCTGCCGGACGGCGCCACCGACGAGGATCCACGCTTTCGCCATGCCGACTGGGCGCGGTTCCCGTTCAACGTGCTGCGCCAGGGCTTTCGTGCCCAGGA